>CACWXY010000003.1 GCA_902764915.1 uncultured Eubacteriales bacterium | reverse complement strand
ATGTTTTGACGGCTGCATCCCAGAAGCTGACATGCTTCGTTCGCATTCACAATTCTGTGCTGCACAAAACCAATGAAATCTTCCAGCGAAAGCGGAATGTTTTCGCTTTTTTCGTATAGTTCACGGTCGGAAATCATTGCCCGATCACTCCACATCACGCCATATCCATCGGGTTGAACTTCCACCGCATGGAAACGCTTCTCTTGGGCGACATAAGGCTGACATTCCACGTGATCTGTCGCATGCTTTGCCGCGTCACAGATTTTAACTTCCCCATTGCGGAAGAAAACAAGTAAGCGAAAGCCTTTGAGAGGAACAACGTCCTCGATCTTGGTTTTCCAGCGATTCCGCAGCAACGGGGGCAGTTCTCCGGTGTTTATTTCTTCAAGATAGCATTCATCCTGCGCGCATCGCCCCATGGTCAGCATCAGCATTTGAAACTCGTCATATTCTGTGAGCCCGTTTTCCTTCAGAACCTGGCCGATATTCTGTCTGTCCTGGGGAATAATACGCTGCTGCACCCATAAACGGCTCCAATAGCTGCTGACGGAGCGCTCGCCGCGTTTTACGAACGAGGACAGCAAAAGCGGTGTTTCCCAGGGATCGGCGTCGTCCGGCAGCTCTATATAGAATGCTTTCGCGTTTTCGTAATAGATCAGATATCCCATTACGCTCTTTTGCGAATGCGTATCATCCTTGATTGCAAAGATTCTCATACGCTTGCCACCTCTTCCATATCATTTCCCAGATCCTGTCCAGCCATTGCTGATCGAGCGCTTCTGATAAACCTTCCAGGAGAATTGCGCGGTCATTCTCTGCCAACGGATGCAAAGGAGGACGCTGATCCCGTGGGATCAAACGGAGATTCTCCCATGATGACCGTGAACCGACAAAGCATTGGACCGGCTTATCAGCCATAACATCCTCCCGAAGCATGGCTTCGGTGCTTTCACACCGGCTGAGCAGTGACAGTCCGTGATCAAACAAAGGGGCCAGGCGGATGGTTTTCTTCCGCTGGTTCCGAAGGACTTCCATATTTGCGCCATGCCGGTCACGATTGAGGATCAGATAATCGACGACCAGCATCTCATAGACTGTGCTTTCCCACCCATTGCGGATGCAAAAATCCATGGGAGATTCATTCGGCAAGCTCTCCGCTTGATAATATGCGTCCAGCGCGATTTTGCTTTCTCTGCGCTGCTTGAAATCCTTGGAGGCGCAAAGCCAGGT
This sequence comes from uncultured Eubacteriales bacterium, assembly GCA_902764915.1. GTDB lineage: Bacteria > Bacillota > Clostridia > Christensenellales > Aristaeellaceae > UBA2943. Next base: position 166,756 of record CACWXY010000003.1, on the reverse strand, counting down.
TTCATATTCTTTCTGATCGATCAGGATCTTCGCATGGATCAACTGATAGGGCAGGTGGCTGATGCCCAGGATCGACAATAAGCGATCTACAATGATTTCATTAACGCATTCATGGCCGATGATCCCTTTCCAGGCATCATAATTTGACAGCTTGAAATAAGTCTTCCCATCGACGCCGTCTTCATACGCTTTCAGGAATGAACCCGCCGTACTGGACGAATTGCGCGTCTTTGCCCAGCTGAGGTGCGTCATGTCCTGTAATTCATGAATGATTTGATTCAATGCCATTCACCTCCCACGGTCCCCATGTTAGCAAAATACTTGATAAATGTTAAGTAGCAAAGCATAAGCTGTCACCGAAGAGGCGGTAATCTGAGCCAAGGCGAAGACCTATGGTTTTTCTTTCTTTTCTCCAGAAAATGCACTGAAATTGCAGTTGATGGTGAAAAGAAGGCTCTTTTTATATTCCCAAATTTGTTGATTGCAACATATCTTGATTTATAATTAGAAATCTTTCGCCGATCTTTTGAAAACCTTTTGAAAAGCTTTTTAAAACCTTGTTGTGTCGCGATCTTTATCTTCTGATTATCTTTTGATTTTCTCGGTTTGCGGGTGCTTTTTTTGAAAGCTACCATTCTTTTTCGGAACCTTGTCTTTCGGTGTAATAGCCTCAGGAATACCGTTGCGTTAAGAATATCTGCTATAAGCTTTTGTGTGAGGCGCCTTTTATTGGCAGAGGCGTGAATAGCAGTGTTTATTCTCCATGAATAATGAAAGACCCTCTTGTTTTGTTTACATGATTGAAGAAATGTGATAGCCTTGCTGACAAGGCCGTATGTTTGTTGCATGATACTGCACGGTTCGTCCATCTTTCCTGCTTGGGGCAGGGAAAGCCGGTTCACGAGCGAGCAGCATGCCATGATGCATATGCATATCCATTGTACGGAAGCGAACGTTTATGGAGGCTTTATGATCCGCACTTTATGGCGTCTGAGCCGTGAAGCGATCCGCTACAGAACACTGTACACGGTTGCCATACTCTCCACGCTTGCGCTGACAGGGGTAAACCTGGCAGCACCGAAGGTATTATCTGCCATGACAGGGATTGTGGAAGACGGGGTGGATGAAAAGGGGCTGCATACCATTGGCTGGCTGACCGCAGTGTTGGTAGCGCTGTATCTGCTGCGGGTATTGTTCCGCTTTCTAAGCAGTTATCTGGCGCACAAGGCTGCGTGGTATCTGGTAGGCGATCTTCGCACGAAAACGTATGACAAGCTGGAACGGATGCACTTGGGCTATTTTCATGATAAGCAGACCGGCGATCTGATGAGCCGCGTGGTCAACGATACCCGGGACTTTGAACTGCTGTATGCGCACATGATTCCCGAATCCATTACCAATGTGGTCACATTTGCCGGCGTGCTGACTGTGCTTCTGGCCATCAACTGGAAGCTGGCGCTGATCACCTGTGCGCCGATTCCGCTGATATTTGCTTCCGGCATTCTGTTTTCCAAAAAAGTAAGACCGTTTTTCCGCATTTCGCAGAAAAAGATGGGGGAACTGAACGGAAAGCTTCAGGATAATCTGTCCGGTGTGCACGAGATTCAATCCTTTGGAAGAGAAACATATGAAACGGAGCAGGTAAACGAAAAAAACTTTGAGCATGTGCGCGCCATGCTGCAGGCGTTGAAAATCAGCGCTGTGTTTCATCCGGCTGTGGAATTTATCTCCTCTCTGGGTACGATACTCGTCGTTGCTTTCGGGGGCTATCTGGCTTACCGGGATGGCTTGCGGGTGGCGGATATTGTAGCTTTTCTGCTGTACCTGTCCTTGTTTTATGGGCCTGTGACGGGACTGGCGAATCTCTTGGAAAACATGCAGCAGTCTATGGCAGGAGCGGAAAGAGTGCTGGATATTCTGGACGCGCCGATGGAGATTCAGGATAATCCTGGAGCCAGACCGCTTGAGAATGTACAGGGAGACATTGTTTTTGATCATGTCAGTTTTTCCTATGGGGAAAATATGCCTGTTCTCCGGGATGTGTCATTCCACTGCCAGCCTGGGCAGATGCTGGCTCTTGTCGGACCTACGGGTGTGGGAAAAACAACACTGACCCAGCTGATATCTCGCTTTTATGAACCGGATGCCGGACATATCCTGATAGACGGGCAAGATCTGAATAATGTGACAATTGAGAGCCTTCGTAAGAATATTTCGCCGGTTCTGCAGGATACATTCCTGTTTAACGGCACAATTGCAGAGAATATTGGCTACGCCAAGCCAGATGCTTCCATGGAAGATATAGAGGCTGCGGCCAGAGCGGCCAACATCCATGAGGACATCATGGCGATGCCGGACGGATACCAGACGCAGGTGGGCGAGCGGGGCCTTCGTCTGTCGGGTGGGCAAAAGCAGCGTGTAGCAATTGCCCGCGCTATTCTTCGCAGGTCTCCGATTATTATTCTGGACGAAGCGACAGCTTCTGTGGATGTAGAAACGGAACAGCAGATCCAGAAGGCGATTGCCAGCATTGCGGGAACACGTACAATTATTGCGATTGCACACCGGCTGTCTACCATCCGCAACGCGGATCAGATTCTTGTGATTGAAAACGGGCATATTACCGAACACGGGAATCATGCAGAACTGGTTGCCCTGGGCGGCAGCTATGCCCGTATGAACAGTATACAGACTGCGGAAGGCATTACCTAAGAGACATTCATGGGGAGCAGCCATGCTTCTGTGGGGGACATTCACAGAGAACTGGAAGTCTGCAGACAGACATCCGGTGCGTTTCTGCTCAATGGCAGGGAACAGCGTATCCTGGACGGGGCATATCTCGGTGCAGTCAACGTACCGCTGTCGAGGATTGCGGAAACATACCCGTCAAAGGACAGGCCTTGCTTTCTCTGCTGTCTCTGAGAAAGCAGGAGCAGGTATGGGACATTCGCGGAATTATCGGATACAAAGATGTATTGGAACGGTGAAACAGGAAAGAATGATAGAAGCGGGAGTGAAACAGAATGAGCCAATATCTGGAACGGGCCCAAGAACTGCGTGCAACGATTACGCCGCACTATAACTGTGGACAATCGGTGGTGGTGCCTTTTGCCACGGCCGCCGGAATCACGGAAGAACAGGCCATGGGGATATGTGCGAATTTTGCCGGCGGACTCAGAAGAGCAGCAGCGTGCGGTGCGATTACCGGCGGTCTTATTGTGCTGGGACTGTTTGGTATCGATGATCCGACTGCGTACTATCAAGCGCTGAGAATGAATCATGAAGGCATGCTGGATTGCGCTGATCTGCTCAAACGAAATAAGGAACTTGGTGGCGAGAGAAAACCGCATTGTGACGCTTTGGTATTTGAATGCGTTACACTTGTGGAAAAGATACTGCGGGAATATGGAAAACTGCCAGAGGAAGGGAGCGTCAAGCAATGAGCTATGAAGTCATTGCAATGGGTGCAGATACCTGGCGGATTGAAGACGGCGGGGTTCGTTTTTTTCTGCTGACTGGGACCGAAAAGGCGATGCTAATTGATTCCGGCATGATGGTGAACAATGCCAGAGAGATTGCGGAGGGACTGACATCTCTTCCTGTTTTCCTTCTTAATACCCATGCCGATCGGGACCATATCGGAAGCAATGAGCAGTTTGCGAGTTTTTATATGCATCCGGCAGAGCAACCGGTGTATAATCGATCCGGAAAGCCTGGAAATATAATTCCTGTTCAGGAAGGCGATTGCATTGATCTGGGACAGCGTCTGCTGAAAATCATTGATCTGCCGGGACATACACCCGGAAGCATAGCGGTTCTGGATGTGAATCACCGCGTACTGATCAGCGGGGACCCGATTCAGCAAAATGGAAGGATCTTTATGTTTGGTTCCCATCGGAATATGCATGAATATATCCAGAGCCTTGACAGACTGGAGAGGCGAACATCTGAATTTGATGAGATATGGCCGTCTCACGCAGACATTCCGATTGCAACCGATGTGATCGGAAAACTCCGGGATGGAGCCAGGCGTATTCTGGCAGGGAAAGTAGCGGGGAAGCCGGAAGAAATGCATGGCCAGGCTATCGTGGCCTACGATCTTGGGTTCTGTACGCTGCTTTGTGATCAGTGAAAGAACGTGGTGACAGACTTTCAGCAGACACATGCCTGGCTTTCAAAATGGGAGCTGTCAGAAGGGTGGCGGGTATGATCAGTGTGCTGAGCAGTGTAAAAAAAACAGCTTCGATTGTTATCACAGGAACGTGACGTCATGGAATGCACAGAAAATAGAGATTGAAAAGACATCGATGAATCAGATATAATATGGAAGCCAATAGTGAATGAACACGTGTCGAAAAGAATACGAGTTCAGCGCACGCGATTTTCAGCTTGAATGCGGGTAAGATAACGGTTGTATGCCTGGTATGACTCATGAGGATTGCACCGCGAAGTTCATTTGGGTGGGCTTCAATGCAGCGATGTAAGCCATTGCATTGGGTTCCCACCTTTGTTTTTGAGTCAGCGTCCGGACAGATAAACGGACAGGTCGGATGGGCAGGAAAAATGCATCGCCAGGCAGATGCATAAGCACAAAGAAGGGATACAGAGAATGAAAAAACTGGCGGGAATTGTGATGATGCTGATCATGGCTCTATTGCTTTTTTTATTACAGATGGGCTGTGCAGAAAGCTCCCTGGCGGCAACGGTGCCAGAGGCGCATCAGACGGTTTCTGAAGAGACTGCAGAGAACGATGCTTTCCGGACATATTCGCATAACGGAAGTGTTACACTGATCGATGGATCATGCAGCGACAACCCTGTAAACAGCTTTGATGATGCCAGCGCAGTGGTGAAGGGTGTGCTCGATGCGCTGGGCGGTGACGAGAACACGCAGCTTGAACCATGGCGCCTGCTGACCGATGCATCCGGGAATCATTATTATGTTTTTCAGCAGATGTTTGACAATACAACCATACTGGGCGGGGCTGTGAAAGTGATGACTGACGAAGCCGGTCATATGCTGGGACTGAGCAGCAGTATTGTATCCGATTTGCCGGAGGCGGCAGATAGCGAGACAATTACTGCAGAAGAAGCCGAAACACTGGTGCTGGATTATGCCCAGCGCACCCGTCAGCAGACACTGCACGTGGTAGAAGGCCGGACAGATCGCATGATTCTTCCGGTAACCCTTGTCATTGATGTGGAAGCGGAGGATGGCGAAGGCAGCCGATATGTCTGGGTAGTGTATACGGATAATCCTGACAGTCATATATCGCATACTTTCGACCTGCCATATCTTGCACACTATGTAACGATCTCCGGGGAATATCTGTACAGTCTGCCCACCATTATTCCGGGGGATACAGCGGCTACCAGCGGCTTTGATGCCAGTTATGTGTTTGCGTTTATGGAACCGGTTGACTATACGGGCTATGTTGATCTCTCGACTGGTGAAGAACAGGAAATTACAGTGACCGTGATGCGCGATAAGCGCACGGGCATGTACTACCTGGGAAATCTGGAGCGCAGAATTGTTGTTGCAGACTGCTGGGAATTCCTCTATGGCGGTGGCCAGGTAGTTCTGGAATATAGTGCGGATAATCTGGAATGGGATCAGGTGGGCCTTCTCAGCCTGTATAATTACTGCCGCGCTTATGACTATTATCGCGAGATTGGCTGGTCAGGTGTCGATGGCATGGACACCCCGATTCTGATTCTGAACAATTTCTGCGACAGGAACCACAAATCGGTGAACAATGCAGCCTATGCTGGCGGTTACCTCGGCTGGCAGATTTTCCTTGCCAGCCAGGCCAATGATTTTTCACAGTGCCTGGATGTGCTGGCGCATGAATATACACACGGTGTGACAGGAAGTGTCATGACATACAATGCATACATGAATGACTATGGTGCGATTAATGAGGCAATGAGCGATATCCAGGGCAATACATGTCAGCTGCTGATGGAAAGCACGGACACCATTTCCTGGGAAATCGCGGATGAGAGCACATCTGTCATTCGAAGCATGAGTGAACCGCATGCTTTCGGTCAGCCGGAATTTACCTGGGATGTGTACTACATGCCCAATGCGAAAACACCGACTCTGCTCAACGATCAAGGCGGCGTGCACAGCAATTCATCGCTTCTGAACTATCTGGCATGGTATCTGTACGAGAAGGCAGGCATGACGTACGAGGAAGGTCGTGCATTCTGGTTCAGTGTGGATTGTGCGATGGTGCCAGGTACGGACTATTCTCAGCTCTCGGAACTTCTGCCTTTCGCACTTCGCCTCTCTGGTCTGGAAAAGTACGAAACAGAAATGGAACGTGCACTGGATGCAACCCGCCTTGGCAGGACGAAAATTCCCGAAATCCTTGATGCCGACCGAGCCATGATAACGCTGACAATGCCAGAGCAGGGCGTGTTTGGGGATGAGCAGTGGATTCTACAGATGTACAGCGTGAATCTGAACAAGCTTTTTACAACGGTTTCTTCGCTCTTTTCATCCGTGCTTTCAGGGGATTTCAGTGAGCTGCCCTCCTTTGTGCAGACAATCCTGAGCACGGAGGATTCATCGGAGATCCTGTACACAGTCCAGGAATGGACAATAGAGACCATAGAGAAAGAACTGCGCGCATGGCTGAAGGAACGCCTGACAGGAGTGTTCTTTTACGGAACAACGAATGTGGGACAGGATGGAAGCACCATGCGTATGGTGTGTATGCCGGGGCATGGCATACCGCTCTTGATCCATGGCGTATGGAATGACAGTACCAGCAAGCTGGAACAGGAGCATGTGCTTGCGTATATGGTAGGCGAATGGATTGATCTGAATGAAACCGACGCTGCGGAAGACACAGATGACGGAACACTCAGCCCTGAAATGCAGGCTGCTGTGGACCGACTGGCTGAGGAAGGTATCCATGGGATTGACGATGTGCTGGATCTGTTTTTTCTCCATGTGCCTGGCGGGACTGTCATTGAACTGCCTTTGACAGGCCTTGAGGGCATGCAGCCTGTGGAAGGAAACACGTTCAACGAGGCGAGTGAGGAAACAGACGAGGCATTCCAGCCCAGAAAATCAAGACCGAAGCTGAACGATACATCTGAAATAGATTGACGAGCATCCGATTTAACGCAGTAGCGGCCTCTCTTTTTTTGCAAAAGATCAGCCGGAAGCGTATGGACTGGGAAAGAATATGCTTCTGCTATCGCAGAAAGCTGTCAGGCAGGAAAGAATAAAAAAGGAAAATAGGTGTCTCAGCAGTCAAGAATGAAAGGAAAGAAAGAGACAGCATGAAAAAAATACTGCTCACCCTCATAGCGGCAATGATTCTCTTTTCCTATCCAGGAATGGCAGAGAAAGAAATATCTTCGCTGGTGCAGTTGAATCAACCGGGGATGCTGGTGGGAATATCCCAGGGCAGTGCTGCAGAAATGATTGTACAAGGGGAACTGCCCCAGGCAGGCCTGGTTTACTTCACAGACAACAGTACGGCTTACATGGCGCTGGCTCAGGGAAAGATAGATGCCTATGTGTTTGACATCGATCAGATGCGTGTTGCCTTGGCGAATGATGTTTCCGGGGTTCATCTGCTGGATGAGACCCTGGAGGAGTCGGTCCGCGTTGCTGTGGGCATTTCTCCTGTATCTTCCATTGAAAATCTGGAAGAAAAGCTGAACCGGTTCATCGGGGAAATCAGAGCAGACGGAACATTGGATGATATGCGGCAGCGATGGGTAATGGATGGAAATGATGTCATGCCGGACATCCCTCTGCCGCAGCAGCCTTCTCAGCATCTCACAGTGGGCACAACGGGGATTGCCCCGCCCTACAGCTATTACGGAGAAAACGGGCTGCAAGGATTTGACGTGGAAATGGCCTATCGCTTTGCCGCATGGCTGGGGGCTGACATACGCTTCAAGGTGTACGATTACGGCGCAATCATACCGGCTGCTGTGACCGGAGATGTTGACTGCATAATGGCAAACCTGAATGTGACGTCGGAACGTGAGGAAGCGTTACGTTTTTCCGATTTTCTCTATGAGGAAAAACTGGGGGTCATGGTCCGGGGCGAGGCAAAGAAGGAAAATATATCCTCGCCGGCTTGGAAAGCTTATAACGGAAAGCGCATCGGGGTGCTTACCGGCCCGCTGATGGAGAGTATTGCGCATGAGAATTTTCCTGACAGCGAGTACCTGCTGTTCAGTAGCTATCCCGATTGTATTACGGCACTGCTGACAGGAAAGATTGACGCGTATCTGGGCGATGAACCGGGGCTGAAAAGCGTACATGCGGAACAGCCGAGGATTGAATATATTCATGACCGTATTACAACGCAGGAGCAAAGCTTTGCCTTTCGCAAAAATGACCCGAAGAGTGCCGCACTGTGCGAAGAACTGAATGCGTTTCTGGCACAGTGCCATGCAGACGGCACAATCCAGGAACTGGATGATATCTGGTTCGGCATGGATGAAGAGCGTAAAGTGGTGGATATGTCCGGGCTTACCGGTGAAAGAGGAACCATCCGTGTGGTAACGACTTCCACGGACATGCCTTTCTCTTATATCAAGGACGGAAAAAACGTGGGCTATGACATTGATCTGGTGGTACGTTTTTGTCGGTATGCCGGATATCAGCTGGAACTGGGGGATGTGGATTTTGCTGCGCGTATTCCGGCAATTCAGTCCGGGAAGTATGACTTTACGACCGACATGAACGTAACCGAAGAACGCAGGGAACAGGTGCTATTTTCCGATCCCACCAGTGTGGGCGGGGTGGTGCTGGGCGTTCTGGCCTCCGATATCCCGCAGGCAGAGCAGAAAGCTGCTGCGGGTTCTCTGGCAGACCTGGAAGGCCGACGTGTCAGTGTACAGACCGGCACGATTTGCGGTGAACTGGTGGAGAATGCTATTCCTGGGGCTGAAGTCCAATACTTCAATACCCAGATGGATGCCATGACAGCACTGCTCACCGGAAAAGTGGATGCCTGGTGTACGGATGAGCCTGTTATTCGGTATATGATGCTTGAAAATGATGGGATGATGATCCTGGATGAAAGACTGGATAACAGTGGTATGGGTGCCATATTCCCCAAGACAGAGGCGGGTGAGGCATTGCGTGACCAGTACAGTGCTTTTGTGGATCAGCTCTGGACGAATGGAACCATGGAGGAGATTGACAGTATCTGGTTTGGAGCGGACGCGGAAAGGCGGGCTGTTCTGGATTACGAATCCCTGCCAGATACTAACGGTACCCTGCGTATGGCGGTGGACCCGTCCTATGTGCCGTTTGCGATTATGCAGAACAATCGCATAATAGGCTATGATGTGGATATTGCCGCCCGTTTCTGCGAAGCGTATGGCTACCGGCTCAACGTGGTTCCGATGAACTTTGACGGTATACTGGCAGCCGTACAGACGGAAAAATGTGATTTTGCTGCCTGCTGTATTTCCATTACGGAGGAACGCGCTGAAAGCGTACTGTTCAGTTCACCGACTTACAGGGGTGGCTGCGCCTTGGCGGTTATAAAACCGCAGGCGTCTGCTGTCACAAAGGCAGTCTACAATTCTCTGGAAGAACTTTCCGGCAAGCGGATTGGCATTCAGACCGGCACAACGTTTGACGAGATTGTTCTGAAAACGCTGCCGGATGTACATCTGAGCTATTACAATTCCTACCCCGATATGGTAGCTGCTTTGGAGGCCGATAAGATTGATGGTTTTCCCGGGGATGAGCCGGTGCTTCGGATGATGGCTGCCGAGGATTCGCGGCTGACCGTTCTCAGTGAACGCATGGATGAGTTTGCGTATGGCTTTGTGTTTTCCAAGACAGACAAGGGAGATGGGCTGCTGTCTCAGATCAATGCCTGGCTTGTGTCCATACAGGAAAACGGGAAGCTGGAGGAAATCAAACAAAAGTGGATCACTGGGCCCGATTCGGAGAAAACGATACCGGACTATGCTGCTTTCCCTGCGACGAATGGCACCCTGATCATGGCGACAGAAAGCGCCTATGCGCCAATGAGCTATTATCGAAATGGTCAGATAGCAGGCATGGAAATTGATATGGCGGCCCAGTTCTGTGAAGCGAATGGCTATGGACTGATAGTGAACGAAATGAACTTTGACGGAATTCTGCCGGCGGTGCAGTCCGGCAAAGCGGATTTCGCAGCTGCTGGCATCTCAATCACGGAAGAGCGCAAGGAAAATGTGAATTTCTCTGTACCATACTATATCGGCGGTACAGTCATGACCGTGCTGAAAGCGGAACCACCAGCAAAAGAAACGGTTGCGGATGGCTCGGATGCCTCCTTCTGGGAAGGCATTGTCACAAGCTTTAGAAAGACATTCCTTCGGGAAAATCGCTGGCAGTTGTTCCTTGAGGGAATCGGCACAACCATGCTGATAACCCTGCTTTCCGCACTGTTTGGCACGCTGCTTGGCTTTGTGGTGTTCATGCTGTGCAGAAATGGCAATCTTATCGCCACCGGTGTGACGCGGTTTTCCATGTGGCTTGTGCAGGGCACGCCCATGGTTGTACTGCTGATGATCCTGTACTATATTATTTTCGGTTCTGTTGCCATCAGCAGCATAGCGGTGGCGGTAATCGGATTTACGCTTACCTTTGGTGCAGCGGTGATTGGCTTGCTGCAGATGGGCGTCGGGACGATTGATCGGGGGCAGTATGAAGCCGCCTATGCGCTGGGACACTCGAACCGGCATACTTTCTTCAGAATAATACTGCCGCAGGCGATTCCGCATGTTCTGCCTGCCTATAAAGGCGAGATTGTCGGGCTTATCAAGTCTACGGCGATTGTAGGATATATCGCCGTGCAGGATCTGACCAAGATGGGTGATATTGTGCGCAGCCGGACCTATGAAGCCTTCTTCCCACTGATTGCTGTGACAATCATCTATTTTGTATTGGAGGGACTGTTTGGATGGGTTGTCAGTCGGATCCGTGTCGGCATGGATGCCAAGAAGCGTAAGCCGGAGCGTATTCTGAAAGGGGTGAATACCTATGATTAAAATCGAACATCTGAAAAAGGAATATCCTAACATAACGCCTTTGAAAGATGTCAGTGTGGAAATTCATGACGGCGATGTAATTGCCGTGATCGGTCCGTCCGGCACCGGCAAAAGTACATTGCTTCGCTGCATGAATCTGCTGGAGAAGCCTACCGCAGGGCGCATCTGGGTGAATGACACTGAAATTACGGACAGAAAATGCGATATCAGCAAAGTGCGTCAGAAGATGGGAATGGTATTCCAGTCTTTCAATCTTTTTAGCCATCTGACAGTAATTGAAAACATCATGCTGTCGCCAATGGACCTTTTGGGAAAAAGCAAGCAGGAAGCGTATGACGAGGGAATGCGGCTTCTGCGTATTGTAGGTCTTGCCGAGAAAGCGCTGAATTATCCGGATGAGCTGTCTGGCGGACAGAAGCAGCGCATTGCCATTGCGCGTACCCTGGCCATGGATCCGGACGTAATTCTGCTGGATGAACCCACCAGCGCATTGGATCCCACCATGGTGGGGGAAGTGCAGGCCGTGATTCGAACATTGGCGAAAACAGGCAAGACCATGATGATTGTCACGCATGAAATGCAGTTTGCTCGGACCATAGCTAATCGCATCTTCTATATGGATGAAGGCGGCATCTATGAGGACGGCACGCCGGAACAGATCTTTGAGCATCCGCGGCGGGAGAACACCCGTCGCTTTATCCGGAAACTGAAGGTGCTGGAGTTGACGATTGCAAGCCGGGACTATGATTTTCTCGGCATGGCGGGCGAGATCGAAGCTTATTGTCATAAAAACCAGATGGCCCCGAAACTGGCGAACCGAATACAGCTTGCCTTCGAAGAAAGCGTACAGATGATACTGCCCAGGCTGGAGCAGCCGCGGCTTCAGGCTGTGTGCGAGTATGCCGAAGTGTCCGAGAGTGCGGAGTGGATAATTGGCTATGGCGGCACTCGGATGGATGTGACAGCGGCAGGTGACGACCTTTCTCTGGCGTTACTCAAGGGCGAAACGGAAAGCATGGACTATGCCTGGCAGGAAGGGGCGGCCTATCCCAATCAGCTGTCTTTGAAAATCAGGCGCCCGTGACCGAACAGCTGAAGACGATGAGATGGCCCGAGCTCTGATGCGGGAATGAAAGATGAAATGATGAGGCTGGTCTTCTTCTGCAATACGGAAGGAAATACGGCAAAGGCAGGCCAGGTTCCTTCACACCGACCAGGCTTTACTGGGAAAAGCATTGATTCACAGGCCCGGAGGGGATGAAAAGAACCATACATTGTGACTGACATAAGGGGTTGTGTGGACGTAACCTTCTACAGGTATCGGAAATAAATCTAGAGAGAAAAGAGAGCGAAAGCTATGAATCAGACATTACCACAGACGCAGAAAACGAAAGGAAATACCTTGCTTCGGTCCAATCCGATTCTGAACCGTCTGAGCAAAATGACAGAGCGTTCGGAAACCAATGCGGCTTCTTACTACGGCATCGCTGTGAAAACCACTTATTTCCTTTTGATTACACTGGTGGGTATGATTGCACAGCTGCTGGTAAAAAACATGATGGCCAGTGAGCCGGTGTGGCAGACCATCGAGGTCTATAAGCAGTTCACTGTTTCTCTGACGCAGAAGGAAGCGGTGATCGTCGGCGTTGTATTGCTGGTGGGGCTTGTAAGTGAGTTGGCGGGCATCTTTGTGCGCAGAACGGTTCCTGTGACCGGCACACTGTATGCTGCCAGCCAGGGATACGTCATCTCTTTCCTGGTGTTTAAAGTGCTCAACGGATATGAATATCTGGGACTGGAAGCACTGCTGCTGACCATTGCTGTGGTGGCAGTGATGAGCTATCTGTATTCTTCCGGCATTATCAAGGCGGATAAGAAATTCCGCACGGTACTTCTGGCGCTGATGCTGGGCAGCATCGGACTGGGAGTATTGAGCTTCCTTGGCAGTCTGATTCCGGCGACCCGGCCGTATGTGCAGGCTATGATGCAGAATGCTGGTTTTACCATTGCCGTGGATGTGATTGGCCTGGTGATTGCCGCTCTGTTCCTGATCAGTGATTTTTCTGTGATCGATGAATGCGTCAGGGAGCATTATCCCAAGGAATATGAATGGTCTGCCGCGTTTGGTCTGGTGTTCACCGTGATCTGGATTTATCTGAAGATTCTGGACCTTCTGATGCAGCTTACTGACAATAAGAAAAGTGCATAAAGTCAGAGAAGGGGAAAACATATGCGAGCGCTGAGTGTTCTGGGTTATATCATGTTTGGTTCCAACGATGAGGTGATGATTCTGCTGGCTGCTCTGCATATGGCAGGCATATGGCGCATTCTGCAGAAGTCAGGTCTTCAGGGCTGGTGGTCGCTGTTTCCAGGAGCGCGTGAATACCAGCTTTCACGATGTGCAGGGCGCGAGCCTGAGGGTCGGATCTACAGCCTGATAACCGTGGGGGAAGCCGTCTTAAATGTATGGCTCTCAGGAAATAGCCATTGGCTTCTTGATCTTGACAGCAGCACAATGGATGGAAGGATCTTTCGTGTGTTTATGCTGCTGATCCTGATTCTCTCACTGGAGTTTGCCAGATGGATCTATGGCATTCGTGTGTGGAGCGGTCTGACTGGTGTGTATGGTGTGCGCAAGCGCTGGTTACTGCTGTGTCTCACTTCCTATACACAGTTTATTCCCGCGCTGATCTGGGGATTCAACCGCAAATATCAGCCGGCGTGGAAGGTGGAGGATCTCAGAGAAGAAATGGCACGCCTGGCTACTTCCGGCAGTGCCACTGTCATGGATGAGGGTCTCACAGTCAACCTGAAGGAGCGCAGTGCAACAGAATTCTTCCAGAAGAAAGTCCTGCTCAGGGATATTCATATGAGCATTCCTCAGGGGCATATGGTGCTGCTGCTGGGCGGCTCTGGTGCGGGCAAGACGACATATCTGAATGCGATCAATGGCTATGAAAAAGCAGACGCTGAAGTGATGCTCAATGGAAACAATCTGTATACCCAGTACAAAAAGATCAAGTACGAAGTAGGCTTTGTACCGCAGAGTGAGATGATGCGGAATAAGGATACGGTGCTCAATACCCTGCTGGATGCTGCCAAACTTCGCCTGCCCAAGGATGTATCCGGCAGACAGCGTCGGGAGCGTGTGGATGAGGTCATGGACATCTTTGGCCTGAAGCCGGTCAAGAATAATCTGGTGGAGAAACTGTCCGGCGGACAGAAAAAACGTCTGTCCATCTCCATGGAGTTTATCAGCAATCCCTCTCTGTTCATCCTGGACGAACCGGACAGCGGTCTGGATGGCGTAATGGCCAGAGAATTGTTTGAACAGCTGCGCAAGATTGCAGACACCGGGAAGATCGTCATCGTGATTACCCATACGCCTGACCGGGTGATTGATCTGTTTGATGACGTGATTGTGCTGGCCAAGGACAGTGCACGCACGGGCAGACTGGCTTACTATGGAAGCATTGAAGACGCCAAAGCGTTCTTCCAGAGGGATACGATGGAGCAGATCGTCAAATCAGTCAACCGCAAGGAAGAGGGCGGCGATGGTCTGGCTGACGAATATGTAATGAAGTACGCGGAGGTGCAGCATGCCTGAATCAAATAAGAAAACAAGACAGGTGACCATCCGCTATCGTGGTCGTGGCGCGCAGGTCTTTATTTACTTCGGAAAACTGCTGCGCATGTTTGTCTATCAGAACGACTGGAAAGTGCTGCCCATGGCGGCCTTGATTGCGGGCCTTGTGGGTATGGTAGTGCGCAAGCGCTTCTTTATCAACATGGAAGGCACGCTGATGGGTGCTTTCGCTATGGTGTGCGTGTGCATCTGGAACGGATGCTTCAACTCCGTTCAGGTGATCTGCCGTGAGCGCGATGTGATCAAGCGAGAGCACCGCTCCGGTATGCATATCTCTTCCTATATCTTTTCCCATATGCTGTATCAGGCACTGCTGTGCCTTGCACAGACTGTGATTACACTGTTTATTACCTCGCTCGCACAGGTAGAATATCCCTCGCAGGGGCTGATTACCAAGTCATTTATGGTAGATCTTTGTATTTCCATGTTTTTGATTACATTTGCATCGGATATGCTGTCATTGTGGGTATCCACGCTGGCGCATAGTACGACGGCAGCTATGACCATCATGCCTTTTGTGCTGATTTTCCAGCTGGTCTTTTCGGGCGGCATGCTGACATTGCCTGAATGGACCAAACCTCTGACAAACTTTACAATTTCCAATCCGGCTCTGAAAGTGATCGCGGCACAGGCTGATACCAACAACCGTCCGTATGCCACCATTTCCAATATGCTTACCAAGATGCGGGACAACGAGATTGGTGCGACGGTCACGGTAGGACAGGTTCTGGATGTCCTGCAGGCAACTGACAATGAGGCGATCCAGTCACTGCGTGAAAAGGAGATCGGCAGAGCGTTTACACTGGGTGAGCTCAAGGATACTCTGGAGCGTTCAGCTACTTTCGATGCCTTCCGTCAGGAGCGAATACTGGATGATCTGACTATTGAGGATGCACTTCAGTTTATGATGGAGTCTGAGGAATGGGAAAAGATTCGCAATTATGAGTTCGGCCCGTTGGGTATCAATGTGGGCGGACTGATTGATACAATTCTGTCGTCAAGTGAGGCCAAGGCTTTGCTGGACAAGAAAATCGTTCATCTGACCACAGTGGGTGACGTGCTCAATGCGGTGGATGCCATGGGTCTTCTGGAAAAGTACAGCGATGTCCAGATTAACGGGAAGATTTCCGTAGGTGAAGCGATTGACTGGCTGGCAGGGAACGCGGATGTTCAGTCCAAACGCGACATGGAGATCACCCTGAAGACTACTTTGGGAAAGGTATTGGATCTGGTAGGCGAAGACCGGGTGAAATCATTCCTGGAGGAAAAGGCTGCAGCGGTCAGCTATAACCGTGATTATGAGTGTGATGACAGCCATGTCATTGGCTATTGGCTGCATTTGATAATGTTCATTATTGTGTTTGTGATGCTGGCAACGATAACCTTGGAATTTATTGATAAGGATAAGCGGTAAATGCTGCAGAGCGTTTGTATGATCGTGGATTGCTACGGTACGGAGGCTTTGTGAAGGTCTGCTATACGGACAGGAACGACCGTAATCCGTTCAGCCCGCAGGCTGCCATTATGACAGCCTGCGGGCTGAATTCGTTTTTCAGACGGATGCCGAAAAGAATCCCGGGTACGGATGGCACATCTTAGTTGCGCGTGGAAGCATTCGTGCCTGTGTGTGAAAGGATGCCTGTTCACGCAGACGGAGCCCTGACTCAGGTCAGAAAAGTATGGGTCAGGATAAGGAAGACGCTGGACGTCCATGTATAAGCCCGATCGCGAAGTCCCATGCCAGTTCTGGTGTCAAAATTCTCAGCGAAACCGGACTTCTGTACCATGGAAGCGAACTGGCTGGCAATTTTCCTTGCAAGCGTTTCCTGATGACATTGATAGAGTCCGTCTGCCAGCAGCATGGTACTGGGCGTCCAGATAGGCCCCCGCCAATAACCGTCATCCCGGTAGAAAGGACTGTGCGGACTTTCTGTCGCAAACCCGTGCACTGTTCGGAAACGGTCGCCGGACAGCACAGTCAGCATGCTTGTTCGAATGGTATCAGGCAGTCGATCCCCCAGCACAATACACAGATAGGGGAGCAGGCTGTCGTTCTCAATGATCTCCTGCGTCCCGCTTTTTCTGGCAATGGGAAGGCCATTCTGAAACATATGACGGAACAGGATATCGGTCATATGAGATGCTTTCTGGTTCCATATCACTGCATCCTGATCCTACCCGATACGTTTGGCAAGATCGGAAAGCACATCCATCTGAATAATCAGAAACGCCTGCAGCTCGGGGTAGCGATAGGCGGAAGTACAGAGAACACGGTGGAATTATCCCATCCGGAATCGTTTCCATGATTATACTCACACATGCCATCCCCATCATAATCGCGAAAGTGGATCCACCAATCGGTCCACTTGCACAGGCATTGGTAGGCCTCCTGCATCTGGGAGACAGACAGATGCATATTGCGCATCATCCAGCGCAGCGCCCATCCATGAATCGGCGGTTTACAGTAATTCCAGACTCCGCAGGCATCATTGATGCTGTCAGGAAGAAGGCCTGTTGCATCCTGATGATCAAAAAGAAGCATAAACTGATCCCAGGCCAGTTCCGGCAGATGATAGGAGAGCATGATGGAATTAAAGCAATGATCCCAGCTCCATACACTGGGCATCCAGTTTTTGGACATGAGCATCCTGGTTCATATAATGCTGCAGATCAGCTGTGATAAGTTCATCATATCCCAGACGATGCATCAGCTTTATTGCATTGGCGTTTGCAGTATAAATGATCTTCAGACGGGACATGCGTTTACAGCGTGAAGCAATCATGAGGCTGTCCATTCACTTGATGTTTGTGTTGAGCTTCATGTAATCAGCGTATACTGCTGACAGGTGCTCCATTTCTTCTTTCAGCAGATCACGCCCGGTTTCCGCCTCATAGTTGTACAGTCTTTCCCGAAAGCGACTGAAAGTACGGTCACTGATCGGCTGCTCCTGCATATGTGTGGTATGGAGTGCGTATTGATATCGCACATCACAGCACACAGCTTCCAGCAGCTCATCATCGCTCAATCCACCATTATCTTTCAGTATTAATGCACCGATGATTACATTTACTGGTGTATTCGGTCGTGAAGCAGAATTGCTGCTGTACAGAACAGCGAATCTCTGCTCATTGATCGCCGGGAAAACGATGTCAGCAAAATCCTTGCACCATAAGTTCTGAATCATCTTTTGTGTGCGAGGAGTCTGATTCATATAGCTGTCATACAGCGTAATCTGCTGTTGATTGTTAACATGAAAAGACACTTATACCACCTCACTGTTATCCATCACAACCATTATATCATATTTTTAATAGTTTAGCAATTGCCCGGTTCACTTCAGCGACAATTTGTGTTTTATTCAATTATGCAGAGCAATTGCTTTCCTTGGGAGTACTTTTGACACCCATACCAATTATATGATTCATGTTTTGAGGATTGAAAGAGTAAATGCAAGTAGGCTGGTTGAACTTGCATTAACCTCTGAAAACTTGCATAAAGTCTTTCAAGTCACATGTTCGTTTTAATGTTCAAGTTTCACACGTACTGCGGTATAATAGCTTGACGGCAATCGTGCTGTAATTATATAATATTCGAAAGGCAAAGTTCCAATATTTGGTTTTTTTATATTGAGAGGGGACTGCAGAAAATGGGGAAGAAATTGCTCGCGGCGCTGGTCATTCTGATGATTCTGGCAAGTTCTGCAACGGGTGCATTTGCGCTTGAACAGAAAGATACCAGCAGACTTGCTCTAGATCTGGTGATTGCTCTGGATATGAGCAGTTCTATGGCGAAAAATGAGAAACAGAGCAATGACATGGATGGTTATCGACTCGATGCTGCTGCAATCATGCTTGGACTTTGCGACGCTGAGCATAGCAGAGCTGCGATCGTTCCTTTTGCCGGTTCGGTATTGGAAGATGATTTTTATAATACGAAGCATTTCAACAAGCTGTATGAGATTAATATCTTAAAGAATACGGCGACGCGTACTTCCATGATTAAAGAGCTCAACGATGATGAAATGCGCCGCCGCGGAAATGTTGATACGGGTCTTGGCGAAGCATTGACACGGGCAGTGGATATCCTTCTTGAGAATCCTAGCAGCAATCGTCCTGTGGTCGTGCTCATGACAGACGGCAAGATCGATTTCAGCAGCAACAAAGCCACAAACAGGGCGAAGACTGAGGCTTCTGAAAAAGCGTTCAATGAGGCCGTGCAGAAGGCGTATGACTACAAGATTCCCATATATACCGTTGGCCTGAAGGGCCATGGTGGTTTTGATGGTGAACTGCTTGAACAGACGGCACTAACCACAGGCGGACTGTATCATGAGATTACGAAAGCTTCTGACCTGCCTGAAGTGTTCAATTCATTATATGCAAACGAAGTCGGTTCAAACGTCGTTGACCTGCAGGCTGAAATGAGAGACGGCGAGAACGGCATGCTGACGGCAGTTCTCAATGTGCCCAACCGCTCCATGGCTGAAGCGAACATTCTGATTCCTGTCGGAACAAAAACCGGCAGTGCCGTGAAGCTGTACAAGCCGAACCAGGATAAGCCTGTGGGGTTTGACGGACAGTCCGTTATTGCCTACAGGACCAAGTTCTTTACATTGATTAAGATTCTGAAGCCGCAGGAAGTCGGCGAATGGCGCATCGAATTCAACGAGGAAGATATCCAGGCGGCCGATGTCAACATCCATGTTGTTTTCAGCTATGACGTGGTTCCGAATTTTGAATTCAGCGCAGCGGAGGCTGAAAAGCAGCAGGAATTCACGGTAAAGGTAAAATTCCGCGAGCCGAACGGTGAATACACGCAGGACGAGTATCTCTATCTGGGCGGAATTCAGGCCACTCTGGATCTGAGCGACGCAAATGGAAACATTCTTGCACGCCAGATTCGCATGAACAAGACAGAAGAGGCCTTTTCCTATTTATTTATCCCCGCAGAACTGTTGAAGAATGTCAGAAAAGGCAAGTATTACTTTACGGTAACACTGAAGGGCGACGGTATGGATCTGGTTTCCGATCCTGCTGAAATCACCATTATCAATCTGAAGCCTGAATTAACAAATGAAGGCGAGAATCCGTTCGCGAATGTCACGATTCATGATCCGACTACGGAGGATTATGACAGAGAGTACTCCAGCGAAATTGATCTGAATACGTATGTAGTTGACCGCGATAAAGAAGTTCTGACATTTGAAGTGCTGAACGCTCAGGACATCGATTTCGTGCAGACAGGGAGCGTCAAGGACGGCAAAATCACCCTGACCACCCGCAACATGAGCGGAAGCGGAGCCCTGCGAATCGTTGCTTCTGACCCGGAAACGGACAAAGCAGAATTCGAGATTCCGCTTTCTGTGAGAAACATTCGCGATGAGATCGCGGAGGATTACAGTATTGTGGTTATCCGGGATGAAGACGCGGTGGAAAAGGAAAGCGAGTATCACTATACTGCGAAGCTCATGAACGGACAGGTCTGGGTGAAGGATACTTCCTGGCTGGACATGGCCCTGAAGAGCAATCTGCGCGTCAGGAAGACCTATCCTGAAGGAAAGGGAGAACCCAAAGAAGAGGTGCTCCAGTTTGCTGCAGGCGAGGACGGTGCGCTCCATGCTAAATACATGACTGAACTGCATGAATGCACTTATGAGGTGGTCGGCGAGGCGCTGGTCCGTGACATCCCCGTTGCCCTGACCACAGCCGACTCTAAGTTTACGCTGAAAAACAATCCTCCTGTGCCGAGCGGAAAAGGAGTCAATCCGTTGGCGAATGTTTTCATTCATGATCCGACTGCGGAAAAGTATGAAGAGGAATATGAAGCTTCACTGGATCTGGCAGCCTTCATCAATGAACCTGACGGGGAAAACGTCACATATCAGGCTGAAGTGACGGAAGGCAAAGACGTCGTTGAGATTCTGGAACTGAATGAAACCAGCGGCCAGCTGAGAGTGAAAACAAAGAACACGACAGGCAAAGCGAAGCTGAAGGCAACTGCGATGGATGAAGAAGGTGCCCCCTACTCATGGGATATCCCGGTGTCCGTAACCAATGTGTCCGCGGTAATCGGGAATACCTGGAAGATCGAAACCAAATGGCCTGAAAGCATGGAGAAGGGCCAGGATTACACCTGCGAGGCAAAGGTTGTCTTTGAAAACAAACTGACAAAGGGCGATGTTTCTGCCATTGCATCCCTGATTGACATGTCAGGCGTTCAGCTGAAGTGCACCGCGGATCCGGAAAAGTCGGAAGAGGCTGAGATGATTCCGCTGGTGTGGGAGCTGAACGAAGCAGGGGACGGCGTATGCGCCGCTTTCCATACCAAAGATGTTTCTGCCGGTTATGAACTGGTCGGAGAAGCACGCATCAGGGACATCGGCGTCAGTATGGCCAGCAGCCCGGTGACGGTCGGCAATATTCCACCGAAGGTTCGTGAGGAAGCTGCAGCAGAGCTTCAGCGTACATTCCTGATTGAGCCGTTTCTGTGGGAAAACGCGAACGAAAACGTATTTACGCTCGATCTGAAATCTCTCTTCGAAGACACACCCGGCGACAGACTGGATTTCAAAGTCTCCGAGGTTCAGATTGACAAGAAGGATGCATACCCGGACGACGAATCGATCCTGAAAGCTGTCGACGAAGGCACCCTCACAGCCACCGAACTGAACGCTATCGACAGGAATACGAACGTTGCTACACTGAATAACACGGTTCCTGGCACACGTGTTCTGCTGATTACTGCAACCGACAGAGACGACGAGAAAGTCAGTATCATTCACACCAGCAACATCATCAGCCAGAAATCAAGAGTCATCCTGCTGATCCTGCAGGTGGTCGCCGCTATTGTAGCCCTGTTCATTCTGTTTGAACTGTTCTACTGGTTTGGATACAGGAAGGCATGGAGTCGTGCACACGGGAACGTGACAATGGCTGTAAACGGTGTGCCGCGTGCAGAAAACGCTGCATTCCCGAGACGCGGCCGCGCAGATGTGACGCTGAATTCGCTGCGCATTACGAATGCAGCCAATGGCCCCGGAGATCTGCGGAACACCCTGAATTCGATCGGAAAAGCCGTGAAACTGCGCGCCGGGACAAAAGGCAAGGTCAAAGTCATGCGTACAGGGAAACTGAACAAGGCGGCTAAGATCAGTGTGGACGGAAGGAATCTGACCGGAAGCACGAAGCAGCTTGTATGGACTCCGGGTGGAAAACTGGTCATTACGATGAACCAGTCCGGAACGGAAATCACCATTGATCTGAAGAGAGTATCTGAACCGGCAGCTGCCGCACCGAGAAAACCGGTCAAGAGTGCTGACGCTGCAGGCAATAGCAAAGGCGGGCCGTCGATTTAACAGATCCAGATAAAAGCATATAAATAAGGGAGGAAGAAGCATCATGGCATACTTTGATACTCACGCTACCAAAATCGATAAGATCGATGCGCCTTTGATGGTCATTGGTTTGGGCGGAACAGGAGCCGATGGACTTCTGCGTGTGAAAGCGGCCTTCTCCGAGAGATTCAATCCGGAAAAAACGCCCAGCGGGGCCGAACTCGAACATCCGCCCCGCACGGCATACCTTGCCATTGATACGGATGCTACGACCCTGTCCAAGAAGTATCACGGCGTCAAGATCAACAAGGACAATGAATGGTTTGATCTCAGCTGCGATATCAGCCATGTTCTCGGCGCGATGGGCAGAAACCTCGAACCGCATATCAAGGAATGGCTTGACAGAAAGTTCTACACGGACCAGGAACTGATCCGCAGCGCAGCGACGGACGGTGCTGGCACGTACAGGCAGCTGTCCCGTATGATGCTGTTCAGAAAATCTTCGTCCCTTCTGGCCAAGTTTTCATCGATCCTCACACAGCTTGCCACGACGCCTCAGGGAAACGAACCCGGCCGTCGTACGATCAATGTTGTGGTGATCACAGGTCTGTCCGGCGGCACCGGATCCGGTACATTCCTGGATGTTGCCTACCTGCTCAGACATGCGGCAGCCTCTCAGTTCTTTGAAGTGAAACTGGATCTGTATGCGGTTGCTCCGGACGTAACCATCAATCATCATGCAAAGAATGATCCCACCAAGCAGAAGATCTACAAGACCAACAGTTTTGCAGCTTTCAAGGAACTGGATTACTGGATGGGCTACGACGAGCGCATTGATCCCAAGCTGAATGCGGAAGATTATGTCGTGAATTACGGCATGACAAAAGTCCGTTGGGGCAGCATCCCGTACGATGACGTCAGCCTGCTGTGCGCAACCAATGATCAGGGCTCACTGCTTCAGAACGCATACCAGGTTGTGCTGAATTCCATGGCAGAAGTGCTGCTGTTCCAGATGGCCGGTGAGTCTGAGAAAGATACCAGCAAAGTCAACGACATGGGCCAGGATACGGATACCTTCTCATTCCAGTCCCAGCGCAGCAATGAACATGCCTACCGTCACGCTCTTCCCAAGCCCTACCCGGAGCATTACTGCTATCGTACAATCGGCGCATACAGCAATCTTGGCGAGGCGCGCACCAAGATCACCATGGAGACAGAGCTGATTTTCAATGATTATCAGGCCTTTGTGAAGGATGAGGTCCGTCTGCCTGTGATGGAGGGAAGCGAGCCGACGGATGTTCAGGAAGTGTTCGTGGATAAGCTGAGCATGCTCTACAGCGACTATGTACTTCAGAATCCGATCCCTCGAGACATGTTCTCAAAACAGGATCCCTGGTCTGCTGCCCAGGTCAAAGTGATGGACCCGTCTCAGGCGCCGCACGGAATGTTTGACGGCTGGAAGAAGACGCTCCTTGAAAATGTTCCGCTTCAGAAGAAACGGATCAGCGAGGAATTCCAGCAGGCGTTCTATGACTGGGCCCGCAGCTATATCATGCAGAGAGGACCTCACGCATTGGGCCGCATGCTCAGCGATCCGGATCACGGACTGATCAAGTACCTGCAGGGCAAAGCTGAAAGCTACAAGAACCAGGAAAAGAACTATCACAATGAATACAACACCGCAGACGGAGCTGCAGCGGCTGCCTTCTCCACGTTGACGTCGCTTGGGAACTCGTTTGTTGAAAAGATGACGGAAAAGCTGGGCATTACCCGTGAAGTCGGCGATGCGTTTGACAATTATATTTCCACAGCACAGCAGATGTATGAATCATTCCAGAATGAACAGATCATGAAAATTTTTGCTTCTGTGATCTCTGAGTTTGTTCCGGAAATTCAGACCAATATTGTGGAACGGACGCTGCCGTGGGCGATCAACGCCATCAATGAAATCCAGACGTCCATTGCGGAAGACGCCGCAGGCACGACGGCTGCAGGCGACTTCAGCGTTGTGAACCGTGAAGAAATGCAGAACCGGATCCAGGCCATCTACAAGCAGGATGCCCGCAACGTGCAGTTCCGTGAAAAGATGCTCGACAGCGTCGCGAATGTGATTCTGTCCGTCCGGAATATCAAAAACGAAGATGACGCAGCCAACTACGTTATTGCACAGATGGACACGCTGGTCAACAATACCTTTGACGAAGTCAACAACATGAGCATGGTCAGCATGCTCGAAGGTTTCAACGATGTCAACGAGAACGGCGTTGACCGCTATGTCCAGGAAGTGATCTGCCCGAGACTCAAGCGCGGCGCAAGTCCTCACTTTGCTCTTTCTCCTGCGTATGGTCAGCTGACTAACGACAACGCATCCATCAGCAGCTACGTCAGTGTTCCTCAGGGATATGATCAGATCCGCAACGGTGTTCTGGCATACATTCAGAACGACGGACATTATGCGGGCGGCACTGTCAAGAGCAGTGCGGTGCAGGACCGTATCTTCTGGATGAACGTTGTGGCAGGTCTGCCGCTGTGTGCATACGCCTATCTGAAGGAATATGAAGCAGTCTATCTTGAGCAGATTCAGACGCGTCCGGGCGAACATCTGGTCATGAGAAATGAAGGCGCACTCCAGCAGACCGGAGAAGAGCGTACAGCCAGCAATGACTGGTCGCTTCTTCCCAGCCCCTGCCCGTACGGCATGATGGGCGGAGAGGATCATATTGACATCTCCAGACAGTGGAAGAAAGAGGCGGAACTGCTCGAGGAATGCAAGAAAGCGGGCGTCCTGACCTTTGAACTGCCGGATGCGCCGACACCCGATGATGTGAGAAGGTATGATGCACATCTCCATCTCTTCGACGAAAGCCTTACCAAAGAACAGATTGAATCCCAGATGCAGGCTCTACTTGGCACGCTCGCAACGCCGGATGAAAAAATGGATGCGCTTTCCGGTCTGGCTGGACAGCTGGTCCATTCCTACAAGATCATGAGAGTCGTGGAAACGGCAATGCAAATGACCGAGAAGGTTTCTGAAGCGCTGGGAGTGGGCGAAATCTATTCCAGAAGCGAGCCGACTCGCAGGGACTGCTATATGGAAGTTGGGCATTACATGCTCAACAAGAGACCGCTGCTTCTGGAAGAAATGAAGAGACAGCTGGCACTCAGGGAGCCGATCAACGCGGAAATGAAGAGACTGAAAGACGTTGTTGACGGCGAGAACAGAACCATGGATTCCATGGAAAAGGTGGCTCAGCTGCTGATCTTCGGACGTGTCAGAATTCAGATGATGAATGTTGTTTACATGAATGAACTGAATGAGTTCGAAACAGGAGGGGAAAAGAACTACCTGATGCGTGCACAGGACAAGCCGTACAAAGAGACTTGGGGCAACTTCATTCCTGCTGAGGTTCAGCTGGCCATTTGGTATGCGCAGCAGGACAGAGAGCTCGAACCGTTCTATTCGCTTGAGATGAAAGCGGACGAACTGATGAAGCAGGTCAACGAAATGGAAGGAACGCCGGAGGACATCGAGCTTCTCAGAAAGTATGTGGCAACAGGCGACGAACTGCTGAAATTCCTGCCGCAGAGGAAAGCGATGCTGAGAAGCAAGCAGGCGAGCATTCCAAGGGATGTGTATGCGCTGGCGATGAAGACCCTGGAAGGCCTGGAAATGAACATCGAAGGAACGATCACTCCGTGGAAGTATAACATCTGAAGTTAAAAAGGGGGCCAGACCTCTGGCGCCCTTCTTTTTAGGCTTGCATATGAGATGGGAGAAAGTGTCAGATGGCTATTTTTCTGGTATTGGGAGAATGTGAAAAAAGTATCTTCGGACGGATCGAAGAGCGAACGAAGGAAATGCTGTCCAGTTCACAAAGGCGGTCCATTCGTTTTGTTGCGCTGTCACAGGATACGGATGCACATGCAGAAGTGGAAAGAATCCGGAGAGGGCTGCAGGCGGGTGATGCAGACTCGACAGTGGTTCATGCATTCTATGTATTTGACGGTGGAGAGAATGAGGCCGAAGCGCTCAGGCAGCGGATTCAGCAGCTGAAAAGCAGCCTGGAACTGGACGGTACCATGGAAAGATTCTTCCATCTCATCTGGCTGATTCATGAGACGCCCCAACCCAGATACGATTATGCAGCCATTGGAAAACAGTTTGGAATCGGGCTTGACGCAGGGACGGACGAGCTGTTCAATTTTGTCTATCTTATCTCAGACAGAAGAAGCGATCTGATTTATGATGCAACCGATGCCGGCTATGTCAGCGGAGCCGCGCTGATGATCAGCCGGGTGCTCCTTGCAGGGAAAGTGACCAGAGGAATATATGCTATCGGCGTTGGTCAGCGGACCATCTCCGAGCATGAAATCCGCAAGTATACTGCCGCCAAGCTGGCCGGCGCGATTGAGAATTCGGGACTAAGGCATCAGAACAGAATGGCGGAGTTCTGCACCAAAGCCTTTAGATTCAAAGAGGCAACCGCTTCGCTGGGCATCTATCGGTATCTGACGAGGCAGATGATCAACGGAGAATTCTGCGTGATCGAAGGCGAAAGCAAGGCGATCTCGGAAATCGATGATTCCTTCCCCGAGTTAGCGCTTGAGGAATTCTTTGAAAACTGGCGCAGTCAGCTCATCGGAATGATTCAGCAGACTCCCTTTATCGGGGATGTGAAACGGTTCTTTGAAGAAAACGGAGGCATCCGGGAGTACTGCGAAGAGATTGAAAAAGAGCTCAGCAGAATGAGCTCGGCAGAAGCCAGAACGGTCAAGCTGCCGGTTCTTCCGGGACGTAAGCGTGATGTCGCTGCTTCCTACAACACATTTGTCTCGAAGCGGAAAGAAGCACAGAATGCAGTGTTCGCCAGGTTTATGCAGATCTGGAGAACGCAGATCGGCATGCTGGATGAGCCGATCAGAATGCTGTCTGCCGAATGGAATTATTATCTCGATCATTACAAGGAAAATGATAATTTCATCAAAACCTGTGTGAGCCAGGCAGAACCAAAGACCAAGGCGATCGACAGGACGATTGCTTCCATGACGTATGAAGAAGCAATATCCGAATCGAGGGACATGACCAGCAGAGAATCATGGGACTGGCTCATGGGGCGCTTGGTCGATGCGGTGATGGACGACAAGGATGTACGTGCCATTGATCTCATGGCAGGGGTTGGAAAGCTGCCTTCGGACCAACTGGATACGAATGTTCTGCAGCCGATTCACAGGAGTACAGAAGCGAAACTGCTGTGCGTCTCGCACGGAGAACAGGATGTCTTCGGCCTGCCGATCAGCACATTCTTTGTTCCCGAGAGTCTCTTCAGGGGCGGAATTGACAGGGATCTGCCGCACTACAGCTTTACAGAGGTCACACCTGCCTACCAGAACATCGAGGCGATCACGCTGTATCCGATCGCGATGGATAAATATGGCATGCTGACATTCATCGCGCAGAAGCCGCAGCAGGGTGAGACGTGCTCTGACCGGCCTGCAGAAGCTGCAGAAGAGCTCGCACTGAACCCCCCGGTGTCCGTGAAGACAAAAACGAATCACGCGGTCCAGGATGAAAATCCGTTTGGCATGTCGGTCAGTATCCCGAGCTACAAACTGACACTGGACTGGTCTCAGACGGAAGCCGCCAGCCTTCTGTGCCGGATCAGTTCGCCTGGAGAACAGGTGCGGACCATCACGATTCTCAGAAAGCAGTATGAAATGCAGGGAACTTGGGATATCTCTCAGCAGATTCGAAAAGGTCTGCATACCATTGAACTGTGGTCCAGGGAAAAATGCGAGAGCAGAATACAGATCCGGGGCAAAGCAGAAACCGTTCAGATGGTTCTGAGAGATGAAAAAACATTCCAGTATAGTGACGTCAATGTGTATTGCCAGACGCTGGAGGTTAGCAGCGTAGACGGTGAAGAAGAAAATATGCTGGACAACCGTCTGTGGGAAAATTTGTATTTCACTAATGGAGGAAGCACCATGAAAATGCCGCGGCCTTCTGTGCGACGCAAACAGTACTGGGATATATACCGGGTGACAGATGACATACCGGATATCAGCGCAGGAAAAGATTTTGAAGGCATGTATCAGATTGAAGTGAAATCAGTCTAAACCTACAGAATGAGAAGGGACGCAGAAGATATGTCATTAATCTGCCCATATTGCAATCAATCGTTTGATCCCATGAAGATTCTGTTCTACGCAGATGAGACAAGCGATGTGTTTTTGACGACTGTTGACGCTGCTCAGGACATCGGACATGTTGCTACAGGCCCTGTCAGCGCACGCCAGGTAACGGATATCAGTGGCCTGAGAAACAGGACTACATATTCCAGACGCAAACTGGGATCTGAACAGAATGCGGCAGCGGAAGCAGGGGAACAGAACGGCGCAGCCGCTGAAGAAGAACAGAAACTCGGTGAGCAGTGCGAAGATCTGATTGCCAAGAATTTCCTGAAAAAGTACGGTGAAGGAAGCAACTTCCGCTTCAGCAGAATTGCCAAATTCTATGCAATCGAGCCGGACAAGAATAAAACACCCGAACGCGGCTACGGACATGTAGACCGCTTCGAAAATGAGGACGATGGGGATCCCGGCAACGATGTCCCGCTGAAGCTGTTTGTGCCTGAGCGCGAAGAAGGAAAACAGATTCTCACCAAGCGCGTCTGCCCGAAGTGCCACTGCGATATTCCTGCAGGCTATTTCTGCACGGAACATCATCATGTGGCGGCGCTCGCAGGATGCTCTTCCGCCGGAAAGACGCAGTTCATCACGGTCGGTCTACGCGAACTGAAGGAAATGGTCAGCAGACTGAATCTGGGCCGTATGGAATGGGCGCTGTGCAGCGAATGGTTTTATCAGCTGTACCTGGATATCTATATCAATACGAACGGCAAGAACGAAGCGACGAAAAAGGCAAGAATTTTTCCGCTGATGATTGCCATCACTCCGCAGGGTGAGGAGAAAAAGCATTTTATCACCTTCTATGACTGCGCGGGCGAGTATACACGCGATACGGACTATGCAGCCAACCAGATCGGCTTCCAGAAAGCGGATACGATCCTCTTGATGGTGGACTGCCACCAGCTCTTCAATGAGCAGGCAGAGGAGCTGCAGAATGGCGAGCTGCCCTGTGAAGAGACATTTACCAATGCCATCTATCCCATGCGTGATTATGACCTTTCTCCGGCACTTTCAAGGATTATCATGGTAATCACAAAGTGCGACTCGATCATCAACAATCCCCAGCTGATTCATGGGAATACCAGCAGTGAAGTCAATGATGCCATGCGTTCATATGACCGGGATCTGTCATGCCATAATGGGGCGGTGGATCTGAATGTCATCAATCATATTCACAATGAGCTGGTTGCCATGGTGAGAAATCAGACGCATTCAGATGTCATCCAGGAGATCCATGACGCGCTTAAAAAGCCGGGGATTGACATCAAGCTTTCGGCTGTTTCCACCTATGCGTATCACGGAGACCAACTGGTGCTTGATGTGAAGCAGGTCATGGGTCATCACAGGCTGACAGAACCCCTTCTTTATGCCCTGGCATCATGGAATGCTGTCAGATCCGAGTACAAAGAAGCTCCCGAACAGGAACCGGAGGAGCTTCCTGCAGAGCCCAGAAAAGGCGGATTTTTCGGATGGCTTTTCAGGCGCAGATGATATCAGCAGTTTGTTGGGAGGGAAAAGCCCATGTCTGACAAAAAGAAATATGCATTTGACCAGTATGTCTATGGAAGACTTTCAACGGGATACGGCGCAAGAAGTACGCCTGGCAGTTCTGTGCCGGGATGGCTTCAGGGGCTGACGCGTGAGACGCGGGTGAAGGGCGAACTGCCCACACTTGAACTGCAGAGCACGCCTGACGGGGAACGGTCACCCAATCTGTTCACACTGTGCAATTCGATCTACGTGGATAACGCAGCTTTCAGGGATGAGGGCGGTGCGCGAAACTTTGCATTTTCACAGTCGCTTCTTCTGACCGAAGCGTCCGAACCGCAGGAGTACAGGGAATGCGTATCCGATCTGCTGAAAATACTGGCCTGCAGCGACTGCTTCTGGGATGCACAGACGTTTCATGACTGGAATGAGGAGGCTCTTCAGAAAGTTGAAATCGATCCGGAGACCGTTCAGAGAGCATGGCTGCAGCTGCTGAACCGGATGGGAAAGCGCGACAGTTCTTTCTCCAGAGACAGTCTGTCCGTTTTTCTGGCAAGATACTGGGAAGTGTGCGATCAGCGTGCAAAGAGCGGAAGACCTGAAGCGCCGCTGATTCTTCTGGCGACGCCGCCGGAAGTCAGCAACGCCACCGGAGGCAGTGCAATCATTCCCGACGGCATCCGCTTCTTTGCAGAAGATGTGATCCCGCATCTCCCTGAAGCAGTTCTGCGCATCGTGAGCGTGAGCTTTGGCTGCCTTGCCGGTCAGGCGAATTCACAACCGGGAACGGCATGCATGGTGTGCTATCCCACCAGCGATGTCCTGGAAGGATCACAGCTGTCGGTTTATATTCCCTTTGAAGACGCTGTGTATGATGATGCGACCAACGGAACCATTCTGCATATCGGCCGGTTGATGCTGACCGGAAAGATGCCGGCATATTATACAAGGCTCTGCGGTCTGGACGCCGACAGAAGATCCAGCCAGGATTTCCAGCTGCTTTACAATGAAGTGGAGCTAGAAGAACACCTCGAAGACTGGGCGGAAGTGCCTGTCAATGAACAGCTGGAAGAACTGCAGGAGATCGACCAGCAGCGTCAGGAGATTGTCACAGCACTGTATGCCTATGGCTATACGGAGTCTGAAGTCACCTATATTCTTTTCGATCTGGAAAAGAAGTATCTGAAAGTCTGCGAACAACTGAAGGATCAGGATGATGATCTTTACCAGAGCTGGCTGGATAATGATCTGTCTCTGCGCGGCAGATGCACTAAGCTGTCGGGCGATGAAGCCGGCGAGCTGGAGCGGCATTACAACAGTCTGCTGACAAGTCGGAAGGACTGGCACGCGGTCGAACAGATCATTGACTATGGCCAGAATCACAGCGCCAGTCTGGACGACGAAAAACGGGCAATCCTTGAAGAAATGACAGCGAAGCTGCTGTATACAGCCCAGAGAGGCAGAAAAGCCCCTGCTGACATTGATGAAGCGATTTCGGCATGGGATAAAATGCTGAGCATGGCTGCAAGCATGCGCGATTCTCTTGGCATGTCCGAATCAAAGGTTACGGACATTCTCGCCGAGGAAGAGCTCCGCGTTCTTCTGTGGTACCCGAAATCGAACCAGCGCTATGACGAGGAGCTGTTCAGGCGGATTCTGAACGGTCTGGTAAGCCTTGATTCCAGAACGGATGCGGACAGCAAAAACGCGGAAGAGCTGCGAAGCGCCTATATAGAGTGCCTTACGAACCGTTATCAGGGTGTAAGCGGCAAAAACAATCCGCTGCGTACATTGATATCCATGTACGACACAGAACACTATCCGGAACAGCTTGCATCCTGTGAAGAGGAAATCTGTCAGACGGCTGTCTTTATGAACGAGGCGCCGTGCAGTGCCGCAGATCTCATGGAAAGAATGCTGGGGCATCAGATCCGCGATGGTAAAGAAGCTTCAGGAATGACACAGGCGTATCAGGAACTGATTACGCATTTTGGACGGGACGGGGCTGCACAGCTCGCATCGTGGCTGGAGGTTTCGGAGCACTATGCAGACAATGAGCAGGCATCCAGATGGCTGTCTGAAGATCTGCTGTTCTTCCTGAACCGATATCCTCAGGATCAGGGACTGGGAAAACTACTGGATCCGGTGCTGGAGCAGTACACCCGACTGCGTTCCATGAATGCGCAGAAAGACGTGGAACCGGTCCTTGTGAAGACGGTTTATCAGGAACTGAGAGACCGACTGGAGGGAGAACAGGAAATCACCAGCCTGATCGAAATGATCTGGCAGTCCTCCCTGCCGATGGACGAGTCAACGGGTTTCTATCAGCTGCTGATGGACGAAGTGCAGTCGGAGGGACTGGAAGCATTCACGAATTCCCGCCTGATGGATGGAATCAAAGCATACCATTCGCATATGAGCCGTAAAATGGACACCACGGCGATGAGTGATGCTTTTATTTCCTGCGCGCAGAAAAAGCATGAGCGGGTAGGCCTGGATTTCCACGATCTGGAACTGATGCTGCGTGTGGGAGAAGAACTGAATGTTGATCCCTCAAAGCAGAAAGATGTATATGCCAGGGTATTTGAGGACCGTGCAGGCGAAAAGATGCCTGAAAATGTGCAGGCTGCCTATGATGCTTTCCTGCGCAGGAACATCCTGAGATCCGATGAGATCACGGACGACGCGCTTACGACGGCCATGGTGGCATGGGCCACGTCTGAGCAGAGCTCACTGACAGAGAATGTCAGACTGATTCTTGGCTTTGCAGAGGGGTATGTCGGGAAAAGCTATGCCAGAGCGCAGCTGGCCGGCAATGTGCTCAGGGGCTATTTCAAAGCGCTGTCTGATCATGGGATGCCTTCCAAAGAACTGGTCATGGGCATCCTGAAAATGCTCAGAACGCAGGATGTCAGTCCTTCAGACTGCAGGACAATCTGCGATTTTTATCAGAATCACAGCGCCGACGAGGAACTCTTTGATCAGATGTGGGCGGCAGCCGGCGAGCTGGGCTTTAATCCGGAAAAAGATGAACAGGGAAAAGTCTTCTGGCCGATTGCAAAGAACCAGGACAAATGGGTCAGATGCCTGTTCGGGAAAACGACCGACATCCTGTGCGAAAAGATTTCCAGAATGTCTCCAGGAGATCTGTATGCTCAACTGCAGAGCCCGGAAAGAGTATTCCGCACCTGGAATATCCTTTCAGATCATCTGCAGGACACAGAACAGGCTGGAAAAATGGAGCCGATGTTTCAGCAGATCACAAAGGCATGCAATAAATCCTTCAGTGCGGCCGGTCAGAAGAGTGACGAAATCGTGCTTCCGCTTGCAAAAGCCATGAAGAAAGCAGGAAAACAGGAAAAGAAGACTGGACTGGATGCCTGTTTCCTAGCCGCATTCAAAAAGCATCTGCGTTCTGTCATGGAGGACGAACAGATGTTCCGCGTTGCCGTGAAGGACGAGGAAGATCTGCAGAGCATGGAGTACTGCAGGAAAAGCGGATTCTTCGATCCGCCGACGGAAGTTGTGACCAGGCGCAGCGAAGCCATCAATGTCGCATTCAGCCTGATTGAAATGTATTCCAGCGGAAGCAGAGACATGAAGCTGAAGAAAGTCACAGAACTTCTCGAGAAAATCAGGGATGCACAGCCTGCATTTGAAGTGCTGAAAGAACTGTGTTTCCAGTCCGGGAAGAAAAAACTGTCCGCAGCATCCTATCCTGAAAAAGATGTTCCGTGGCTTGTATCCTGCTATACTTCAATGCCGTCTGACACCGCATTCCGCTTCAACTGGATGGATTTTCTGAACCAGGCGCATCCGCGGCCGGATGGAAAAACCTGGGAAGATGCGGATATTCTGAAAGACAGCGATAGCACCTACGGCACAATTGCCGAACTGATGAACTGGTTTTCTGCGGATGAGGCCGGGAAACCCATACTGGATTCATTCATCAGATTTCTGGATCAGAGCAACATCGGCAGGAAGGTGCGCGCAGGACGAAGGAAAATTGTCCGATATTATGATTCCCGTACCGACAATCCGATGATCCACTGGATTGTGGGAAAACAGTAAGATGGAAAGGAATGCAAAGAAATGAAACTGATTTGTGGTATTGCTCAGGCACTTCTGGCAATCGTAAAAAGCGTTCTGTATATACTGCTTCCCGTGATCAGCATCACGGTTCCGATCGTTGCCATTCCCATTCTGAATGTAAGCGGCCTCACGCTGATCCGGATGAATAATACCGTTGCATATCTGACGCTTGCAGCATATGCGCTTCTCCTGATTTTCTCAGTAGGTCCGCTTCAGAGATTCGGGGTGGTCCCTGCAGTCATCGCGCTGGCAATGGAAATCATTACGATGGCGACAGCGGGCAGCTTCATGTCGTCAGGAGATATCAACTTCCTCCTTTCTTTGATTCCCCCGGAGTTCCAGCAGTATTCGCAGTATCTGCAGGCAGGCCTGTCTCAGCTTGCAAAGCCCGGGATCGGGCTGCTGCTCAACATGCTGCTGACGGTTCTGTATGCAGTTTTGTCCATCGCTTCCATGTTTATTTCTTCTGATTCTTCGAGTCGTTCCAACGGCGGCCACGGGGGCTCAAGAACAAACACTCCGAGAATTTCGGATAAGGGACAGTCATCAGGTGGAAATCGCAGTCACCCAATGCTGTAACCGCTCTGGTTCCTTTGGGAAAATCGTTGAAAGGGGTTCGCTGGAATGAGAAGGAAGAAGACACTGAGTGCGCTTCTTTTGATACTGGCTGTGATTCTCTGCGCTTCCTGTCTGGCAGAGGCTGAGAGTGCGGAAACGCCGCGGGATAAGCTGTATGTCTATCTTGAGGGAAACAAGGAAACTTTCGAGGACAAAAAATGGCTTAACAGGATTGCTGATGTAATCAGCGGTGCTGCATTCCTCTATGATAAACCGCTCAGCATTGAAATCTATAAGGTATCACAGAGCTGGAATAATAACAAAGGCAAGCCGATTCTGTTGGGAACGTACAATGCAGACAGTACCGGTTATTCAGCTATACAGAGAGATCTTACAGGCAATGTCGTGGCGGACAATTCCCGAAATCAGAAAAACAGCGAAAAGCTGTTTAGCGACGGAATTGACAAGATGATCAAGATTGTCCAGGACACATCAGGGAAAATGTCGCTGTTTGTTTTCAGCGACAGCGCGTATAAAACATGGTATCCGGCTCCAGGTCAGGAGTTCCTCAGCATGGTCGTGATCAGCAAGGATGCCGAAGAGTTTGATGCGTCCGTGATCTCAGATGCCATGAATGTCTCGGCTCTTGATCTGGCAGTCTCTGCATGGAAGCAGTGGACAGGAGCAGCACTGACACTTGCGCGTGCAGATAACACGATGAAGATGACATCTTCTCAGTTTGTCACAGACCGCAAAATTCTGGCAGAAGGCTCTCTGACGACAGAAGGGGGACAAACGCTCGGCCGGCAGATTTCCTCCCTCACCTTATATGCGCCTGATATATACGGGTTTGACGGAGAAATCCATGCAGAGGGTGCGATCGCGGCGCTTCATAGAAAGCTGCCCGTTACGCTGTCCATTGATATTAGCCAGGCATCCATTGAGAAGGGAAAGCCTGTCGCATTCCTGTCGCATCTTCTGAATGATGCAGACAAGAGTGAAATGGAGACGAAGGAATGGACGGCAACCGCTTATCTCCTTGACGAGTGGGGGAAAGTCGTAGACCAGACTGCGGCGGAACCTCAGTACAATACATTTTCCGGTTCCTTCACCATCCAGAACGGAGGCAAATACTCGATTCGACTGGAAGTGTCCAATCCGGCGTGGTTTGAGGAAACACTTTCAACGGTATCGGATCCGTTCGAGGTTATGAACCAGCCGCCGACCGTCAAAACAGATGCTGAGATGGATCTCCCGATCTGGATTGCAGACGGGGATACCGGGGATTATGTCTTTGAACTGAAGCCTGAAGAATACTGGAGCGATGATAACCCGATTTCAGAACTGAAGTATGAACTGGCGGAAAAAAAGCGGCTGGTTGATATCAACGGATCAACACTGTACATCCATAAAGCGTTTCTGGAAAAGCAGGAAACAATCGCTGTTCTGGCGCGGGATGCAGAGAAAGCAGCCAGTGCGCCGATCACCATTCAGATTCGTCCTCTCCGGGTGGATGAAGTTTTCAAACTGAACTGCACTCTGAGTCCTGAGCCGGGCGAAGACGGAAAATATGCAAAGTTTGAAAACATCAGCGTTGCAGGGAACATTGAAGCAGTTGAAACCAATATTCCTGTATATGAAAGCAACTGGAAAGTACACGCGGAACTGGTCGACAGCAAAGGAAGTCCAGTCCGGAATCTTGAAGCAGAAATGACCGGTACGCAGTATCAGCTGTCTTTCGATATGGATCAGCGAGGCGAATATACGCTGAGGTTGTCTGCTGAGAACACCGGGATGGAAGGCTGGAACATCTCCAATGAGGCATCTGTGCGCATCCGGAATACAAAACCGACCTTTACAGGCACGGCTGAAAACCTGAGCATGGATGTATGGACGAATTCGATTGTTGAAAAAGAGGATCCATTTGAGATCAATCTGGCCGATTATTTTGAGGATGACAGCGACAATGCCGAAAAGAACGTGACAGGCAATCTGCATTATAAACTGGATGTGCAGGAATGCCCGGGGATCGTTCTTGAAGAAAACGGCATGCTGAAAGTGGATTCTGAAACGCTGGAAAAGTCCTGGGATCTCAATGTGATCGTGTCCGATGATGAGGATGAAAAAGACGTTCAGCCACTTCAGATTCATCGCCAGGATATTCCGACTCTCCTGATGACGCCTGAGAACTGGAAGGCTGAACTGAAGTGGCTGCAGAAAGAAGATCAGAAAGATCTGTACAAAGATACGCCGCTTGAAATTCAGGCCAGTATGACATTTGAAGACCAGAATCTGCGGAATTACTGGACCTGGCTTGGGGATGCGGCAGAAGGATTTGAAGGTTTCCCTGTGACGCTGAAACTGGTGAGCAGCGATGAAGCGGAGGAAACTGTTTTGCAGACCAAGCAGCTGAATCTGAAATGGAACCAGGACGAGGAATGTTTTTCCGGATCCGTCGTATTTGATCGGAATCGAAAAGCAGGACATGTTTCTGTGACGGCGAGCATGAGTGAACAGCTTGCCGGTGAGACGATTCAGTCGAGATCAGTGTCCATTGTGGAACGTACTCCGGTTGTTTCAGATGAGATGATTGAAACCACAATCCTGATCCCGGGACCGTGGGTGCTCAATGCAAATCTGCAGGTTCAGTCCTATGATATGCAGCTCGAAAAGATCGTCGAGGTGGAAGTGCTCGATGAACTGAAAGTGCAGATCAAAGGACTGACGGACGGAAAGCTTCATAAGCTTTCAGAAACAGAATACATTTACACAGACAGTCAGAATACAGGCGGGGACGTGTGCTCCGAGGCAATCTGGATTCCGGGAGGCAGCACACCGTTCGTTCTGCAGCTTGAATCCATTCAGTGGGGTGAACACGATGTTGAGGTGACTGTCAGCGACAGAGAGGAAAGCAATGGCCAGAAGATTCGTGTTCACCTCACGGTGGAATATAAGAATCAGAAAGCGCTGATCATTGCCGGCGCAGTCCTGGCATTCCTCCTGCTGGCTGCCATTGTGGCGCTGATCATCCGCCAGATTACAAAACCTGCGTTTGACATGCGGAGCAAGGTGCAGCTGGAAGTTCTCTCCGATTCAAAGACAGTTGATAAGAAAGATGTATGGATCTGCGGATGGAAGAAGAAGAAAGTCTCTCTCCGGGACATTCTGATTCAAAGCGGCATCAGCATCATCGGTGAGATTCCGATGGGCGCCTGTGATAAGATTTTCCTCTTCCCGGCCAAAGCAAAGAACGGAAAAGCTGGATTCTATCTGAGAAACGGCGCATCTCAGGACGATGTACAGCTTTACCTGGGGCAGAATGCGCAGGCAGAGAAGAAGATTCAGCCGCAGGAGAATGAACCGGTTGTGTTTGATTTCCAGAACACAGACAACAAGCTGATTCTGAACACTGTACCTGACGATGTGAACAGGGGCAGCGAATCAGGCATCATATGAGAGGCAGGACTATCTCAGGCCGTCTTAAACCCTTATGCAAAAACGAACCAGAGCGGATCAATCACGATCTGATCCGCTCTGGTTCATTTTTCAAACAGAAAGCAGGATGCCCCGGGAAAACCTAGCATGCGGGCTTACGGATGCTGATATTCCATGGAAATCGTCAGGGATTCTCCGTCGGTTGTCATCACAATGGTGCCGTCGAGATCTGTGCGGTAGATAACAGTGTCTTTCAGTCTGTTGACGACCTCCTGGTGGGGATGGCCGTACTGATTGCCTTCCATACAGGAAATCAAAGCGTATTTCGGATGAACGGCCTGGATGAATTCCTCCGTTGAACTGGTGGCACTGCCGTGATGCGCGACTTTCAGCACATCCACGGACAGATTCCGTCCGGAGCTGTTACAACCCTTTGCCGTATCGATGTGACCTCATTGAATGTGACTGCCGGAACAAAGCAGTTCTCCCTTCCGCAACAGGCAGAGCCCCCCTTCCGCAAAGTGACGGCATATCTGATCGGACGGGGAATACACGAAAATCTGGTGATGTACTTGATTCAGGAGGAATTACTGTACCAGGATCTGCGAGGGAATGCGGTGTTTGTGGATCCGGATAAAAGCTACTGTGAAATACGCGGAACAGGAGCTGGAAACCATTTCCATGGATGCAGGAAAAAGGCAAGTGACCGTTTCTGGTATATTCTGACAAATCCCAGGCCGGAGGTTATGTTTATCTGCGAGGCAGCCATTGATGCGCTCAGCCTGATGCTGCTTCACCAGAAGGAAGGAAAGAACGATCCAGCCACGTATGTCAGCATTGGTGGGGTTGCGAACCAGCGGACGATTGACCGGCTCAAAAGAAAACATGGAGCGGTTTTAGCCGTTGACAATGACCGGGCCGGCGAAGAATGCAGAAATAGGAACCCTGATCTTCCAGCGCTGATTCCTGATAGAAAAGACTGGAACGAGGATTTCCAGCAAAACAGTTTCTCATGATATGAAAAATGCGGGCCGATATTTTCGGTTCCGCTTTTCTGTGTTGACCATCCTGGAATCGACGCAGGCAAAATTGTGTCGTGGTACATCCTGTTGTATGTCGCTGGCGCGGATTACATCTTAAGCCGCTGACGTCAGCACAGAAAACAATTTGGCGTTTGTAACCAGTTCAGTTTGTCGCCGGACACTAATGGACTTACGCATGGCATGACTTCATCCGGGCTCAGTTGCATGGCTCGTTCAAAGGCAGGCCGGTCCATGGTGCCCGCGATCCATGTTGTACCGACGCCCAGGAATTCGGCATACAGGACAATCCTTTCAAAAGCAAAGCCGAACGCTTCTTCGGCGTGTAATTCGCGATGTACTTTTCCGGCAATAAATGTATCCGCGCCTACAATCACAGGACTGGACAGTCCGTGTTCTCTGGCACTGAGCAGTTTCCAGTCAATGGCGATCCCATATGGATTCTGAGTTTTCTTTGCGTAGGTGAGAATGGCATCTGCATCTGCCTGTCGCAGAGGATTTCCGTCAAAGGTACGCACGCTCCTGCGATGTCGGACCAGTTCGATTCCTTTCATTCGCATACTCTTCCTGTTCCAGGTCTGGATATGTTGCAGCACATGTTGCCCCGATTGTAACGGCTCCTATGCATCGTGTCAATCGGGACATAGCGCGGTATCATGCTTTCCCTACATTCAAAACCATATAATCCGTTAGATAAAAACCGATTCTGCTGAAGCTCCCCGCCACTTGTTGGACATTTGTTGGACAGACCTTGATATAATTGACATATAGAAGGAAAACCAGGAGTTCAGGAATACGATGAAACAATTAGCAGCAATTCAGCACCCGGAATCATCAGACGGCACGTCCGCAAGATGAAGGAAAAGCCACAAAACAATATGACAAAGAAGGAGACTGCATGAAAATGAAAAAAAGATGCTGTGATTTACTGGCATGTGTGCTGATTCTGGTTCAGCTGATGACGGGATTTGCATGGGCAGAGAGTGTGGAACTGCAGTCGGAAGAGGATGCGTTTTCCCTGTGGAACAAGGAAGCGCCTTCTCTCCATACACTGATTGACTATGTGGAAGCCGTGACAGATCCGTCTTCTCCGGACTATATTCCGGAAGTAGACCGCATTGCCACATTTGATATGGATGGTACTTTGATGGGAGAACTCTTTCCGACTTATCTGGAAGTGATCCTGCTGACTTATCGTATTCTGAAGGACCCCAGCTATACGCCGGATGCAGATATGCTCGCCTTCGGGCGTATGATGCGGGATCATGCGTTGGATAAATCCTATCCAGATGATATGGACATAGCGTTTTCCACTCATCAGGCCAGGGCGTTTGCCGGCATGACACTGACAGAGTATGCCGATTTTATTACGCGCTTCCTGTTGCATGACGCTGATGGCTTTGAAGGCATGACATATGCGAATGCATACTACGCTCCGATGGCTGAAGTTGTGGAATACCTTCAGGATTACGGATTCAAGTGCTATATCGTTTCCGGAAGTGATCGCTTTATCGTTCGTACGTTTGCGGAGGGTATATTTGATATACCTTACGAGCAGATGATCGGCTCGGATACCGCATTGGTAGCGAAAAATCAGGGAGACACGGACGGCATTGAGTATGTTTTTACCGGGAATGATACACTGGTGCGTTCAGATCAGCTCATCATCAAAGATCTGAAGACAAACAAGGTGCTTCAGATCGCCCAGGAAATCGGACGTCAGCCAGTTCTGTCCTTCGGCAATTCCAGCGGGGACGCGAGCATGCATAACTACGTAATCCACAATAATGTCTATCGCAGTGCGGCGTTCATGCTGGTTGCGGATGATGAAGTACGGGATTATGGGAATGCCGAAAAGGGAGCCGCCCTGCAGAAGCAGTGGGAAGAGAATGGATACCATGTCATTTCCATGGCTGATGACTGGAAAACGATTTATGGAGAGAACGTGGTAAAGACCGGAACATTCCACTGGCTGGAAGAACTGGCAGAGGATCGGACCCCTGCGGAAGAAACAGCGGAACAGAATGAAACGGCGGAACCGGAAGCGTTGGGGAGCGTCCAGTATGTCATGTACCTGGGCACCAATGACAAGAATACCAACCAGCCGGTGTTTACCGAGTCAGAAGCCATGGAAAGGCTGAGAAATGTACTGCTCAGGCACTTTGGCGGTTATACGGTGCAGGAAGCCCATGGAGGATGGGTGGATGGAGAAACGGAGTACCAGGAGTATACGCTGGTGATTTATCTGAGTGATACAACGCTGGAAGCGGTGCATATGGCTGCGGATGAACTGCTGACACTCTTTAACCAGAGCTCCGTGCTGATCCAGGCCAATCCCACAGCAACGGAGTTCTATTCCGGTCAAGGTGGCGGCAGCCTCTGACATGCCGGAACACGTGAGAGGAGTCCAAACTCCTGCGATGAAATCAGAGAAAATCGCCGAACAGGCTGGAACGGTGGCCAGCCTGTTTGTGAACATCAAAAAAGCAAGCGAAAACGGAGGCTGATGATGCACGGATGAACCTTTTCGGAGTCATGCTGCGCGGTAGAGACCTTGGCGGTCCGGGAGGGCTGTTTGCGGTGAAGTCTCCGATGGTGAAGGCCTCGGTGGCTGGACGCCCTGTCTGGCGGCTTATCGGATGCGTGCGCATGGCCTTTTAGAAAGAAGATGACAA
This sequence comes from uncultured Eubacteriales bacterium, assembly GCA_902764915.1. GTDB lineage: Bacteria > Bacillota > Clostridia > Christensenellales > Aristaeellaceae > UBA2943. The sequence continues at coordinate 125,268 of CACWXY010000003.1, read as the reverse complement.
TGAAGCTCCAGACTGTTTGATTGAGATGATTTTTGATGGTGCTTTCTGGAAAAACGGTGATCTGATGCTGGAAGAGGTCTGGCATGCTAGAGAAGACGAAACGGAAAAGCACGTATACCCGTACGAGTACAGCGATTATGTGGATGTGAAAGCAGATGCCCAGTTCTTCAGTCTGACAGAAATCGGGAGCGGAGATGATGATCTGACACAGACGCAACCGGATGCTGGAGAGTCCACATTCATCTATGACTGGCACATGGACGAAATCATCGGGAGGCAGCCGGACGATACAGAGATTGCTTTTACCCATGCCACAGATTCGCTGGACGGAAGTCAGCGGGTCGGTGCGTGACGCACCCTGACAATCGACTGGATGGGTGGGGGTTATCATGCAATCGCTATTGAAGCATTGATGAGTGACTTTGCATCCTGGAATGATCAGTGTGCGCTGGATGAGAACGTGAACATGCTGCCTGGTGTCGGAAGCAGACGCATTATGGCGATGAAGTGTATACGGATGTGCTGGCTGCCATTACGTTTCAGCATACCAGAAGACAATAGATCTGGCAGGACGGAGAGGATGAAGCAGCGGCGGAAGGCCTTTTCCTGGCAGCGGTTCTGATGGGTGTTGTGCAGACCATGTGGATGAATGATGCTGCCTTCGTCAGGCAAGTCCTTTGCGGATGCGCACTTTGTTATTCAGATATTTGCTAATGAGAGCGCCCCTGTCTATCTGTGCACCTGGGACGAAGAGACTCCGTGTTTATTGCTGTGGGTGCTGCCATGATTGATTATGATTCCGTCAGCATCTGCCCGGATAAGGATTTGTACAGGAGAACAGATGCCTTTATGGTAAGTGAGGATGGCTATATGGTGTAGCATAATGACGCAGGAGCAGCCGGAGGCGGCATGGTTGTGGAATACATATGAAAGCCATACCCTGTATATTGGAACAATATGAAAGTGGAGCCGAGAAAGGAAGAAATGTATATGATCGGGACAGCTTCTATGATTGCAAGATCGGATATGGTGCGCTGCGCAATTTGCGCCGATGCGCCGTGCAATGCCGTGTGCCAAAAGATCAGGCCGGCAGACAGGCTTCGGAACATCTGGTTTGAGAATGAACAGACAGCAGCCGGCACTCTGCCGGAAGAGAATCCCTGTCTTACATGTGACGCGCCATGCGAGAAGGCCTGTGTACGCAGCGGCGAAGTTGCCATCCGTACACTGATGAATCGCCTGTATCAGCATGTCAGGCCGGCATGTGAAACCCGCCTGCCCGAGGATGAAGAACGTCTAAAGTGTGATCTTTGCGGGATTCCAATGGAAAACCCGTTCATGCTTTCTTCCTCTGTGGTAGCCAGCACCTATGATATGTGTGCCCGTGCCTTTGAAGCCGGTTGGGCAGGTGCGTGCTTCAAAACTATTAGTACACTGGACATCCATGAAGCCTCTCCACGCTTTTCTGCGATCTGTGGGGGAGATGGCAGCATTATTGGATTTAAGAACATAGAACAGCTGTCGGATCACAGTGTAGCGGAAAACATGGCGATTTTTCGAAAACTGAAGCAGAATTATCCGACTAAGTTCATTCTTGCATCGATTATGGGACAGAACGAACAGGAGTGGGGCGAGCTTGCACGTCTTTGCGAGGAGAACGGGGCGGATGCGGTAGAACTGAACTTCTCCTGTCCCAACATGGCGGAAGGCGGTCTTGGTTCGGATATTGGACAGGTTCCTGAACTGGTGGAGCAGTTTACAGCTGCCGCGAAGCGCGCATGCCATATCCCAGTATTAGCCAAGCTTACTCCCAATGTGGCCAATATGAGTCCTGCTGCAGAAGCGGCAAGGCGTGCCGGAGCGGATGGTATTGCTGCCATTAACACCATAAAGTCAGTAGTAGGCGTGAATCCCCACACCTATGTATCGGCACCGGCTGTACACGGACAGAGTGCGGTAGGTGGGTATTCCGGCAATGCGGTAAAGCCGATTGCACTGCGGTTCATCGGAGAACTGGCCCAGAATCCGCACCTGAAGGGCATGCATCTGTCTGCCATGGGCGGGATAGAAACGTGGAAAGATGCTCTGGAGTTCATGATACTGGGCGGCGGTTCGATTCAGATCACTACAGCGGTCATGCAGTACGGGTATCGGATTATCGATGATCTGAAGGATGGACTGAACATGTATCTGGCTGAGAAGGGCTTTCAGAATGTCAGGGAGATCATCGGTCTGGGGCTTGACAGCCTGAGTCCGACAACAGACCAGCTGGAGCGGGATACCGTCGTGTTCCCGCAATTCCTGAAGGATCGCTGCATGGGATGCGGGCGATGCATGATTTCCTGTGCAGACGGCGGGCATCAGGCAATTGTGCTGGATGAAAACCGTCGTCCAAGACTGAACGGTGCAAAGTGTGTAGGCTGTCATCTGTGCGTATGGGTATGTCCGCAGCGGGCTATTGTACCTGGGCATAAGCGGATGATGCCCCGCAAAAAAAAGTGATGCCTGCTACATATCGTAAAAGCGGCTCACTTCCGGGAGTGGGAAGTGAGCCGCTTTTGCTGGCAGGATCTGTAAGAACTGCTGAGCAGTGTATCCGGTTCTCAGCGCTTTACGCGGGCACTGCCGTTCTTCATAATGGATTCAACTTCTTCCTTGCTGGCCATGGAAGTATCGCCGGGGGTTGTCATGGCAAGCGCACCATGAGCCGCTCCATAGTTGACAGCCAGTTCGGGATCGCCGGTGGTCATGAGGCCGTAGACAAGGCCGGAAGCGAAGGAGTCGCCGCCGCCTACGCGGTCAAGGATTTCCAGACCATCATAGGCTTTGGACATATGTACGGTACCATCTGCCCAGCAAATGGCTTTCCAGTCATTGACGGTAGCGGTCTTAACAGTGCGCAGAGTGGTTGCGATCGCCTTGAAGTTGGGATACTGACGGGCCGCTTCCGCGATCATCTTGTAGTATCCGTCCAGGTTCAGTTCCTTCAGGTTTTCGTCATTGCCTTCCACCTGCAGTCCCAGGCAGGCAGTGAAGTCTTCTTCATTGCCGATCATGACGTCTACATACTTGGCAACTTCCTTATTGACTTCACGGGCCTTTTCCAGACCGCCGATAGCGGACCACATGGAGGGGCGATAGTTCAGGTCATAGGAGATCAGGGTACCATACTTCTTGGCGGTCTTGCAGGCTGCAATCACGGTCTCACAGCTCTGTTCGGACAATGCGGCGTAGATGCCGCCTGTATGCAGCCAGCGAACGCCCAGTTCACCGAAAATATGCTCAAAGTCGAAGTCTTCCGGCTTTGCCTGGGAAATGGCGGTGTTGGCGCGGTCAGAACAGCCGACGGCGCCCCGAATGCCGAAACCGCGCTCGGTGAAGTTCAGACCGTTGCGGCAGACACGACCGATTCCGTCCGTCTTTTTCCAGTAGATCAGGCTGGTGTCCACACCACCCTGCTCGATCAGGTCTTTCAGCAGTTTACCGACCTCATTATCAGCAAACGCAGTGATTACGCCAGTGCGAAGTCCAAAGCATTTGTGCAGACCACGCACAACATTGTACTCGCCACCGCCTTCCCAGGCCTTGAATTCCCGGGCAGTGCGGATACGGCCCTCGCCGGGGTCAAGGCGGAGCATGATTTCACCCAATGACACGGCGTCATAGCGGCATTCGTTGGCAGGTTTCAGATTCAGGTTCAGCATGGTACGGATCCTCCTCAATGATTCTTTCTGTTCGGGCCCATGGTTTCTCATCCCATATGAATCGACACGGCGCACTAGGTGCGTGTAGATATCATAAACGATAAATGTGATTCACACAAATCCCCAGGCCAAAAAAACTCGGGACATCGGACATGGTTTGCCGACAGCCATGGAAATAGAAAGGGAGGTGCGATACAATACGGGTATCGTGTCCATAGGATTCTCTTCTTTATCCCCCTGCGCTCTGTGAAACAGAAAGGAACGCATCGAATGATTCATAGGAACCGTGAAACAGAGTTTTCCTTAAAACATCAGGCAGGAGCAGACACAGAATGGCTTTACACAGGCCGTATTCTTCAGATCGGAGGAGAAGTACGCGAATCAGTTGCTGAGGGGAATGCACATGGACTGCTGGGATAAACCATTTTTTTGCGTTCGCGGCGCCATAAACAAGGGGGTGAAATTGTACTTTAGCGATCCAGAAAGGCCAGTGGATTGCCGTCACAGAAAAAACGGGAGATGCATGCGCAGTATTTTTCTGCGCCTATTCCGTGCAAAAGACGATAGAGAGCGTGGAAACCCTGATTACAGCGCTGGGGGTGTATGCCGCTGAACTCAATGGTCATAGAATCGGGAGCGGCGTGCTTTCTCCCGGCTGGACAAACTATGGCTGTTGTCTGCAGGTACAAAGGTATGGCATTACCGATCTCCTGCAGGAAAACAGCGTGCTCCGTATAACCATAGGCCGAGAATGGTCCTGCTCGTCCATGCCTGACTGGTTGACTTCAAAGACATGGAGCGGCGGGTCCAGAAACTCTGTGGTCTTCTTGCAGGTATACAGCTGTATTTTACAGATGGAACGGAGGCAATGATTTCTACAGACAGGGTCTGGTGGTGGTCAGAGAACCCGGTTCAGCGAAATCTATGATGGAGAGCGGAATGAAGTGCGCATAAAGGCAGAAAATATGCATGAGGCGGACTGCTTTCATGGTCCAAGGAAATCCCGGATTCCTCAGGAAAGAGAACTGAATCGTGAGACGGAGCATTTGGCGGCAAGGCAGGCGTTCATACCCCACCAAAAAAAGGGAAAACGGCGATCAATTTTGGCAGGAAAGTGACGAGATACAGGGGCAGGCTGCAGCCAGACTGGATACCCGCCATGGTGTGGTCAGCGCTCTGTGGAAACATGAAGACACTGGTGTGCATTATGAAGTGGTTACACCGGTTAAGACGACGGCATGCCTTGGCGGGACAACATGGAATGTAGCGCCAGGACGGTACACGTTCTGGACAGAAAGATGAGGAGAGTGAAATCATGCGGGGAATGAAGATACATCGGGACTGGTATTTTGCTTTGGGACAGCTGGAAGTGGGTAAGCGTATAAGCCGGGAGTTCGGCGATAGCCTTGTGAACTTGCCTCACGATTACATGATTGCAGGTGAGGTGTATGCGCAGGCGCCGTCTGCGCATGCCAGCGGATACTATAATGCCGGAGTGGCGCATTATGTGAAGGAAATGGAGATTCCCAGAGAATGGGAAGGCGAATATATTGCCCTGCGGCTGGACGGCGCCATGATGAATGCTACCATCGAAGTCAATGGCAGCAGAGCTGCGCTGCAGCATTATGGTTATGCGCCGTTTGAGGCCGACATCACGCGTCTTGTGTATCCGGGGAAAACCAATCGTTTTGTCATCACTGTGAATCCCAGCATGCAGCCGAATTCGCGCTGGTATTCTGGAGCGGGACTGTTCCGAGACGTACAGCTGGTGCATGGCCCGCTTCTGCATGTGTCTTTCGGTGGGCTTTCCGCGCAGACCAGGCGCATTGAGTATGACAAAGACGGGAAGGCGCAGACAGCGTATCTGGCTGTGTCAGCGGAGATTCGAAATGAGATGCGGGAGAATTGTCTGGCGGAAGTCTCCTTTGCGCTGATCCGGGAGGACAGCGGAGAGACTGTGACATGCCGAAAAACCGTGACACAGATCCCGGCGATGGGGGAAGGCCGTGCCTATATGACACTGACAGTCGATAATCCGCTTCTGTGGAGTGCGGAATCTCCTGAACTGTATATTCTTAAGACACGTGTCAGGAACATCGGTATTTACAAAACGCATATGATTCTGTCAGACCATCCTACAGAGGATGAGGAGCATGTACTGTTCGGCATCCGTACTGTGACCGCGGATGTAAAGCACGGGCTTCTCATTAACGGACAGGAAACGAAGCTGAAGGGAGGATGCCTGCACCACGACAACGGACCTATCGGTGCTGTCAGTCTGTATGATGTGGAAGCGAGAAAGATCCGGAAGTTGAAGGAAATAGGATACAACGCGATTCGGACAACACATAATCCGCCCTCTTCTGCGCTGATCGAGGCCTGTGATCGGCTGGGCATGTACGTGTTTGATGAGGCTTTCGATGTCTGGGGCATGGGAAAACAGCCCGGAGATTATAACCAGTTCTTTGACACGGACTGGGAAAAGGACCTGTCTGCCTTTGTGAAGCGCGACCGCTGCCATCCCTGCGTGATTCTCTGGTCGACGGGCAATGAGATTACCGAGCGCGCAGGACTGAATGATGGTTATGTCTGGGCGACAAGACTTGCAGAAGCTATCCGACGGCTCGATCCCAGCCGTCCTGTATCCAATGCCATCTGTTCTTTCTGGAATGGACTGGATGATGAAATGCAGGATGAGCAGATGCGCAAGTGGCAGGATGAAGCTAAGGAAGGCGGGCTGCAGAATGCAGATCTGGGCGGAGAAAAGGATCTGCTGTGGGAGACATATACTGAAGCCTTTGCTAACGGATTGGATATTGTGGGCTATAACTATCTGGAAAGCAAATACGCGCAGGACCACGCCATGTTCCCTGAACGCGTGATTCTAGGCAGCGAAAATTTCCCCAAAGAGATTGGCATGCATTGGCCTGTGATTGAAAAGACACCATGGATCATCGGGGACTTTACCTGGACTGCCTGGGATTATATCGGTGAGGCGGGCATTGGAAAGGCCAGTTTCTATGATCCCGGAGATCCACGGATCGGGAATCCCTGGGGTACAGGCTCACCGTATCCCTGGCGTACGGCCAATGATGCAGACTTTGATGTGACTGGCGGTCTGCGTCCGCAGGGAGTATACCGCCGTATCGTATGGGGAAGCTCTGAGACAGCTGTGTTTTCCTATGATCCGTCCACTTATGACAAGGTGGAAACCCTGTCCAACTGGGGATTCCCGGGAGTCTGGGCTAGCTGGAACTGGAAAGGGCAGGAGGGAAAGCCGGTAAGGATTGCCGTATTCAGCCGCGCACAGGAAGTGGAACTGTGGATCAACGGACAGCGGCAGAACCGGAAAAAGAGCGGCGAGGCGCTGGTCCATGACATGCCGGAGACGTTCCTCTTTGAGACTGTGTATCAGCCGGGAACATTGGAAGCGGTGAGTTTTTCAGAGGGCAGAGAGGTCTCACGTACGGCACTGCAGACGACGCAGAAGCCCTGCAGGCTTCGCCTGACCGCAGAGATGGAGAGTCTTGTGGCCGACGGAGAATCGCTTGCCTATGTACAGGCGGAGCTGGTGGATGAGAACGGGCTTACTGTGCCGGATGCGGACATCATCCTGACTGCGGAAGTAACCGGGGCGGCTGTTCTTCAGGGGTTTGGCAGCGGAAATCCGATTACGGACGAGAACTACACTGCTGGCCGGTTTACCAGTTATCTGGGAAAAGCTGTCGCAGTACTGCGTTCTGGCTATGAAGAAGGCGAGGCCTGTCTGCGGGTATCCGGAGAAGGTCTTGACAGTGTCGAAATTGTACTGCCTGTGAGGAAATGCAATTAATGCAGAGGGCAGCCTGCATCTTTTCCCGGCAGGGAGGGGTGCAGGCTGTCTGAGGTGACAAGGATGGAAAGGAAGGCCGGGAACATGAAGGATGTGAAGATTGAGCAACGTATTGATGCGCTGTTGAGCCGGATGACACTGGAGGAAAAGGCAGGTCAGCTGCATCAGGCCGGCGGGTCTCTGGTAGGCGCCTTTGATATGACGATCGGGGATATCTTTACCATGGTAGAGGACGGGCGCATGACACGAGAGGAAGCCCATAAACTGCTCAGTGAGAGCAAGCGTGACTGGCAGGAGGAGGATCTGCGTGCCGGACGCATCGGCTCCTATATCGGGATTACCAGTGCTGAGGAAATGAATCGGCTGCAGCATATTGCTGTCGAGGAAAGCCGCCTGGGAATTCCGGTATTCAACGGTTTTGATGTGATTCATGGTTTCAGAACGATTACGCCGATTCCTCTGGCCGAGTCCTGTGCCTGGGAGCCAGCGTTGTGGGAACGCACGGCACGCATGTCTGCTGAGGAAGCGAGCAGTGCGGGTATACATATGACGTTTTCACCTATGGTGGATGTAAGCAAGGATCCACGATGGGGACGTATTGCAGAAAGCGCCGGGGAAGAAGCGCTGCTTAACGGTCTGTACGGCGAAGCCAAGGTCAAAGGCTATCAGACAGAAGATCTGACCCGCCATGATGCACTGGCTGCCTGTGTGAAGCATTTTGCGGCATATGGCGCCGCTGAGGGCGGAAGGGATTACAACCGGGTAGATATGTCTCCGCAGAGACTGGAAGAGGAGTATCTGCCTTCCTATGAGCGGGCCGTGAAAGCCGGGGCGTGGGCTGTCATGCCGGCATTCAATGATATAAGCGGCGTTCCCTGTTCAGTGAACAGAAAGCTGCTGACGGATATTCTGCGCAGGAGATGGGGCTTTGAAGGCATGACGATCAGTGATGCGAATGCCATTGCGGAGTGCATCAATCACGGGATTGCTGCCGATCGCCAGGATGCTGCCCGTCAGGCGCTGAATGCCGGAATGGATATGGATATGACATCCGGGTGTTTTCTGGAAAACCTGAAAACATTGGTGGAGAATGGGGCAGTCAGCGTGGAGACATTGGACGAAGCCGTACGCCATGTATTACGGCTCAAGTTTGCGCTGGGACTGTTTGATGATCCCTATCGATCCAGTGCAGCGCAGGAGCGTGCTGCCATGCTGACACCGGCGCATCGTGCGCTGGCAAGGGAAGCTGCGCAGAAATCCATGGTTCTGCTTAAGAATGAAGGCGTACTTCCGCTTGAAAAGCATATGTGTGTGGGACTTGCCGGCAAACTGGCGTTTGACGGTGATGAGATGAGCGGAACATGGGCTGGCTTTGTGAAGCCGGGCGATTGTGTGAGCCTTTCAGACGCTATGCACGGGGCATCGATTGCCTTTGTGCCAGTCACAGAAGACATGCTCCCTGAATGTGATGTTTTTCTGTGCGCAGTTGGAGAGCATAAGGAAGAAAGCGGCGAAGCTGCCAGTCGTGCCCGTCTGGAACTGAACGAGACAGATCTGGCACTGCTCCGACGTCTGAGGGAGAGCGGAAGACCTGTGATTGCCGTTGTGTTCGCAGGGCGTCCTCTGTGCCTGGGGCCCGTAGTAGAGGCAGCCGATGCGATTCTGATGGCCTGGCATCCCGGTGTGGAAGCAGGTAATGCGATTCTGGATCTGCTTTATGGGCGGGTGAATCCTTCTGCCAAGCTGACAGCTGGATTCCCTGTTACAACCGGACAGTGTCCGACATTGTATTATGACCATATCATGACAGGGCGGCCTGCTGGCAAGTTCAAGTTTACCAGCAAGTATCTGGACAGCCCTGTGGAGCCGCTGTTCCCGTTTGGATTCGGACTGAGCTATACAAGCTTCCATTACAGTGACATCTCTGCTGTGCAGACAGAGGACGGCATTCATGCTGAAATCAGCGTGGATAATGCGGGTGATTGGGCAGGCGATGAGATCGTGCAGTGCTATTTCCGTGATCCCGTGGCGCGTCGAGTGCGCCCCGTTCGGAAACTGGCAGCATTTTCCAAGATTACGCTTCAGCCCGGAGAAAGCCGGAGGCTGTCCTTTGAAATTCCCTTCCAGATGCTGGGCTATTATGATCAGGATATGCATTTCTGTGTGGACGATGGACAGATCGAGATCTTCATTGGTGGGAATGTATGGGACACGGAAAAGGCAGATGTCATACTGACAAGAGGCGAATAGTCACGGAACAGCCCGTCCTCTGCAGGCAAAACTGCAGAGGACGGGCTTTCTTTCACATGGCATTAGCCAGGAACCATGGTCGCAGGGCAGGCGAACAAGAAGATACCAGTCAGTGGACGGCACTTTCGTTTGTCATATTGCGGAGCAGATGCCATAATACATACGGAACCATGGAGCAGGAAAGCAACACACCCGGCAGAAAATGCCGAAACACTTATGGACACTGTCATTTTTATGCTGCTTTGGTGCAAGGAAAACACTGACGGCTGCAGGTATGCGACAGGGATCAATGGAGAAATGAGGTGATGCTGACTTGGATATAAGTGAAGTGCTGAAAACATATCCCGCTTTTTTTCAGCTGCTGATGCCCATGACAGCACAGCTGATCGGTCTTACCATTGCAGTATGTATTGATGCTTACCTGAACAGCCGCCAGAAGAAGGTCATGCTGATTGTGATTGCTACGGTGCTTCTTCTGGCAATTCAGAATTATGTGGAATATCATCTGGTGGTGGGTGTACCGCATATGCGAGCACGGACGATGGTGGCCATTTTTGGCTACTGCATACGCCCTCTGATACTGGCACTGTTCTTATGGATCGTACAGCCAACGAAGCGGCGTGTTCATACCTGGGTGCTGATCGGATGCAATACGGCTGTGCATTTGACAGCTCTGTTTTCCCACCTTTGCTTCTGGATCGATGAAACGAATCATTACAATGGCGGTCCGTTGAAGAATACCTGTCTGGTGGTGAGCCTGCTGCTTTTGGCCGAGCTACTGTATGTGACAGTATGCCAGTCCCGGAATCATCGGAAACGGGAAATGCTGCTTCCTCTGTTTGTGGTGATTCTGATTCTGATCGGATGCGGAATGGATCTGATTTCGGATAAAGTCTATCAGCCAGAGGAATACCTGACAGTGGCTGTCGTGATATCCTGTGTCGGCTACTATAGCTGGCTGCATCTGCAGCTGGTGTGGCAGCATGAGGAGTCACTGCGCGCTGAGCAGCGCATACAGATCATGATGAGCCAGATACAGCCGCACTTTTTGAATAATACGCTGTCTACCATTCAGGCGCTGTGCCGGATTGATCCGGAAAAGGCGTTCGAGACAACGGCCAAGTTTGGAACGTATCTTCGGCATAATCTGGATTCCCTGACGCAGCCCAACCTGATACCGATTGAGAAGGAACTGGAGCATACACGGATCTATGCGGAGATTGAAATGATCCGTTTTCCGCATATTACCGTATCCTATGACATTGCGGACAGCAGCTTTCTGCTGCCGGCCCTCAGCATTCAGCCGCTGGTGGAAAACTCCATCCGTCACGGTGTCCGGATCCGTAAGCAGGGGCAGGTGACTATCCGCACACGGAAAGTGGATGGATATCATGAGATTCAGATCCTCGACAATGGAAAGGGGTTTGATCCGGACAGCATTGCCGGAGCGGGTACGCATATCGGTCTTTCCAATGTAAAAGAACGTGTGGAACAGATGTGCGGTGGAACACTGCAGGTGATGAGCCGGATCGGTGAAGGCACAACGGTGACAATCCGGATTCCGGAAAAGGAGGGGAGCATGCCTTGACTGCCATTTGCGTGGACGACGAGGTGCTGATCTTGCAGTTGACAATGTCCATGTGCAGCGAATTGTCTGAAATAACGAATGTGGAGGGATTCTCCAATTCAGGGGCGGTACTGGAATGGCTGCAGACCCATCAGCCGGACATAGCGCTTCTTGATATTGATATGCCGGGCATGAATGGTCTGATGCTGGCAAAGGAAATCAAGGAAATGTATCCGGATACGGCCATTCTATTCCTGACAGGGTATCCCCAGTATGCGATGGAAGCCTTCAGCGTGCATGCGACGGGGTATCTGCTCAAGCCTGTGGAAAAGGAACGGCTGGCAGCAGAAGTCAGTTACGCGCTGTCCGGCCGGATTCGGAAAAGAGAGCCTGCTCATATAGAAGTACATACCTTTGGTGGTTTTGAAGTCTATGTAGATGGACGGAAAATTGTATTTAAGCGCTCCAAATCGAAGGAACTGCTGGCATACCTGATTGATCGGGAAGGACAGAGCGTGAAGCGGGCGAGTGCTTTCACGGCACTGTGGGAAGATGCACCATATGACCGCCCTATGCAGAAACAGATGGATGTGGTGATACGCAGCCTGAAGGGCACACTGGAAGAATATGGAATTGCCCAGATTCTGCAGATAAAGGGAGGTGACATGTGGATTGTGCCTGATGAGGTGGACTGTGATCTCTATCGTTTTATTCGGGGCGATGCACAGGCAATCAATGCCTATCATGGCGAATATATGAGCGATTACTCGTGGGCGAGCCTTACAGAGGCACATCTGGATCACAGACAGAAGAACCGTTCTCCTCTGTGATAGTTGTTGGACATTTGTTGGACAATATATGATAAAATACATATGCATGCTGCTGAGCATGCAATGCGCACTTACGTGAAGGAGGTTTGACAATGAAAAAGGTATTATCTATGCTGCTTACTGTGATGCTTGTGATGGGCCTTTTCGGGACTGCCATGGCAGTTAATGAAGATGTCGAAGGAAAAGTGGTCATCTATACATCCATGTATCCTTTTATGATCGATCAGATGAAGGAAACACTGAAGGAGGAATTCCCGAACCTGGATGTGGAGTTCTTCTATGGCGGAACCGGCGATCTGCAGACCAAGCTGGCCGGTGAAATGGGCGAAGATCTGAAAGGCCGTCTGAGCTGCGATATGCTCCTTGTGGCAGAGCCCGCATATTCTCTGGAGCTGAAGGAATATGGATACCTTGAGCCTGTGGAGATTGAAAACGCGGAAGATCTTCTTCGCTTTGAGTATGATCCGGAAGGCTACTGGTATCCGGTGCGCACGCTGAACATGGTGCTGGCCTATAATCCGGAAAAGTACAGCCTGGACGAAGTCCCCACTACGTTTAAAGCGTTTGCAGAGGACAAGAGCCTGGATGGCAAAATCTCCATGAGCAATCCCCTGACTTCCGGAACCGCTATGGCTGCGATCGTTTCCCTGTCTGATAAGTATGGCTATGATTATTTCAAGGCACTGGGACAGAATCACGTGATGATCGAGTCCGGATCCTCTGCGCTTGCCAAGCTTCAGACTGGCGAATGCAAAGCCATCATGATTCTGGAAGAATCCGTGCTGAAGATCCGGAAAGAAGAGAATTCACCCATCACTGTCATCTATCCGGATGACGGCGTTATTCTGGTTCCCAGCACTGTCATGACAGTGGCGGAAAACAAGAGCGCGAATGCCAACATTGAAGCCTGCGAAGCCGTAACTGGCTGGCTGCTCAGCGAAGCCGGACAGAAGTGCATCATGTCCGGATATATGCACTCGGTTCTCAAGGGAATGACAGAATATCCTTATGATTCTGTAGATACTGATTCTCTGATTGCGAAGGATATGGGCGTGGACTGGGAACGCTGCTATCATGACAGAGAAGAAATCCGTACCCAGTTCCAGGAAGCTGTAACCCTGCCCTGAGGTGATATAGTTGACACGCAGTGGAAAGCGTCAGACCGCCAGGGTCATCCTTTGGATGACCCTGGCGGTGCTGTTTATTCTATCGGCCCTGCTGATCTGGAGCGGTATTCACGGGATCCGGATCTTTGATGCGTCGGGCTATGCAACCAGTGATGTGTGGAGTCAGACACTGCAGCTGGGAAGCGAAGCGGAAGCGCTCTATCGGGAATCAGTTGCGCCTGTATGGGATAAGGCATCGGAAGAGACAAAAACGGGAAGTCTTGCTGTGGCCCGCATGCTGCTGGCGGAAGAATGGCAGACAGACGAAGCCACGCTGGGAAACTATTCCGATCAGCAGGTATGGGAATTGCTCTCCATGACTTACTCCTATTCGCGCAAAAAGATTGCCTCATCCGGGCGCAAGGAGCTGGCACAGATACAGGACATGTCCGAGGTCCGTGCACATATGCTGGATGCTATGGCAGGCACTTCTTTACTGTCCGACGATCCGGTGCTTTCAAAACTATCTCTGCTCAGTGACGCAGACAATGCGATGCTGATGCAGGTGTTTCTTGCATCCCCACGGGAAAGCGCGACTGTACTGGATAAAGATACATCACTGGCCTTTACCCGTGCGGCGGGCACAGAGGAAGCGGAGATCAAGGCACTGCAGGAATGGGCAGACGGACATATGTCTCCGATCAATGCATGGGTGGCAGAGCATGCCCAGACAGTCATTCTCATTGGCGTGCTGCTGATGCTGGATACGCTGCTCCTCTTTTTCCTCATGCGCAGCGAAGGCAGCTGGAGTCTGGACATCAAGTGGATACTGATCCTCCTGATCGTGGACTTCCTGCTCCTGTTCCAGCTCCTGCCGCTGATCTATCTGATTGTCAAAGCATTTTTCCCCGGCGGAAGCTTTTCGCTGGAAACTTTCCGGCGGCTGTATGAGTATTCCATGAATGGTCAGGCGCTGAAGAATACCATGATCGCGGCTTTCTGTACGATGATACTGGGGACGGCTATTGCATATCCTCTGGCATATCTGGTAGGCCGCACCAATCTGTATGGAAGAAAGTTCTTCCGTTCGCTCTTTGTACTGACCTACATGGTGCCGCCATACGTGGGCGCTATGGCATGGCTTCGGCTGCTGAACAAGAATGTAGGCACGATTAATCTGATTTTGCGCCAGCTGTTTCAGATGCATATTACAGAGGGTCCGCTGAATATCTATTCCCTGGGTGGACTGATCTGGGTGCTGACCACATTCTATTTTCCTTATGCGTTCATCACCATTTCCCGGGCTATGGAAAAGATGGATCCTTCTCTGGAGGAGGCGTCCCGGATTTCAGGGGCGGGCCCGTTCCAGACTGTGGTCAGGATTACGCTGCCTATGATGACACCTTCCCTGATTGCAGGCGCACTGCTGGTATTCGTGTGTGCCGCGAGCTGTTACGGGATACCGTCGATTATCGGCGCACCGGGCAATGTGCATACGGTGACAACCCGTATCATTGAATACTATGGTCTTGGTGTACAGGGACTGAATGATGCCACAGGACTGGCGGTTTTCCTGGTTGTGATTGCACTGATTGTGCTGTATGTATCGGATATTCTGGTAGCGAAGAAGCAGTATGTTACCGTGTCCGGGAAATCCACACGTCCCAATCTCGTGGACCTCAGGCACTGGAGGATACCGCTGACCGTTATGACCGGACTTTTCTCTTTGATAGCAGTGGCCATTCCTTTCAGTACCATACTGACCACTTCCTTTAAGGTGGACGTGGGAAAATCGCTCCTGGATGCAGAAAACTTTACACTGAATCAGTGGAGTGCGCTGGCCAGAGAGGAAACCATCGGATGTCTGAAGAATTCCCTGCTGTTCGGGGCTATGGCAGCCACGATCGGTATGGTGATTTCCTGTACCATGAGCTATCTGATGCAGCGCACGCGGGTTCGGGGAAGAAAACTTCCGGATTTCCTGATTACCCTGGGGTCTGGCACGCCTTCTGTTGTAATAGCACTGGGACTGATCATGACCATGCGGGGGCAGTTCGGGGTAAGCATCTATAATACGCCGGCCATTCTGGTCATTGCCTATCTGATCAAGTATCTGATGATGGGTATGCGGACGGTTTCTTCCGCAATGACACAGATACATGTATCCCTGGAGGAATCATCCGAGATTTCAGGGGCAGGGTGGCTTCGTACCATGTTCCGGATTACCGGACCACTGATTCTGCCCTCCATTGCGGCGGGGTGGTTCCTGATCTTTATTCCCTGCTTCTATGAACTGAGCATGACAACGCTTCTGTATACCAGTGATACCAAGACCATAGGCTATCAGCTGTATCAGTACTGGACCTTTACCAGCCAGCCGCAGGCATGTGCTATGGCTTTTGGCATTCTGCTGTTTGTCTTTGTGCTGAATTTTGTGCTGAACAAGCTGACCAAGGGCGAGTTTACCATCTGATGAATGGAGGGAGAAAAACATATGGCGACGGTAACCATACAGAACCTGACCAAGAGCTATGGAGATCATCAGGTTCTGAAAACGCTGGATGTCACCTTCCAGGAAGGAGAATTTGTGACACTTCTGGGGCCATCCGGCTGCGGAAAAACGACGACGCTGCGCCTGATTGCGGGCTTTGAACAGCCGACCTCTGGTAAAATCTGGATCGGAGATGCGCTGGTATCGGACGAACATACGCTGATGCCTCCGGAAAAACGGGATATCGGTATGGTGTTTCAGTCCTATGCCGTGTGGCCGCATATGACGGTCTTTGAAAATGTGGCGTATCCTCTGCGAATCAAACATGTGGCCAAAACGGATGTTGCGGAGCGAGTGAACCGCATGCTGTCAGTCGTTCATCTGGAACAGTATGCACAGCGCTTTCCCAATCAGCTGTCCGGCGGACAGCAGCAGCGTGTGGCGCTGGCCCGGGCACTGGTGGCGGAACCGAAACTGCTGCTTCTGGATGAACCGCTGTCCAACCTGGATGCGAAACTTCGGGAATCCATGCGCTTTGAAATCAAGGACCTGGCAAAATCACTGGGGATCACTGTGGTATATGTAACCCATGACCAGAGTGAAGCCATGACGATGAGCGACAGGATCTTCCTGTTCAATAACGGGGAAGTGCAGCAGTGCGGTTCCCCCAGTGAGATCTATAATCATCCGATCAATCCGTTTGTCGCCGATTTCCTTGGAAAGGTATCTTTCTTTGGCGGATTGTCAGAAAACGGACAGATTTATCTGCATGACTGGGAACACAGTCTGCCTGATCCGCATGCTGCAGTAACCGGCGCGGTGACGGTGGGCATACGTCCGGAAAACATACGCCTGTATAAGGGTGACGGGGATATTCAGGGGACGATTGAGAAACTGTACTATCTGGGGGACACGACGGACTTCAGGGTACGGATCGGAAAAGCAGAAGTGCGTGTAATCATGGATGGTGCATCCCACAACAAGTTTGCTGCGGGCGATAAAGTCGCACTGGAGATCCAGGATATGATGATTTTCCCGGACGATAATGTACAGGAACAGCTGCGCATCAGAACCTGATCATCTGCAGGAGGCCTGATACACAGGAATCCCGCCGGTTTTTCTGTGCCTGGATGCGGTTTTGAAAGAAAAAAACTGATTTGTTGGACATTTGTTGGACAGAATATGGTATCATTCTATCGGGAATATCTTGAAAATGAACCCATATAATATGGCACACCATAGGAGGAATGCAATATGACTATTAATAAGAGCATGAATGGCAATGAACTGACTGTGGCACTGGAAGGCCGTCTGGACACCATGACTGCACCTGAACTGGAAGCGGAACTGAAGAATTCCATGGATGCGGCGCAGAGCCTGGTTCTGGATTTTGCCAAACTGGAGTACATTTCTTCCGCTGGCCTGCGCGTCCTGCTGTCTGCCCATAAGGTTATGGCCCGCAAGGACGGCATGAAAATCATCCATGTGAACGAAATCGTTTCGGAAGTCTTCGAAGTGACCGGATTTGCTGATATTCTGAATATTGCATAAGGGGATGAATACATGAAGACCGACGTGATTGTTGTTTCCAGTACCGGGGGCCAGATGGAAAAGGCGCTGGAGCAGGTCGATAAAGTAGCTTCCTATAAAGAGCTCTCCCCCAAGAATACAATTCATCTGCGCCTGCTGGCCGAGGAAATGATGGGCATGATGCGCTCCATTACCGGCGAACAGGAAGGCCGTTTCTGGATTGAAGATGATGATGGCGTGTATCAGCTGCATCTTGTTGTGAATACACGGATGGATATGGACAAGCGTGAAAAGCTTCTGTCTGCCTCCAGCAGCGGAAAGAATGAAGCAGCACGCGGTCTGATGGGCCGTCTGCGTGATTTCTTTGATCAGGGTGCAGACGGACCGTCTTTGCCTCTGTATTCCGAAATGCAGGGGGATTTCACTTCATCCACGCTGAGCTGGGAGTGGTCGATGACTGTGTATCAGGATACCCTGCGCCAGTGGACGGACAAGGATAAGCAGGCCCGTGAAATCTGGGATGAACTGGAAAAGTCAGTCGTTACACATGTGGCGGACGATGTGAAGGTAGCTATCCGCGGCCAGAAAGCGGAATTGGTGATTATCAAAAAGATGGACTAATGGTGTACGGGAAGGATTTTTCCGCTCCTCTCTATTCCGGAACATATGGAATCGCTATCTGTTTTCACCCAAGGCGCTTTTGGCACCTTGGGTGAAAACAGTCAGGGGAGAAGTGCAGGGAACAGGATAAACAGCAGAAAAAGGCTTGCATACGAAACAGTGCTTGCCTGATAGGTCACATTCTGTTACTGTACAGCAGATGACATACGGAGGGACAGAAATGAAAACGGAAAAACTTTGGATCAGCGGCGATGTTCGAAGAAATATGGACATGGAGGACATCCTGCAGGAGTTTGCGGAAAAAACAGATATCCGCGGCAGGGATTATCTGCATTTGTGCCTATTGGCAGAAGAAACGGTGGGCATGGCCCAGCAGCTTATGCATCATTTTGACGGAGAAATCTGGGTTGAGCACGCAGACGATGGCGATCGCATTATACTGGAAGCAGAGGTGCAGGAGAGCAGAGATGATTCCGTGATCCCCCGGAAGACACCGAACGGATTTATGGCAAAGATCGCGGAAATGCTGAACTGTGCTTACGTATTTGAAGATAGGGAAGCGATTCCTCAGGACATGACCGGCATGCTGCCGGAGTTTATAAGCTATGGAATCCATGAAAGAAAGGAATCGCCTGTCTGGGCAGGCCGCTGGTCACTTTCAGCCTATCGGGAAGAATGCCGTCGATTGCATGATTGTGATGCCAGCGCGCAGAATGCACTGGATGAACTGGAGAAATCCATTGTAGCTAGCCTTTCCCGGGAAGTGACAGTGGGGATAGAAGGACATACAGTACGCCTTGTGATAACCATTTGACAATTCTGGCTTTCGTGCTACAGACGGAGATTGGGCAGAAAGTTGCGGAAAGAATACCATGTCCCGGAAAAACAGGAGAAGCAGACGAATATGTTCGGGAAGTAAGGAAAAATGATTCGAAAACTGATCAAGCAGATGCTACTGGCACAGACGCTGTCAGCGTTAACCGTATCGTTATGTCTATTGATTGACAATATCATGATTGGGCGTTTTCTAGGGGTTCAGGCGATAGCAGCTTATGGATTGGCCAATCCGATTCTGCTGGTGATCGGGGCGTTTGGGGGCATGCTTTCAGCAGGCGTACAGGTAGCATGCAGCAAATCTCTTGGCAGCGGTGACCGGCAGGAAACCAATCGAGGGTATTCTTCTGCAATAGGACTGATGCTGGTTTTTTCCCTCGCATTCATGCTGCTTGTGCTTCTTCTGCGGAATCCGCTGGCAACGCTTATGGGGGCGGGACGGGAAGGCGCACTGTATGATCAGACCAGAGGATATCTGGCCGGTTTTATTCTTGGAGCGCCTGGTTCCATGGCAGCATTGGTGCTGGTGCCGTTTCTGCAGATGGCAGGGCAGAGTTCGCTTCTTATTGTGGCTGTGCTCGGAATGACCGTTGCTGATGTCTGTTTCGATCTTCTCAACGTTCTGGTGTTCCACGGGGGAATGTTCGGAATGGGCCTGGCATCTTCCCTCAGTTACTATGTGGCCATGGTTATCGCCATGACATATTTTCTGTCCAAGAAATGTGTATTTACCTTTTCCCTTCGGGATATTTCTCTTGCCAAGATTCGAGAACTGGCCATCGGTGGCGTTCCCACGGTGTTTGGGATGGCTTCCTCGGTGGTGCTTGTCTTTATACTCAATAAAATCCTGCTTGGTGTTGGTGGCAGTGAGGCAGTAGCCGCATACTCCGTCCTGCTGACAATCGGTAATGCCAGCAATTGCATTTCCACTGGCATGGGCGGTGTGTCTCTGACGCTTTCCGGGATTCTCTTCCACGAGGAAGATCGGACAGGACTGAAGGAACTGCTGCACCTGCTGGTCCGTTATGCCGTTATTCTGGGGATAGGGATGGGAACCGTGCTCCTGATCATGGCACCGGTCTTTGTCCGCATATTTATTCCGGAAGCGGGGGCGGCGCAGAAGCTGACGATACAGGGCGTCCGGCTGTTTGCACTGGGCCTGATTCCATGCTGTGTGAATAATGCACTCAAGAGCCTGTACCAGGGCACGGAGCGGGTTCAGCTTACAGAGATCATTTCCGTTCTGGAAGGAGCCGTGCTTCCAGCTATTGCAGCGTTTATCATGAGCCGGATATGGGGCATTACCGGCGTGTGGCTGTATTTTATTGCCGGGGAGAGTCTGGCGCTTCTGTGCACGCTGGCTTATGTGTGGAAGAAAGCCGGAACAGTGTCCCTTCGTCCGGAGAATGTATTGATGCTTCGTGAGGACTTCGGTGTGCAGAAAGAAGACCTGATGGAAATGAATATCCTGACTCTTGAGGATGTAACGGAAGCGGCACAGAGGGCAGAAGCCTTCTGTCGGGCGCACGGTCAGGGCCAGCAGCTTGCCAATCGTATTGCCCTTTGCTTGGAAGAAATGGCCAGCAATACCGTAATACATGGTTTTAACCAAAAGCATGACAATCATCTGTCGATTCGGATTCAGAATAAGAAGGACCAGTGGGTACTGCGGTTCCGTGATGATTGCCAGGCGTTTGACCCGGTCAGCTATGTGCCCCAGGGTGAGGAAGATGCCCTGGGTATCCGACTGGTGATGGCAATGGCCAGGGATATCCGCTACACATACTCTTTGAATCTTAATAACCTGGTGATTAAGCTTGGCAATGTTTCCATGGATACATGAACTGACTGTCAGCAGAAGAGCCCGATACATTTTTGTGGAGCAGTGCAATGATGCGTATCGGAAGCAGATGTGACATATCCGGTGGCGTTATGGCAGGAGAATGGTCCCGATCCTGTTCATCGTTTTTCTTTTCGGGATCGGCTTGAATGCACATTTTCTCTGAAACTGCCGGAAACGATGGGAACAATTGATGTCTGAAAAATAGGAAACACATTTATTGCAGAGGTCAGCGAATGAAGAAAGCACAGTATCGGCAGAAATGAAATGCAGAGGCTGCTTTTTACAATTATAGCGGGGCGCGGAATGGGGCATGCGGCGAAGATACCGGTGAAATGAGAAACGTGGAAATCTGCAGATGAGAACCTGAGGCATCTGATCGACAGAATGGAAACGCGGGAAATCCTTGGAAGGATTAGCCCTGCGTACTGACTGACAGTGTGCCTGGTCTGCAACCCAAAAGCCAGAATAGCGCATACAACTGCGTCTATTCTGGCTTTTTGTTCAGGATTCTTCCGCGTAGAGCTCCTCTTCGGATACGCAGGAAGATTTTATGGTTCCAACCAGTGCATTCAGTGCGTCTACGGCATGCGGCCGGATATCGGCTCCAATGAGCACATACATAATATCGTCACCGACGTGCAGCGTGCCTTCATTGACCCAAACACGGACATGATAGATACCTTCCATGCGTCTGGCTTCCTGGATGGCAGCCTCAGCTTTCTCCCAGTCGCAGTGGAAGCGCATGCCTATGACAGTTTTTGCGCCAGTATCTCCCTGACGCACACGGCTTCTGGCTGTTGCGCGTACAACACCATTGTGTGTCAGATACATGCCGACCTTATCTGCATCCGGGGATGCTTTCGCCTCCCGCAGCCACTGGTCCAGGGACGGCGCCTGTTTTCCTTTGGAAGGCTGTGCGCAGTCTGCCGATCCTGCAGACTGCAGCATTTCCACACCGTGACGGATGGGTCCGAGCACAGCGGCGAGATTTTCCGTGGATGCCTTTCTGCTGCCGGGGAGATTGACAATCAGTGTTCGTCCCCGAATGCCTGCAATCTCGCGGGAAAGACACCCGTGAGGCGTGATTTTCATGCTTTCCGCGCGCATGACCTCGGGAATACCAGGACAGAGTCTTTCGATAAGCTCGGCTGTAGCCTCAGGCGTAATGTCCCGCGGTGAAAACCCGGTCCCCCCGGTAGTGAGTACAAGAGCAATCTGCTTTTCATCGCAGCAGATACGCAGTTCGTTCTGTATGCTGTCTTTTTCATCGGGAACCATGGCGGTATAGACAACCTCCCAGCCCTGGGCGCGCAGCATTTCCTGAAGGGCGGGACCGCTGGTATCTTCACGTTCTCCCCGGAATCCTTTGTCGCTGACCGTAATGACGGCCGCTTTTTGATTGATTTCACGCATGCGTATTTTCCTCTCTCAGATAGTCTCCGTGGATTCCGCCGCTTTTACTGATCAGACGGATATCCGTAATCTCCATGTCCCGCTGTACGGCTTTGCACATGTCATAGACAGTGAGCGCAGCACCGCTGACGGCGGTCAGGGCTTCCATCTCCACACCGGTCTTTCCGTCACAGGAGACTGTCGCCTCAATCTCAACAGAGCAGCGCTGCTCGTCAAGGGACAGGTGTAAATCAATGGCGTGCAGAGGGATTGGATGACACATGGGAATCAGATCGGGTGTACGCTTGGCCGCCATAATTCCCGCAATCTGCGCGACGGTCAGGACATCACCTTTTTTCATCCCGCCGCTTTGGATGAGGAGAAACGTATCACGGCTGACGAGCACGCGTCCGGCGGCTGTGGCAGTGCGATGGGTGGATGCCTTTTCTCCGACATTGACCATTCGGGCACGGCCTTCCGCGTTGAAATGAGTAAAATCCTGCATGATTCAGCCTCCGATCTGGTTCATGTTTCGAGCAGCATGGCTGCGGTTTTCGGCACTGAGCACATCATGACAGCGGGGTTTATGCAGGATAGCCTGCCGCATGCTTTCCAGCATTCCATTCTCATCCTGTCCTTTGAGGGAAATCTCCTCCGCTGAATGCAGGCAGGGCTTGAGTTTACCGTCTGCTGTCAGGCGGATCCGGTTACAGGATGTGCAGAAGTGCTGGCTGACCGGACTGATAAGCCCGATGTCTCCCAGTGCTCCGGGCAGATGATACAGCCGTGCGACGCCGTCCTCCCGGCATGCGACAGCATCCGGAAGATACGCCAGCACACGGTCCACGGGTATATAGCTCTCAGGTCCGAAACCGCTGTTGCCGGGCATGGGCATCAGCTCAATAAAACGGACATCTACAGGCCATTTCCGGGTGAGATCGGCCAGGG
The DNA here is from genome assembly GCA_902764915.1 of uncultured Eubacteriales bacterium. Classification (GTDB taxonomy): domain Bacteria; phylum Bacillota; class Clostridia; order Christensenellales; family Aristaeellaceae; genus UBA2943. The sequence continues at coordinate 102,320 of CACWXY010000003.1, read as the reverse complement.
CAGGTACCTCCTGATCATTGAATCCGCCAATGAGCACCGTGTTGATCTTGACTTTGGAAAAACCGGCTTCCAAAGCGGCTTCAATTCCCTTCATGGCCTGGGAAAGCGAGCCAAGCCTGGTAATATAGGTGTACTTATTCGGGTCCAGTGTATCCAGGCTCAGGTTTATCCGCTGCACTCCTGCTTCCCGCAGGGCATGCGCTGTCTGTGGAAGACGGATGGCATTGGTGGTGAGGGCGGTTTCCCGGATGCCGGGTGTCTGAGCGACGCCGCGGCATATGGAGAGTATATTTGGCTTCGTCAGCGGTTCTCCGCCGGTGATCCGTACTTTTTCAATGCCCAGACGCGCTGCGGCGCGGACAGCCATCAGCATCTCTTCCTCGGTCAGAAGATCACTGTGAGCGCGTTTGCATACGCCTTCTTCCGGCATACAGTAACGGCACCGAAGATCGCACAGTTCGGTGACAGACAATCGCAGATAGGTAATCTCTCTGCCCCATGTATCTTTCATAATGATCAGTACCTTCCAAATGTACAGTTAGGGAAATGACAGGCAGAACAAAGCTGACACAGTCCGCCGTCTCCCAGACGTATCAGATCATCCGGGGTAAAGCGGATGCCGGCATAGATCTGTGGCAGCATTACATCAAAGATGGTTGTGGGCAGACTGATGGCAGCGCCAGGCACACCCATGACCGGGATATCGCCCAGGTAGGCGACCAGCGTCATATTTCCGGGCTGGCTGGGCACGCCGTGCCGGATAATATCGCACCCAAGGGCACGGATAGCGGAAGGCGTAAGATCATCCGGATCAACAGACATGCCGCCGGAGAAAATCAGAAAGTCAGCGCCCTGATGAAGGAGATGCCGGGCCGCTTCCACAAGCATGGAAAGATCGTCGTCACAGATCGCAGTGCCGAGAACCTCGCCGGGATAAGCAGAAAGCTTCTTGCGGGCAACCGCTTCAAAGCGGTCCTGAATGCGTCCGTGATAGATTTCAGAACCGGTAATGATGATTCCCGCCTTACGGGGCTGATAAGGCAGAAGATTGAGAAGCTGTTTTCCTTTGCATAACCGCTCTGCTTCCTGAATCTGTGTTTCCTGGGTGACCAGAGGTACGATCCGCATGGAAGCAAGACGCATGCCGGAATGCACAGGATAGTGGTCAGGAAGCGTGGAAATAGTGAGGTCGCCGATGCGGTTGATGGCAGCCAGGAGCGCGGTATCGACCCGCAGCATACCCTCGGTATCGGCAAGCAGCAGTACTTTGCCTTCACTGGGCGCTGTGTAATGGGCGCCGCTCACAGGCGCCATGGCAGCCATGCGCAGGGCAGCATCCTCCTCATGGATTTCTCCTGCGTTTTCTTCCCATATGAACACCGTGCGTTTTCCGATGTCAAGCATATGCGGAATATCCTCTTCAGTGATGATGTGACCTCTTCGGAATGCAGGGCCTTTGAAACCATCCCGCATCTCTGTCAGATCATGGCACAGTGTCATACCGACGGCATCTTCAACCCGAACTTTTCTCATATCATAAATCCTTTCAGCTGTTCTCCGGCATCCACGGGTCCGCTGCCTGCGGGAATCATCAGGAACGCATTGCACCCAATAGCGGATGAGAGGACAATATTCCCCTGATCCGGGGCTGCGTCAAAACCGACCTCCCCATTCAGTGTCAGACGTCCGCGGAGGAAACGGGTAGCAGGGCTTTTCTTGGGAAACCTTCGCAGCAGGCGGGCTGTCAGCGGCTGCGGCAGAGGATCTTTTTGTCCGCAGAGCCTGCGTATGGCTGGCAATACGCAGGCGCAGAAATTGGTCAGGGCTGAAGCAGGATTGCCGCTCAGTCCCAGAACCGGATGATCTCCGGAGAAACCATAGCAGCAGGCCATGCCGGGCTTCATGCTTACACCGCGCAGAAGAATGTCCACTCCGGCATTTTCCATGGCCTCCGGTGTGACATCCCAGTCGCCAACAGATACGCCGCCGGTGAGAAGAACCGCATCGCATGAAGCAAGACCTTTCCGGATACATGCGGCAATGGCATTGACATCGTCTCCGGTGTGCCCCAGATAAACAACATCACAGCCCTCCCGGGAGAGCAGTGCTGTAAACGTGGCACGGTTGGCGTTACGAATGGCTCCCGGAGACGGTATTTCTTCGGCTTCTACGATTTCGCTTCCTGTGGACACAAGTCCTATGACCGGACGCCGGTAGACGGAAACAGCGGTAATGCCCTGGGAAGCCAGCGTTCCGGCTATACCGGGGTCAGCGCGGGTGCCGCATGCGGCCAGAACCGTGCCGGCACATACGTCTTCGCCCCGCCGGACCACGTTGTCGCCGGGTCGAAGCGAACAGGCAAGCGTGACGGTAGTATCGGTAAAGGAAGTGCGCTCAAAATTGATGACACAGTCAGCCCCTTCCGGGATGCCGGCGCCTGTCATGACGTGGGCAGCCGTACCGTGGCACACAGGAAGGGATGGAACGGTACCTGCCGGGACTGTTTCTGTAATGGACAGGGTGACCGGTGAGGCGGGCGATGCCTCTGCCACGTCTGCGCTTTTCAGTGCGTATCCGTCATAAGCGGAACGGTCGAAAGCCGGGACATCCTCCTGTGCTACCAGAGGGAAGGCCAGTATCCTGCCTGCGCATGCATACAGGGAAACGTTTTCCGTGGAAACGGGGTGCACACGGGCCAGAAGCTGGTCACGTGCTTCCTCCCATGATATATTTTTCAGCATAACATCAGCCTTTCAATTGCAGTATACCGCTGACCGGAAGATGTACGGTAAGCATATCGGATGCAAGGGCGCGCCACAGATCTTTCTCCATTTCCCAGCCAATGGGCGTGGCATGTTCCTGCGCGACGATCGGGTGCAGCATGACGGTATAGGAAAACGGGTTTTCCACGACATCTGTGACACGGCAGAGAAAAGTGTTTTCACCTTCGCCGGGCTGTACAGCATGCATGCGTATGCCAAGGGCCGTGGTCTCTTTCTGCAGGGGCAGGGTCAGAGGAATATCCCAGTCCAGCGCGCGGGCGTGGAAGTCATCAAGCTTTCGGATCGAAGAGAGATTTTTGCAGCCCGTGAGTATACAGGCCTGTCTTGTGCCCGGATTCCCGAACACCTGATCCCGGCTTCCGATGCGCTGCATCTGACCGTCTACCATAATACCGACCTGGTCAGCCATCCGGTAGACTTCATCCCGGTCGTGGGAAACCAAGAGCACGGTTTTTCCGAACGCACGGATGATCTGCCGCGTTTCCTGCTCCATACGGAAGCGCAGATGGCTGTCCAGGGCGGAAAAGGGCTCATCCAGCATCAGAATCTGAGGCTGGCTTATCAGTATGCGCGCCAGCGCTACGCGCTGCTGCTGTCCACCAGACAGTTCATGGGGCAGGCGATGCTGGAACATCTCCAGCTCAAAGCGCGCAAGGATCGCGTCGACATCCGATTCTCTCTGCGCTTTGGTCCGATTTCGTCGTGCACCGCAGGCAATGTTCTGCCGGACTGTCATTTGCGGGAACAGGGCATAGTTCTGAAACATGAAGCCGACCTGACGCTTCTGCGGCAGAACGCGGATGCGCTTTTCACTGTCAAACAAGGTCTGGTCATTGAGAACAATGCGCCCCCGGTCGGGATTCTCAATCCCGGCAATGCAGCGCAGAGTCATGCTTTTCCCACATCCGGAGGCGCCGAGCAGAGCCAGGGTCTCATCCTCTGCGGAGAAGGCAACCTGAAGCGTAAACCCGTTCAGGCGCTTTTCAATATCCACTGTCAGTGACAAGGGTCAGCGTCTCCTTTCGCGCTTTTCCAGCATATTTACTGCCAGAAGTACCACAAATGAAATGCCCATATTCACCATAACCCAGCGGAAGGCAAGGGCGTCATCATTGGTGCGCCAGAGCTGATAGACAGTGGTTGAAATGGTGGCGGTACGACCGGGCGTGTATCCGGCAATCATGCTGGTGGCGCCATACTCACCCAGTGCGCGGGCGAAAGATAAGACAGTTCCGGCCAGAATGCCGCTTCGGCAGTAGGGCATGCGAATATGCCAGAAGATATAGGTATTGGAAAGCCCCAGGGTGCGTCCCGCATCGGCAAGCGATTCGTCAAAGCTTTCAAAAGCACCGCGGCAAGTGCGGTACATGAGAGGAAATATGACAACGGAAGTGGCCGATATGGCGGAAGTCCAGGTCATGGTCAGCCGCAGGGAAAAGTGCTCCAAGAAGAATATGCCAAGCGGGCGTCTGGGACCCAGCAAACGCAGAAGCAGAAAACCCACAACGGTAGGCGGCAGTACCAACGGGAGCGTCAGAACGACATCCAGCACTCCCTTGCATATGCGGGGCAGCCTGGCAATATAATATGCGCTGACAATCCCCAGAAAGAAGATGATGACAGTGCTGATCCCAGCAATGCGCAGCGAGTTCCAGAGGGGAAAGAGATCCATGATCGACTCCTTGATGATGTCAAAGTGGAATACGGCGCGGATGGCGCGCTGCCGTATTCTACAAAATCTTATTCGTGCAGAGGCGTGAAACCGACTGCCTCAAAGATGGCATCGGCTTCTTCTCCGGTCAGGAATGCGAGGAAGTCACGGGCAATTTCTTCCTGCTGTGTAATATTGAGAACCGCAGCGGGATAGATTACCTGTCCGCACATTTCAGGGGTCGCGGTGTCAACAACGGTCAGCTCAGCAGAGAATGCGTCCGTTGCATAGATAATGCCGCAGTCGACAGCGCCTTCCGAAACCTGGGTGGTGACTTCCTTGACATTGCTGCCATAGGTGAGAACACCTGCGTCGGCAAGTGCATCCTCATCCAGTTCATAGAAGGCAAAGATCTTCTGCGTATACTGCCCGACCGGAACATCGCTGTTGCCAATGGCCAGGAATACATCCTTGTCCTTCAGCGCCTGTACGAGTGCATCATAGTTTTCAATCCCCTTGGGGTTGCCTTCGGGAACAGCCAGTGCGACCTTGTTTTCCAGAAGATTGATACGAGTGCCTTCCAGAACAAAATCGAGTCCGTCGGTATTGACCTCAGGGTCCGCTGTGATATCCAGCTGATTCATCTGCTTGGGTGATGCAGAAATAAAGACGTCGCAGGGAGCACCGTTTTCAATCTGCGTTTTTAATGTGCCGGAAGAGTCGAAATTGTAGACAATGGTTACATTCGGGTGTGCTTCTTCATAGACTGTTTTCAGGTTTTCAAGGGTCTCGGTCATGGAGGCCGCAGCGAAAACGATCAGTTCCGCAGGTTCCGGGTCTGTCTCTGTCTTTTCAGCAAAAGCGCAGGCCCCGCACAGAAGCAGAGCACAGGCCAGACAGAGGATTCGTTTCCATTGAGTGAACATTTTCTTCTCCTTTTGTTAGCGTATTGTGTCTTCTTGAAAACGGAGAAAAAACGAGCTGCCATCTCACCCAGTGTTTCACCGTCTCCTTTCCAAAAGGGAGGCTGGACCGTTTCCAGTATCAGCCCTAGCCGAAAATCCCTGCACAAAAAAATGTGCGTTCTTTTCAAAAGAACACACAGCAAAAAGACGCACAAAAACACCTCTTGCCATGTCTCCTTTTCAAAAGCGGAAGGTACAGCTGTTTCCGGCTGTGCCCTGAACCGGGATATCCGGTGCGGCCCGGGCTCCATAGCAATGCCACAGGAGGAGGGGCTCGAAGACAGAATCATTATAGGGGATATAAGGGAAGATTGTCAAAACGAAACGGTACATTGTGACAGAATACATCGTCACATGCTTTTCAGGAGAACAGGACACGGAGGAACATTGTCCTGGGTCTTTGATCCGTGGTACAATACTCTCTGTTGTGGATTCGGGGAAGGATTCCCGCGATTTCCAGAGGAAAAGAGATGACAGACAATGTATAAGGAACCCTGGATTCTTCGTATGGAAAAGTGCGAGGCAGAGAAGGCAAAGGAGAAGGATACAGGCCGGGAGATTGCCAATATGGATGCTTCGGACTATACCTATCTTCTGGCAGAGCAGCAGCACCGGTAAAAAACAGCCCTGTCCTGTGTCTGCAGACAGAAGACAAAGGCGTATCACGGCACAGTCGCAGGCGCATGACCAGTGCATGTGCAATGCACGGCGGGAAAGATCTGTGGCAGCACAGGGGCTGGTTCTGCGTATCTGACGGGAGAATTCATCGAAGGGGAGAAAGCATACTGCTATGACCAAGGAAGAACTGTTTGCCCTGATGCGGGGGACGATTATCGTGTCCTGCCAGGCAACACCGGGGGAACCGCTTTATGATCCTGAGCGTTCGGTGATGCCCTTGATGGCGCGTGCCGCCAAGCAGGCAGGCGCCCGTATGATTCGCACAAGTTCTGTGCGTGATATTATGGGAATCAAGGAGGAAACGGGACTTCCTGTGATCGGTCTGATCAAGCGGGATTATCCTGGATATTCGGGGCGCATTACCATGACCATGCGGGAAGTGGATGAATGCATGGAAGCGCTTGCCGATATTGTTTCCATTGACTGTACAGATACGCCGCGGGGAGATGGGCTGACGGCACCGGAGTTTCTCAGACAGGTACGGGAAAAATATCCGAATATTATTATCATGGCGGACTGCGCGACGCTTGGTGAAGCCCGAGCTGCCTATGAGGCAGGAGCAGACCTTGTGGGATCGACCATGAATGGCTATACCGCTGCTACGGCGGACTGCAAGGGTGAGCCGAACTATGCTCTTGTAGCGGATATGGTAGCAGCCCTTCCGTGCCCTGTGATTGCGGAGGGGCGTGTGCATACGCCGGAACAGGCACGAAAAATGCTGGATCTGGGTGCCTGGGCCGTGGTGGTGGGCGGCGCGATTACGCGTCCGCTGGAGATTGCGGCGCGGTTTATGGCGGTGACGAAATGATACTGGCACTGGATATTGGGGGCACCGAACTGAAGCTTGGCTGGGTAGACGATGAAGGGCAGATCCGGGAACGTGGCCGTGCGTCGGTCGCCTTTGATGGGTACAGGACAGGGATTCTGACAACCGTCATAAGGGAGACGTCTCGCTTTCTTCAAAGACAGACCGAAGCCCCGGTAGGCGTGGCGGTATCTGCATGCGGACAGATTGAAATGCATTCGGGTGTCGTGATCGGAAGCAACGGAACGATCCCGGACTATGAAGGCCTGAATCTGAAAGAAATACTGGGCAAGCTTGTGGGAAAGCCGGTTGTTGTTCTCAATGACGGGAATGCAGCCGTGCTGGGCGAATGGTTTTGTGGCCGGGGACAGGGGTGTTCTGATCTGCTGATGATTACGCTGGGAACCGGGATCGGAGGCGGAATTATCACAGGAGGGCGGCTTCTGACAGGCAGGCGCGGCATTGCCGGCGAGATCGGACGGATTCCTTTTTCGTGCGGCGGACAAGATTACATGCAGGAAAAGCACAGGTGTTGGGAAGAATATGCCTCCACCAGAGCGCTGGTCAGACGCTGCGAAGAGGCAATCGGTGAGCGCGGACTCGACGGACAACAGATTTTTGACAGAGTATGCTCAGGGGATCATCAGCTGCTGGAAATTGTGCAGGAGTGGATCGACTGCATTGCCGAAGGTGTGACAGGACTTGTGCATCTTCTGAATCCGGAGATGGTGCTTATCGGGGGCGGCGTGAGTGTGCAGGAGAATGCCGTGATCGCACCGCTCCGAATGCGTATTCAGGAAAAATGCATGCCCCGGTTTGCAGAAGCGCTTATCGTGGAAAGGGCTGTGCTGGGCAATGACGCGGGCATGCTTGGTGCCGTGTGCTATTTTCTTCAGCAGCAGGCAGCAGAAAAAGTAAGATAGGTGGTGGCATCGCGGATAGCGATGCCACTTTTTCTTATCTGACTGTTTTTTTGCCGGAAATTCCATGAAAAGTGGTGCAACTGATCGAAAACTAACCCCCTGACAGGGGAGCATGTACCGTCTGCTGCCTCGAAAACCGGAAGGGGACATCGTACAATAAAGAAAAAGGAGGCGAGTCTCGTGAAATATCTGTATCGTTTCGTTCTGCTTTTTCTGTGTGCATGTGTGGGGTGTATGGCTGTTGCTTTTGCGCAGAGCGATCTTCAGACCGTATACTGCGCAGAACAGTCTTTCTCTCTGCAGATTCCGGCAGACAAGACAGCGTACTGGGAGGACGATGTCGGCATGACTGTGCCGGTGGGAACGCCGGGATATGTCCCTTTTATTGCCGTGCTACGCCGTACCGGGGAACAGCGATTCCATAATCCAGTGAACTATCTGAATAACGTGTATCGCGAATACATGGAAGACAGGTATGAAGGGAACGTGGGGACCAATCCCTGCGCAAGCTATGAAATCGGCGGAAAAACGCTTCTGGCTGCACATTACCATTATGCTGCCGGGGGCCATAATCTTGTACTGAGTCTGATGATTGAACTGCGGGAAGATGGCGATGTGGAATACTTTGCCAAGTACCAGGAAGGCAAGGGTGAGGAAACACTGGCACTTCTTGATACAGTTGTCCGGTATTATCAGCCGGATACGGAAGACGTGGATGCCGCGCTTTCTGAAGTGGTCTGCGAGGAACAGAAGTATTCTACGCGCATGCCGGCGGGGCTTACCGCTACTTTCCAGGAAGACAATGGACTGAGAATCTGGGGCGGAGAGGAAGGCTATGTTCCCAATGTCCAGATCTGGAGGAGGACCAGTCAGCTGCAGAACCCTGAAAAGTATGTACGGGAAGATTACACGGAGTATATGAAGGAAACCTATGGCGAAAGGCTTGTGGGGATTTCACTGCATGAATTCTATGATGTAGGCGGAAAACAGCTTCTGGGAGCGACATATATCTATCGCGGATCATCCGGTGCGTCCATCAATCAGATTCATCTTGTGGAAGTGCGCGAGGATGGAGACGTAGAGTACAATGCGCGCTTTCTCAATGATGAACGTGAGGCCACACTGGAAATCCTGGACGCAGCTGTCCGATACTATGCGCCGGCGGCTGAGACATACTGAATACGCGGCGGGGATTTCCGCCCCTTCGGCAATCCCTGCTCCCTGTATTTTCCTGCTTTTCCGGTATATGGGACGGTGCGGGGATGCCCTGGCGGCATCCCCTGACGGATTGGACTTCGCGGAGAGGAGAACGACATGCGAAAACAGTGGTGCATATGCCTGTGCTTGGCATGTATGCTGGCTCTGGGGATAGCGCATGCGGACAGCAGCGCGGCGGTCAGAAGGACGGTTATGTATCCGGGCACGGATATTACGCTGGCGATCCCGGCCGAGTATGGCGCTTTTTACAGAGAAGCACAGGGGCTTACGATTGACCTTCCTGATCAGATGGACACCGTTTATGTTCGTGTCCGAGTCATGCCCTATGAACCAGGTTTTGATGAAAATACCTATTTTGAGGAAGTCTGGCTGCCCTATCTGCGCTCTGTCTATACAGGACAGCATTACAATTATCTGTCTGATGAAGGGACAACAAGGAACTATTCGGTTGGCGGAAGGGATATGACGGGACGTACATATCGTCTTGCGTTTACAGGAAGGGCATCCCTGGGGTGGGTACTGTTTGACCGCTGGCAGGGTAGGGTAATCCGATATGAAGCATATTTTCCCGAGGAGAACCCGGACGGAACCCTTCTCTTGCTAAGTGAAGCGGTGCGCAGTGTTACGGGGAGTACACTGAAACCTTCCGCTTCTCAGCAAAGCCTGTCCTCTGTGGATTGCCCGCAGCAGCACTTTTCCTTCTCTGCCGGAGCGGCCTATCCGAAAAAGTTTACGGACAGGGACGGCATGACGGTCTATATCAGCAGGGAGGGATCCATTCCTTACATTATGGTCTATCGGACCAATGATCGTATCATGGAGACCTATGAATACCTGAAAGAACAGTATACGCCGCATATGGAAGAAATGTATGGCAGTGATCTGACCAGAAAGAGCGTATATGAGCAGTACGCAATCGGCGGGAAGCTGGTATCAGCTGGGGTATACGAATATATGCTGCAGGGCCACAGTGTAGTTATGGTGCGGATTATGGATGTCTCCGATTCCGGTACAGTCCTGTTTACTGCCAAATACCTGAAAGGGGAAGGTGCGGAGACAATGATGGCGCTGGATGCAGCGGTAAGAAGCTTTTCCCCGTCCATAAGGTGACAGACGGCGGAGGAGAATGGAATGAAGAAACGGCTTGTCCTGGGAGTCGCGGCAGGAATCTGTCTGTATGCAGTGCTGCTGTTCCTGCTGGTGGGTGCGGAGCGATCGGTGTCCGGTGCTGGTATTCAGACGCTGGGGGACGCATTTTGGTATTCTCTGGTAACCATGACAACGGTTGGATATGGTGACATCTATCCGGTTTCAGCGCTGGGAAGAGGCATTGGAATCGGGTTTCTTCTTCTGGGCGTCAGTGCACTGGCCTCTGCCCTGAGTGCGGCATGGCTGTTTGTGCAGCAGCGATTGCTTCCGCGTATACGCAGACAACGAATCGCAAAGCATGACATGTACTGCTTTGCAGACATATCCGAGGGTGCCCTTGTGCTGGCTGCGGACCTTCTTTCCCGGGAGAAAGAGATCAGTGTGGTTTTCTGCGGCGTGGGAATGGATGCAAGAGCGGCTGTTCCCCTCTTCGATCCTCGGGTGTCTGTTGTCCCTGAGGATCCGGCAACGCTTATGCAGAACATGCCGGGAAATGGAAAACGCCATGTGTTTCTGATGCAGCAGGATTCTCCTCTGCGGTCTTCTGTACAGGATGCGCTCCGGGAAAGCGGAGTACAGGTATATCTGTGCGGAGAGGCGGAAATGGAAAAACGGAATATGCATATTTTTGCGCCATCGGTGTGCATCGCCCGCGACTATTGGCAGCGCTTTCCGCTTCTGCAGAATGAATCCCAAGTGATTCTGATCGGAGACGGACGACTGGCACGGGCGCTTCTGGATCAGGCTATTCTGTGCAATGCCCGGATTCCGTTTTCCCGAACGGCCTATGATCTTTACGGTGACTGGGCGGATTATGTCCTGGATCATCTAGGACTGACGCAGGTGTTCTCCATGGACGGACCCTGTGCGGAGCATGACACGCTTCGATTCCATACAGCCTCCTGGAAAGCAGGAAATGACGTGTGGTCCCATGCAGACCGCGTGATCTTTGCCTATGATGAACAAGCCAGGAATGCAGCAGAAGCCACACGTCTGCTTCAGTATTTTCCATTTTCCGGTGTTGTATATGGGCACGCTTCATACCTGCCGGAACCCGCGAGAATTTTTGGAAGCCCGGAGATGATGTACACATCTTCCATGATCATGCACAGGTCATTGGATGCCCGCGCCAGGGCATTGCATGCAATGTACTGCACGATGTGCGGCATAAAGGAGGATTGGGACAGTCTGCCGGAGTTTCTCCGGGATTCCAACCGTGCTTCAGCCGATCATCTTCTGACCAAGATTCGTTTGCTTCTGCCGGAGCGCGATATCCGGGAAATACATCCGGATATATGCCGGGAAGCGGCGGCACGCTGGGAAACCGCTGAGGACAGAGATGCATACAGGCATAACGAACATGAGCGCTGGATGCGATTCTTTGCGCTGCATAACTGGCGATGGGGAATGACGAAGAACAGTGAGCAGCGCATGCATCCCTGCATGGTGCCATACGAAGCGCTGCCGATGGAGGAAAGGGTAAAGGATGACAGTGCCTATCGGCAGATCGGGCTTCTTGGAGCGGAAGGGGAGATGCTACCATGATTTCATCCCTGGCGATGATGCTGCTTGTGGCGGCCTGTTTCCTGGCGGCCATTCTGAATCTGGCGGTAGACAGCAGTTTTCGCAGACAGCTGACACGCTTTGCACTGGTGGCGGTAATGGTCATCGGTTCTGTTTTTTACGGATATGGGTATGCCTACTGTCAGGGTATGAACCTGATATCTCTGATCCGGGCATTGATGGCGCTGTGCCGTATGTTTGGCGGAATCAATGATCTGGCGGCCGTTCAGGCAGCACCTGTTTTTGCGCTTCCCGGTGCGCTGACGGTTTTCTGGCTGGGGCATTTCCTGGCATTCTATGTCATGGCCAGTACCGCGATTGCAACTCTTGGCGAGCGTCTTCTCCGGCATATCCGTGTGACACGCCTGCGCAGAGGTTCGTTGCTTCTGATTTATGGAGTCAATGCGCACTCCGTGGCATATGGACGGAGAATGGCCAGAGAAAAACATCGGTCGGTTGTGTTCGTGGATGCATCCAGTGAGCCTGCATGGGACAGTGCGATCAAGGGTATGGGCGCCATCTGTGAAAAATCAGCAGATGCACTGCAAGCAGACAGGCAGTTTCTGCACAGACTCAATATGCGGCCGGGCTCACGCAGTATGGAACTGGCCGCACTGCATGCGGATGGACGCCGAAATCTCGATTATGCAAGGAAACTGCTGGATGCACTGGCACAAACCGGTGTTAACCCGTCGCAGACCCGTCTTCTCGCCAGCGGCATCGGTGAGGAAGCTGCCGCACTTCAGGCACTGGGCGGGAATGGATACGGCAGTGTGTATGCCTTTGATGATGATGAACTGATGGCACGTTTCATGGTCCGTCATCACCCGCCGTGCCGACAGCTTTCCTTTAACGATAAGGGTATGGCAACCTCGGATTATCACGCAGTAATTGTGGGTTTTGGGCGCATGGGCAGGGCGGTTCTGAATCAGCTGGTGATGAACGGACAGTTCCATGGCTCTCATTTTCAGGTGGATATCTTTGACCCGGGTGCACAGAACGGGTTTCTGCACGGCCATCCCATGATGCAGCACTATGCGATCCGCTTCCACGGTCTCAATGGCATGTCGGATGGATTCTATGCATTTTTGGAAGAAAACCGAAACCATATTCAGACAATCATTCTCTGTACCGGGAGCCGGGAAAGAAACCATGAAATCGCTGATGATCTGGCGGCATGGTTTCTCTGGAATCAGCCCATGCCGCTGATCCTTCAGGCAACGATGGAGGGGTATTATTTCATGGACGAAAACCGGATGGAGCACGAGAACCTCTGTTTCCCGGACAATGAAAGCCTGGATCTGGAAGAAATGGATATCATGGCCATGGCGATCAATCATATCTACGCTCTGGAGCGCGGGAATGCCACAAGCCCGCGGGAAGAGTGGCAGGGACTGGACTATTTCAGCCGGCGCAGCAGCCGTGCGTGTGCGGATTTTTATCCGGCCATGCTCTGGGCCTGCGGAAAGACAGAGGACGATGCTCTGAAAGGCGACTGGCCTCCGGATGCGGAAACCTTGGAAAACCTCTCACAGACAGAGCATCTCCGCTGGTCTGCCTTTCAGCTGGTTTCAGGGTATGCACCGATGTCGGATGCGGTATGGGAATCAAGGGCTAAGGCCTATCAGAGGGGAGACAATGCAGGCTTTCGCATCGGGCGGGATCCCGAGAATCGTCTGCAGGCCTGCCTCCGGCCATGGGATGCCCTGGATGAACTGTCCCGCAGGGAAACGGAGCTGACCGGCAGACCCGTGGACTATAAGCAGATGGACAGGAACAATGTTCTGATGCTGCCGTCTGTTCTTCGCCTGCTGAACAAAGAGAATGAGGAATCTGTGCATGGATGAATATGTGTATGATGCCTTTATCAGCTACAGTCACAGGGACATGCAATGGGGACGCTGGTTGCAGAGAAAACTGGAAGCTTTTCCGGTACCACGGATGGAGAATGGGCAGAAACGTGAAAAACTGCATATTTTCCGGGACCAGACGGACCTGGCCGGAGCGGAACTGCAGACTGCGCTGAATCGGGAACTGAAACGATCCCGTTACCTCATTGTGATCTGCTCTCCCCATAGCGCTGCATCCCGGTGGGTGCATGAGGAAGTCCGTGCATTCTGTGAAGATGGACGACGGCATGACATCATTCCCTTTATTGTTTCCGGTGAACCCAACAGTGATGCTCCTTCCATGGAATGCTTTCCGCCTCTCCTGCGTCGATCCCAGGAGGATGAACTGCTGGGAACGAATATCCAGGAGATTGGGAAGCAAAAAGCGCTGCTGAAAGTCGTATCAATCCTTCTGGACATTCGGCTGAACCGACTGGTGGACAGGGAAAAGCAGCGAAGGAGGCGACTGGGGTTGTCTCTGGGGACAGCGGCAATGGCTGCCTGTGCAGTAACAGGAGCGCTTCTGTGGCACAATGCGGTGATCACTCAGAAAAACAGGGAGCTTTCTTTTGACATTTACGGCGCTGCCATCGTTTCGTTTGCGCGCAAGGATGCAATCGAGCCGGAGGAAGTAGAGTTTCTCGGGGCATCGGCCGAAGCGGGCAATGTAGATGCCATGCTGCTGCTGGCGGACTGCTATGAGAAGGGCTGGGGAACGGATCCGGATCCGGAAAAGGCATTTTTCTGGTTTCAGAAAGCTGCCGAAAAGGGAAGCACACAGGGCATGATTGCCGTAGCCAACTGCTATCTGCAGGGGATAGGTGTGTCTGCACAGGCGGAACCGGTCTTTGCATGGAATATGAAGGCGGCGGAGGCCGGAGACGTGTCCGGGATGGTCAATGCAGCGTCCTGCTATGAAGACGGCTGGGGTGTGAAGCAGGATCCCGCACAGGCTGCTGTATGGTATGAAAGAGCCGCTCGGGCAGGTTCGGACCTGGGCATGTATCACATGGCACGATGCTATCGCAGCGGAATCGGTGTCAGACAGGATCCGGCACAGGCATTTTTCTGGATGCATCAGCTGGCACAGACCGGAAATGCAGACGGCATGTATAACGTAGCACTCATGTATCAGTATGCCTATGGCACGCCGGAAGATCCACGGCAGGCTTTTCTGTGGTATCAGAAGGCAGCGGACTGTGGATATCCGGATGCCATGCGTATGGTGGGCTGGTGCATTGAAAACCATTATGGCGTAGAGAATATGGCACTCGAATGGTATCAGAGAGCAGTGGAAGCCGGAAATGTGCAGGCGGAAGAGGATGCTGCGCGCCTGCAGAAAACCGATGAATAGGCCGATCAGCATGGGATGTGCCGCGCATCAGAAGCGGATGTCTGTCAGATGGTGTGAAGAGAGTATACCGGCCTAATGGCGTCGGTTTTTCTCAAGAGCCAAGTCCTGCTATAATACAGAGGACAGGCGCGTACGAATATCGTTGAAGCAGGAATGATCCGGAGGGCAGAAAAGCCTGTTTCGGAGAATCGCTTTCTGTACGCACAAATGAGGATGTTCTTCTGTAGCGACTAAGCGGGAGGGCTGTCATCGATGACGGAGAAGATATTTGCACTCAATGACCAGACGCTTTCAATGGTTGAAGAGATCGGGGATCACATGCCAGGCGGCTTTTTTATCTATCGGGCGGATGGCGAGGAGGAACTGCTCTATGCCAATCGTGCGGTGCTGCGTATCTATGGATGCGAAGACATGGCTGATTTCCGCAGGCTTACTGGCTTTACGTTCCGAGGCATGGTCTATCCGGAAGACTATGAAAGAATATCCGCCTCGATTGTTCAGCAGATTCAAAGCAGCGCTGATCAGATGGATTATGCGGAATACCGCATTATGCGCAAAGATGGGTCCGTCTGCTGGGTGGATGACTACGGGCATTATGCCAACACCGAGGAATATGGCGGAATCTACACGGTCTTTATCTCTGATATCACGGAAAAGCATATGCGGCGGGAAATGGATTCCGCGGTTCGGGATGCGGTGATTGCCACTCTCACCAAGGTATACAATACGGTGTGGCTCATCAACGATGTGGTTTCCGAAAAATGCTCGCTGTATTATTCCGACGGGGATGCTTCTCATGCGACAGCTATTGCAAATGCGCTCAGCCATGAGCGGTATACGGATATCAAGACCCAGTATGTGGACACCATGGTGGCTGAGGAAGATCAGGACCGGATGCAGAAGGAGATTTCTCTTTCCCATATCATGCATCAGTTGAACATGCGTGATCAGTTCTCTGTCAATTTTATGCGCTCCCTGGAAAGCGGACCGCGACACTATCGAATCGATTTTGGCAAAGTGTGCATGCCGGGTGGGAAGATCGGTGTGATGATGGGCTTTAAGGATGTGGATGAAGAGGTGCGGCAGGGGCGTGCCATGCGGAAAGCACTGGAGGATGCCCGACGCGCTGAGGAGGAGAATAAGCGTCTGATTGCCGAAGTCCAGTCCGCTGCGAAACTCGCAGAGCTTATGGGGGCTGTGTCTTCTCTTCTGACCAATATGCCTGCCATGAGCTTTTCCAAAGACGCAGGCACCGGTGTCTATCTGGCCTGTAATCAGGCTTTTGCCGAGTATGCTGGGAAAGCCTCACCGGATGAAGTGGTCGGGCTTACGGATTTTGACATATTCGATGAAGCGACAGCCGCACACTTTGCGGAGGATGATCAGAAAGCCATGGCGATGGACCGGGCCTATGTGTTTTTTGAAGATGTGCCGGATGCATCCGGGCAGTTGATACGAAACCTGCAGACGACAAAACTGAAGTTCTTTGATGGAAAAGGCCATCCGTGTCTTCTGGGCATGTGTGTCGATGTGACCGAAATGACGCGGATCAAGGAGGCAGAGGCGGCCAGTCACGCCAAACAGCAGGAGCTGGAGGAAAAACTGCGTCTGCAGGAGCAACTATTGGAGCAGAAAGCACATCAGAAAGAGCTGGACAGCATGATTACGGCCATGGCGTCGGATTATCGGAGCGTCTATCATGTGGATATCGATACCGATGATGCAGTGTGCTATCGCGCAGACGAATCTGATCCGAACCAGACACCGGAAGGCGTGCACTTTTCCTTCTCCAGACGTTTCAGCGAGTATGGAAATTCCTTTGTAGATGAAGCATTCCGTGAAGGCTTCCTGCATTTTATCGATGCAGACAATATCCGCCATGTCCTGGCTTCGGAGAGCATCATGGCCTATCGCTACCTTGTGCGACGTGACGGCAAAGAATACTATGAGATGCTGCGTATGGCCGGGGTACGTCATCCGAACAGCCGGGATGATCATATTGTGCATGCCGTGGGTGTCGGATTTACAGTCATTGATGCGGAAATGCGGGACACTTTGGCGCGAAATCATGCGCTACAGGATGCGCTGGCCGCGGCAGAGGATGCCAATAAGGCCAAGACTGCTTTCCTGTCCAATATGAGCCACGAGATTCGCACTCCCATGAATGCGATTATCGGACTGAACAATATTGCACTGGCAGATCAGACAATCTCAGACAGCACCCGGGAGCACCTGGAAAAGATCGGATCCTCTGCACATCATCTCCTGGGGATTATCAATGATATACTCGACATGTCCCGCATTGAATCGGGCCGTATGGTCATCAAGAGTGAGGAATTCTCCTTCAGCAAAGCCTTGGAACAGGTGAATACAATTATCAGCGGGCAATGCCGTGACAAAGGCCTGCAGTATGACTGCCGCATCATTGGCCAGGTGGCAGACTATTATATTGGGGACGACATGAAGCTGCGCCAGGTGATGATCAATATCCTGGGCAATGCGGTCAAGTTTACGCCAGCAGGTGGGAGCGTCTTTTTTACCGTTGAGGAGACGGCGCGCTTTGACGGACAATCGACCCTTCGCTTTACCATGTCTGATACTGGCATTGGAATGAGCGCGGAATATCTGCCCAAGATTTTTGATGCTTTCTCTCAGGAAGACTCCTCTGCAACCAGCAAGTATGGAAGTACTGGGCTGGGAATGCCTATTACCAAGAACATTGTGGAGATGATGAATGGCAATATTGCGGTAGTCAGTGAGAAGGGAAAGGGCACGACTTTTACCGTAACCGTTACGCTGACGGATTCGGAACGCAAGGCTACGATGAAAGAGGATCGCATGCCGCATCCCCATGATCTGTGCGTGCTGGTGATTGATGACGATCCTATTGCCTGTGAGCATGCGCAGATTATTCTTGGACAGCTGGGCATTTCCTGTGAGAAGGCACTTTCAGGGTGGGAAGGCGTGGAAAAGGTGAAACTGCGTTACGCTCGGCGCGAGCCCTATCATCTGATCCTTGTGGACTGGAAGATGCCGGATATGGATGGAGTGGAGACAACGCGACAGATTCGACAGGCTGTCGGGTTTGAGACGCCGATCGTGATTCTGACATCATACAGCTGGGAAGACATCGCAGAGCAAGCCATGCAGGCAGGGGTGGATACATTTGTGTCCAAGCCACTGTTTGCGGGGAATGTTCTCGAGGAATTCCGTGAAGCATTCAAACGGAAGAATGCCAGACTGGAACAGAAAACGGCTGATCTCAAAGGCCGCAGGATTCTCCTGGCAGAAGATATCGCAGTGAATGCGGAAATCATGAAGATGCTGCTGGCCATGCGGGAGATGAAGGTAGAGCATGCAGAAAATGGACAGATAGCCGTGGATATGTTTGCTTCGCATGCATCCGGGTACTACGACGGCATTCTGATGGATATGCGCATGCCGGTTATGGACGGACTGGAAGCCACGAAGATGATTCGTGCAATGAATCGGGAAGATGCAGGTCGGATCCCGATTATTGCGCTGACAGCCAATGCATTTGATGAGGATGTGCAGCGCAGCATGCAGGCAGGGCTGAATGCGCATTTGAGTAAGCCTGTGGAGCCGGAGGCTCTGTTCGAAACGCTGGAGTCACTGATACAACCGTAAAGGATGGTCATGCAGGAAGGAATGGAGAAAGGAAGCGATCCGATGCGTACATTTCGAATGGAAGAGATCCTCCACTGGAAAGCTATCCTCTGGATGTGTGCTGGCATATGGATGGCATGTACCCTGTTTCTTGCCGATACGGCGCAGGCATCGCTGAATAACCTGCTTTCCTGCGCGAAACCATGGGACATGGACTGGCAGGGTCCCGAAACGACCGAAGCACTCCCTGTTTTCAGTGCACCATTTTCGGATGCATATCAGGGAGCGTACGGCGAAGCGGCGCTGCGCGCGGCAGTACCGTTTCAGGTGTGGGGAGCATCTCAGGGATACGGATGGCTTCTTGTATCCTATACGGCGGATGATGCATCACAATGTTTCGGATGGATAACCATGCCTGAAAACATGGAAGAGACGCCCGAATGCCTTTCCGATTATTTCGCCCGGGAACCTTTCCGGATGGTACGCAGCAGTGTGTTGACCGACGCGCCGCTGGCTTCCGGGAGAACGCTTCGGATATTGGAAGAGGGCGAGACAGTGATCGCCATGATGTATCTTCCGAATGCAGAGAAAAACTGGGCGTATGTGGAGACAGAGATAGACGGGAGAACCGCCTGGGGATTTACAGAGTATGAAGCTCTGGAACCGCTTTCTGTATACTGTATCGAGGGCGACAGGCTGCTCGTTGCAGAGGGAGTCACCTGTCTTGGGACCAGTTTTGACTATGACAGTGAAACAGATGATGAAGAATACGATGATGCCGATGAAGCCATAGAGGAGGAGAAGCCAAGGCCGGAGATAGAAAAAGGAGAACTCTGGACTACGGGGATTTATCTGGAGGATGTTGATTCTGAAAAAATCAGACATGTGATCCTTCCTTCCAGCCTGAAGAAACTGGGGAATGAGGCCCTGTGCAATCTGTCGCTGGACGACCTCTATTTAACGGGTCATATTTCCTATGTCAGCAGCCTTGCCTTGTATGGGGTGACTGTCAGGCGGATGATCGTTGGCAGGGACTGTCAGTTTGACATGGTGCCCAAGAGTTACCATTTGCGTGTGGATGCATGGGATGTCGAGGAAGGAAACCCATGGTATAAGAGTGTAGACGGTGTGCTCCTGTCAAGGGATGGGACGACGCTTCTGGTGTATCCCAACGGCAGGAAACAGGGGCACTATGATGTGCCTTCCGGGGTGGAAGTCATTCATGCTTATGCTTTTGAAGACAATGATATGGGATTGCCCCTTCAGACAATATCTCTGCCTATCGGACTTCGGCGGATAGAAGCGGGCGCTTTTGCCGGGTGCGGACGATTGCACAGTCTGACGGTGCCTCTGACCGTGACCGAGCTGGCTCCGAGTGCTTTCATGTACTGTGTGAGCCTGGAGCGTCTTTCGCTTCCGCCAGGGCTGCATGCGGTCATCAGTGATGAAGTGGTTCAGCCAGACTTTCTCTATTATACCGGTGATAATGGGGAAACGGAGAGGACGTACGAGAACTTCCATGCTATTCCTGTAACGGACGTGGCATATGAGGCGTGGCTGAGCGGGGACAATGGCAGGGAGCCGGTTCCGGTCTATGCTTCCCTGGATGCAGTGAATGCTGAAGAAACATTGGTGTCCGGTAAGCGTGTCATAGTTTCTGAAGTGAAAAACAATCGGGCGCTGATAAGGAAAATAGGAAAATGGGTATCGCTCGACTGCCTTCATCCGATTTGCGAGGAGGTATTCTTTGAAGTCGCTGAAGTGCTGCCTGAAGAAACTGGATGGGATATGCTTCGAGAAAAGGGACTGACGGATTTCTGGGACAGCTTTTTTAATGAAGCGTCCATGACGGCGGAATTCTGGAAAGAAGAAGAGAATGGAACAGAATGGAGCTACAAAGATCTGGAACTGCCGGTGGACGATGTGCGCGTATTTCGAGTCAGCACCGGGGATATACGTCAGTTTGCTTTTCTGAGAGCCGACGAACCGCTTGCACCGATTTACCTTTATGATGCACCCGGCGGGACGATTGCCGCATGGACATACCAGGGGGATCAGGCGGAAATTCTGGAGGCCGAAAATGGCTGGGCCAGGATACGCATAGCCGGGAGTGCCGGCTGGATAACCGAGGATCATATTGTGAATGTGGAAGAACTTCCAAGGTAAGGGAGGACAGAACTGATGAAAAGGATACGAAGCCGTATTTCGGTATGGGTGGCTGTTTTGCTTGTTTTTATACCGCTGACGATTCTGGCCGAAGCCGGGTCATCCTGGAGCCAGATCAATCAGTCATTGGAACGCGGAGCCCAGTGGCAGCGTATGGTTGAGAATACAGGTGCATTTCAGATGGGCGGGATGCATCCACTGGAGGGCACGGAGGGACTGTATATTTCTGAATGGGGAACTTATCCGTCCATAGACGGGTCAACAGTCTGTGTGCCTCTGGCGATGGAAATGGCACGTCAGTGGCTGGACTTGAAGGAGGAAGACCTGAATGGCTTTGTGAACTTTTCAACCACGCCGTATGCCTATGACCGGCTGTTTCATAAAAAACCGAATCCCATGGTAACCATCATATCGCAGGGCGTTATGATGGATGATACACATCCTGTGGATCTGGTTCTGGGGACCGGACCGAATGCCGATGAGCGTC
Source organism: uncultured Eubacteriales bacterium (assembly GCA_902764915.1). Taxonomy (GTDB): domain Bacteria; phylum Bacillota; class Clostridia; order Christensenellales; family Aristaeellaceae; genus UBA2943. Next base: position 81,062 of record CACWXY010000003.1, on the reverse strand, counting down.
AGGAAGCGCAGGAGGCGGGGGTTGAACTTGTCATGGTCCCTGTCTGCTATGATGCCTTCGTCTTTCTTGTCAATGACAATAATCCGGTGGAAACCTTGACGAAAGAGGAAATCCGCGGCATCTATACCGGCTATATTCGTGCATGGAGCCAGGTCGGCGGGGCGGAGGATCTGCTCATTGCGGCCTATCAGCGGCCGCATGGGTCCGGAAGCCAGACAGCTATGGAAGAGATGGTCATGGACGGCTATCAGCTTGTTGCGGATCCTAACTATATCTCCGATGGAATGAGTGATCTGATAGAGCAGATTGGCAATTATGACAATAGTCTCAATGCTATCGGCTATTCTTACCTGTATTATGTAAACAGCCTTTACAGGGAAGGACAGTTGAAGATTCTCTCTGTGGATGGTATCGCACCAACAGAGGAAAATCTTCAGAATGAAAGCTATCCCTATACCGTCTATTATTATGCAGTGTATGAAAAAGGAAACGAGATTGCATCTCGGTTTGTGGAGTGGATGACTTCTGACGAGGGTCAGGCCTGTGTGCAGCAGGCAGGATATGTACCACTTCGCAAATTACAGAAATAGTCGATAAAAGTGGAAGTGAAAGCCTGAAATGAGCAAATAATTGCATGTAAGTGGCGAATATTTTATGAAGAGCACGTGAATAATGCAAGGAAGTGGGAATGAAAGAACGAATGGCGGATGCAGTCTGTCAGCACGAAGTGCTGAGAAGTGCTGAGATGAAAGGACGGATATTCGTATTCCAGAAGCGTTTGTGCATTTGCCGATTATCTGAAAAATCCTTGCATCTATGTCTGCCCTGCTGATGATGAGTGTCTTGCTTTTTTTGCAGGGATGAAGCCGAACATTCAAAAAGAATACAGGAAAGGTCTGCAAATCTTTCAAAGCGGAAACAAATGTCGGATGACATTGATATCTGCTTTGAAGGATGAATAGCAAACCGCATCAGATGTATTTACATGGCGCCGATGAGAGGCGCTTTTTTTTCGGCTGTCAGAATAATGGATTGGACTGTGTTTACGATGCCTGGTGATTTTTTATGGCATGACCAGTTATGTCTCGTTTTCTGTCCGCTGAGAGCCTTTGCATGCATCCTTGAACTGCCCCGGTGTAATACCTTCATACTTCTTGAAGACACGAATCAATGCCTGAGCATCCCAGAAGCCGACATGGCGGGCGGTATCCTTAACAGATTCTGAGGGAAGCAGTTCTTTGGCTTTGCGAAGACGGATACGCTGTATACATTCAAGGAATGTCATGTTCATCTCCTGACGGAAGATGCGGGAGATCGTGGATTCATCCATGGCGAACTGCTGGGAGAGAGCGGAAAGACTCAGATCATGGTCGGTATAATTCTTTTCCAGGTATTCGAGAATGCCATGCATCTGGGAAGCGCTGTCCTGCGGTGTTATGAGATCCTCGGAGAAGACAGTGTCGAGAATGGATTCCATTTCTTCCCGAAGGGCTTCAATGTTTGGAGCCTGACAGATCCTGGCTTCCAGATCGGAATAATCGACGGATGAGAATCCATCGATTCGTTTGTGCATTCCGGCAAGAATGAGCATGATCAATCCCTGAACGCGGTGAATGCAGAAAGTATAGTCCGGGTTCTGGGCAAAGAGTGCATCCAGCATCTGCTCTGCACTGCTGCGTGCCTCTGGGTAGTTTTCACTTTCAAGAAGGCGATTCAGAGTATGCAGCTGTGTCAGCGTAGGAAAAGGCCTGCGGGGAGCGGATCGATTTGTCGATGATGGAATGGCGCCGCCATAGAAGCGCAGGTTTTCCATTTCCTGAGAAAGATCAAGGAGAATACCGCGCAGATCATCACTGGTGGCAGCGAGACGGGTGGGTGTACAGAGCACTTCTTCTGTGGTACGGTCACGGAAATAGGTTACATATTCCGCAACTGCCTGCTGAATAAGAAGCAGATCTTCTTCTCTGGTTCCATCTGTTAACAGCACATAATCGTCTCCATACTTAAGCAGAGAAAAATGCAGGTGGGTGTTCAGATAGTTATCCAGCAGCATGCATGCCATGGAATAATGACCTGGCAGGGTAGCAGACAGGGCGGATGATGAACTCAAAGAGGAAACGTGGCGGATACAGGTAACGGAAACAGTATGGTCGGAGCCAAGGAGATCGTTGCCGCTGAGAAATGCCAGGTAGAGTTCATCCGCTTCCGAGGCGGGCGCACGCACAATATCAGCCAGTTTTTCCCCCTGAATCAAGGGATAGGCAGCCTGCATGGAGTCCGCATATTGCTTCTTTTCTTCGGAGAGTTTCTGCAGTGTATGGCTTACGGAGTCCAACGCATGGGTGACGGAATGTGCTGGTTCAACAATCATGGCGTTGGTAAGAAGATTCCGAATGGGATGATAGATACGGTAAGTAAAGACCAGTGCCAGGATCAGAATAATACACACACTGCCAAGAAGCGTAATAAGGCCTGCTGTATGGAAGCGCTGTACCTTGGAAAGGCGCGATGCAGCGTTTTGCAGAATAAACACCTGAAGATCCATGGAAGCAAGCATTTCCGTGGCCGCATAATAAGACTGCCCTTCTATGCTGAGAACGGATGCCCCATTTATAACAGGAGAAGATGCGAAATCTGATGGATAGACACATTGCTCGCCGCGAAAAAGCAGAAGCTGATCCGAATCAGTCAGGTAAGCATTTTGAAGCTGTGAAAGAGATGCCTGTATGAGAATATAAGATGCAATCTCTTGATTCTGATAGATGCCCCGTATCAGCCACAGTGTGCCATCGTCAGAGACGATGATTCCATAGCGGCGGGAAGGCAGGCGGGCGAGAAAATCAGCTTCCAGGCCGTTGGTCTTGAGAAAATAGGAGAGCACATCCCTGGTATAAAGGGTTTTACTGGAAATTAGAAGCGCTGACTGCGGATAATAGACCAGCATATTCTGGATCGAGACATCGCCGAAATTGGCCTGCGCGGAGAGCAGTGTAGATCGGACGCGGAGCGCATTGGAGATCCAGGAATTGTTTTCTGCAGTATAGTATTTCGGAATATCCTGAAGGTTTTCATCTGCAGAAATAAGATCCATAAGGCCGATATACTCTGTCAGTCGACCATGAATGGCCTTTGCTGCATGCGAAGCATTTTCCAGTCCGACCTGATTCTGCTCCTGCTGGTAAGTTCTTGTGGAAAATTCCAGAGAAAAACCGGAGGACAGTGTCCATAGAAGACAGATGATCAGAAATGTTATGGCAATGGACATGAACAGTGTCATGTGACGGGGACGACGCTGCATGCCTGCGGAATCAGCAGAATGTGTCATGCTGTACCCTCCTTAAAGAGGAATCCATAAAACGGATATGAGCATTATAGCAATTTCATGGGGAAATGTCATGAATGGGCGAAAAATGAATTATCAGATCCATGAAATATATTCAAATCCTGGCAAGGAAAGGCATGATACCGGGATTTGAACATGGGTTTCGACTTTTAAATCTTGGCAATCCGGGAGAAAAACGACAAAATAAGGCCATGCTCATGCAACACCCGTGGACGGGTAAAAAAAAAGGAGGACACAAATTATGAAACGTACCCGGAAACTCTGGGCAATGCTGCTTGTTGCCCTGATGCTCGTCTCTTCCCTGGGACTGGGTCTTGCCGATGGCGGTGGGAACTCCATTCTGGGTGTTACCGGATTTACGACATTCTTTAACCCTTATTTTCAGGGCACTATGATAGGTTATGCCTGGCCGTGCTATGAACCGCTGGCTTATCTGCACAGTGCGACCCAGACCTACACCCCCTGCCTGGCGGAAAGCTGGGAAGTAAATGCGGAGGATAATTCCCTTACCATTCATGTGCGTGAGGGCGTCACGTTCTCCAATGGTGATCCGATGACAGCCGAGGATGTTTATTTCACCATTCAGAGCCGTCTGGATTATGGTACACAGTCTACGATCGGTAATCCTTCCCGTGTGGAAAAGGTTGACGATATGACTGTGAAGGTATACTGGGATTTCTTCTCTCTGAACTATGAGTCCTGGATTCTGCCGCAGTACATCTTTTCCAAGGAAACCTTTGATGAGAAGGGTCTTGACTGGATCTGCAACAATATGATGGGCACGGGTCCTTATGAGATGACCAGTTTTGTACCGGATGTCAGCCTGACCTTCAGCAAGCGCACAGAAGGCTACTGGGGCGAAACCCTGCCGGATGCTTCTACCTTTACCTGGAAGCAGTATGCGGATACGACTACCATGCTGGCTGCTTTCCTCAATGGTGAGATTGACAAGTTTGAATCTTCGGATCCTGTGGTTATTGCACAGCTGGAAGCAGCGGGCTTTGTGGGCGATCCGGGCACTTCCGTGACTTCCTATCAGTATTATGCGATTCCGCTGAACCTGGACGAGAATGATCCGCTTTCCAAGAAGGAAGTACGTGAAGCTATCTATCTCCATGGCATTGACTGGGACACCTTCGCGGTGATCTGCGGCGGCGACAAGTCCTATCATTCCAGTGTGATTGGAATGAAGGAAAGCCCCTTCTATGATGAGAGTATTGAAAAGTGCAGCTATGATCCGGAAAAGGCCAAGCAGATGCTGGCGGATGCCGGATATCCGGATGGTTTCTCCACCAAGATCTACTCTATTGCGGGCCTTATGGATGCACAGGCGGCGATTCTGCAGGCGAATCTGAAGTCCCTGGGAATTGAGGCGGAAGTTGTGCAGTCTGACTTCTCTACCAATCAGGGCGAACATATGTCCGGAAAAACCACATCTGGCATCGTATTCTTTGTACAGGTGATTTCCTCCGACCAGCAGACTGATCGCTTCAACAAGCATTTCAATCCCAATGGAGCCACCGTATCCCGTGCCAACAACTGGGGCGAAGAGCTGCCTGTGCTGTGGGCGAATACCGTATCCGCCAAGACGCAGGAAGAACTGGAAGCCAATCTTCTGGCCTATAATGACAAGTATGTCAACGATGAATGCATCATGTGGCCGATGAATATCAACTCTTCTTTCTACTTCTATCAGCCCTGGTACCATCAGGATGCCATGGCGACAGCGGTTTCCTCTGGCTTTGATCCCTTCTATGTAGTGGTCGACCAGCACTGATCCTTGTATACCCCCGCTGGCCTGAGCCGGCGGGGGTTTCTGTTAACTGGAGATCAATCTGACAAAGAGGTGTGGAGATGATACGTTATATTGGAAAACGCATAGCGCAGACCGTTATAGTGATGCTTCTGGTTTCCTTCATTACGTTTCTTCTGGTCAGCGTAATGCCCAAGGATCCTGTATACTCACTGTTCGGGTCGGATGTGACGCCGGATGAGTATGAAGTGCTCTATAAACGTCTGGGGCTGGATCAGCCGATACTGGTGCGCTATGGAAAATGGCTGGCCGACATCCTTCGCGGTGATTTGGGAACATCTTATGCCTATCGTATGCCGGTGGGAGAAGTGGTGGGCAAAAAGATCGGCGTGACCATGTATATGTCGATTGTCTCGACACTGATTTCTTTTCCTCTGGGTATGCTCTTTGGCGTCATAACAGCAGTCAAACGGGGCAAGTGGCAGGATAATGTGTTCACATTCCTTGCCAATATCATGGGAAGTATTCCTGGATTTGTTATTGCCATTGTTGTGCTCTGGGTTTTCTGCGTACAGCTGAAATGGCTGCCTTCCAGTGGCTTTGCTTTCCCATGGGAGGATTTTGGAACCCATATACGTACGATTATTATGCCCATGTTCTGCCTGGTACTGGGCGGCGTAGCCGGAGTGACACGTCAGACGCGTTCTTCCATGCTGGAAGCTATTCGCCAGGATTATGTGCGTACCGCGCGCTCCAAGGGTCTGAAGGAGAACTATATTATCAACAAGCATGTGCTGCGCAATGGCCTTGTCCCCATCATCACTCTGATCGGCGGACGTCTGGCAATGATGATTGGAGGATCCGTGTTCATTGAAAACGTATTCTCCATTCCCGGCATGGGTGCACTGATGGTGAATTCTGTGAATAAAGTGGATGTTCCCGTGATTCAGGTCTGTGTGCTTCTGACGGCGGGATGCATTTCTTTGAGTTATCTGTTCACTGATTTCCTGTACCTGGCGGTTGACCCGCGGATTTCTCTGCAGTAAGGAGGCGGAAAAAGATGACAGCAGCCAAGACTTACAGGCGATCCGGAAACGACCGGATGCGGACGGTACGTCGCTTTTTCCGTACCATGTTCAGCCGCAGGATTGTGATTTTCGGTTTTGTGGGCACCATGTTCTTTGTGCTGGTAGCACTGTTTGCGCCTCTGATTGCACATCAGGATCCGAATGCGCTGACAATGGCAGGGCGCCTTCGCTCGGGCTCTGCGGAGCACTGGTTCGGAACGGATTATATCGGTCGTGATCTGTTTGCACGTGTGGTATACGGTACCCGGGTTTCTCTGTTAACCGGTGTGATTTCTGTCTTGATGGCCGCTTTTGTGGGCGTTTTTCTGGGAATGTGCGCCGCATACTTTGGCGGGATTGTGGACAAGCTTCTGCTGGGATACTGCGAGACATTCAACTCGATCCCCGGCATTGCTCTGTGTCTGACACTGGTGTCCATGTTTGGCGGCGGCATGCTGAATATGGCACTGATCCTTTGCTTTATGGGAATCCCCGGCTTTCTCCGTATGATGCGGGCCTCTTCGCTTTCCATCATGAACAGCGATTATATCCTGGCGGAACGTCTGCAGGGACAGTCAAAGCTGAAGATTATGTACAAGCATATCCTGCCCAATGCAATTTCACCGATCATTGTTATGTCAACGCAGATGATCGGCGCTACGGTGATGATGGAGTCTGGACTGAGCTTTCTGGGAGTGGGAATTTCGATACCCATGGCTTCCTGGGGCTCTATTATCTCGGAAGCAAGGCCATATCTTCTGACCAATCCATCCTATGTTATGATCCCCTGTATCTGTCTGGCACTCCTGATCATCAGCCTGAATATACTGGGTGATGGAATCCGGGATGCACTCGACCCCGCGCTGCGCGGTGAATCATAAGGAGGCGGCAGCAATGACGATGAAAGCCAATGACCTGGTACAGGCAGTGGATATCCGTACCTCGTTTCCTTTTGACAAGAATCGGCGCGTGCAGGCTGTGGACGGTGTATCACTGGAACTGAAGCGTGGTGAGATTGTAGGGCTTGTGGGCGAGTCAGGCAGTGGTAAGTCTGTGACATCCATGAGCATCCTGCAGCTGATCCTTCCGCCTGGAAAGGTAGAGGGAGAAGTCTATGTGGACGGCATGCAGGGGAACATGCTGACATATGGCCCGCAGAGCGAGGAAGCCCGCAGCGTGCGGGGCGGGAAGATCGGCATGATCTTCCAGGAACCCATGACCAGCCTGAACCCGATTCACAAGGTTGGATTTCAGATCCAGGAAAACATCCTTACGCATCAGAAGGTAAGCGAAGAAGAGGCAAAGAATCTGGCGATCGACATGATGCGCAAGGTGGGCATCGCAAACCCTGAAATGCGCTACAATCAATATCCGGCGGAGTTTTCCGGCGGCATGCGCCAGCGCATTATGATTGCCATGGTTCTGGCGGCCAAGCCCGATGTGCTGATTGCAGACGAAGCAACGACTGCGCTGGATGTGACAACCCAGGCACAGATTCTGGAACTGATTCAGAATCTGTCCAAGACAGAAAACGTGTCAGTCATTATCGTAACGCACAATCTGGGCCTTGTGGCACGTTATGCGGATCGCATTTATGTGATGTATGGCGGGAATATTGTGGAGTCAGGCGACAAGTATACCATGTTTGCTTCTCCGCAGCATCCTTATACCAAAGGGCTTCTGGCAGCAGTGCCGCGTCTGGACGATCGAAAGGACCGCCGCCTGGTACCGATCGAAGGACTTCCTCCAGTAGCCATAAATCTGCCGCCGTACTGTAAGTTCTATGAGCGGTGCAAGTATCGCGAAGACCGGTGCAAGGAAGGCATGTGTCCGCTCTCGGATCGTGGAAACCAGCATTTTGTCCGCTGCGTCCTGAGTGCGGAAGAAGTGGCTGCGAAAGAAAAGAGCATGGCAGACGATGCCGGTTCTGTGCCGGAAAAGCATATTGGTGAGGAACCGATTCTGAAGGTTGAAAACCTGAAAATGTATTTTCCTATTTACCGCGGAGTGATGAAGCGAAAAGTGGGCGAAGTCCATGCCGTGGAAGATGTGAGCTTTGTGGTGCATCCCGGGGAAACCCTTGGGGTGGTGGGCGAGTCCGGATGCGGCAAGAGCACATTGGCCAAGTGTATTATGCGTGCGATTACCCCAGTGGACGGTCATATCTACTTCAAGGGTCAGGATATTGCCCGCATGAAGGAACGGGAACTGAAGCCGCTGCGCTCAAAGATTACCATGATTTTCCAGGATCCGTTTTCTTCTCTGAATCCACGTCAGACAGCGGAGTCTATTGTGGGAGAACCGCTGCAGATCAATCATCTGACATCCTCACGGGCAGAGTATGATGCCAGAATCAATGAGCTGTTTGAACTGGTTGGGCTGGATCCGTCTTTCCGCACACGTGTGCCGCGTGAGTTCTCCGGTGGGCAGAGGCAGCGAATCGGGATCGCCAGGGCTCTGGCCTGCAATCCGGATGTCATGATCTGTGACGAGCCCGTATCTGCACTGGATGTTTCGATTCAGGCGCAGATCATTAACCTGCTGGAAGATCTGCAGTCCAGTCTGAATCTGGCCTATGTATTTATTGCGCACGATCTCTCTGTGGTCAAGCATATATCGGACAGGATCCTGGTCATGTATCTGGGACGCGTGGTGGAAACAGCGCCGGCGGAACGGCTCTATGATCATCCGCTGCATCCGTATACCAAAGCGCTTCTGTCGGCTGTACCAATCACAGACCCCAAGGCGGACGAAAACAGGGAGCGGATCAAGCTGAGCGGAGAAATTCCCAGTGTACTCAATCGGCCTTCGGGCTGTCCCTTCTCAACACGCTGTCCGTATGCAACCGATCGCTGCCGGAAAGAGGTACCGAAGCTTCAGGACTATGGGAATGGTCAGCAGGCAGCCTGCTTTCTCTGCGAAAAAGAAAGGTAAGACAGATGTATACACGTGTCTTTAATAAAATGACCGCCGAGGATATTCAGGCATATCTGGATCGTGGCGGCAACACCCTGTTTATAGGCGTAGGTGTGGTGGAAGTACACGGTGCTATGCCCGTGGATGTGGAGCAGCTGGTTCCGGAAGGCATGGCATTGGCCATGGCGGAAAAAGCGGACGGTCTTGCCGTTACCAATCTGCCTTATTATTTCCCCGGCGGCACGATTATTTCTCCGGCCACAGTACAGGTATCGGTACGGGAGAGCATTGACCATCTGATGATGCTTTGCCGCTCTTTCATCGCACAGGGATTCCGCAAGATCTTCTTTGTAACAGCACATGGACCGGCCAGACTTTATGTGGATGCGGTATGCCGGGACATCTTTCAGGAAACCAAGATACATGTCTGTCATCTGAACGGGATGAGTCTGATGCAGAATTTTGGAAATGCTGCTCATATGTCGTTTGATGATCTCGACACGATGGGCTGTGGTGCATATAAAATGATGCATCAGATGGAATTCCTGAAAATTGATCCTGAGGCAAAAGATCCGGAGCCTATGGTACGGGAGGATACGCCCGTCAGCCGTTTTACGGAGGCCATTCGCCCTTATGGAAGTCCGGTAAGCATCATTTTCGGTTCTCCGAAGGAACATGGCGGCGGACGTGCGTTCCGCAGTGAAGCGGAACGACTGGAACGGTGTGAACGCGGAGAGCGCATGATTCGGGAAATGGTGGACCGTATGGATCTGGAAGGACTGAAGAATGCGCTGGATGAATATCAGGCATATGTCAATGAATGCATGAAGAAAGTGCCGAGAATCCGTGGTCTCTACTGAAAAAGCGTACAGGGAGGAGCAAACGGTATGGATTGTATGGTGAAAACAAGGCTTGGGATGATTCAGGGCCAGGAACAGGATGGATGCATGACTTTCTTCGGGGTTCCCTATGCCCAGCCTCCTGTAGGGGAACTGCGCTGGAAAGCTCCGCGGCCTCTGCAGCCGTGGGAAGGCGTGCGGAAAGCAGATACGTATCCGCACAGGAGCATGCAGACCAAGCCCCGAGAGGTCGGGTTCTATGATAAGGAGTTCAGAGATGACCCGCGCTATATCCCCGAGCCTTCTGAAGACTGCCTGTATCTGAACATCTGGACGCCGAAGCACGTCGAAGGCAGGAAACTGCCGGTGGCTTTCTGGATCCATGGTGGTGCTTTCATGGGTGGAAGCGGTATTGAGAAGGAATTTGATGGAATCGCCTATGCAAAACGCGATGTCATTCTGGTGACAGTGAATTATCGGTTGGGGGTCTTCGGATTCCTGGCGCATCCATGGCTCTCGGAAGAAAATGAGAATCATGTGTCGGGTAACTACGGTATTCTTGACCAGATAGCAGCGCTGACATGGGTTTATGAAAACATAGCAGCATTTGGCGGCGACCCGGAAAACATAACGGTTTTCGGCCAAAGCGCAGGGGCGATGAGCACTCAGACACTGATTTCCAGCCCGCTCACCGGCAATATGATCCGGAAGGCGATCTTCCAGAGCGGCGGCGGATATCGTCAGGGGCTGAACCGCGATGATCTGACACTGGAAACGCTGGAAACGTATGGAACTGAGCTTACTCGTCTGGCAGGTGTGGAGAATCTTTCTCAGCTGCGTGCTTTTTCCACACAGGCTATTATGGAGCTTGTGCCGCAGTTTATGCAGGCGGTGTTCCCGAAATCCAAGGGATTGTTCCTGGTGCCGGCCATAGACGGGTATGTCATGCCTGTAAACTACACACAGGCCATTGAGACGGGGGCAATCAAGGATATCCCCTATCTGCTGGGATGCACCAAGGATGATATTCTTACCACGCCGGAGCAGATCGCAGCCGGTGAACTGTCTCCGCTGCAGAATGGATGCCGCGCGTTTGCTGAGATTCGCTCTCGGCAGGGCAGAAAGCCTGTGTATGTATATGATTTTGTACGGGAGCTGCCTGGAGACGATGCCGGAGCCTTCCATTCCAGTGAATTATGGTATACCTTTGGAACGCTGGATCGCGCGTGGCGTCCGTTTACGGAGGCGGATTATGCATTGTCGAAGAGCATGCTTTCTGCCTGGACAGATTTCATGAGGACAGGAAACCCTGAAGGTGATGGCAAGATGGAATGGCCGGCTTATACAAAGGACAGACCGTTTGTGAAGGTCTTTGATGTGTAAGTCGAAGTCGATTGCGTCATCCGACTGTGAAATAAAGATCTGCAGGCATTGGAAAAGACGGAGCAGGAGAAGTCTGCTCCGTCTTTTTTGGACAATGAAGATAAAGCAAAGAGGTACATGATTGTGGCGCAAAAGTCCTTTCCTGACAGGAAGGACTTTATCTTTCATGGATCCTGATCCATTTCCTGCATGGCCAGGGCAAAGAGACGTGCATACGCTTCCTGCTCTGCTTTTCGAACATCATTATGGAGCGGGGGTATGTTTTCTGAATGGAGCCATCTCAGCTGCGCAGCTGCTTTTTGTGTCTTTATCACCACCTGCGTATACGCCGGCCCGATCATCAGAAGCTTCAATGCCTCCGCGGGTTCCAGAAAACCACTGCTGATGATTCCCATCGTATCAAAAATCGTATCATTGGCTATGGGGCCGATCACGACATCCGCCTTCAGCTGATCACTGCCTCTTCGGTTCTGAAAGAGATAGTGGAACCACTCGTCGTTGCGCTGGAAAGTGTGGACGCAGAGTCCTGTCAGGTTAAGTTCATATTCGTTGACAACAGCGTCCCTGCCAGCCCATCGATACGCGAAATCCTTGTCCGGTGTCAGATAGAAGCCCTGACCGAAGTCAGCGTTTTTTCGGCCTATGTGGATATCGGGTACTCGGATTGTCACAGTTCCTGTATGGTACAGCTTCATTGTATCACCTCGTAATGGTTCTTCGGCGTACGCGGATTTCCGTATTCCCGGCTCATATAATGATATGGCCATGACAGCCGGCATACAGAACAGTAAAGGGATCCTGCCATGCCTGCAGGAAAAGGCTGTCGATGGTATGCGGAAACCGAACTGCCACAGCCGGCTGGTGCCTGTCAGGACGATGATACGCCGGTTTCTTTGATCTTCAGTCCTTTCAGATACTCCTTATGCGCCAAGGGAATTCGGAAGCTTTCCAATGCTTTCTGAATTGTCTTGTTATGCGTCCAGGTATTGAGCCGCTTTTCCTGGATAAATGGCAGAACCGCATCATACTGTTTGGCGAGTGCCGTTGCAAAATACCAGGCAATCATCATATTGACATAGTACTCATCACTCTGGATCTGCGCAACCATTTCCGGATATGTGGGGTCAAACGCATCATTCAGATAATGCTGCATCATCATTCCGATCCCAAACCTGACAGTATACGTTTCCTTGGAGTCTATCCATTTTCTGATCTGATCCATCAGGTTCTTTGGATGCTTGCGGAACACTTTGGGGGACAGCTGGTCGCAGGTTGCCCAGTTATCAATGTATGGCAGGAATCGGTTGACTTCCTTTAGGCAGTCCTCTTCATCCTTAATATCAGACAGGATGAATGCATGCAGCTGGTTTTCGTCAAAGTATGTGTGCGGCAGCTCATCCAGAAAAGCACGGGCATCCGCCTGTCCCAGTTCTTTAGCGAGTTTTCTCAGCTGCGGTGTGCGTACACCGATAAGACGATCAGAGGCAATCGTAGGAATCAGCTTTTTCTGGAATTCCCTGTATGCAGTATCCTGCAGATGAAAAAGCGTGTTCTGGATTTCTTCCTTATTCATTTCCTGCACCCTTTCTTATGCATATTTCTCACAGCTGCATTTCATGGCAATGACGAACAAACACAGGGCATGTATCTGCCTGAATGCCGGTGAAGGTTTCTGACATCCGGCACATTTTCCGCCCATGGCATGATATCACAGGGGAAGCCTGCTTGAGAATAGTTCGTTACAGGGACGGTACTGTTGGAAGGAAAGCCGATCCCCGAGAAAGGCCAGAACGGCTGCGATTGAGAATGATGATATACAGGAATATAGGCAGAGCGTGAATTCTTTGGCGTATCTGTGTTTTGAACGAGTGAGCCTGTATGCAAGGGCAGCAGTAAAATTGTCGCCCGTCAGGAGACCACGGTGTGTCAGGGATTCGCTACAATGGGGACAAACAAGAATAAGGAGGTTTTTCCTATGGCAAACATGAATCTGACAGAACTCGTTTTTATTCTTGACTGCAGCGGCTCCATGAGCGGTATGGAGAGCGATACGATCGGCGGTTTCAATGCCATGATTGCCAAGCAGCAGAGAGAAGAAGGGAAGGCTTATGTGTCCACAGTGCTCTTTAATCATGCGTCTCGCGTGATTCATGACCGCATCCCGGTGAAGGAAGTTCCCCAAATGACGGATGTGGATTATCAAGTGGGCGGCACAACCGCGCTGCTGGATGCCATCGGCGGTGCGATCCATCACATCGGAAATATACACAAGTATGCCAGAACGGAGGATGTTCCAGGGCATACACTCTTTGTGATCACTACGGATGGCCTGGAAAATGCCAGTCATCGCTATACCAGCGAAGAAGTGAAGCAGATGATTGAACGGCAGAAGGAAAAGTATGGATGGGAGTTCCTTTTTGTTGGTGCCAATATTGACGCCGTGGAGACAGCACGTAATATTGGCATTCGGGAAGACCGTGCCGTCAATTACAAAGCGGATGAGATTGGAACGCAGATTCTGTATAAAACGGTGACAGAGGCAGTCTCGCATGTGCGCACAAACAGGCCATTATCCAGCGAATGGGGACGGGCTTTGGAAGAGGACAGAAAGACGAGAAAATAACCCGGAGAGCGTGCAGAAAAGAAAGGATTTCCAGTTGCTGAACGATGGCGAACTGTGTACAATGAATGCGAATTTGAAGGAGGTGCTTTCCCATGAATTCGTATCAGATTTTTGCATTTGCCGATGAAGCCAGTCCTCAGATCGATGGGCAGATTGCCGCTATGCTGCGCAATGGCCTGCAGGGCCTGGAAATCCGAGGGGTTGATGGAACCAATATAGCTGAAATCAGCATTGAAAAAGCGCGAGAAGTTCGCAGAAAACTGGATGACAATGGACTGAAGGTATGGTCCATGGGATCCCCGATCGGCAAGATCCGGATTGTCGGCGATGACTTTGCCAAGCATCTGGATCAGTTGAAGCACGTGATTGACCTGGCCCATATTCTGGGAGCGGATAACATCCGTATGTTCTCTTTCTATATGCCGGAGGGTGAAGATCCCGCCAAGTACCGTGGGCAGGTCATGGATCAGCTGCATGCCATGGTGGAAACCGCCGCAGGCTGTGGCGTAGATCTGTGCCATGAGAATGAAAAAGGCATCTATGGAGACAATGCGGCACGGTGTCTGGACGTGCTTACTGAAGTCAGAGAGCTGAAAGGCGTTTTTGATCCCGCCAATTTTATTCAGGTCGGGCAGAAGACTCCGGAAGCCTGGGAGATGCTGAAAGCCTTTATCAAGTATGTGCATATCAAGGACGCGCTGTGGGACGGCCGTGTGGTTCCTGCCGGCAAGGGCGAAGGCCATGTTCCGGAGATCATCAAAGCTTTTATTGCCAAAGGCGGCGTACATCTGACAGTGGAACCGCATCTGATGACATTCGGCGGTTTGCAGGCGCTGGAGCGGAAAGGACAGAAGAGTATCCTGGGTGGAAAGTATGTATATAATACATCCGATGAAGCTTTTGATGCTGCCTGCAATGCTCTGAAAGAAATTCTGGCGTCAGTGTAATGCGGCGTCAGCCATTGCAAAAACGCGCACCGAGGAAAAGGCGCCCATGCCGTCTCCTGGTGCGCGTATTGCTTTGCATGGCTTGTCTCTGTCGGAAACAGACTGCGATGGCACAATGGGCGTCTTGTCAGCTGTCTGTTTTTTTCTGCAGCAGCCAGAAATGATTCTTTCCGTCATCTGACTGAGTGAGTTGACATTGAAGGGTGCGTTTCTTGCCGGGGTTCAGATGAAGGAGCAGGGCAAGCATGGTGTTGGCAAAAGCAGCTGCCTGCTTTTTCTGTGCGTTGAGCGCAAAAACAAGCGTATATTCTCCGCCATCCTTCAGATCGGAGAATTCATTGAGGAATTCTTTCACGTAGTGCCAGCCGTGCTTTTCATAGACAAGGGTCAGGTCTGGTTGCTGGAGAAACTGATCTCTTTGAGAAGCATCCGGAAGGTCAGGTTCTTCCCACTGAAAACCATCGGTGTTTTCTTGGGCGAGCATATCATCAAAATAGCCAGTGACATTGCTAATAATCGACTGGTACAGTGTATCGTCGATTCCGAACTCCTGCTGTGCATTGAATGTCTGCATGGAATGCGCGACCAAGTTCCGTATTTCCTGGATTTTTCGTTTCATTTGCGCTGCTTCGCACAGATAGGATGCATGGATTTCATGGACTCTGGCAAGCGTTTCTTCCATTTTCCGGATTTTTTCCACAAAGGCTTCAGAAATGACTGCATCACTCTTGTCAAGAAGAGAGCGGATTTCGTCAATGGTAAAGCCTGCCTGCTGCAGATTTCGGATTCTGACGAATCGAAGGGCCTGTTCCTCCGAATAATGCCGATATCCGGTCCATGGATCGACGCTGCGCGGCCGGAGAAGATTTTCCCGGTCATAATAGCGCAATGTCTGGGGATGACAATCGCAAAGCCTGGCAAAATCCTTGATCGTCATATCGTGCGACCTCCTTTCGGGGATAATGTATCATTGCAGTACACTGAAAGGTCAAGGCTTCATTGCATGATCTGCATGCAAAAGAAAACGGAGGGACATATGCCAGAGAAAAGTGACGGAAGAATGGATTACAGAAAGAAGGACAAGCGTATGCGCCGTATCATGGCATGGATTGTGGGATGTATTTGTCTGTGGACGACTGCGTATGCAGAGCGCATTATGATCGTATCGGATCTCCATCTCTCGGAACCATTCACGGAACGTGCTAGGGAATGGAGCGCACTGGCAGAAAAGGCACAGGACTGCGATGCCATACTCTTTCTGGGGGATAATACGGATAATGGAAAAGTGAATGAACATGAATACTTTTTACAGTGCATAGATTCACTGGAGAAGCAGACGGGAGTTTCCGTGTTTGTGATCCCTGGCAATCATGATATAGGCATGCATTACTCACGGGAGGACTATGAGCGCGATTACTGGGATTGGGGGAATGCACAGGCTTTTGCCAGAGATACTGACTCGGCCAGCTGTGCTGTTATGCTGTCGGAGAGTCTGTGTCTGCTCCTTCTGGACTCCACGCGTTCGGATAAGGGAAGTTCGCGGAGTCTTCCTTATGGCGGTTTCTCTGAAACGACGGAAATGTGGCTGAAGCAGGTGCTGCAGTCCCTTTCGGAGGATATGCGGATTCTGGCCTGTGGACATCATCCGATACTGTCTTCTGGTCGGGTAAACCAGACAACAGGGGCAGACAGGATAGTGCAGATCCTCCGGGATGGCCATGTGATTGCCTATCTGTGCGGGCATGAGCATGGTTTTGGCACAGTGAAGGAGCATGCACTGCGGGAAATTGTAGTAGGCCAGATTCAGGCGTATCCATGCTGCTGCGGTGTGGTGCAAGTGACAGAGGATACAGTGCTGTGGACCACAGAAGCGCTTTTTGATCCACAGTCTACCGTCTATCAGGAACGGAAAAAGGCAGCGCTTGATCTGGCATATCGTATGGCAGAGGGTACACTGAAGGGTACGGTTCACGAGGGAGACCAGGAAGCGATTGGGTGGTTCAGCGAGGTTTTTATGGCATCCAGTGAGGACCGTCTGACAGCCGACTTCTGCCAGGATATGCTGAATAAGGATGCGTGCAGGAAATGGCGGGAGATTGAAACACGGACCGTTGTCCGGGACTGGGTCCTGGGGCTTCTGGAAACACCCGGAGAGAGTGTCCGACAGATTCTTCTGTGGAAGAAAGCAGTGTAATTGTTACACAGCCGTGCAATCTCTTTGCATGCCCCAAAGTCGAGGGTATGACAGTCTTCTGCTGTGCCTGTATGCAGACAGCTTCCTTCAGCATAAGGGGCATTCGCTTGGGAAAAAGGAGCCAGTCCCGGTACGGGACTGGCTCCTTTTGTTCCGGCAATCGAAGAAGATGCCGGTTCAGCGAATACGCATTACTGTGGCTCGAAGGTCATGAGCATGGAGCCGAAGAAGTCCAGCTGTAATCCGCCTTCCACGGGAGTAAAGATCAGATTGTCGCCACTCGGATACGGCATGATATATTGACCATCTTCTGCATACCAGGAAAGGGAAACATTCTGCCCGGCAAGAATGAAGTCCGCGGTGCCGTCGCCGTGGAAGGTAACAGCATACTGTCCCAGGGCGCTGCCGTCCATGACATAACCGCTTACATCCACCTTGGTGCACGTAAGGTACTGTTCCGCAAAGGGAGCTGCCACTGCCGTCCCTGACGGGGCTGTAGACGGAACAGCAGCCGGGACCTCACTGTTTCCGGGAAGTGACAGGTCATCATCCGTTTCAGGATTCCAGATGTCTTCAGGATCCCGCGAATAGATCAGACGGCCGGAACCGCGGCGATTGTACTGCAGGAATCCGTTGCGCATGATATACAGGGGAACACCGGGTTTGTCGCCGTCGCCCATAATGATGGACTGTGCACCTTCATCCCAATACCATTGGGTTATGACATCGTCGCCTACCCCGGAAAGCCGGGCTGTTCCGTCCCGTGACAGGGTCAGTTCTGTTTGCAGATCGTACAGTACGCGGGGATCTCCTGAGCGACCTGCTGTCTCCATATAGACCTCGTACCATTTTCCTATGTATTCCGGGAATGCACTCATGGAGATGGGTTCAGAAGGAGTGACAGATGCGTTCTTTTCGCACAGGAAGACAAGGCCCAGGAGATCTGCAGTCATACGCCCGTCAGCACGCAGGGTCAATGTGGTCCCCAGCATATCAGTTGCATCAGTTTTCAGTGCGCCATCTGTCAGGGTAAGCGGCATACGGCTTTCGCTTCCGAAGAGAGAGACGCCCTGTGCGTTTACAGAGATTATGGGAGATACGCTTCCCAGCAGATCACCCATCTCATTCAGTGCAAGGGAAGCGGGGAAAAGATGACCATCCACGGCCACATAGAGAGCTTCCCAGTCCCCATAGAGCGCAGAGGGATCGGAAACATCTACCGGTTCCTCCACCTGAATCTCTGGATTTCCGGGATCCTGGCGGGTAAACACCATGGTGCTTCCCTGTTCGTAAATGGTCAGCTGTTCGCCTTCCATGACTGCTGAAGACGTATCGCTATCCATGGTAATGGAAAGACCTTCTGCGGTCTGTGCCCAGGTACCGGTTTTCTGTTCATATGCATTGTCCAGAAGTACCGTGCCATCGCTTTCCAGCACCAGCGTAATGACAATGCCATAATCACTGGCCTTGGTCATTTCTCCGTTTATCTCCAGGGTATCCAGGTACCAGCTGCCGGTCGGGCTGTCACCGCGGACAAAGAGAAGTGTCATCTCTGCACTGGAGGCCGTCAGATGACCGTCTGCATCAAGGCGCATGATTTCTTCTGCGCTGAGATTGACGGAAATGCCGTTTTCCACGGCGGACCAGGTGCCTGCATCATTGCCCAGACCCTGGCTTTCCACGGTGGCGGTACCATCGGGGAGCAGTGTGAGAATCATGTCCATATCAAAGAAGGAAGGAGCATAGGTTTCGCCCTGGAAGACAATGGACTGAAGTGTCCAGCGTCCGGCATAGGCAGATGCGCTATAGGAAGCAGAGCCTGTGCCGGTCTCTTTCTCAGGGGCTTTTCCATTGTCCGGGTCTTTGAGCTGTATGGATGTTGGGCCATCACTGCCTCCGATGATCTCGCTACTGCCCTCCGCTCTTTCAAAGAAGAACCGTCCCATGAAGAAGGAATAGGAGAGCCTTCCGTCGGAGAGGAGGCAGAGCGTATCTCCGTCGTCGGAAGTATAGGATCCATCTGCAAAGGTGAGGTCGGCGGTGGCATCCGTTCCGAGGATGGCAATGCGGTCAGATGTGACTGTCACGACAAATTCGTCCAGGTTAAAGGCTTCCTTGAGCTCACTTTCAAACATGGATACAGGGAGCATCATGCTTCCCATGTCCGCATAGACGAGGTTCCATGTGCCGAGAAAGTCTTCCGGGGTCGCGTTGACAGGATCGCCCGGTACAAATACCGGTTCCGGAGCAACGGTGTCAAGATACAGCACTGTATCCTCGTCCAGGTTCATGTACAGCTGTCCGCTGTCTGCTGCCGGGTAGACTGCGATAGATTCGTCTCCGTCATAGAGGACGATATGGTTTTCTTCCACATGCCATACCAGACTTTGCGTCTCATCAGGCATAAGCATCTGCGCGGTACCGTCCTGTGCCAGTGACAGGGAAATGTCACCGAAAATGGATGCGGGATACTCCTTGCCGCCAAGCAGCAGGGAATGACCGTACCAGACACCGCCAAAGGCGGCAAAGTCTTCCTCGCTCACAGGCACTGCCTTGGGAGACGTGACCGGAGGTTCCGGCGTATAAGTATAAAGGGTACCGTCCACATCTTCCTGCAGCACAGACCATTCCGGCGCATGCATTGTATGCACGCCATCCTCAAGCTCCAGAATCAGTGCGTCATCCCCGGCACGCCATATGCCTTCCAGGATTGTGTTGTCGCTGACCAGGCGAACGGGACCGTCCTCATTTATGGTCAGGGTGATATGCACATCCAGATCGGCTGCGTTGAAGACGCCATCTGCGGTTTCCAGTTGATTCAGATACCATGTGCCGCAGTACAGAGAGGTCTCATAGTCCGGGCGCGGATCATACAACGTCAGTCCAAAACGGGCTGTCAGCTGATTCACAGAAACATTTGGATCAGTGCAGTCGATTGATTCGACGCGGGTACAGCCGGCAAACGTGTCTTCCGGAAGCAGCATGGGATCACACAGAATGTGGATTTCAGAAAGTGACGTGCATCCAGCGCAGATGCCGCTGCCGACCTTGGTAAGGGACGCAGGGAGCGTCAGGGACTTCAGCTGTGCTGCCCCGCGGAAGACGCCGTCCCCCAGCGTAGTGACGCTGTCGAAGAGATCGACTTCCCGGATGGCGCTCTCGGCAAAGGCTTCGGACTCAATAGTTGTGAAGCAGTCGTTGTAGGGAACAGAGAATATGGAAAGGATCTGGTTTCCCTTGAATGCTTCGCTTCCCAGTCCGACGACCGTTACATTGTTAAAAGTGTCGTAAGGACGAATGGCTGTGCAGGGTCCGGTGTAGCCGGTCATATACATGCCGTCGTCATGTGCTTCATAGGTAGAGTCATTACTGGGGGCATACTCTACACGTTCGTTCTGCATTCGCCAGACATAGGCAGTAAAACCAAGCGCGTTGAAGCGCTCCTGAATGGCGGCCGCTTCTTCCTTGGTTGCGTAGGAGGCGATATCGATATCGGCCAGGGGATCGCGTTCAAAGGCGTTGTCTGCCATCGGCGGAAGCTGAGTGCCGCGCAAATAAATATAGGAGATGCTCCCGTGACCGAAAGCATTGTCGCCGATGGATTCAAGTCCGGCAGGCAGGGAAAGCCTGGAAGTTGAATTAAAGTAGAAAGCGCTGTCCCCGATGGTCTTCAGGGAGTCAGGAAGTGTGATTTCCTGGATCCGGCATCCGCGGAAAGCTTCGTTGCCGATGGACTCCAGGCCTTCCGGGAAGGTGAGCGATGTGCCATTGAAAGATCGGAAAGCCTTATCACCAATGGTGCGGAGACTGGATGGAAGCGAAAGGCTGTTCAGGGAAGTACACTGCCAGAATGCCTCAGCTGCAATGTCTTCCACCCCCTCCGGAATACGGGCGATAAACAGGGTATGGTTGCCGGCAAAGGCACTATTCCCGATGGCACGGACCGGTACACCGGCAATCTGAGAAGGAATGGATACGGAAACGGCTGTGCCATTGTAGGAAAGAATCGTGCCCGACGCACTGTCAAAGGAGAAGAGGCTTTCATCGGGCGTATCGTCAAAAGGCACTGCGGGCATACCGCTGCTCTGAATGCGTGTGCCTTCGGGCAGTACGGCCGCGAACGCTACTTCTTCGCCCTCGGGTACAGTTACGGTTGCCGTCTCCGAAAGATCGTCGAAAGCTGAAAGGGGCATTACCGGGCATGGCCCCTCAAAGATGACGGATTGCAGAGCGTCGCAGTAGGCAAAGGCATAGGAGCCGATATAGCGCACATTGCTGGGAATTGTCACCGATTCCAGGGAAGTGCACATGAAGAAAGCATACGAGTCAATTGCTTCCAGGGTCTGTGGGAGCGTTACTTTCCCCAGATTGACCATATTATACATGGCGCTGGAATAGAGTACCTGTATTGGCTCAGGAATGACCAGGGAAGTAATATCATCCCGTCCGCGGAAGGCGGACATGCCAACAGATCTGACGGGTATGCCATCGATTTCTTCAGGAAGAAGCACTTCTCCGCTGGCTGAATAAGCGGTAAGACTTCCCTCGTAGGCATCGAATTCATAGGTAACTTCCGCACTGGCATTGCACAGTGAGAGAGCCAGGCAGAGGAAAAGACACAAAAGCAGGCGCTTCATAAGCCGGGTACCTCCTCTCCATTACAGAACGATTCATGTTACATAAGGTCAGTATAGCATAGAAAAAAAACATCGTACAGAACGCTTCACGTTTTTCTTTGCGGGGAAGAAAAGCGGTGCTTCTTTACATGTGCGATCAGATCACCTGCGACGGATCGGATGTGGGACAGCAGGTCAGTATCTGCCCTCCCCACCGAAGTGTATGGCTTGCCGCATCATAAAGTGGCGGGTTGTCTTCGCAGGTGGTCAGGAAAGCCGCATGCGCTGCATCACCCCGGCCTTCACAGATGCGGACCGCACAGGGAATCTCTGAACCGGGAATCTGGTATTCTCTGTCAGGGGCTTTCACGGGACTTATCAGACTCCAGAATCCGATTGTAACACCGCCGTCATAGAGGAAGAGCCAGTGCCCTTTCTGTGTGGCATATGGCGCAAAGATGTGGATGCAGTGAATGGGATCGCTGTCAGGAATGCGGTAGATCATAAGGAGCTGGTTTCTCTCCTGGGCCAGAGCCGGCATGACACCGTTTCCATGCCAGTATCCGGGGCGAAGGTCTCCGCTGTCATCCAGGGAACCCGGATGATTGGCAAAGAGCAGGTTCCGCGGTGAAAGGGCAGCATACCACATGTGCTGCTGATATCCATGTACGCCCGGCGCAAAGCAGGTGGTTCCATGAAATCGCTCATTCAGAGAACGGGTATAGGCGAAGGTATCCGTATTCTGACAGGGATGCAGAGTCAGGTTTTCCCAGCGTATAAATGGGTCCTGACGGGGGGATGCCACACTGGTAAGGATCCAGTCCGGTGTCTTGTCGAGAAAGATACGCGCATTCCCGGTGGTATAGGTGGTATGGATTTCTTTATGGATCCGTTCCTTCAGATACGGCGGGAATACATACGTGCTTCCAGCCAGAAAAGCGCTCCATCCTTCTCCGTAGTCATAGTTCTGTGAGGGATCGACCAGGTTAATCAGTGCCATGGCGGCCTGCCTGTCGGGATATAGAACACTGCGGTAAGTGCGCCCCATGGGTGCGATCAGTCCGCCGCGGAATGTATGCATGCAAAGCCGTTCCATCAGAAGATCCGCTGCAGCGCGTGCACGGGCGGAAAACCGGGGCGAATAGTCCACAAGGTTGAGCAAGGCGGCAAACGTCACATTCATATAGGTGCCGCTGTTGAATTCTTCAAAGCCATCCTGTTCCAGTGCATCCAGCCATTCGTCTACATGCTTTTCACCCCAGGCGGCGAGTGTCTGCCCCTGGCACTGTGCACGGGAAAACCAGACATCAGGATACATTTCTCCGACAAACATGGCGCTGCTGTAAAAGATCAGGCTGTGGTTTTCGCTCCAGAAGCACATGGCGTCAAGCCCGTCCATATGCATCCAGTAGCGGAAACCGGTGAGGACCTCCCTGACCCGCTGTGGATCCAGTCCGTCATATCCGTATTGCTTCAGATAGCGTATCAGGCCCATGATGCGGAAGTCTGCGCAGTCCACACGCTTTTCGATCTGGTCCAGCATATCCGACAGAAGTGCCGGGTCGTTCGGACCGGCAAGTCCCAGGGCTTTGCGGGCCAGAATCTGAGAGATGGGAAGCCCAGTGTCTCCGTGGTCCAGGGTTTCAATGGCAGCTACTCGCTGAAGCATCTTCTGAAAAGCTTCCTCAGGCTTTTGCGCGGCGTTGCCGGGATACTGCACCGGACCCATGGGGTTTTCCAGTGTACGCCTGAGATCACCGGACGGGGTATGTACGCATACTTCCAGAAAGTCATAGCGTGAGGGAGGCAAAAACGTATTCTCCGTCTCTGGAAGGGAATACCACTGAGGCTGGGTGTGATTCTTATGAAAGTCAGGGGATAACTCGATCACACGTACATGACTGTCTCTGGGAAAAGAAATATCACAGTGAAGCCCGTTCTCGGAAGCGTACATTGCTTGCAGATGCTGATAGGCAGACCACAGCTCATGGGTAAGAGCAGAGCAGGGGAGTGTACACTGCAGTTCATCTCCTTTTCTGAGCTGCACAGCAATGACGGAGCGTGTATCGCGTACCCCCAGAGCTTCACAGGCAATATAGAGACTGTTCAATCCCCTGTGCAGAGACAGCGTAAGGTCCGTATACTGGACAGGCTTATAGTTGGGAGTGGCGATTCCTCCTATATAGGTGCCTTCAAGGTATACATCACAGGCACACCAGGACCAGACGCGAATGGTACAGGAACAGTTATGCGGAGCTACCAGGCATGTGGCGACATCAAAGCGCACAAGACGCATTTCCGAATAGAAGGAGGAAAGATTGACAAAAACGCCTTTCTCTCGAAGACAAACATGCCAGGGCAGGTGCAGACGGCTTGCATGGCTGATATCACAGGTAACGTTTGCCAGACGCGGCCGATCAGCCAGTTCGTTCCGGATCTGCTGTTCTGTGGCAATCTGATCCCGTCCCCGGGTGGGGGACGAGAAATCGGTTACCTGTGGACCGGATACGAGGAATGCGGGTACAAAGCTCTCAGCAGGGATCGGATAAGTGATCAAAGAAATGCTCCCTTCATGCAAGAAGGACCAGGCATAACTGGTCCTTTCATGGTTTCATTCGTCTTCATTCCGAGTGGACGCTACTTTGCGTATACGCTGCTCAGCGTGCAGGAACGCCGCGGTGACCTGCGGGTCAAAGTGCGTACCGGCACCTTCCTGGATAATCGCCATTGCTTTCTCAAACGGGAAGCCGTCCTTATAGCTGCGCTTGGCGATAAGCGCGTCAAACACGTCAGCCACTGCCATGATTCGGGCCGACAGCGGAATCTCTTCCCCTTTCAGGCCATTGGGATAGCCGGTTCCATTCCATTTCTCATGGTGATACAGGGCCAGGTTGCGGGCTTCTCGAAGATAGGTGGATTCCTGATCGGAAATGGTATGAATGGCACGAGTAAGGATTTTGTTGCCTTCGACAGTATGATACTTCATCTGCCGGAATTCTTCATCGGTGAGCTTTCCAGGCTTGTTGAGAATCGCGTCGGGCACATGAATCTTGCCCACATCGTGAAGCGGGGCTGTGGCGACAACGTCATGGATATATTCATCCGTGAGAATATCGGGATAGAGCCCTTCATCCCGCATCTGCTCCATAATAATTTTGGCGAACATGGCTGTATTGCGCACATGATTGCCAGTACACTGATCACGGCTCTCCACAAGATCAGCAAGCACCATGATCAGACCATCCTGCAGTTTATGGATGACCTCATTTTTCTCTTCTGATTCCTGAATATAACGGGTGGTATCCTCACTGGTCTTGAGCAGGGCATGATAGAGGTTTTCAATTTCATCCCCGGAGTGGATATCCAGTGAGCGAAGAAGCTCCACATTTTCATGACGTACGCCTTCTGTGTCATAGGCGAACTGACTGGCGGCATTAGCCATGGCATTGATGGGGCGAAGCCAGGTGCGGTCTATGAACGAAGTAAAGAGAATGAGAACCACCAGGAGAATGGAAAAGAAGATGGACAGAAGACGGGTGAGAAAGACGATTTCACTGCGCATGAGCAGGCTCATGGAGATATCCACGCCGGCATAAGCCTGCAGCGTCCCATTGCTGTCACGCAGCGGCTGATAGATTGATAAAAGCCATCCGTACTGGTCACGAACTTCCAGGACAGGAATGGACCTTCCGGCAAGGAGGTCCGGTACGTAGGGAAGAAAATCCTCATCAAAGGGAATCATTTCCCCCGGATCCAAGCCTTTTACTTCAATTGTGTCCGGATCGAATACTACCCGGCAGCCATCCTCCTCAATACGGTAGACATAAGTGAAGGCAATGTCGGGGGATGAGGACGCAAGCCTGGCGAGTGCGCGCTCGGTCGCGCGATAGCCTTCTGCATCCTTCCCTTCTTTCAGGTAAGCCGGGATACGGTCGGCATCAATGGAATCCGCCATCACATGCAATACACCTTCGGCCAGGCGGGATTGCTGCTCAATCATACTGGAGTGAAAGCGCTGGTAACTGACGAAGCTGACGCAGGCTGCGAGAATTATCAGCGTAGTCGCTACGAGGACAATCAGTTTGCTGCGAACCGAACTGACACGGAAAAAACGTTTTTTTTGTGCATTCTGAGGAAGATCTGTTTTCTCTAGATAATAATAGCGTTTCGGCACCAGACGCAGAACCAGAGCAGAAATCGATACAGAAATCAGCTTATCGGCAAAATCCATGAGGAATGCTTCGAGAAGGCTGGCCCAGAATGAGGAAAAACCATGTCCGCAGAACCACAGCACCAGGGAAGATGCACTGTTTTCATCCAGCTGCAGTCCGTTCATTCCCCAGGTGAGAAGCGCACCGCCTATGCCGCCTACGATAGAAAAAAGAAAGGCAGTCACAACACACTTGCCTGGTGTACTGTACCCTTTCTGAAAAGAACGCTGCACGGCAAGGACAGCAATGGCTATATTGATGACAGCGTAGTACAGTGAGGAGCCATCAGAAAAGGAATGAATCAAATTGGTCAGAAAACCAGCGAGCGTACCGGGCATAAACCCACCCAGGGCGGATGCCAGGATTGTACCTATGGTATCCAGGTAAAAAGGCAAAGAAAGCGACTGGACAATCCATGCACCCAGCAGATTGCAGCCAATGCCCAGAATACACAGTATCAGAAACCCAATGATCTTTTCCTTCGCATTGTGCGAAGATTTCAGGGATGTTTTTTGCATGATTCTTCTCCTATTCTTCCTGGTCAGCGACCAGAGACCGGATGATCGATCGCACTATGAAAACGGAATTGCTATACGCGATAAGTATAAGGGAAGGAAGTGGTTGCGTCAACAAATACAGGAGGGCGCATGTATCTGTCTGTCCTATTCTGGGTTTGTCAATGCAATTCTCCAAATAGAGCGTTAAAAAGGTTCATGCTTCGTTTCACTCAGATTCAATTTCATCCGATCGCTTGATACACATTCCAAGACCTTCTGCTGACCGGCAACTGTGGTGATCAGGAAGTCCGTCATGTATTCTGTTCCATCCATATGGACTTTGCATTGGAATTCCCTGACATCGGCATCTGCTTCCAGCTTCATCGCGTATGCACGCATAACGGGACTGTATAATCTGCATACGCCTATGCACTTGGAGAGTGATATCTTTTCACACCGGCGTTTATAGTCTGTCTTTCTCATGATCAGGATCCTCTCTGCCGAGCTCTGCTCTCCACACAGTGTTCATCTGCTGCCATACCGTTTCCACCGGCCGCCGCACAGTGTCCATCTGTATCTTCAAGATCCCTATTATCCCTCCCAAATCCCTATTATCCCCCTGAAATCGCCAAAAGCCTTGTCCTGCTTGAATCCCTATTTGCCCTGTCTAAAACACTCTATGTCCCCCGGCGAAACCGTTTATCCTCCAGGGGGCAAATTTGACTATACTTTACCAAAGCCTTTGCAATTCTCCCTTACCCCATCATTTCAACGTAAACACCTTATATCTACTCTTTCAGCCCATCTGCAATACGAAAACAAGCAGGACAAGGCTGATGTATTCCATTGTCCGCCTAAAAACCAGCCTCAACACGCTCCCTAACACGTACAAAATAGGGTCCCTAGCATCAAAAAGCCTCAAAAAAACGCACAAAAAAATGCTTTGCCATGCGACAAAGCATTTTGCCTTTTAGAGAGTAATTTGGTTTGCCGGGGGATACAAGCTGGTTAGATCAGCCTTTGACGGCACCCGCTGTCAGACCGCCCATGAAATAGCGGGAGAAACAGACGAACACAATCAGAATCGGAATAATAGCGATGGTCGCGCCGGCAAACATGATATTCCATGCCGCAGCACCGTCACCGGCATTTTTCAGCATGTTGACACCTACAGTCAGAGGCCGGAGATTGTCATTGGTCATGGTGAATACGCGGGGCATGATGTATTCATTCCAGCCCTGACGGAAAGCTAGGATGGCGATGGTTGCCAGCACCGGCTTGAGCATCGGCATAATAATGCGTGCATAGGTCTGGAAGAAAGTGCATCCATCAATACGCGCGGCTTCGTCCAGTTCTTTGGGAACAGAGTTCACATAGCCGCGGCAGAGGAAAATATAGGTAGCCTGACCGCCACCGGCTGAGAAGAGCACTACAGGCCAGAGACTGGTATTGATTTTCATCTTGGTAGCCAGTTCATAAAGAGGACGGAGTGATACAGAACCCACATTTATGAACATGAAAGCAGTGAAGATGCCGTAGATGACTTCTTTCCCAGGGAAAGTCTTGCGGGAGAACACATAGCCTGCCATGGATGCGACAATCAGGGAAATGACCATGACGCCGACGGAGAGAAGCAGAGAGTTCTTTGTGTAGACTGCGAAGTTGGCCTGATTCCAGGCGTCCACATAGTTCTGAACAATCCATTTCTGCGGGAAGACATTGCTCCCACCGAGAAGTAGTTCCTGGTTATCCTTGAAGGAGCCCAGAATAATGTAGAGCACGGGGAAGATCACCAGAATGGAGAAACAGACGAGCAGCAACCAGAGGAGTGCGCGGATGGCTTTCTGTTTCGGGGAATACACAATCTGTGCTTTATTTTTTGCCATGCTTCCTTCCTCCTTTACACGACTTCGTCAAGCTTCTGGGCGACGATGTTATAGACAATTGTTACGGCACCTACGATAACGGCGGCAACCAGACTCAGGAGTGCGCCGTAGCCGATCTGACGGGTAGCATTGGCACCGGTGCCGAAGATCAGGTTATAAATATAGAGGAACATGACATTGGTGCGTGTACCGGGACCGCCATTGGTGAGCACCATGATGGCTTCGTAATCCTTGAAGGCGCCGGTGATGGCCAGCATCAGAACGACTTTCAGAACCGGAGCCAGCATGGGCAGGGTAATCTTGAAGAAGGTCTGAACGCCGTTGGCACCGTCGATACGGCTGGACTCATACACATCCTCGGAAATGGAAGTCATACCGGTGACAAAGTAGAGCATGTAATTACCAAACCCGGCCCAGACCGACATGATAATGACAGCTGCCATGACCACGCTTGTATCGGTAAGCCATCCGACAGGCTGACCGATGAACCCCAGCTTCTGCAGGATACCGTTGAGAATGCCATTGCCGGTTGCAAAGATAAATGTAAAGATCATGCCGGAAATGGAGGAGGAGATAACTGTCGGCATGAAGAAGACACCGCGGAAGAAGGAAGAACCGCGCAGCTTCTGGTTGAGCAGCACAGCCATGATCAGTGCCAGCGGAATGATAAAGATCAGTTTCCACAGGGCATATTCGAAGGTTGTGCCCACACTGGACCAGAACTTGGTATCTGCGAGCATGGTGGTAATATTGCGCATGCCCGTAAACCGGGTGTGTGCCGGAATGCCATCATAATTGAAGGTGACATAGCGGAAGATCCAGATGAAAGGATATACCGAACAAATTGCCAAAAAAATGATACTGGGAGCCAGCATAAAGCCGGAGGCAAGACCGCCGCTCTCCTTCAGGCGCATCTTTTTGTTGACGGGTCTGGGGGGACGGTTGGTAGGTGCCAGCTGCGGATTGACATAAGGCTTGGTAGTCACCGGATGGAGCCCTCCTTTTCAACCAAATGGAGGAAAGGCCGTCCGCGTGGGACATGTGCCCGACACAGGACGGCCTTTCCGGAAAGAATTACTTCATTATTTGTCAAGCCAGGTTACGGTGCCGGCAGAGGGATGCAGAGCATCGTAATCTTCGATGACCAGGCGCTTGATGAAGCCCAGAGAGACATCCTCGTCATAGGCCGCGTTGTAGCGGGTGTTCAGATCTTCGATGGCTTCGTCGATTTCGACATGGCCCATGATGGCATTCCACAGTACCGTGCGATAGTCATCACCCATCAGGTTGATGGTGGGAACGGCGGGATACACGGATTCATAGGGCAGGAGAGAGAAATCCGCCATACGGCCCATCTTGGACTTATCGATACGCTCGTCGATATAGGAAGTGATCGGCAGATCGAAGCCGCCCTCCATATAGCCAACCAGCACTTCTTCACTCTGCAGATAACGGATGACTTCCCAGGCAGCATCCTTGTTCTGACATGCGTTGAGCATCAGATAGCCCTTATTGGGATTGACCTGCAGGGCACCCTTGATTTCGCCGTCGAGGGAGGGAACGGGAGAAACGCCCCATTCAAAGCCTTCTACCGGGAACTGGTTGGTGAAGACGCCAGCTTCCTGAGAAGCATTGCCCCACAGTGCGAAGGAACCGGCAGCAAACTGAGCACGCATGTTGTCAACGCCCTGCTGATCCGGATAAGCGACAGCAACGAGCTCACGGCCAGCCTCGAGGAAAGGCTTGTAACCAGTGAAGTCGAACTTTCCGTTGGCATAGTCATAATAGAATACACCGGACACCTGCGCCATCATTTCCAGCTGACGCTCAAAGGGAGAAGAAGAGGTGAAGCCGATGCCGTAAGTGACAGGGTCATTGGCCTTGCCATCTTCGGTGATCTTCTTGGCCATCTCAATGTACTCAGGCAGGGTGGAGGGGATGCCTTCGAAACCGGAGGCTTCCAACAGTGCCTTGTTGTATTCAATGCGGACACCGGAGCGCTGACCGGAGGGAACCCAGTAAATGGCGTCACCGATGGCGTTGAGACCTTCGTACTTGTGGTTGTAGGGATCGTTGACCTTCTGATACTCTTCGTCGGCGGCAATGTAGGGAGCCAGATCGACGACGGCATCATAGTCAACCATGTTCTTGAGGGTGACAGACTGACCGACAATGTCAGGAGCCGTGCCGCCGTCAATTGCGAGGAGAATGGAGTTCTCAAAGTCATCGGTCATGATAACCATGTTGATTTCGATGTCTTCGTGTTCCGCGTTGAACTTGGCAATGACTTCGTTCATGTAGGTTTCGTCATGACGGTCATTGGACCAGTAGGTAATAACGGTCTTTTCTGCCATGGCAGGAACTGCCGCGAACACGCACAGTGCCAGCATCATCATGGCTAGGACGAGGGAAATCCTTTTCTTCATGGGGAATCCTCCTGCTGTTTTTTTTATGGGAATCAGGGCTGTTTGCCCTAACGCCGTGTTAAGAACATAGCATAAAGTGGATCGAAATACAAGCAAAAAATACAAAAAAAAGAATATGATTATAATGAAAATGCATGCGCAAGCAATGAAAATAGGAACTGCTTGCAGCCAGTAGCCTGCCATGGTATCCTTTATTGCAGGATAGAATGATTGCATAATAGTGACATTGGAAGGAGGACTTTCATGCGGGAATTTGTAGAAACCATCCTGGCACCGCGGCTGCAGGGCGACGGAGGATGGGTGGAATGGGACAGCCTGAACGGGAATACGCTGACATTGGTTTTTCGAGGGGAATGCTCCAAGTGTCTGATACTGGATCGATGTGTCCACTGGATGGAAGAAGAACTTGAGAAGAAGTTCGGTCAGCACATTGTGATACAGCCAGTGCGGAAAAAACCATTTTTCTGGGATACATGAAGGAGGCTTTGTCATGGCACATGTGAAAGTCGTTCGCCGCAGCACGCGGCCGGAGGAATGGACAGATCTGCGGTTCTCCTGGCTGGAACGCGGTATTGTCAGGGATCGGGAAGAAATCACGGACCTGCATATTCGGGACGCCCGGCAGATCAGTGAAAACGGATACGACGATGCTCCGGAAGGGGAAAGGCCTCTTGTGAAAGGGGATATGTACTTTACGCCGGATGGGACAGTCTTTATTCGGGGACATGCCACCATTCCTCCCCGTATGCACGGTGAAAATGTCTATTTTTCGCTGAAGACAGCGGCTGAGATGATTGTGAAGATCAACGGCGTCTATGTGGGCGGTGTGGATCCGAACCGTGAACGATTTCTTCTCAATCCCTACATCCAGGGTGATGAACTGAATATTGAGATTGAAGCCTACAATCGTTCCAAGCCGGACGATGAGCGAAATCCGGCGTCTCTTTCCAAGCGGGGATGCCGTCAGATCTTTGAAGGCGCCTATCTGGAAACCATTCGGGATAATGTACAGTCGCTGGTCTATGATTACATTCTCTTCATGGATATCGCGCATTGTGAGTACTTCAATGAGGACTATCGGAAATTCCTTTTCCGGGAACTGAGCCGCGCACTGGACTATGTCGACTTTGAGACCTGGGAAGGGATTGATGAAGCGGCGGCGTATGTAGACCGTGTCATCTACAGGAATACGGATTTCAAGGGCAGTGGGGATGTGGCCCTGGTGGGACATTCCCATCTGGATATTGCCTATTACTGGCGCCGGATTCATGCAGTGCAGAAGAACGCCCGGACCATATTGATTCAACTGCGTCTCATGGACCGATATCCGGAATTCCGCTATACACATACGCAGGCCTATACCTACGAGACGCTGGAAAAGTATTACCCGGCACTGTTTGAGGAACTGAAAGAAAAATATGCTGCGGGGCAGTTCGAACCGGTAGGTGCCATGTATGTGGAACCGGACTGCAATATTCCCTGTGCGGAATCCTTGGTGCGTCAGTTTCTCTATGGGCAGCACTTCTTCCGTCGTGCCTTCGGAAAGACCCTGGACAATGCATGGCTTCCGGATGTATTCGGGAACAGCTGGATCATGCCCCAGATCCTGAAAAAGAGCGGCGTGGACTACTTTGTTTCCAATAAAATGTCCACCTGGAATGATACGAATCGTTTTCCGCACAACAACTTCATCTGGCGGGGCATTGACGGAAGCGAAGTATATGCGTGCGTACCGCCTACACATTTTATTACCTGGAATATGCCCAGCCAGATCCAGGAAAACTGGGAAGCCTATCAGGATAAGGAAACCGGCGGACAGACACTGAGCATGTACGGGTATGGTGACGGAGGAAGTGGCGCAACGGAGGAAATGCTGGAAATGATCCGGCGATTCCCCAGGGTATCAGTGATGCCCAAAACGGAAGTGACCGGCGGAGCCGATTTCCTCCATAAAAATCTGAAGGACAATCCCAATCTGGCTGTATGGGATGGGGAACTGTATCTGGAAATGCACCGGGGAACTTTTACGACCAAGAGTGAGATCAAGCGCATGAACCGATACCTGGAAGGCCTTCTGCGCCTGACGGAAATGGTAAGCGTATCCCGTATGCTTCAGGGCGAGGCGGAATACCCGGCAGAAGAGATCCGGGATGTGTATAAAAAGCTGCTGCTGAATCAGTTCCATGACATTCTGCCGGGATCTCATATTCATCCGGTGTATCTGGATGCCATGGCGGACTATCGGGATATTGAAGCACGGCTGAAAGCTCTGCTGGGAGACAGCCGGGTGTACTGGAATCCCCAGAACTTTGCGTTTCGGGGTGTGCGATTTGTGCCGGATGAAAGCGGAGCATTTGTGCGTCATGGCGAGAAAGGTGCTTTCCAGGTGACAGAGGCAGCGCCTTTTGACCGGGTATGCTTTGCCAATGGAGCCGATGACACTGCATGGTTCCAGATGGAAACAAAGGACGGTCAGACCTTTGTACGTACGCCGCGCCTTTCCCTGCAGATGAATGCGCAGGGTGCAATTGACCATCTGTTCATGAACGGTGATGAACAGGACTTTGTAAAGACGGGACGTGCGCTGAACCAGCTGCACCTGTATGCAGATCATCCCGGTGTGTATGACGCGTGGGATATTCTGCCTAATTACCGGGATGTGGAGGAAAAGCTGACACTCAAGGAAGCACTGCATCTGACCCATGTGGATGGAAACTGCGCTGAGTTTGAGAGCGTGTTTGTGACAGACAAGAGTGAAATCCGCATGTATACCCGCGTATTCCGGGAAGATGAGGCTGTGGAAACAGAGTATGCTTGCAAGTGGCATGAGAAGCATCGGCTTCTCAAGGTCAATTTTGCCCCCAATATTCTGACGAGAACACTCCGATGCGACACAAGTGCAGGGTATATTGACCGTGAGCTTACGAAGAACACTACCTGGCAGGAAGCGCGATTTGAGTGCTGCCACCATAAGTGGATGGACATGTCTGAGTGCGGGCGCGGTCTGGCAATCATCAATGAAGGCAAGTATGGTGTGGGCCTGGAAGGCGAGGAAATCTCGCTGAGCCTTCTGCGCTCCACGATCCGACCGGATATTGAAAGCGATATGGGAGAACACGATTTCTGCTATCAGATCGTTCCGCACCGCGAAGACGCGCTGAAGGCTGGAATCAATGCACGGGCGATCATGTTCAATACGGTACTGTCCCCGGCACCTGTGGCGCTTCCGGCCCCTCTGCACCGTATGCTTTCACAGACTTCTCTGGTATTGCAGGCGCTGAAACTGTCGGAAGACGGGAAGCGGGTGATTGTCCGGCTCAGCGAACAGAATGGAAGCCGCGGTATTCTGAAGACGGAAGAAAAGGTGGAAGTCCTGAACCTGCTGGAAGACAGACAGGACATACAGGATACGATTCCCTATCACCCCTTCGAAATCCTTACATTGGGTATTCCGCTTGCACAGGCATAAGCAGCGGCGGCCGGGCTGTGCCCGGCCGCCTGCTTTTTGTCATCACGGCTCATGAGGGGTACAATGAGAAAGAGCAGGGACTTTTCTCTGCCGGTGGGAGGATACGACGCGAATGGAACATGTGACAGGGCGCTTTGCACCGTCTCCCAGCGGACCGCTTCATCTGGGAAATCTGGCCTGTGCACTCATGGCCTATCTTTCCGCACGGTCACAGGGTGGACGGTTTCTTTTACGCATTGAAGACCTTGACAGGCAGCGGTGTCCCCGTACGTGGTCGGAAATGGCCCTGCGGGACCTGGAAGCGCTGGGACTGGAATGGGATGCACCGCCGATCTGGCAGAGTGAAAGAGATGAAATTTACAGAGGCTATCTGGACATTCTGCAGAAAAAGGGAGCAGTCTATCCATGCTTCTGCACCCGTGCGGAGATCATGCAGGCCAGTCTGGCACCGAATCGAGGGGATACGCAGCGGGTTTATCCCGGCACATGCCGATATCTGCCGGAAGAAGTGCGTGCAGAAAAGATGCGAACGCAGCGATACGCCTGGCGTCTGCGTGTTCCTGACCGGGAGATTGGGTTTACGGACCGTGTGCAGGGAGAATATGTGGAGAACCTCTCCCGTGACTGCGGGGATTTCGTTGTACGCCGCAGTGATGGCCTGTTTGCATATCAGCTGGCGGTCGTGGTGGATGACGCGCTCAGCGGGGTTACGGAAGTGGTGCGGGGCTGTGATATTCTTTCAGCAACGCCCAGGCAGATTTATCTTGCACAGCTTCTTGGTTTCCCGTCGCCGACGTATGCGCATATTCCGCTTCTTACAGATGCAAATGGACGGCGTCTGGCTAAAAGAGATCATGATGTGGGTTTTGCAGTGCTGCGGGAAAGGATGGGGATTCCCAGGCTACGGGGACTGCTGGGGTATGCCATGGGCATATGGCCCAGGGATGCAGAAGCGAGCATGCAGGAACTGATCGATGCTTTTTCCTGGGAACATGTACATCGGGACGATGTACGGCTGCCCTGCTGAAACCACTTTGAGCCGGTATGTGCATATTTCTGAGTACCTGAAAAAATGGAGCAGAACCTCCTCCGCTTTTCCCAGCGGCGCGGTTCTGCTCCTTTTTCAGGCACCTGGCAGATGGTCAATGACCCATATGTGTCCGTCTGTGCGCATTCGAATAGGATGCTGCCACGGCCGCTCCCATCGGATGCCAATCCGGTCCAGATAGGACGTGGCATCCGCAATATGATTGCGCATGCCGGTAACAATGACATACTGCGGCGCAACCAGTTCCAGAAAATGATCGTCCATTTTGGCGTAACCGTGATGCGGGTGCTTCATAATATCGGCTTTCAGTGTGCACACGGGGGGATCGGTTGCTAGAGCAGCCTGTGCACGGTTTTCGATATCGCCGGTGGCAAGATATACGGCATCACCGTACTGCACGCGCAAAAGGCCGCTCAGGTCATTGACTGTAAAGGACGGTCCCTTGCGCTGAATCATGGTAAGGGAAGCCTGCCCCAGTGTCAGCACTTCTCCGTCTTCGATGGAAAGAATCTCAGCACCGCTTTCACGCATGGCCCGGACGGCGCGTATGCTATGACCGTTGGCATTCTCGTCAAAGCACAGGTACATCCGGTCAAACGTATATCCCTCCCGGCACAGCACGAAAAACCCACGCACATGGTCATCATGAGGGTGTGTGACAAAGGCTGTCTGTATATGGGAAATATCCATGGCCTTGAGTGCCGCAATAACGCCGGTCTCTGTCATGGAATCATACGCCGCGTCGATCATGAGCACTTCGTCTCCCATACGCAGAATACAGGCATCGCATCCGGCAATGGAAGGAAAGACGATTTCCAGAATCGGAGTATCTGCCTGGAAAAGTTTCTGGGCTTCTGCATCGGACAGGTCGAAGTACACAGGACAATCGGCCATAGCCAGGCAGGGAAGGAGAAAAAGAAAGGTAAGAAGCGTGGCACAAAGATGTTTCAAATGAAAACCTCTTTCTGTACAGAGTGGGATTCACATGCATCTTACACATCATGCGAAATGCCGTCAAGAATGCCGGGAGACTGCTTGCGGTGTAGCGTTGTCTTTGATATGATGCAGGAAATGTGAACAGTCCAGACAGGAGGCAATGATCAGTGGGACAGAAAGTATTGGTTGCACTGGATCAGGGTACGACCAGTTCCCGTGCAGTAGTGTTTGATCTGGAAGGCCATATGCTGGCGACCAGCGCGGAAGAGTTTCCGCAGATTTACCCCAAACCCGGCTGGGTAGAGCATGATCCGAACCGCATTCTGGAGACGCAGGTGCGCTCACTGAAGCGTGCTGTGCGCTTCGCCGGTGTGGGTCCTGAGGACATTATGGCAATCGGGATTACCAACCAGCGCGAGACAACGCTTCTGTGGGAGCGGGATACAGGCCGGTGCGTGAGCAATGCGATTGTATGGCAGTGCCGGCGTACGGCTGATCTGGTAGACGGGCTGGTAGAGAAAGGCTATGGGAAAGTCATTCGGGAAAAGACCGGTCTGATCCCGGATGCATATTTTTCAGGTACGAAACTTCGCTGGATGCTGGACGCCACGGGTCTGCAGAAGGAAGCGGAGGAAGGAAAACTGTGCTTCGGCACAATTGATTCCTTCCTTATCTGGCACCTGGTCAGCGGACATCCGCATGTGACGGATGCAACCAATGCCGGGCGTACCATGCTTTTCAATATTCATACCCAGGACTGGGATGATGAACTGCTTTCCATGCTGAATATTCCCCGGGCATGTCTTCCGAAAGTCATTGATTCCTGCGGCGTGATCGGCACCCTGGATCCTGAGATTCTTGGGGCTGCTGTACCGGTTGCATCGGTATTGGGCGATCAGCACGCATCCCTGTTCGGGCAGACATGCTATGAACCGGGTTCCGTAAAGAACACCTATGGCACCGGCTGCTTTATGCTGATGAATACGGGGCATACGCCGGTGAAGAGCGAGAATGGTCTTCTGACAACCATGGCCTGGCGCCGGGACAGCATTCCTTCCTATGCACTGGAGGGCAGTGTCTTTATGGGCGGCGCGACGATGCAGTGGCTGCGGGATGAAATGAAGTTTGTCAAGCATGTATCGGAAAGCGAAGAGATCGCATCCTCTATTGAGGATACGGGCGGAGTATATCTGGTGCCTGCCTTTACGGGCCTGGGGGCGCCATGGTGGGATATGTACAGCCGCGGAACGCTGGTGGGCATGACCCGTGGTACCGGCCGGGCGCAGATCGTTCGTGCGGCCTTGGAAGCGATTGCGTATCAGACCTGTGACCTTCTCAAGGCTATGGAGGAGGACAGCGGGGAAAAGCCGAAGCAGATGCAGGTGGACGGCGGCGCCAGTGCCAACGGTTTCCTGATGCAGTTTGAGGCTGATATCATGGGCATTTCTGTTGTACGGCCCCAGGTGCTGGAGACAACTGCCATGGGCGTTGCACTTATGGCAGGGCTAGCAGTGGGTGTCTATCCCGATACGGATGCGCTGAAGAAGCTATGGAAACAGGACCTAGTCTTTGAGCCGAAAATGTCCCAGGAAAAGCGGGAAGAACTGCTGCATGGCTGGCACCGCGCAGTGGAGCGCAGCCGTGACTGGATTGAGCATTAAGCGGAATGAGGAAGGAGTTGGAGGACTTGACGGAGGTTTTGATCATCGGCGGGGGCGTTGTGGGCTGCAGCGTAGCCCGTGCGCTGAGCCGCTATGATGCCAGGGTTTGTGTATTGGAAGCGGCCTATGATGTATCTGAGGGCTGCAGTAAGGCGAACAGCGGTATTGTGCATGCGGGCTACGATGCTGTACCCGGCACCTTGAAGGCGAAATACAATGTGGCAGGTGCGCGCATGTACCCCGCACTGTGCAGGGAGCTGGGTGTTCCCTACAAGCAGAACGGTGCACTGGTAGTGGCATTTTCTGAGGCGGACCGCGGTACCCTGGTGAAGCTTCTGGAACAGGGAAATGCCAACGGCGTGGAAGGACTGGAGATCGTGGAGCAGGACCGGCTGCGGGAGATGGAGCCGGAGATTGCGCCAGAGGCGATCGCTGCTCTTCATGTGCCTACCAGCGGAATCGTAAGTCCTTATGAGATGACCTATGCGCTGGCAGATCATGCTGCCATCAATGGCGTCACATTCTGCCTGAATACAAAGGTGGAAAGTATTGCCTATGACGGAGAAAAATGGCATGTCTTGACCAGCCAGGGTGAAAAGACCTGCGATGTGCTGGTGAACTGTGCCGGGTATATGAGCGGTGTATTTCATGAAGCCATGGGTGGGGAGCCCATGGAGATCATACATCGCCGCGGACAGTACTATATCCTGGATCACCCGGATCATATGCCCTTTGCGAGGACCATGTTT
This sequence comes from uncultured Eubacteriales bacterium, assembly GCA_902764915.1. GTDB lineage: Bacteria > Bacillota > Clostridia > Christensenellales > Aristaeellaceae > UBA2943. The sequence goes on along the minus strand of CACWXY010000003.1, from coordinate 42,498 downwards.
CAGTGCCCTACAAAGATGGGCAAGGGAATCCTGGTGGCACCAACCGTGCATGACAATGTACTCCTGGGACCGACAGCGGAAGATATTGATGATCCGCTGGATACACAGACAACCGCGGACGGGCTGGAAAGTGTATTGAGCGCAGCGCGTCTGACATGGCCGAAGCTTTCTGTGCGTACGGCTGTGACCAATTTCTCCGGTGTGCGTGCCCATGCAGCCGGCGGCGACTTTGTGGTGGGCCCTGTCGCGGGAAACCGGCATGCCTATGAAGCGGCGGGCATGGAAAGTCCTGGACTTTCCGCTGCACCGGCGGTAGGCGAAGCGCTCAGTGAAATGATCGCAGAAGGGGAAGGACTGCAGCGCAAGGCGGAGTGGAAACCTTTCCCGTCCCGGCCCAAGCCTTTCAATGAAATGAATGCTGAGGAGCGCACAGCAGCGGTTCAGACATATCCGCTGCACGGGAATATTATCTGCCGGTGTGAGGTTGTTACCGAGCAGGAAATCCGCGATGCGATCCGCCGGCCTGTAGGAGCCACGACAGTGGATGGAGTCAAACGGCGCACACGTGCCGGCATGGGACGCTGCCAGGGCGGCTTCTGTTCACCGCGTGTGACGGAGATCCTTGCCGAAGAACTGGGTGTGGATATGACCTGCATCCGTAAGGGTGCCCCGGGGAGCGAACTGCTCTGCGGGACCATTCAGGAGTCCATGAAAGGGGTGGCCGAGGATGCGGACTAAGAAGGAACTGGTGATTATCGGGGGCGGTCCTGCTGGGCTGGCTGCCGCGATTGCTGCCTGGGAAGACGGCATTCGGGACATGGTGGTTCTGGAACGTGAGCATAACCCGGGCGGTATTCTGCGGCAGTGCATTCACAATGGCTTTGGCCTGCATCGCTTTGGCGAGGAACTCACGGGACCGGAGTATGCGCAGAGAGATATTGATAAGGCGCTGGAACTGGGCATTCCGATTGCCTGTGATACCACTGTACTGTCGCTCTCTGAGGACCGGGTTGTATCCTGCGTATCCCAGAAGGAAGGATATCAGGAGATTGAAGCCGGTGCCGTCATTCTGGCCATGGGCTGCCGCGAGCGTCCTCGGGGTGCGCTGGGTACGCCTGGTACACGCTGTGCCGGTGTCTATACTGCGGGTACGGCGCAGAAGTTCGTGAACCTGGAAGGTTTCATGCCCGGCAAGCGTGTAGTGATTCTGGGCAGCGGCGATATCGGACTGATTATGGCGCGCCGCATGACGTTGCAGGGTGCCAAGGTTCTGGCATGCGTGGAACTGATGCCTTTCTCTTCCGGCCTGAACAGGAATATCGTTCAGTGCCTGCAGGATTACAATATTCCGCTGTATCTGAGCCATACTGTAACGCGTATTGATGGACGGGAACGGCTTACAGGCGTGGCTGTTTCGGAAGTCGGGCCGGACAGAAAACCGATTCCCGGTACTGAACAGTATTTTGAGTGTGATACCCTGCTTCTGTCTGTCGGCTTGATTCCTGAAAACGAGCTGAGCCGTACGGCACATGTGCATCTGAGCCCTGTGACAAGCGGTGCAGAAGTGGATGACAGCCTGCAGACCAGTATTCCCGGCATCTTTGCCTGCGGGAATGTTCTGCATGTACACGATCTTGTGGACTATGTCTCGGAGGAAAGCTTCAAGGCCGGACATGCTGCAGCTGCGTTTGTGCGCGGCAACCTGAAGGTGGGAAGGACGGTCAAGGTCCGTGACGGCAAGGGTGTTCGCGGCACGGTACCGCAGTCAATTCGTCTGGATGCAGAGGACGGCGTACGGCTGATGTTCCGTCCGGATGCTGTGTATAAGAATGCGACAGTGCGTGTGCTGTGCGGGGAACGTGAGATCGCAAAGCGTCGGCAGATGATTTTCACACCTGGTGAAATGGCAGTCATTGATCTGAAGAAAGAAATCGTGAAAGGTCTTGATGCGGACCTGACAGTGGAGGTGGGCTGAGATGGCAGAGGAAAGAGTCATCACCTGTATTAACTGCCCGATGGGTTGTCGTATGACGGTGACACTGGAGGATGGTAAGGTGGTCAGTGTCAGCGGCAATACCTGTAAGCGTGGGGAAACCTATGCGCATCAGGAATGCACCACCCCCGTGCGTATGGTGACTGCGGTTGTTCCCGTGGAAGGTTCCCGTCTGCCCTGCTCGGTTAAGACACGTCAGCCGATTCCCAAGGCATTGATCCCTGCCTGCATGAAAGTGCTTTCTGAAACCACTTTGAAAAAGCCTGTGCATGCAGGCGATGCGGTGGCGGTGAATGTCTGCGGAACCGGTATAGATGTGATTGCGACAAGAAGTGTACTGTAATTGACAGCTATTGGGGAAGGCGGGACATGAGAGAACATCTCTTTGTTCCCTGCCTTCTTTTTTATATTGTACACAGGATAGGAGGAGATAGGTTTTGCTTTTGCATGTCAATTTTGAGAGCGAATATCTGGGCAATAATCATGAAATCCTGGTGATTCTGCCGGACAAACCTCGTACACAGACTCCGGCTGCATTCTACGGGTCGGGGAAAAAGTATCCGGTATTGTGGCTTCTGCACGGTACATTCGGAGATCAGACAGACTGGGTTCGGAAAACAAGGATTGAGCTGTATGCGGAGGAAAACCAGCTGGCTGTGGTAATGCCGCCGGCACTGAATTCGAACTATTCCAACTGGGATGATACCATGATGGGCTACCGGATGTATGATTATCTGACGGAGGAACTGATGCCCTTCATATACGGCTGGTTCCCGGTATCTGATCAGCGTAAGGACAATTTCATTGCGGGGCTTTCCATGGGGGGACGCGGGACGATCAAGTATGCTGTCAATCATCCGGATAAGTTTGCAGCAGCGGCGGTGTTTTCGGCAGCACCGATGGATCTTTCAGAGCTTGGTCCTGGCAATCCCTGTCCGCTTCTTGATACGGAGAATCCGAGATTGAAGAATACGCTGCGAAATGCGGGCGGGGTGGAAGCCTATCGGGCTTCCAATGAGAACGTATGGGCGATGATTGATGCGTTGGCACCTACGGGAAAACTGCCTCGGCTTATGTTTGCCTGTGGGGAGGAGGATACACTTCTGTATTCATTTTATCTCCGCTTTCAGGAACACTGCAGGGATATTGGACTCAAAGCCCATTGGTTTTCTTTGCCCGGATATAAGCATGAATGGCGTTTCTGGGATCTTGCCGTAGAAGAAGCACTGCGGTTTTTTGGTGTAAGCAGACAGAGCAAGACATGAGAAAGGGAACAGAAAGATGGCTGTATTAACTGGTCAGTATCATTCTATGGCACTGCATCGTCAGGTATCTTTTGCCGCTGTACTTCCGATAGACAATGTGGATGAAATGGGAAAACGCAGCTATGGCAGCGGACCGTTCCCGACGCTGTATCTGCTTCATGGATACACCGGAAACTATATGGACTGGCTGTATCATGGGTCTGTTGCCAGCCTGGCCAGCCAGTATCATACGGCGATTGTGCTTGCAGATGGTGGAAACAGCTTTTATCTGAATAATCCGAACAGCACAGATGACTATGCTGATCTGATTGGCAGTGAGCTGGTAAACGTCACTCGGCGGCTGTTTCCGCTTTCAGAAAAACGGGAAGAAACGTGGATCGGAGGACTTTCCATGGGCGGTTTTGGCGCGCTGCGCAATGGATTGTTCTATAACAAGGTGTTCGGCGCAGTGGTAGCACTGTCTGCGGCGCTGATTACGGATGAAGTGGCTGCCATGAAACCGGGCAGCGACAATGGCGTAGCACCGTATGCATATTATGTACATACTTTCGGAGAACCCTCGAAGGTAATGTCAAGCGATGTTTCGCCCAAATATATGGTAAGGAAACGACTTTCTCAGGGAGAGCGACTGCCCCGCCTGTTCCTTGCGTGCGGTACAGAGGATTTTCTGTTTGCTGCCAACCAGGATATGCATTCCTATCTCGAACAGATGCATGTAGCACACGAATGGCTCACGCATCCCGGGGTTCACGACTTTGCATTCTGGAATTATGCACTGCCGATTGCCATGGAGTGGCTATGGAATAAGATACAATAAAGCTGGCTGTGAGCTGGGGCAGCATCATGCCGCACCGGCTCCTTTGAGAAGCCGCTGGCCAATCTGAATAGGGGAGTGATTTCTTATGCTGCGTCAGGAAGACTGGCCGGTACTGGAATATGATGATAACCCGACGGCAAAGCTGAACCCATCCCATTTTGCCGGTGAAGGATTTGATACGGACAAAATGGTGATTACCTTTTTTTCTGAGGTTATGCAGAAACTGCTTTCTTCTCGTCAGATTGCAAAGGCCTGTGTGATTCCCGGAGAAAACCCAGTGGAGATTTTTCGGTTCTGCGAAAGGCCGGGTGTACTGCTGACACTGGGCCAGGTGGGATGCCCTGCATGTGCCGGAAACCTGGATCTTTTCCATGCAATGGGAATCCGGAAAGTAATGTTTTGCGGCGGAGGCGGTGTGCTGGATCGAACCATTGATGTCGGCCAGGTAATGGTGGTAGATGGGGCTATACGGGATGAAGGCTTTTCTTATCACTATATTCCCGCTTCCCGCGTGATCTATACCGATCCCCAGGTGACAGAACGCATTGTCTGCTGTCTGAAGGAACGAAATATACCCTATCTGCAGGGTCTGGTCTGGACGACGGATGCGATTTTCCGTGAGACTGCGGATCGGATTGCAAGAAGAAAAGCAGAAGGCGCGCGAATCGTGGAAATGGAACAGGCCGGGTGCATTGCAGTTGCACAATACAGACATTTTTCCTATGGCGCACTGATCTATGGAGGCGATGATTTGAGCGGGGAAGAATGGGATGGTCGAGGCTGGCGCAGCAGGGAAGGGATCCGCTACGATCTGGTGCAGCTGTGTGCTGAACTGGTGGAAGCGATCGGATAGATGAAAGTGCCTCATTGCAGATGCAGTCAGACGGCTCGATGAAGAAAGGAAGACACTGAACCGCTTTGTGAAGAGCACCATGGAGAGCAAGAAAAAGAAGGGAGAAGGCAATGTTTGCCCTCTTCCTTCTTTTTCTTGAGGCTTATACACTTAATGACCGATCCATCAGACGGCAGGATACAAGATACATGAAAAAGGAGAGAATGAGTGCCAGCACACTCTGCAGAAGCATTCGGGACCGTATGGCAATGGTGTGGGGCAGGAGTTCCTGAAGGTAGATAAAAAGAATAGAGATGAGAACGAACAGTACAAATGCCAGCAGGCCGTTATGTTTGTGGTTGGTCAGGAGTGCGGTTGCCACGATATCGGCAAAATAGGCGGTAGAGACGAACTGAATCCAGTTGCTGATGGAGAGAAGCAGCGCCAGCCCAATAGAGGAGGCATCAATGGTCAGCTCCTGATTAATGGAAGTAAGAAGCTGAGAAAACATACGCCACAGCTGATCCAATTCTCCATTGTGCTTCATCAGCAGAACGATATCCAGAAAGCCCAGAAGATAGAAGAAGGCACTTCCCAGTATCAGGGAGAGACCATTTTCCAGGTATTTGCTTCCCAGAATCTTATAGTTGCTGTTCGGCGTCATAAAGAGCATGTAGCTCTGTCTGGTATTGATATCCCGGTGCAGAATGACGATGCTCTGAATTCCGATCAGCATGATCCCGACGATGGCAGTAATGGTCAGTAAGACTGCACTCAGTCCGGTGAGGTTATCCCGATTGAATAATAGCCCCATGAGAAACAGGACTTGAAGAATCGCTGTGATGCCAAGAAGAAGAAGCTTAATAGGAAGTGTTTTCCGAAATTCATATTTCATAAGCTTTCGCATAGGTCAATCCTCCGTTTTTCCATAGATTTCGCGATAGCGTTCCGTCATGGATATGCCATCCTGCGTACGCATTTCTTCCAGGTCACGCATTTCAATCAGCTTTCCTTCACTGAGAAAGATAGCGGTATCCGCAATGCTTTCCATTTCCTCAACCAGATGACTGGACAGAAGCAGTGCTTTTTCCGGCTGTGCGGCTTCAAGAATGGTCTTTCGGATGGCATCCCGGGCGAGAAGATCAATTCCATTGAAGGGTTCATCCAACAGATACAGACGGGCGTCACGGGCCAGTGTTACACCGACTTTCAGTTTGGCCATCATGCCGGAAGAAAGCGTCTTTACCTTTAGTTTTAAGTCAAGGTCCATCTGCTGCATGAGGTCCGCATAGCGCGTCATGGAGAAATCCTCAAAGAAGTCTGCATAGTACTGACCTACATCGTGAATGCTCATAAAGGTATAGAAGTAGGGCTCAGTGGACATATAGGCAATATGTCGGCGGCTGTCAATGCCGATGGGGCTGCCTTCAAATAATATGGTGCCGGATGTGGGCCGAACCAATCCTGTTACCATTTTCATCCAGGTGGTTTTTCCGGAGCCGTTGGGGCCGAGAATCGCATAAATGTGTCCCGGCTGCAGGGTGAGTGATACGTGGTTCACAGCTGATTTGGAACCGTAGTTTTTCACAAGATCTTTGCTTTCAAGCATGGTTTGCGTCCTCCGTTTCTATAAGAAGTGTGATGGCTTCTTCCTTTGTATATCCGAGATCTTTCAGTTCTGCCATGAAGCGGGCAATCGCATTTTTGGCCATATCTTCACGTACCTGTCGGATTTTTTCCGGCTCATCAGTAGCGAAAGTACCCAGCCCTCGCCGTGTCTGGCACAGACCTTCCTTTTCCAGTTCCTGATAGACTCTTGCGGCTGTATTGGGATTGATGGTGTATTGCAGTGCAAGATCACGGCCTCCGGGCAGTTTACTGCCTGGGGCAATTGTTCCGCGAATCATGTTCAGCTTAATGTCTGTTTCAACTTGCAGCCAGATGGGTATCAGGGGATTGAACTCCATGTGCAGCGTCTCCTTTCCTCGTGTATTAGTGCACTAGCGACATAGTACACCATTATAATGTATGTGTCAAGCGCAATTATGAAAAAACACATTATTCGTCTGCAGGCGGGCATTCTGGCTCTCTTTATTTACCGTGGCAGGGAAAACGGACAATAGCCAGGATCCAGGTTTCACAGATCCTGGAAAATGAAATCAAGCGACTGGAATAGGGACCTGGATTTCTGAAACACCTGTTTGGAGGACGGGATCATGCATGTACATTTTTCAGAAATCTGAAAACTTGCATGCCAGGCTGAGGCTTGAAAAAAGCCTGGGAATGCAGAACAAAGATAGACAAAACGGCACAGTCCGTGCAGACCGTGCCGTTTTGTCAAAGAATTCCATTGCGAGAATCATTCATTCAGTTTTGGCTTTTCCGGAGCCTTTCGGGCACTCCAGGTTGCAGAAAGCTTCTGCGCCTCCAGTCTTCTTTCCGCATCAATTCTCTCTGCTTCGTCCATGCGCTTTTTCCGTACGAGGCGTATTACGATCGTAAGGACAACGGCAAGTACAACCAAGGCTGCAGCGGCGATAAGAAGCAACGAAGACAGTTTGGAAGCAGGCTGTTCTTCCGGTTCGACAGTGGGCAGTGAAGGCATGGTAGGAGCGGCAGCTTCCACAGTGGATGTTGGGGCTGCGGTGGCCGTGACAGTTGCGGTCGCAGCCGGAGTGGCTGTGGAAGCTTCCGAACTGTACGTATTGCCAACAGGCGCTTGGACGGGTTCGGTCTGGACAGGTACTTCAGTGGGAGCCTTTGTGGGCGTCTGTGTTATGAAAGGCGCTGTGGTGCTCTGAAGAGAAGCAAGATAGGCTTCCTCTTCATTGGCAGACATCAGTCTGAGCGCATCCGAACGCAGATAACCGGTCAGTCCGTTGAAACTGACTGCATGCCATGCCCATCCGTCATCTGGATAGGTCTGCCCGTCCACATGGACGACTGTGTTCTTGGAAATCTGTGCCAGGTTAATGCCATGCTCATTCGGCTGGCTCTTCAGGAGTGTACTGTCCTGCAGAATGAGTGCATATCCCGTAACAGGATCGGGTTCACTGGCTGTCTGTTCATTGGCAGGGTACGATGTCTGTGCAGGCTGATACTTTGCTGCGTTTACAGCGGAAATATGTTCCAGCGCACTGTCAACAATATATCCTGTCTGCTGATAAGCAGTGGCAACCTTGCTCCATACGACACCATTCTCGTCCAGGAGCTGATCGGAAATGGTCAGAAGGGTTTCCGGAGCCAGAAGCAAGTCGATGCTTTGATCATTGACGGCTGGCTCATTGCGGAGCACGGTGCGATCGGTGGTAATAGCATATCCACGGTAATTGATAGATGGTGTTGCTGTGGGCTCGACAGTAGACGTCGCTGTCGGTTCAGCGGTCGGTGCTGCTGTGGGCTCGACAGTAGGTGTCGTCGTAGGCTCAGAAGTCGGTGTTGCTGTGGGCTCGACAGTTGCTGTTGCTGTGGGCTCGACAGTAGGCGTCGCTGTCGGTTCAGCGGTCGACGTGGCTGTGGGCTCGGCAGTCGGCGTCGCCGTAGGCTCAGAAGTCGGTGCTGCTGTCGGCTCGACGGTTGCTGTGGCTGTGGGCTCGACAGTAGGCGTCACTGTCGGTTCAGCGGTCGGTGTTGCTGTGGGCTCGACAGTAGGCGTTGCTGTCGGTTCAGCGGTCGGTGTTGCTGTGGGCTCGACAGTAGGCGTTGCTGTCGGTTCAGCGGTCGGTGCTGCTGTGGGCTCGACAGTAGGCGTTGCTGTCGGTTCAGCGGTCGGTGTTGCTGTGGGCTCGACAGTCGGAGTCGCCGTAGGCTCAGAAGTCGGTGCTGCTGTGGGCTCGGCAGTCGGAGTCGCCGTAGGCTCAGAAGTCGGTGCTGCTGTGGGCTCGGCAGTAGGCGTCGCTGTCGGTTCAGAAGTCGCTGTTGCTGTGGGCTCGATAGTAGGTGTCGTCGTAGGCTCAGAAGTCGGTGTGGCTGTCGGCTCGACGGTTGCTGTGGCTGTGGGCTCGACAGTAGGCGTCAGTGTAGGCGGAATAGTCGGAGTAGGTGTCCACGTCGGTGTGGGTACTGCTGTCGGAGCAGGCGTGGACGTGGCGACTGGCGTGGGAAGACTCAACTGATAGGCGTCGGAAGCGTCGCGGTCCAGAACCTGCACCAGATCACTGCGTACATAGGCTTCGTTTCCATTGTAGAGAACCTTATACCAGATTGTGCCGTCCGTGGCTTTTTCTTCGGAGAGAATCCACAGATAGCTACCGCTGCGATTGACCTGCTCAACCAGTTTTTCCTTTAGGGAGGGTCCTCGGCGCAGGTTGACATTGCTCATGGCTGTAGTGGCCCAGCGTTCATGAGCATCGGTTTCTGTCTCATCACTGTATGGCTCTGTTACATCATCCACATCCGGTGTCAGGCTGCTCTCTTCTGTTTCTTCCTGACTACCTTGCGTTGCTTCTTCCACTACTTCGGATGCATCGAGCTGGACGTCTTCTTCCGGTTTTTCTTCGGCAGATTTGATAGTCTCAGCTTCTGCGTGTCCTTCATCGGGCAGTGAGAGAATATCTTCTTCCGTTTCCTGCTCTTCACTTTCGTACAGGAAGGTGACCGTTGCAGGTGTTACAACACCGTTATCAACGGTGACGATGGCATTACGGTTGCCCTTCAAGGTATATCCCTGTTCCAGATCATCCGGCTGCGCAATGACTTCCATGGCAGCTGCCTTGACAGGCAGGACTTCTTCGCTGGCTACCGGCTCCATTGTCTGCGCATCAAGGTATGTTACGGTGACGGTTGGATAGTTCATTACCTGGTAGAGGAAGATAATGGAATTTGGGGAAGCATTCCCGTTTTCGTCGACAGTTACAGTAATACTCTCTGAAGGGTCATAGCTCTCATAGCCATCAAAGATTTCAGGCGTGAATGTCTGCTCTGTCTGTGCCGCAATTGATACCGTATCGGTGCGGAGTACGGAGCCATCATCCGCCAGATAGGAGACTGGCACCAGAGAATGCAGCTGCATCTGGAATATGACTTCATCTGGTGTAGCATTGCCTTCTTCATCTACGGCAACTGTTACGGACGGGTCAGAAACAACGGTATAGCGGCTGGAAGACCAGTCAGAGGCGGGAATATCAATGCTTTCGCCAGGGGCAAGTTCAATGCGTTCGGAGAAAAGCACCTGCTGGGATGCGTCGACCCAGTATGCTTCTACTGTAGTAAAGGGCGAAGCGGTTTCTTCCTCCGCTGTCGGTGCTTCCTCTTCCTGGCTGACGGCTGTAACAGTAGTCAGAAGGGGAGCCGTCTCTGCATTCGTGCTCTGGCAAAGGAAAATAACCTGCGCGGGTACTGCAATGCCATCACGTACAGAGACGCTGACGGACGCTGTATTCATAAGTACATAATCATCGGGAAGGACAGAAGTATCCGGCTCAATGGAGAATGTACCGTTATCCAGCTTCAGTGTCTTCTCGGGTGCGACTACGGAACTGGTCTGATAATCCAGATACAGAACAGGAACTGTTACAGGCTGATACAGAACAAAAGTATGGGAAGAAGGAGTGACGTTCCCCTGCGCATCGACAGAGATATGGATACTGGAGTCACCGCGGACGTCCAGACTTCCCAGAATCTCCGGATCGGGCACGATGTTGCTTTCTGCGTCCATGGGAAGCTTGATCAGTTCCTGTGCGATCGTTTCATCACCCAGCATATAGTAGACAGGAAAAGAAATGGTGGTGGGTCTGGCAGCATAGGTAAAGACTACAGGGGAAGGAATTACATTTCCCATCACATCGGCACGGACTGTAATGGCTTCTGTAGCGGGAAGCGGCAGATAGCCTTCCACCTCAGGCGGTTCAACGCTTTCCTGGGAACCGGGGTCCAGACTGCGAGGCAGCGTAAGCAGAATATTGCCCTCGGCGTCGATGCAATTGACAGTATAGGGAACAGTGACATTAATTTCTTCGCAGATGAATACGACACTGGAGGGTACGGCAATGCCCGTCTCATCGACTGTTACTGTAACCGTGTCTTCAGAAAGACAGGAATAGCGGATATCTTCCAGCATGTCAAAGCTGATCAGATCTGTGGTGCCAGCGGGGATGGTAAGTGTCTTATGCGCAACAGTTTCCTCATCCTCGTCCAGCCACAGGATATCAATGGTTGCTGCACCGGCAGTGATCAGTTCATTTTCCGCACTGTCAGGCTGTCCATCTACGACAGTCAGATACTCCAGATTGGGAGCGGGAGCAGGAAGCGTCTCCTGCGTATCGGTGTTTTCGCTTTCAGAGACGGATTCAGCGATCTCTTCGGGCAGCGGGAGAGAGAAGGGTTCATCCGGTGCAGGCTGGCAGGATGCAATGACGTGAAAAGTATCGACAGCATTTTCAGTCTCTGCCACAATGGTCAGGACGTTTTCCGGTGTGATTGTCGCTTTTACAGGGACAAGTGTCACAAGGGAGCCACTTTCCGGCGAAAAGGTATAGGGAATGTTCGGAGAAGAGAGGAGCAGCGTAACCGGCGTGCCACTATATTCCCGCGGGATTTCCAGCCAGTATACATGTCCTTCTTCCTGAACAGGAACGGCGGTAATTTCAGTGAATTCCGGAAGCAGGAAAACCGCACGAATCTCCAGCTGTGCCCATTCAGGAACTTCTTCCGTCTCAGCTTCGCTGAAAGAAAGACAGGGCAAGAGACACAGAACACAGAGGAGTATGGCAAGGATAATGCGTCTTTTCTGCATAGCACATCAGTCTCCTTTAGTAGAATTGACGGATGAATCAAGATAGGGAAGCAGCACATCCAGGGTAACAGATGATGGGATCGTACTGAGGATGCCTGCAGGAAGCGGAATGACAGACTGCACAGGAAGATCCGAGGTTTTGCCCAGAATATCCCATGCGGCTGAAAAGGCGCGGCGGGACAGTACAGCGATGCGGTCATCCATAATGCTGTTGCATCCATTGGTGACAAGGGCAAACACGAATCGGCTTTCCGGCTCGAAATAGAGATTGGCGACAATGTCCTCGGAGATGCCCTGATGTCCGAATACCATACGGTCATCGAGGAGGTTTTCAATACGGTTGATACACAGACCATAAGGAGAACTGGCAGTGATTCCGCCGAGCCCGGTCTGGTCTGCCATCATCTGCTGAACGGTGACTTCCTGCAGAAGCCGTATATCACCAAGCTTGCCGCCATTCATGAGCAGTATGCCCAGCCGGCAGAGATCTCGCGGACGAATCCAGATACGTCCAACCGTCAGGCGATAGTGCATGTCCGGATCGACGCTCAGGTCAAAGTCTTCGCTCTGGGAAAGATTGGCTGCGGTTACCAGGACATTGCCGCCTCTTTTGTAGATGCTTGCAGCATCTTCCGAATTTGCCAGGAGGGATGCACTGTACGCCGCGTCAATGTTCAGGGGAGCAAACACATGTTCAGCCATGTAGGTGTTCACATTCTGACCGCTCGCAATTTCCATCAGGCTCCCCATGATGCCGGCGCCAAAATTGGAATAGCGGTATACGGAACCTGGATCCTCATCATAGTAGTTGGAAGTCTGACTGCGATCTGTAGAAATCAGATGCCGGAGGCCGTTGGATTCACGGCTGTACCCGCCATTGGAGGAGAGCGACGATGTATGAGTCATCAGCATCCGCAGTGTCAGCGGTTTTCTCTGATAGGGGTTAAGAATCCGATATCCGAAGTATTCACTCAGATCGGTGTCAAGGTCCAGTTTGCCTTCTTCCACCAGTTGCATGATGCCAATGGCACTGATCATTTTTGTGACGGAAGCAATCCGAAAGGCTGTTTTTTCTGTAACATCGATATGTTTGCTCAGGTTAGCCTTTCCGTAATAGTATTCGTAAATGATCTGGTTTTCTTTTGCTATGACGACGGCACCGCCGACCGTCTGAAGATTCTTAAATATTTTGCCAAGTCTTGCATCTAGATCTTCCCTAGCATCGGCATGAACGGTCAAGGGAAGCATCAGAAGGCAAAGAACAAGACAGAGGATATGCCGAAAGGGCATACGTTACGCCTCCCGTTCTTAATCAAACATACGAATCATACCACACAATGAAGGGGGAAACAATGGAAAGAACCTTGATTTCATGGGTATGTCAGCACAGAACAAGGCAATGGAAAACGGGAAGGAATAGGGAAAACAAAAGTCGGCAGCACACAGAAAAAAAGCTGAAAGACCGCCTTTCGGGAGCTTTCAGCTGGATATATATCATTTAACTTGCGAAAAAGGAACGGCTTATTTGCCCACCTTTTCCAGATATTCATCATAGTTGCAGTAATAATCAGAGACCGTCCCGTCCGGGTGAATGTCAAGAATCCGGTCTGCGACGGTGGATATGAACTGGTGATCTTGGCTGGTAAAAATGACATTGCCGGGGAAATTGATCAGACCGTTATTGACAGCAGTAATGGATTCCAGGTCCAGATGATTGGTCGGCTGGTCCAGCATCAGGAAGTTGGCACCGGAGAGCATCATGCGGGAAAGCATGACACGGACCTTCTCTCCTCCGGATAGCACGTTGACAGGCTTATAGACGTCATCTCCGGAGAAGAGCATGCGGCCGAGAAAACCGCGCATATAGGTTTCCAGCTGCTCCGGACTGTACTGTGCGAACCATTCCATCATGGTCATGGTGCAGCCGTCAAAGAACTTGGAATTATCCTTGGGAAAATAGCTGGTGGAGATGGTAACGCCCCATTTGAACGAACCGCTATCAGGCTGGATTTCTTCAGTCAGAATACGGAACAGTGCCGTTGCAGCCTGCTCACTGCCGACGAGGGCGATCTTCTGCCCTTTGGTGACGACAAAGGAGACATCCTTCAGCAGTTGTACTCCATCCTGCGAATAGGAGATTCCGTTGACGGCCAGGATATCCTTGCCGGCTTCTCGATCAGGTGTGAAGTTTACCCATGGATAGCGCCGGGAAGAAGCAGGCATCTCTTCCATGGTAAGCTGATCCAGAAGCTTTCTGCGGCTGGTGGCCTGTTTGGCTTTGGACTTATTAGAAGAGAATCGCTGAATAAAGGCCTGCAGCTCGCGGATTTTGTCTTCGCGTCTCTTTTTCTGGTCATTCATGAGCGATTGCATCATCTTGGAGGATTCATACCAGAAGTCATAGTTACCCACGTACATTTTGACCTGGTTATAATCGATATCTACAATATGCGTACAGATATTATTGAGGAACCAGCGGTCATGAGAGACGACAATCAAAGTCCCGGGGAAATCCATCAGGAAATCTTCCAGCCAGGCCACCGATTTGTTGTCCAGGTTGTTTGTCGGTTCGTCGAGAAGCAGAATATCCGGATGCCCAAACAGTGCCTGGGCCAGAAGTACCTTGAATTTTTCACCGCCGGTCAGGTCACCCATGATAGCGGTATGCATGGCCGTAGGAATCCCAAGACCTGTAAGCAGGACGGCGGCATCACTTTCCGCATTCCATCCGTCCATTTCGGCAAACTCGCCTTCCAGTTCAGCAGCATGCTCACCGTCAGCGTCGGAAAAGTCGGGTTTTGCATACAGTGCATCCTTTTCCTTCATGATATCATACAGACGCTGGTTGCCCATGATAACAGTATCCAAAACAGGATAGGCATCATACTGGAACTGGTCCTGCTTAAGGGTGGACATGCGTTCATTGGCAGGAACCACGACAGTCCCGGTAGTGGGCTCCAGTTCTCCGGAAAGAATGCGCAGAAATGTGGATTTTCCGGCGCCATTGGCGCCGATGATGCCATAGCAGTTTCCGGGAAGAAACTTCAGATCGGCGCCGGAAAAGAGTTTCTGGCCGCCAAAGGTGAGGGATACATTGCTGACTGTAATCATGGGTTACCTCTATCTTTCTTTGCAGTAGTCAAATGGGAAACGGGAAAGAGAATCAATCTTTTGCACAGAGGCGCAGAAGGGCTTCGGCATAGACCTTGGCAGCCAGAATCATATTGTCAAGATTTACGAACTCATTGGCCTGATGGCACAGATCTTCCTCATCCGGGAAAGCAGCACCAAAGGCTACGCCCTGTTTGAGAACTTTGGCATATGTTCCGCCGCCGGTGGATTCGGCTTTTCCGGGAAGCCCCGTTACTTCCTCGTAGGCATGCAGAAGCGCAGTGACAAGCTCGCTTTCCTGCGGCACATGATGGGGGGCTTTTGTACCGCACTCATCAATGATGAATCCGGGAAGACGGGCAAGCGCTGTCTTTTTCAGACTCTCGAGGTCGGCTGTGACCGGCACTCGGCAGTCGAAGGTGGTGTGCACTTCGCCTTTCACAATATGCAATATGCCCATATTACATGTGAGCGCCCCGGAGAGATCATCCTTGCAGGCAATCCCCAGAGATGTACCGTCAGACTCCATGCCATAGACATCAGCCAGGGTTTTCAGAGGTCCGGTGACACCCAGTTCCCGGAAGAGCAGAAGCATCATACCAATTGCATTGCGGCGACCTTCAGGATAGGCAGAATGACCAGGAATTCCCAGCGCTTTGACTAGCACGCCTTTGTCCGTGCATTCGGCAGTATACGGAAGACCGGTTTTTTCAGCGTAAGCGAGCACCTTTTCTGCCAGTGATGCCCCGCCCTGAAGAAGCGCTGTGGATTCTCCGGGAATGACATTCATGCGTTCGCCTGTCATCATCTCCAGTACCTGCAGTCCGTCTGCAGACAGCGGTGCATGAGCAAAGATATGCAGCATGCCTTTTTCTGTGTTGATCAGTGGAAAACTGGCATCCGGAGAGAAGCCGAGGTCCGGCATGGTGGCATGTGTGCAGTAGTAGGCCATATCGTCCCAGTCGCTTTCCTCGTCACAGCCCAGGATCAGCCGAATAGCACGGCGCAGAGGAATTCCGGATTCCTTGATGGCTTTCATGGCAAACATGGCAGCCAGTGATGGCCCTTTGTCATCGATGGTTCCCCGGCCATACATTCTGTTTCCGACAATCTCGGCGCCAAAAGGCGGAAAGGTCCAGCCGTCGCCGATGGGGACGACGTCAAGGTGTCCGAGGACAGCAATCTTTTCCAGGGAATCATCCCCCAGTGTGGCATCGCCGGCATATCCGTCAATATTGCGGGTGGCAAATCCCATTTCTTCTGCTGTTGCAAGCGCCAGATCCAGCATTGTCCGGACATCTCTGCCAAAGGGAGCGCCTTCTTCCGGCGTGCCTTTGATGGATGGAGTCTGAATCCATCGCGAAAGAACGGATGTAAACTCGTCGCGATAACTGTCAATCAGGGAAAGAACAGAACTATTCATAGTCATAATCTCCTCTCAGATGGATGTCTGCGTTGCGGATATCCCGGGATGTGCGTTTGGGTGCATCGGGATCAATGAACTCAATTTCCAGACGGTCGAAATGAATGGGCTCCAGGAAAGCATCCGCCAAGAAACGGGTCTGCCCAAAATTGTCCCATTCGTGCTGATTTTTTTCCAGCCACAGGGGCCGTGCAATATCGAGCCGACGCAGAGCCTCAGAAAGTGCATCCTGTGGGTCGTCACGAGTACAGGGAACGGTGAGCTGCTGCTCTACCCTGTGATGGCGGATCACACGGACCCAAAGCGCTTGTGCCATAAGGGTTCCTCCCAAGAAAGAGCTCAAGATAGTCCGGGGGAGATTATGGCATGAAAGAGGAAAGGGTGCAACCCAAAATGAGGTGGACATTGACGGGCGATTCTGGCTTTTTTATAATTTTGCGCACAAGGAGGAGATCATCCAATGAAAGTTTTTATTTCTGCTGATATTGAGGGCACAGCCTTTACCACTTACTGGGAAGAAACGGAGAAAGACAAAGGCACCTATATGCGGGCGGCTGCAGAGATGACACGGGAAGTCAGGGCTGCCATCGATGGTGCGGTGGCGGCAGGCGCAACGGAAATAGTGGTCAATGACGCCCATGATTTTGGTATCAATCTGGATCCAAACGTCATGCCGGAATGTGTTCAGCTCATTCGTGGATGGTCAGGCAATCCCCTGAGCATGGTGGAGGGCATCGATGAGAGTTTTGATGCAGCCATGTTTGTGGGATGGCATTCTCCGGCTGGGAAAAAGGAAAATCCTCTGTCGCATACGATGAGCACCAAGCCTGCAAAAATGACACTGAATGGCATTCCCTGTTCAGAATTCCTTCTCTACAGCTGGGCCTGTGCCATGAAAGGTGTTCCCAGTGTTCTGCTGACAGGCGATAAAGGACTTACTGAATTATCCGCTTCTCTGCATCCCGGCCTTGAGACAGTATGGGTGAAGGATGGGCTGGGCGGCATGACACGCTGCAAGGCGCCGGCGCTGGTAGAAAAGGAGATTCGCGCGGCCAGCGAGAAAGCACTTTCGCAGGATCTGACCAAAGCGCGGATTACACTCCCGAACAGCTTTGATTTCAGAATTACCTACAAGGAAGTCCGGATGGCTGTGAAAAACTCCTTCTTTCCCGGATTCTCCATGGTGTCGGATGACACCATTGTCATGCAGACACGAAACTACTGGGATGTCCTGACAGCTTGTAAGTTTGTACTATGAAGAATGAGAAAAACGGGAAAAAAAGTTCCGCAAGTTGCAGGAATGCAGAAAGAAACGTCGAAATAGATAAGCAGAAACCTCAGGAAAGAGGATAGAAAGAGGGTGTCTCCGATGGCACAGTTGAGTAGGCGGGGACAGAAATTTCTGACAACTGTCTCCGCTTAGCAGTCATGCTGAAAGGAGAAAACGTATGAACATTTCCATTACAGCCCGGAATATGACCGTCACGCCCAGTATCGAGCAGCGGATCGAGAAGAAAACCTCGAAGATGGGACGGTATCTGTACCCGGATTCTGAAATGCAGATCAAGATGAAAAAGGATAAAGGCGATCTGCGTGTTGTGGAAATTACCGTACCCATGAAAAATAATGTCATCCTGCGCTCAGAAGCCTCAGCTCAAGGAAATCTGTTTGCTGCGATTGACGATGCGCTCGCCAAAATGGAGCGCCAGATTCATCGTCACCGCACCAAGCTGGGGAAGCGTATCCGTGAAGACGCCTTTAGTGACGTTCCTGAATTCATCGAAGAAGACGAACAGGAAGAGAATGGAATTGAGATTGTAAGGCGGAAGACGTTCCCGGTGCGCCCGATGTCCGTGGAAGATGCAGCGATTCAGATGGAATTGCTCGGACATAGCTTCTTTGCCTTTGTCAACACCGACACTGATCAAGTCAATGTGCTTTATCAGAGAAAGGATGGCGGTCTGGGACTGCTGGAACCTGAAGCATGAGTTGTCTGTCAGAAAGATAGCAAAGGATAATAGACACACTTTTGGAGCGTGATACAGCAGGAAATGCCTGCTAGTGAAGAATCATCGCAAAGTGTATCGGTCATCCACAGAGATAACAGAAAGGATGGAAAACGTGGATGCACCGTCCTGATAAGATGAAGTGAATCAAAAGTGAATACTGACTGGGCGGCGAAACCAGCAAATAGGTTTGCCGCCCTTTTATGATGTGTACGGGGAAATATCGGAAACCTGTCTGGTGGACACTGGGTTCTCATGAGAGTAAGATATGTGGGAAAGGAAGGATGTATATGGCACGGATCGTGGTGGGAAACCGTACTTATTTTATGCAACTAGAGGATAACGAAACAGCAAGAGCGTTTTCGGCTCTATTCCCCCTGACACTGGAAATGACGGAACTCAACGGGAATGAAAAGTATCATAACCTGCTCGGGCCGCTTCCCTGTGCTCCGGAAACAGTGAATCATATTTCAGCCGGTGATGTGATGCTTTTCGGAGACAGGTGCGTCGTTGTGTTTTACAAAAGCTTCGCGACGCCGTATACCTATACCCGTTTAGGACATATTGTGGATCCGCAGCTTCTGTCTGAAGCCGTGGGGGAAGGTTCGGTTCAGGTACATCTGGAAGAGCCATGACGGATTGAAAAACCGGGAATGTGGGCAGAAATCGGAGCCTTCTTTACCATGACTGCGCCCCTGCGGGAGGAACGGACAAGCTTTTTCAGAAAATGGAGTTCCATAATGTGGAACAGTTGATTCCTTTTGAAGATGGCTGTTGTACGCGCCGTCCAGCCTGAGGCGATGCGCAGGCAGATGATCCATGCCTGCAGGAGGGCATGGCGCTGCCTGCGACCGGAGCGGAGTTTCGCTTTCGAATACGGGAAAAACCACGCTGCATATAAAGGCTCCTCCTGGAGCAGAGGCACAGACGCCACGTGCCCAATTCGAATTCTATCAGGGAAGATGGATGCAGTCCATGCATAGGATAAAACTGGAAAAGACGGCGATAACTATTACAAAGCCGGACCATTCAAAGCGTCTGACTGTACTTTACGGGAAGAACATCTTCTGTTCTCGCCATAAGCAGTATGGCTGCTTCAGATCATAGATATGCCGAAATGGGCCTATCTGACGCAAGTGACTTTCATTACCCATGGGAGTCTGGTACTGGCTGCCCTGTATTCGTATCCATTCCGTCCGGGTCAGCGTCCGAAGTGTGATTATCTGAACCTGGTCTTTGTTTGGGACAATTGACCCAATATCTTTGGCAGTATTTAGCAGAATGTGCTGAACTGTATTGCAGCGCGATTCGCTTTGTTGACCCAGCAACTATAGTCAGACAGTCGAATATTCAAGAATGGAGCGAGAAAAAATGCTGCGTTTTTTGCTGTCAAGGTGGTTGGTGGGGTAAGTACCCAACGATTCCGGATGCTGTACATCACGGCTAACAGTTTTTTCTTCCCGGATTCGTCCTGAGATGGTACAGATATTGATTATATATCACAATTAGAACATAATAATTTCAGATAAAGTCAAAGGCAGCGAAAGAATTATGCCGAGAATTGCTATTATCACAGGCGCTACAGGCGGGCTCGGTCAGGAATTTGTGAGAGAGGTTCTCAGAGAAAACGTTGATGAGATATGGGCAGTTGCAAGGAATGAAAAAAGACTCGGTGAGATGAAAACGAAGTTTGGTGATAAGTTACGCATAGTCAGATGCGACCTCAGCATTTCCGATGATCTGTCGGCGCTCTTCCATCTTATGGAAACAGAGAAACCGGATATTCGGCTGCTGATAAACAATGCCGGTATCGGGGAAATGGGAGCAAGTACCGGATTTACCGATGATGAGATCGTGAATGAGATCAACATAAACTGCAAGGCGATATGTTTATTATGTAATCACGCAGTCCCGTTTATGCTGGCGGGCTCGCATATTCTGAACATATCCTCCGCGTCATCATTCCAGCCGGTGCCGTACATTAATCTTTATGCTGCAAGCAAGGCGTTTGTCTGCTCATATACACGCGCACTGAATGTCGAACTGAAAAGCAAAGGCATCATTTGTACTGCAGTCTGTCCCGGCTGGATAGACACGGAGATGCTTCAAAAGGAATACAATGGGAAGCCCGTGAAGTTCCCGGGACTCGTTTCTCCGAACCGTGTTGCGGTACAGGCTCTCCGTGACTCTGCAAAGGGAAAAGACATGTCAATATGCAGCCTTTTTGTGAAATACGAACACTTCCTTAGCAAAATACTTCCGCATAAGTGGCTGATGCAAATATGGCTGAACGGGATAAAAGATTATGTATAAGATAGAGACAGAGGGACGACATTGATTTCGACGAAAAGTGCATACCCATTCACTGTCATTTTGTTCACGATAGAACTGGCAGACGTGTTGAGGACAGATGCAAGACCATTTTGGAGAGTGATATCTCTATATGGACGACGGGATAATGGACATGCTGTCGGAGTACCGGCAGAAGTATTTTTCGGCGTTATCAGAAACAAGGAATGGAACATCGACGAAAAAGCTGTGTTTTCCTCGACAGTGTACAAGGAAAAGACCATGGCGGATTATTTCACTTATTGATAAGACTGGCAGATTGCTTTGGCGGATATGGGTATCTATATGATGGGAGACTCATTTGCTGCAGAGAGGCTTAAGAAGTGTATGGATATTATACTTGCATTCTGGCGGAGAATATGCAACCCGTCTTTGCTGCAAGTATGGTTGGCTTTCCAGATCATATGGAGAAAGCAGCATTGTATCGGGGTGTTGTCCGGAAATACGCTGAAGAGCGCCTGGCCTTTACTGATGGACTGTGGTTTCTGCTGATTCGGTTTGGTTTTCAGTGAAAAAAAATCATGATACAATGAGGCAAAGAAAAGCAAGGAGGCGCTTCCATGGTTTTGCATGTTCTTGGCAATAACGGCCCTTTTCCAGCACCCGGCGGGGCTACCAGCGGTTATCTTGTTACAGGAGAAGGCTTCCGCATCTGCTTGGATTTGGGAAGCGGAACACTGCAGAGGCTGACGGGGAAAATGCCGCCGGAAGATCTGGATGCTCTGTTTCTGACACATTGGCATTATGATCACTGCGCGGATACATTGGTTCTGATCTATCGTCTGCAGGCGCTGGAAAAAAAGATCCATGTATATGCGCCAGCGGACATGACTTCTCCGATTCGGGAAATTCTGCGTAATGCGCCGCAAATCATTCTGCACGATATCGCACCAGGAGATACGGTACATGTGGGTGGCGCTGAGGTGTATGTGGGCCGTGCGGTGCATCCGGTTATGGCAATTATGCTCAGGATATGTGAAGCGTCCAGCGGAAAAACCCTGGTCTATACAGGGGATACCAATGTTATGGATGGACTGGAAGACTTTGTGTCGAATGCGGATCTGTTGCTTGCGGATGGGCTTTTTCCGGAACGACTGTGGAGCAGCGGAAAACCGCATCTGTCTGCAAGACATTGTGCACAGTTCGCACAGTCAGGACATGTTCGGCAATTGGTGATTACGCATTTCAATCCAATGCTGTCCGAAAGCGAGCTGCAAAGAGAAGCACAGGCCGTTTTTTCACAGGTTCAGCTCAGTCAAATCGGGGCCATGTATGAGATCTAAGCATACCGGAAAGGATTGTATATGGAACGCAGCCAGTTGGAGAAAGCAATTCAGAAGGGGGATATCCACGGGGTATACCTGCTGGATGGAACGGAAGAATATCTGAAAAAGCAGGTTCTCACAGTCATGCAGGAGAAACTTTTCCCGGATGGCATGGGGGAGATGAATACCACTGTATTTCAGACACCGGACACAGATGAACTGATGGCTGCCTGTGAGACTTTGCCGTTCCTTTCGGAAAAACGTTTGGTGATCGTCGAAGAAGAGACTGCCCTACAGGGAAAACGGGAAGCGGACGAAGCACTGCTGGATTATTTCTCTCGTCTTCCGGACAGCTGTGTTCTGGTATATGCCTGCAGGGGCAAAGCGGATAGCCGGCGGAAGATTGTCAAGAAAATAGATAAGATCGGAACATATGTGTCTTTTTCTCCCATGTCGGAGAGGGAATGCGGCACATGGATTGTGGAGACGTTTTCTGCACTGGGCAAAAAATGCTCCTATGACATAGCTCAGGAACTGATGTTTATGGCCGGAAACGATGCCATGCTTCTCAAGGGAGAAATTGAAAAGCTCGCTGCATTGGTGGGAGAACGGGAAGAAATCCGGCATGAAGATCTGCAGAGCGTAACCACGCAGACGTCTGAATACCGTTCCTGGGAACTGGTGAATGCAGTCATTGGTGGGCAGGAACAGCAGGCCTTTCTGATGTACCATCAGATGCTGCGAAACGGAGAAGAACCCATGATGATACTGGCCATGCTTTCACGCCAGTATCGCATACTGCAGCACGTGAGCATTCTGCAGTATGAAGAAAAACCCAAGAGCGAAATGATGAGAGCACTCAATGTTCAGGGATTTGTGCTGGACCGGTATCTGTCACAGATGAGATCACTGAGTGGTGCAGTTATTCGGGACAGTGTTCGGCTGTGTGCTGATACGGATTTGGGAATCAAGAGCGGTTTTCTTTCGGATGAAGGTGCTGTGGAAGCATTGATGATTCAATTGTTCGCGCTGCGGCGTGCACATCAGAAAAAGCCCGCATGAGGCGGGCTTGGACTTATTTGCCGAACAGACTGGCGATCTTGCTGAAGATACCCTTGGCTTCCTTGATACCGTCATCCAGATTCAGCTTGGATGTGACGCCGGAGACAATTGCCTGCAGTGTGTTGGTTTCGAGATTCAGATTGCTGAGCAGGCTCTGAACGGTAGCCATGGGGTCTTTCTTGAATTTTTCGACGAGACTGCTGTCTGCGTTAAGGCTGGAAAGCACTTGGGAAATCAATTTTTGAATATCCATAATGTATGTCCTTTCTGGTACCGTATATAACGTTCAGCACCATAGGGAATTATACTCATTTATTCAAAAGGAGGCAAATGCGATGGCAAAAAAAGTGGGAGCCCTTATCAAGGAAGCACGGACAAAAGCCGGGCTGACGCAGGAAAAACTGGCACAGCAGGTAGGTGGGCTGTCAGCTGGCGACATCAGTAAGGCGGAACGAGGGGAAATGGAACTGAGCCAGGCTGCTCTGAAGAAGATCGCAAAGGCAACCGGTGTTACACAGTCTTCCCTTCTGGAAGCAGCCAAAACGGAAAGCCAGACAAGTGCAAAGACGACAGCTGCCAAAACATCCACGTCGAAGACTTCGCAGAGCAAAACAGGAACGGCCAAGACATCCAGTGCCAAGTCAACTTCAGCCAAGACATCCAGTGCCAAGACAACAACCGCCAAAACCACTGTGAAGACTCCAGCCAATGCCAATGTCAGCATGAAAGTCACGGCTACAGAGAAAAAACTGATTGAACTGTACCGCAGTGCGGATACGAAAACTCGACAGGCCGCTACCAAGGTACTGAAGGGAGAATCCTCATCCATTCTGGAATCGATTCTGGGCAAGGATCCAGGAGATGCTGCCAGTGATGTGGTTTCGGACCTGATTGGGAATGTTCTGGGCGGAATTCTGGGCGGAAATAAGTAATATTTACGAGCAGAGTGTATCGAAAGTTTCCACCATCTGCAGATAGTTATCCTGTTCTGTACAAACAGGAAAATGGTTCTGCAGAAGTAGTTCTCCAAGGATACCGTTTCCCTGAATCAGCGTATGAGAAAAGTGCCCGTCATAGATACTCCCGACTCCACAGGACGGACTCTTTGCCTTGAGTATGGCACAGGTACAGCCGCATTGCATGCAGCGGGCATAGGCACGCTCAGCGCCTTTGCGGAAATAAGCCGTATTGTCTTCGCCCTCGGAATTGATGACTCTGTCTCCGATACGTTCACTCGGGATGCGGGGTGTTGCCATACCGCCCATGATTTCCGGGCAGATCGGGCACAGACTGTGGGACCGCATGAGGTCAATGATGCCAGCGTTTGGTTTGCTTTCCCCGTCCATGCGGCAGGGCACTCCGAGAAGGCAGGCACTGACAAGAATCATAGAATGCACTCCTTTCAAAAGATAAGCAAAAAGAGTCAGCAGGCCGCTGGCTCTTTTTGCTTATATCAGGGACGGCGGATCGTAATGATCTCTTCCATTACCTGTGGGTGTTTGTGTCCCAGCGCATCAGTCGTACCATCGAGATATCTGCGGATGCGGATGGAGTCGGCATCCGGTGCGGATATATCACAGAAACCAAAGCGGAGCACATAGGAATGCTTGCGCTGCTGAAGCTTATTCATGACAAACTGCCTGAGTTCTGTATCTTCTTCTCCCCAGGGATAGGGACGCCGACAGAAGGGATCCGGTCCGCCGGTCATGCCGGCTTCATCACCATAGTATATGGTGGGACAGCCGGGAAGTGCGCAGAGAATACTCAGGCCTGTTTTGTATCGACGCACCGCCAGATCATATTCCTGCGGCGTGAGGCGAAGCGCACGCTGCGCATGCTTGGAAAGCTGCTGACCTTCGATTCCCACAAGGGCATTAAGCACACGGGCACGATCATGAGACCCCAGAAGATTCATTAATGCATAGCGGAACTGTGCCGGATAGACTTCTTCCTGATGCCGGACAAGGCGCACCAGTGCGTCCGCATTTGTTTTTCTCAGGAGAAAGTCCAGTATGGCGGTTCGTAGAGGATAGTTCATAACAGAATCCAGGGTGTCCCCTGTACAGTAGCAGCGCATTTCGCCATAGGCGATTTTATTACTGGCATCCTCCCATACTTCGCCCAGTACGACAGCATCTCTGCGGGTCGCCTTGACAGTTTTCCGAAGCCGTCGGAGAAAGTCCATAGGCAGTTCATCTGCCACATCCAGCCGCCAGCCTGAAGCACCGGCATTGATCCAGCGGGGGAGAATACCATCGGGACGTCGGAACATGAATTCCTGATAGACAGGGTTGTTCTTGCGCACTTCCGGCAGGGTATGAATGCCCCACCAGCTTCGGTATTTCATCGGCCATGTCTCAAACGTATACCAGTCAAAGAAAGGACTTTCCTTGCTCTGGTAAGCGCCAACGGTATCATAATGCCCGAATCGGTTGAAGTAGCGGCTGTCCTCGCCTGTGTGGCTGAAGACACCATCCAGAAGAATATGAATGCCCATGTTTTCAGCCTGTGTACACAGAGCGGTGAATTCTTCTTCAGTTCCCAGAAGCGGATCAATGCGTGTGTAGTCCGCTGTGTCGTAACGGTGGTTGCTGGATGCCTCAAAAATGGGATTCAGATAGAGCACATCGACGCCAAGAGAAGCCAGATAGGGAAGCTTTTCCCGGATGCCGTTGAGATTGCCGCCATAGAATTCCAGAACATTGTTATTCTTGGCGCGGGGTTGCTCTCCAGTATACAGATCTTCATTCCATTTGGCATGCATCTGGCGATCTGTGCGTGAATCAATGGATGCAGAAGCGCTCCGGAAAAAACGGTCCGGAAATATCTGATAAATCGTGGCACTGTGCAGAAAGGATGGCGTCTTGAAGGAAGGTTGATATACGGTCAACTGATAGGAGGAATCTGTGTTCTCCGGATGAAAATCTTCATGCCCAATTCCGCCCAGCCCATCAGGAGGTGCGACATAGCGGGACCGACTGCCATCAGCGCGAACCAGAAGAAAATCATACCATAACAGTCCCGTTTCCTTTGGCACCGGAAGGTCTACTGTAAAGGAATCGGCACCCGAGCGGACCATGGGAATATGCAGATCATTTCCCATCCATCCGCGGAAGACGACATGGGTTACGTTGTCTGCATAGAAACGGAACTGAACCGTTGAGCCGGCAGCGGCAGGTCCAAGGGGAATACGGCAAGCTGGATCATGAGAACTGAAGTAGAGCATGGGATGCCTCATTTCTAATGTGGCTTGGGAGTGTAAGAAAAGGCGCCTGGGATGCTCGCGTCTCAGGCGCCCAATATATACACATCAGTGTTTCAGGGGCGTCAGGTGCCAGATACGGTCGTTGTATTCGCGGATCGTACGGTCAGAGGAGAACAGACCGGACATGGCTGTGTTGATGACAGCCATTTTCCACCACTTTTCCTTGTTTTCATGGTCGGCTGCCATGCGGCGCTGGGCCATAGAGTAGGAGCCGAAGTCCTTCAGCACAAAGTACGGATCGCCCATGTTTCCGTTTTCGCCCATGAGCAGAGAATGATACAGATCCTGGACAACAGCCGGATTTCCAGGGAAGAGCGTGCCGTCAATAAACTGTGTCAGGGCGCGGCGAAGCTCGTCATTGGTTTCAAAGATGGACATGGGGTTATATGTATTCTCGCGATACATGTCACGCACAGTGTCAGCGCGCATGCCGAAGATATAAATATTGTCCATGCCTACCTGTTCAGCCATTTCCACATTGGCACCGTCCATGGTGCCGATGGTGATGGCGCCGTTCATCATGAACTTCATGTTGCCGGTACCGCTGGCTTCCTTGGAGGCTGTCGAAAGCTGCTCGGAAATCTCTGAAGCCGGGATCAGAACTTCTGCGGTAGAGACATCATAGTTTTCCAGGAAAACTACCTGCAGATACTTGCGGGCACGGGGATGCGAGTCGATCAGGCGTGCGATGGCATTGATCAGACGGATGGTCTGCTTCGCCCGATAGTATCCGGGGCTTGCCTTGGCACCGAAGAAGAAGACACGCGGTTCCATGGTAAAGGTTTCATCGTTGACGATGCGGTTATAGAGTACAAGGATATGCAGTGCATTGAGAATCTGACGCTTGTACTCATGCATACGCTTTGCCTGAGTATCAAAGATGAAGTCGGGATGCACCAGAATCCCCTGACGGTCATGCACCAGTTTGACCAGGCGTTCCTTATTATGCTGCTTTATGGTGGCAAACTTATTCCGGAAGGCGGCGTCATCCGCAAAAGGTGCGAGAGCGCTGAGCTGTTCCGGATCCCGGATCCAGTCGGTTCCAATGGCATCACAGATCAGATTGGTCAGCTCGGGATTGCAACTCATAAGCCAGCGGCGATGGGTAATGCCGTTGGTGATGGCGCTGAACTTCTCCGGCATCACCAGGTTATAATCGTGGAAGGTTTCTTCCTTGAGAATATCACCGTGCAGCTGAGACACACCGTTGGTGGAGTGGGTCATTGCCACGCACAGGTTTGCCATATGTACCTGACCATAGGAGATGATGGCCATGTGGCCGATGCGCTCCCATTCGCCGGGGAAACGGTTCCAGAGCTTTTCGCACAGACGGCGGTTGAGCTCCTCAAGAATCATATAGATGCGGGGCAGTTGCTGCTTAACCATGGCTTCCGGCCATTTTTCCAGGGCTTCAGCCATAATGGTATGGTTGGTATAGGCCACCGTCTTTTCGGTGATCTCCGCAGCTTCCTCCCATCCAAGGCCTTCCTCATCCATCAGAATGCGCATAAGCTCAGGAATGGCGAGGCCGGGATGCGTATCATTGATATGAATGCAGACCTTTTCCGGCAGCAGGGCAAAGTTATTGCCATGGAGCTTTTTAAAGTCCTTGATAATGTACTGAAGTGTCGCAGAAGTGAAGAAATAGTGCTGTTTAAGGCGCAGCATCTTTCCTTCGTAATGATTGTCCTCCGGATAGAGTACCTTGGAGATGACTTCCGCCAGTTCAATCTCTTCGGAAGCCTGGGCATACCGGCCTTTCCCGAAGGAGTTCAGATCAATGCGCTTTTTGGACCGGGCAGACCAGGTGCGCAGTGTATTGACGGTCTCAGTATCATAACCGACAATCGGCATATCATAGGGCACGGCTTCTACTGTATAGTAGTCACGGTGTACGAACTTCTGCTTGCCATTGTCGTCTACAATGTCCACATGACCGCCGTAATGTACTTCACAGGCATCTTCCATGACCGGCATTTCCCATACATTGCCGTTTTCCAGCCAGCTGTCAGGCAGTTCAACCTGCTGCCCGTCAATAATCCGCTGACGGAACAGACCGTACTCATAGCGGATCGTACAACCCATGGCCGGGAGGTCCAGGCTGGAGAGTGAATCCAGGAAACAGGCTGCAAGACGGCCGAGACCGCCGTTGCCAAGTCCGGGTTCTGGCTCTTCCTTGAGAATATCATCCAGGGAAATGCCAAGTTCAGAAAGGGCGTCCCGATATTCATTGGTGGAAACCAGATTCAGCATGTTGCAGTACATGCTGCGGCCCATCAGGAATTCAACGGAAAGATAATACAGTCTTTTGGACTTGGATGCTTTACGCTCTTCGCGGGCCACCGTAAATTTCTGCATGATCTGATCACGAACGGTGGATGCGACAGCTTTATAGAGCTGCTGCTGGCTGGCCTCCTGTACGGAACGGCCGTTATAGCGCTGGAGCTTGCTGATTATGGAATCTTTAATGAACTCTTTGTCGAACTTGGTAGTGGGCATACATATCCTCCTCACTGACGGAATGCGCAGTGAATAATGTGCCCGCGGATTCACGGACCCATGCATATTACAACAATCATGAATACTATGCAAGAGAAAAAGAAGTTTTCTTTTTTGGGAACGGTGGAAAAATCAGGGCTGAGCGCTGTAACCGCATAAGAAAATGGGAAATCTGAAACCGATTTCAGCATGCATATACATGCAGAAAAAAGTCAAGCAGAGATCCGGATACATATGGAAACAGTCTGTTTCAGTAAGCAGAAAAGCCAGGGTGACGACCGGCATGATGCTGGAGGGCAAGCTTCGCTTTCTAGAACGTGACGGTTCTTTGGAAAAGTGTAGGCAGCATACCATGATGGCAGCTTTTCAGGGATACAGGATGCCTCTGCCCGCCACGATGCACAAATGATGAACTGAAAGATATTGAGGGTATTGCAGAACCGAAGAATCAAGGCGTCAGAACTGCATGAGGCTGTGGCATGGAACACCGTGCCACAGCCTCATGGGGAATGCTCAGGATTCCGCTCCTTTGCGGAATAGCGCATGCCGGTTTTTCCGCGGGAAATGGTATCTGCGCCGAACCGGGTCTGAAGCTCGTCAATGGTCTTTTCCAGTTTCACTCGTCGCGGATCATCCTGCACCTCTTCTTCAAAAAGGGACATCTGGAAGGGAAATGCGGCATTTTCATCGATCAGATCGGAGAGGCCGACACTCAGAAGCCTGACGGGCATACGGGAATCCCAAGAGCGGTCGAACAGCGCACAGGCATCCCGGAAAATGACGTCCGTTGAGCCTGTGGGGAAGGGGAGCTGTGTCTGACGGCTGATCACCTGCAGCTGAGGATTCTTGATCTGAATGCAGAGTGTAGAGCCCTTTTTATGCGCTTTGCGAAGCCTGATTCCCAGCTCATTGGAAAGGGAAAGCAAAGCTTCGTGACATGCATCCCGGCCAACGAGATCATACGGAAAAGTGGTGGCGTGAGAGATGCTTTTGGCTTCCTCCTGTGTACCCCATTGGAGGACGGGACTGTCATCCCGTCCTGAAGCACTGCGCCACAGACCGCTTCCTGATTTTCCCAGAAGCCGTGACAGTGGCGCCTCTCCGGTCTTAACAATATCTCCGATTGTATGAATGCCGTTTGCATGAAGAATCTGCGCCGTACTCCTTCCAACAAAGAGCATATTATCCACTTTCTGCGGAAAGAGAAGCTTTGGACCTGTTGTGCGGTCCATGACTGTTGTGGCATCAGGTTTCTGATAATCACTGCCCATTTTCGCCCAGGTCTTGTTAAAGGATACGCCGACAGAAATGGTAATCCCGATTTCTTCCCGCACGCGGCGGCGAAGGGTGTCCGCAATCGTTACTCCATCTCCGAACAGCGTCTGCGAGGCGGTTACATCCAGAAAGCTTTCGTCAACGGAAAAAGGTTCTACCTGATCCGTATACGCCAGATAGATCTGATTGATACGCTGAGAAATTCTGTGATACAGTGTATGGTGCGGCGGAAGAAGAACCAGTGTTGGACACTTCTTTTTGGCAGACCAGACGGTTTCCGCCGTGACAATCCCCATTTTTTTGGCAGGCATATTCTTGGCCAGAATAATGCCGTGCCGGCTATCAGTATCTCCGGCGACTGCAACGGGAACGTTTCTCAGTTCTGGCCGTGTAAGGAGTTCCACGGAGGCAAAGAAGTTATTGCAGTCACAGTGGAGAATAACGCGGTCTTTCGGGTTGTCAGACATCATAAAAATCCTCATGGCTTTGCCGGTATGTGTCCTCAATGTCCTCTTCGTCCTCCGGATAAGCGGCAAAGTTCCGGGCAATGTTTTCCGGGGAAAAGCGCGGGTCCATTGCGAGCCTTGCCAGGTTATCCCGGGACACAACGGTATCGGTTCCCAGGCAGTCCTGACACCGGTTTCCGCACTGAGGACAGACACAGCCGAGGTGGTCACTGTCTGCCTGAATCATATATGTCTGACATATGCGGCAGCTGCAGCGCATAATCCTCTCCTCCTTTTACACATTACCTCAAGGAAGGGGCGCATGAAGCGCCCCTTCCTTGGGATCAGTCCATTCCGGTTACGGTACCTCCCAGGTCTTCAATCACGTGGCAGACGGTCCTCAGGGCTTCCTGCGTTTCGCCTGTGCCCTGGGAACGCACATGAAGACTGACGGGCGATGTGCGTTCGGAGAGACAGTCATACAATGCGTCGGCGTTGTTACCGTAATAGTCGGGGAGATGCAGAAGCCGCTTAAGTGCTTCATGAAGTGCAGCTTTGTTTGCATACAGGTCAGCATCCAGAAAAAGTGTGATCATAATGTTATCCTCAATTCACAGTAATGGTACCGGTGCGTGCATCAAGCGTGACGACTGCGCCGGATTTCAGCAGTTTGGTAGCATTGGCCGCCGCCAGGATAATTGGAATATCCAGACTCATGCCGGCGATGACACCCTGACCATCAGGATCCGGGTCTTCCAGGACAAGGCCGGCTGCTTTTCGAACCAGTGGCAGAAGTGCTTTGCTTGTTTGACGGCATACGAGTATGGAGCCAGTATGGAATTCATCCAGTGCGCGGGAAACTTCTTCAACAACATACAGAGGTGCAGTCACAGTGCCGTTTCCAATGCCCTGTGCGCGCAGAAGAGAATGGCCGACCACGTGCACCTTCATAAGATTTGTTGTGCCGGAAATGCCCAGAGGGACACCGGCTGTGAGGACGACCAGCTGACCGTCCTGGATGACGCCTGCGTTAACGCCGGCTTCCACGGCATGCTCAAACAGGTCATCAGTATTGGATTCCTCGTCAATGCGCACCGGTGTGATGCCCCAGCTTAGATTCATCTGCCTTGCTACCTGATCACTGGTTGTACAGCAGATAATGGGACAGGCCGGGCGATAGCGGGAAATCATACGGGCGGTAAACCCGGACTTTGTGACTGAAACGATGGCACTGGCCTTCAGGTCATGCGCAGAGGTAACGGTCGCATGGGAGATGGCTGCCGTAATATCATAGCGGTTATTATATTTGGCTGTGGCAAACTGATTGGCGTAGTCAATATCGCTCTCGGTTTTCAGCGCAATGCGAACCATGGTCTGCACTGATTCGACAGGATAGGCACCGGCAGCCGTTTCTCCAGAGAGCATAATGGCGCTGGTTCCCTGATAGATAGCATTGGCGACGTCGGTCGCTTCAGCACGGGTGGGACGCGGGTTTTTCATCATGGAGTCCAGCATCTGTGTGGCTGTAATGACCGGCTTGCCGGCTGCCACGCATTCTTTGATAATGCGCTTCTGCAGCCCGGGCACATCCTCCAGCGGGATTTCAACACCCATGTCTCCACGGGCAACCATAATGCCGTCGGCAGCATGGAGGATCTCCTCCAGATTATCCACGCCTTCCATGTTTTCGATTTTGGCGATAATGCGAATACTGTTGCATTGCTTCTCTTCCAGAATCCGGCGTATGGCCAGAATATCATCAGCTGAGCGGGTAAAGGAGGCGGCGATAAAATCAAATCCGGTTTCAATGCCAAAGAGAAGATCTTCTCTGTCCCGTTCGGAAATGAAGGGCATGGACAGGTGAACACCGGGGACATTAATACCTTTATGGTTGGAAACATAGCCGCTGTTGAGAACTGTACAAAGAATATCAGTCTCTGTCACATTATCCACACGCAGACCGACCAGTCCATCATCAATGAGCACGGAATCTCCGGGCTTCAGATCTTTAGGCAGGTTCTTATAGGTGATGGAGCACATGTCCCTGGTTCCAATCATCTCCTGGGTGGTAAGGGTGAAGTTCTGTCCAGCCTCCAGAAATACCTTGCCTTCTGCGAAGTCGCCTGTCCGGATTTCAGGACCACGGGTATCCAGCATGGTCGCGACAGGAAGTCCCAGACGGTCACGGATTCGACAGACTTCCTGGAAACGTTCCAGGTGCTCTGCATGCGTGGAATGACTGAAGTTGAAGCGGGCTACATCCATGCCGGCCAGCATCAGCTTTTCGACAAGGTTTTTTTCAAACAATACCGGTCCCATGGTGCAGACAATTTTCGTTCTGCGTTTCTGCTGCATACAAGCGCCTCCTTCAATGTACGGCTCCTGGGCGTATGGACGGGAGCAGTTCTATGATTTGATACAAAAATAATACACAAGCCATGAAAGCTTGTAAAGAAGGAACACAATTTTCCTCAGGCCTCCAGTAACAGTATTCTGCCCGACAGATATGTATGCGTGTCTTGATTTTTCTTCCTTGCAATGGATGTGCAAATCCGTTATAATAACCGCAGGTAACCCAAGACACATGGAGGAGGCGTTTCCCATGATACAGATTATTGCAGGGAAAAAGGGATCCGGAAAGACCAAACGCTTGATTGACATGACCAATACAGCGGCCCATGAAGGCGCCAGCGATGTCATTTTCCTGGACGATGACAACCGTTACATGTTTGATATTGACCATAAGGTGCGTTTCATCAATGCAGGGGACTATCATGTGCATAGCCCCGAAATGTTCCTTGGTTTCCTGTCTGGCATGCTGAGCCAGAATTTTGACGTCGGCGTGATTTTTATCGATGCCTTTATGAAGCTGTGCAAGACCGATCTACAGGACGCTGAATGGCTGTTTAAAGCTATGGAAGAGCTGAGCACCAAGCATCATGTGCAGTTCGTGCTGTCTGTGAGTGAAGATCCGGATAGTATGCCTGACTTTATGAAGCAGTATCTGCTGGCATAAGGAATCGAATTACCCAGGGGCGGACGATTCTCCGCCCTTTTTTCAGTGGAGGGAGTCTATGTCCTATTTTTCTACCCGTGGCGGAGCCTGTGTTGCTGCATCTCAGGCGATTCTTGCCGGTATTGCCGAAGATGGCGGACTGTATGTACCATCCATGTTCCCGCAGATGTCGGAGGAAACCATTGCATCCATGCTGGATATGTCCTATGAGGAGCGAGCGGTCTGTGTTCTGGAACGCTTCCTTGAGGACTACAGTGAGGAAGAAGTCACAGACTGTGTTCATCAGGCTTACCATGGAAAGTTTGACACGGAGCAGGTCGCACCGCTGCATGCACTGAACAGTCAGACCTATTATTTGGAACTGTTCCATGGACCGACGCTTGCATTTAAGGATATGGCATTGCAGCTTCTGCCGCACCTGATGAAAGTGGCCGCCCGGAAAAATGAGGAGAAAAGGGAGATCAGTATTCTGGTGGCGACCAGCGGAGATACCGGAAAGGCAGCACTGGAAGGGTTCCGTAATGTGGAGGGTACCAGCTGTACGGTCTTTTATCCCAAAGATGGCGTCAGTGAGGTGCAGAAGCTGCAGATGACGACAACCGACGGCGCGAATACGCATGTCATTGCAGTCCATGGAAACTTTGATGATGCACAGACGGGTGTGAAAGCATTGTTCGGCTCGAAACGGTTCATCGAAGCTATGAACGCGGAAGGACGGACGCTCTCTTCCGCCAATTCCATTAATTTTGGACGTCTGGTGCCGCAGATTGTCTACTATTTCAGCGCTTATGCTGATCTGCTTCGCACTGGACGAATCAGTATGGGGGAGACAGTCAATTTTGTGGTGCCCACTGGGAACTTTGGCGATATTCTGGCTGGATTCTATGCCCGCAGCATGGGGCTGCCGGTGGGAAAACTCATCTGTGCGAGCAATCGCAATGATGTGCTTACGGAGTTTTTTGCCTCCGGCATCTATTCAACCCATCGACTGTTTTATAAGACGATGTCCCCATCTATGGATATTCTGGTTTCTTCCAATCTCGAACGCCTTCTGTATGAAGTCGCAGACCGGGATGGAGCACTGGTAACCACATGGATGCGTCAGCTGCGTGAATGCGGAAGTTACAGCGTTGGCGACCAGCGCCGGGAATGGCTGTCCTCTCTGTTCTATGCGGGCTGTGCGGATGATTCGGATACACGCACGGAGATCCGCGCGGTGTACTCCGAATATGGCTATCTTATGGATCCGCACACAGCAGTGGCCAGTAAAGTATTACGGGATTATCGCCTGAAAACGGGAGACGAGACGGTTACAGTGATCGTGTCGACAGCAAGCCCCTACAAGTTTGCGCCGGATGTGTGTGCCGTGCTCCAGGGAAAGGAAGCAGTACGGCATCTGGATGCGTTTGCATGCAGCGATATTATCTATTCGCTTACGGAACGTCCGGTTCCACCGCAGGTGACAGCATTGAGAGATAAGGAAATCATGCATTTTGCAGAATGTGAGAAAGATCCGGAAAGTATGGCCCATGCCGTGATGGAAGCGCTGGGACATAAGGCATAACATGACAGGTCCGCACAATCGTGCGGACCTGTGCTGGTGTGCATCAGGGTAATCATGAAATCATGTCTGTTTGTCCTCAAGCATAGGGCATGGGAACAGGGCATCATTTGGAAGCGAGGCAAATCCAAGTGGAGTATCTGGATATAGTGGACGAAAACGGCTGCCCGACAGGTACGGTTGTCAGCCGTGATGATGCGCATGAAAAGGGCATTCGTCATCGGACGGCACATGTCTGGATCATTCGCGGTGGTGATCAGGGACAGACGGAGATTCTTCTGCAGAAACGGAGCGAGGAAAAGGATTCTTTCCCTGGCATGTTCGATACTTCCTCTGCAGGTCATGTGCCAGCGGGTCAGCAGGTGCTGGAATCTGCCATACGGGAAATGCAGGAAGAACTGGGAATTCATGCAAAACCGGAACAGATGCGGTTTATCGGTACTTTCTGTATTCGGTATGAAAAAGTCTTTCATGGAAAACTGTTCAGAGATCATGAGTTTACACATGTATATCTCTACGAAGGCCCGGTGGGGACCCTGACGCTGCAGGCATCGGAAATCTCTGATGCCTGCTGGTTTGATCTGGAAAAGGTCTGGTCAGAGATTCAGTCAGGAGATCGTCATCGTTTCTGTGTGCCTGTGGAAGGACTGAAAATCCTGCGGGATTTCCTTTTGAAAAGCGGGAAATACAATAAGAAATGAACCAACTGCACTGGAAAATAACGACGGCGCTTTATAATGAAAGAAGAAGTTTGTGCTCTTTGAAAGAGACGAAACAAGGGTGAGTATTTCTCGGAATACTCACCCTTGTTCTTTTATATCAGTGGCTCGGAAGGGCTGCTGTCAGGTGTTTCGGATGGAGAAGCGTCTGTTGCAATGACACTGTCTGCGGCTTCCTGGACAGTCAGATCGTCTTCCTCTTCTTCACGCTCGGCGCGAGCCACACCGGCAATACGGCTGCCTTCGCTGATTCGCATGAGTCTGACGCCCTGTGCGGTGCGGCTGTAAACACCGATGGAAGAGACAGCGCTGCGGATAATGGTGCCATCGTCGGTGATCAGCAGAATATCCTCATCGGGATGGACAACCAGAAGCGCAGCCAGTTCACCGTTTTTCTCTGTCAGGCGAATGGCACGTATGCCCTTGCCATTCCGTCCCTGTTCCCGGTACTCGTCCGGATCCGTACGCTTTCCATAGCCAAGGGTTGTGATAGCCAGCACCTGTGTGTCAGGCTCAATAATGGCCAGATCAATGATTTCATCATCCGCATCCAGCCGCATGCTGCGCACACCGATGCTTGCACGGCCGACCGTGCGGATCAATGCCTCATTAAAGCGAATGCTCATGCCTTTGCGGCTGCCCATGATCACCTCATCGGAACCGCTGGACAGACGCACGCCCACCAGCGTGTCATCCTCGCGCAGAACAATGGCAATCAGGCCATTCTTGCGCAGGTTGGCAAATTCAGAGAGCGGTGTTTTCTTGATCATGCCTTTGCGTGTGCCCATGATCAGGTTCATGTTGGTCGTATCACCGCGGGGCATGGGAAGCATAGTGGAAACCTTTTCTCCGCCGGCAATCTGCAGCAGATTGACAATGGCGGTTCCGCGGGCTGTCCGACCGGCTTCCGGGATCTGATAGCACTTCAGGGAATAAACACGTCCCAGGTTGGTGAAGAACATGATTTCCTGATGCGTGTTGACCACACACATCTGTACAGCATAGTCTTCTTCCTTGGTTGTCATTCCGGATACGCCGCGGCCGCCGCGGTGCTGTGCCCGATAGGTGGAGGCAGAAATGCGCTTGATGTAGCCTTCATGTGTAAGGGTGACCACCATGTCTTCTTCCTGAATCAGGTCTTCCACGTCAATCTCGCCTTCGATCGTGGTAAGCTCGGTGCGACGGTCGTCGCTGTATTTGTCGCGGATAACAGAGATCTCATCCTTAATGACGCCCATGAGCAGCTTTTCATCGGCGAGAATGGCTGTCAGGTATTCAATGGTCTTGAGAAGCTCCTGATATTCTTCCATCAGACGGTCGCGTTCCAGACCGGTCAGGCGTGCCAGACGCATGTCAAGAATAGCCTGGGCCTGCTTTTCGGAAAATTCAAAGCGCTCCATCAGGGAAGACTTGGCAGTGGAAGGATCAGGACTGTTGCGGATAATGGAGACAATCTCGTCAATATGATCCAGCGCTTTCAGCAGGCCTTCCAGAATATGGGCACGTGCCTGCGCCTTGTTCAGATCAAAGCGTGTGCGGCGCGTGACGACATCCTTTTGATGCTGCAGATAATAGTAGATCAGTTCCCGCAGATTCAGTACCCGGGGCTTTCCGTCCACCAGCGCTAGCATGTTGGCACCGAATGTCTCCTGCAGAGAGGTGTGCTTGTAGAGGTAATTCAGAATAACCTGCGGATAGACATCCTTTTTCAGTTCAATGACAATGCGCATACCGTTGCGGTCTGATTCATCGCGAATATCGGAAATACCCTCAATACGCTTTTCGTGGCAGAGCTCGGCAATTTTGGCAACCAGGGTGGCCTTGTTAACCATATAGGGGATCTCTGTCACGACGATGCGCGTTCGTCCGCCGCCCATTTCCTCAATATTGGACTTGGCGCGCACATCAATATGTCCATGTCCTGTGAAATAAGCTTCCCGGATGCCACGCCGTCCCAGAATCATGCCGCCGGTAGGAAAGTCCGGCCCTTTGATGTGCTGCATGAGATCGTCAATGGTGCAGTCCGGATTATCAATCATGCAGATGACACCATTGATGACTTCACGCAGATTATGCGGCGGAATGTTGGTCGCCATGCCGACGGCAATGCCGTTGGAACCGTTGACCAGAAGATTGGGAAAACGCGAGGGAAGAACCGCGGGCTGCATCAGCGTCTCATCAAAATTCGGATAGAAATCGACGGTATCCTTGTCGATTCCGTCCAGCAGATGCATGGTCAGCTTCTGCATGCGCGCTTCTGTATATCGCATGGCGGCTGCTCCGTCGCCGTCAATGGAACCGAAATTTCCCTGTCCATCGACCAGGGGATAACGGATATTGAAGGGCTGGGCCAGGCGGACCATGGCATCGTATACGGAGGAATCGCCGTGCGGATGAAATTTGCCCAGTACATCGCCCACCAGTCGGGCACTCTTGCGGTAGGGCTTATCCGGCGTCATCCCCAGTTCAGACATGTCATAGAGAATTCGGCGATGGACCGGTTTCAGGCCATCCCTTACGTCCGGAAGTGCGCGGTCAACAATGACAGCCATGGCATAGGCGATAAAGCTTTTTTTCATTTCTGATTCCAGATTAACCGGAATCAGCTTGTCCTTGATATCACTCATGTCTTTTCCTTGTCCTCCCGTCAGACATCCAGATCCTTGACGAGATCACTGTTCTGCTGAATAAACTGTTTTCGGGGTTCCACCTGATCACCCATAAGAAGCGTAAACAGCTGATCAGCTTCCATGGCATCCTCAGGTGTAATGCGCATCATGGTGCGGGTTTCCGGATTCATAGTGGTGGTCCAAAGCTGTTCGGAGGACATTTCGCCCAGACCTTTGTAGCGCTGAATCTCCGGTTTCGGATCCCGGCCCAGCTCATCCAGCACTCGCTGAAGCTCATCGTCATCATAGACATAGCGTTCCGTCTTGCCGCGGGTAACCTTGTACAGAGGCGGCATTGCAGCATATACATAACCCTTTTCCACCAGGGGACGCATGTAGCGGTAGAAGAATGTGAGAAGCAGAATACGGATATGCGCGCCGTCTACATCCGCGTCGGTCATGCAGACAATCCGATGATAGCGGAGCTTGCTCTCATCAAAGTCATCGCCGATGCCGCAGCCGAAGGCTGTAATCATGGCCTTGATTTCCTGATTGCTCAGCGCCCGGTCCAGTCGCGTTTTTTCTACGTTGAGAATCTTTCCGCGAAGCGGCAGAATGGCCTGGAAATGACGGTCGCGACCCTCTTTGGCAGAACCGCCTGCGGAGTCACCCTCGACCATGAAAATCTCGCATTTGGCAGGGTCACGTTCCGAACAGTCCGCCAGTTTTCCCGGGAGGGAGGCAGACTCCAGAACCGTCTTGCGCCGGGTCAGTTCACGGGCTTTGCGCGCTGCCTCACGGGCACGGGCTGCACCCAGACAGCGGTCAAGAATCAGTTTGGCAATCGCGGGGTTTTCTTCCAGATAAGTGGTCAGCTCTTCAGTTACCAGACTATCCACAATTCCGCGGACCTGTCCGGAACCCAGCTTTGACTTGGTCTGGCTTTCAAACTGCGGATCTTCCATTTTGATGGAAACAATCGCCGTCAGGGATTCGCGCACATCCTCGCCCTTGAGATTGCTTTCGGAATCCTTGAGAATCTTGAAACGACGGCCATAATCATTGATGGCACGGGTGAGGGCAGTATTGAAGCCCATCAGATGGGTACCGCCGTCAGGCGTGGCAATGTTATTGGCAAAGGAATAAATGCTGTCCTGATAGGAGTCGTTGTACTGCATGGCAACTTCGACCAGAACGCCATCCTTGAGACCTTCTGTATAGATAGGTTCCGGGAAGAGAGGC
Organism: uncultured Eubacteriales bacterium; assembly: GCA_902764915.1. Taxonomy (GTDB): domain Bacteria; phylum Bacillota; class Clostridia; order Christensenellales; family Aristaeellaceae; genus UBA2943. The sequence continues at coordinate 3,010 of CACWXY010000003.1, read as the reverse complement.
GTCTTGTTGCGGTTGAGGTACTTTACAAACTCCCGAAGACCGCCTTCAAAGCAGAAATCGTCTTCCTTGACCTCTTCTCCGCGCTCATCACGGTAAATAATCCGGATGCCTTTATTGAGGAACGCCATTTCCCGCAGACGGTTGCGGAGCGTTTCATATTCAAAGTTACCCGTTTCGAAGATGCCGTCGGGATTGTCGGGGGAAATGACGTCCGGCAGAAACTCGATGGTAGTTCCTGTACGGTCCGTGTCTCCGATGACTTTGAGATCGTACAGATACTTGCCTCGGGCATATTCCTGCTGATAGATCTTGCCATCCTGGTAAACGGTAACGGTCAGGTGACGGGAGAGCGCGTTAACAACGGAAGCACCTACACCGTGCAGTCCGCCAGATACCTTGTATCCTCCTCCGCCGAACTTTCCGCCTGCGTGAAGAATGGTCAGGCATACCTCAACAGCAGGACGGCCAACCTTGGGATGAATGCCTACAGGAAAACCGCGTCCGTCATCTTCCACAGATACGGAACCGTCCTTGTGAAGCACTACGACGATCTTTTTGCAGAAACCGGCCAGCGCTTCGTCAATGGAATTGTCAACGATTTCATAGACCAGATGATGCAGTCCCCGTACATCGGTAGAACCGATATACATGCCGGGACGCTTGCGGACAGCTTCCAGTCCTTCCAGCACCTGAATCTGGTCCTCACCGTAGTCTTCTGTGACCTGTGTGGCCTTTTCGATTTCGTTTTGCAGTGCGTTTTCGCTGAGAATTTCCTCATTCGGGTTCGTCATTTCCGGCATAAATCCACCTCATGTAAACCGTTTCTCAGAGTCTGTCCATCGGTATTTGCTGCGCAGCGCGCTTCAGAAGCGTGCGGATCCCCGTATGGCAGTAATAAGCGTGAAGCCCGTCATTTTCCGAAACAAGCGCCAGTGTCTTGGGCGTTTTGCTGAGAAAATGGACCCGGAAGACCGATTTCAGATCACCCAGTACGACTGAGACATCAGCAGGCGCAGGACCGTCCAGTGGCAACAGGGCTACCAGGCGATCCACAGGAACGGAATGCGTTCCTCCCAGATGCAGAATCAAGGGCCGCATCTCCTTCTTTACATGGCCTGTCGGAAGGTCATTCCGAATCAATTCATTGTACCACAATTTGGAGACTTTTGGAAGCGTCTCGACAATCTCAGACAGGATTCCGCCTTGCTTTTTGCGCTTTTCGCGAAACGGAAAGCAAGTGACCAGAATTGTCAAACAATCACGTCCGGATCAGCGCGCGGAAGAGAAGCAAAAAGGAGTGGAGTGATGGTACATGCGAAAAGATGTTGAATTCCCTCTTTTCATCAGGCCAAAGGTATGTTAGAATGCATGAGGTGATCTGCCCCTTGAGGCTATGTGTCCTGCCGCTGGCAGGAGACTTCATGATTCTGTTGGGTTCGCCTGACCGGGTCATGCTTCCACCAATCAGGGGTAAAGAAAGAATTGGAGGAAATGTCATGATTACAGCAGGCGATTTCAAAAAGGGTATTACCGTGGAATGGGACGGCGGTGTATGGACCATCGTTGATTTCCAGCATGTAAAGCCGGGCAAGGGTGCGGCCTTTGTGCGCACCAAGATTAAGAATGTTATGACCGGTGCGGTCGTGGAACGCAGCTTTAACCCCACCGATAAGATGCCCAAGGCAATTATCGAGACAAAGGAAATGCAGTATGTCTACAATGATGGAGATCTGTATTATTTCATGGACAATGATACGTTTGAGCAGTTGCCCCTGAATCACGATCAGGTGGAAGATGCCATTGCTTTTGTGAAGGAAGGTACCAATGTAACGGTGCGCTTCTTCAAGGGCAATGCTTTCTCCGTGGAAGCCCCCAACTTTGTAGCACTGCAGGTGACGGATACTGAGCCTGGCTTCAAGGGAGATACTGCATCCAATACCTATAAGCCTGCTACGGTGGAAACCGGATACAGCCTGCAGGTACCGCTGTTCATCAACACCGGCGATATGATTCGTATTGACACCCGCACTGGCGAGTACATGGAACGTGCATAAGAGCGCCACGACAGTGCTGTCTGAAACCGAAGAAACGAGGAACCGTTATGGGTAAAGCTATTTCAAAAATCAGTTATCTCAAGGGCCTCGCGGAAGGTGCCGGATTGAAGGCGAATGATACACGGGATAAGCTGGTGCTGGGGCTGATTGATTCTTTCAAGCTTCTGGCCGAAGAAATGGAAGAGCTGGAAGATCAGCTGGATGATGAAGTTCAGGCGAATGAAAGAATCCGTACCATGTTTGAAGTCTTCGAGCACATCGGACGCATGTCCGGTTCGCTTGAAGAAGATGATGAGTATGAAGACGAGTACGACGATGAATACGACGAAGAAGATGATGAAGAAAGCGAAGAAGATGATGACGACTTCGCAGCATTCATGCGTCGGACCAAGCAGAAAAAGTAAGACAGAAGGGACTGCTGCGGCAGTCCCTTTTTGAAAAGGAGGAAACCATGGTACGCGCCATTATCAGGGATCCGATTCTTCTGAGCATGAAGGCAGCGGAAGCCACTGATCAGGACCTGTCGGATGCCAGGGATCTCATGGATACGCTGAAAGCGAATGCAGAAGTCTGCATTGGAATGGCCGGAAATATGATCGGAGTCAATAAGCGGATGATAGCTGTTGGCGGAATGGTGCGCTTTCTGATGCTGAATCCTCGGATTCGGGCCAAGCGCAGTCCCTATCATACGGTGGAGAGCTGTCTTTCTCTGGAGGGGGAGCGGGAAGCCATACGTTATCAGGAGATTGAGGTGGAGTATCAGGATATGCATTTTCAGAAGCACCGCCAGACATTCCACGGTCTGACCGCACAGATCATTCAGCATGAGATGGACCACCTGGATGGAATTCTGATCTAAAAATAAAAAGAAAAGTTGCGCCGTGATAGACCCAAAACAAATAAGTTGCGCTAAACTGATACACTCAGTGGCGCAACTTTTCTGATTTGAAGCACTC
>CACWXY010000002.1 GCA_902764915.1 uncultured Eubacteriales bacterium | reverse complement strand
TACACAACAATGGGGCATCGATTGAGGGAGTTCTCTCGATGCCCCATTATTGCGCATTCATTACATGTGCGGAAGGTGTGGTTCTATTTTACGCTTACCAGCCTTTTTTCTGTATCTGCGGATGGTCTGCTGATGGTCAGCGTCAGCAGAGCGGTGTAAAACAGAAAGACGGATACAGTATGGACCAGAGGATCATTCAGTACCAGATAAAACAGCATCTGCATGGCTGTGGAGACCAGCAGCAGAACGGGACTGGCACGCAGCCGGTCTTTCTGGTTTCCTGCACAGAACGCAGTGAACAGAAGCACCGGTGTACAGATGACAGCAGCCCATTCCGTGGTGCTCCACGCAGACAGATGGATCAGGAGAATCATAGCTGCCACAGCTGCAGATGCCAGTGCCCACAGGATCCAGCGTGACATGGACAGCGGATTCCTGCGCTGCAGCTGATAGCCCAGGAGTGCATAGCTGAGCAGGAACATTCCCCAGCCAATGGCAGGATGGAGAAGAAAGACCAGGTCTGCCGCGAGGAACATCAGAAGGGATGGGAAAAAGGAGGAAAGCAGACGGCCTTCCTTCTTATGAATCAGAAGGAACAGGGGAAGGAAGGACAGGGCTGCTACGCTCTTCCACAGGAATCGAACCCATGGCTGATCGGCAAAAAACCAGAATGCGGTTTCCGATTCCACAGCCGCTATTCCCAGAACACACAGGAATATCCATGTGAAGAAAGAAAATGCTTTTTTCCGGGACGGCTTACGGGCAGCAATCAGGCATAGAATAATGCAAAGAAGCAGGACGGACAGCGCGCAGATGACGGTCAGCGCAGTGCGCCACTGGAATCCCGGAGAAGAAATGTGCATGAACTCAGCCAGTGTATTAGCGCTGAAAGATGTGTCGGAAAAACCATCCAGCGCGATGATGTCATGCCCTGTGTTCTGGAAAACGAGACCTGTTTCTCCGGCCTGCACCTGTTTTCTTTCCGAGATAGCACCGGGGTACACGCTGCTGAACTGCAAGGTCGCCAGGGCATACAGGCTTTCTACAGTGCCACTGTTTTCTGCTGTCCAGGTTACGCGGAAGTCAGCATTCAAGGGCACGCAGATGAATGTGGTGTCGCCTTTGCGCTCTGTGGCGAACGCATTTCGAGCCAGGTTCTGAAAAATGGCTGATTCAGTAATTGTGCCATCACTGTGAACCGTGAGCTGATCGATGATTGTGCCGTCTAACAGCGTTCCCCAGAGTGTGACACTGACAGGGCCTCGCACCATGACATAGCAGCAGCGGTCATTTTCTACAAAGCTTTCTGTTCGGATAGTATAGAGAGAGGAAATATAGGCGTTGGGCGTGTGCTCGACCATCATCCGATACATCATCTCGCCGTCATTCCAGTTGGCGTCTCCGTACTCGGAGTGCGTTACAATGCCCTGAAGCATGCGAATAAAAAAGTCGATGAAATGATTCAGACGTGTCTGATCCTCCGGGTCGGAGAGATGGATGCTCTGCATCAGATTTCGGAGTATCGGAAGTGTATTGGTCAGCGCATTATCGTGCATGAGACCGACCAGCGCAGACTGAAAACGTTCATTATAGGTATCGGCATCCGTGATCAGTTCCATCAGCATGGAAAGGAGGAGTCGTGTTCTGAAGGCAAGTGACGGGCTGTAATTATACTCTACGCCGTACTCCGATTTATTGGTTTGGTGTCGCAGGTTCTTTTCTATTACGCCTTCGTATGAGGAAAACTCTGGGACATGCAGAAACAGATCCGTACCATACCGGCCATATCCCCATTCAGCCGGCATGACCTGAGGAACAGGGTCAGAAGGACTGATAATGTTAAATATGTTTTCATAGCCTTCCTGAGGCGGATTTTTGATGGCGGCAGGCGTTGCAAAGGTATAGGCGTAGACATCCTCCTTGGGAAGAAAGCCGGTATGTACCAGCATTCCTGCGGCCACATTGGAGACAGCAGCTGCCCGGCTGAAGCCGGAGATCCATACCTTGATACGGCCTTGAATACCGCGGGTAGCAATATATCCTGCCAGACGGTCGACCACCAGCTGGGCGGCACTCTCGAATCCCTGGTGGATTTCGCCTGTGCCGGCTGTCATGTTGGATTCCCATTCATTGGCATAGCCTTCACCGCATACACCGATGGCAATCAGGGTGAAGGGTTCTTCTCCCTCGCTTGTCATCTTCCTCTGCGCCATGGCCGTGGACACGGTGAACATGGTGGGCACTTTGGAATAATCGTCCTTGCGGATATCGGTAAAGCCGGCATCGGAAAAGAAGTGCTCCACATTCAGAGCGGGATCAAAATCTTCCGCCAGCATCCCGTGATAGCCAACACAGCGATTGGCACAGCTGGCCATAATCAGCGACATGGCTGCCAGGTTGCCGTCATACTGCGCAGCAGTCTGCCAGAATGGATAATCCATAAAATCAATGGTCATCTGAAAAGCTTCCTGCCCCAGATTATTGAACCCAGCGCGCACCTGACGGACGGGATATCCATTGACCGTAACAGGCTCTCCGTTGGCGTCCATCTCCACCTGTGCCTTATCGCCGAATCGTTCCAGAATAAGGATCTCTTTTCCCAACTGCTCCAGGCGCTCGGGGGGAAGCTCGCCGCCTTCGGAATCCAGTGATTCTGCAAGGGAAACAGAGAGACTATACTGACACACGCACAGCAGGATCGCAAGAAAACGGTAAAGATACTTTTTCATACAGTCTGCTCTCTTTCATAAGCTGCATCAGTTCATGGCCCTGCCGTTTTCGCTGCGGTTCATGCCAGCATCTGATGATGGTAATGATGAAAGTCATCATCATAATACTTATTCAGATTCCGTTTTTCAACCTTTATAAGGGCTGCGGCGATTTGACGAGCTTTTTTCTATTGAGTATAATGCCCATACATAGAAAGTGAGGTGGGGCAACGTGGATGGTCATGAGAGTTGCGGGGACGGCACATACCGATCGTTGTCCCTGCGGATAACAATCAGATAAGTATGATGCCTCTCCCTTCCATAATGACATGGTGTACTTATACACGGGCATTCTGCGCAAGGCTTCGCAGAATGAAAAAAACAGAAATGGAGGGTGAGACCGATGGACGAAGAAAACAAGGAACTGCTGGACACGGAAGAAACACAGCATGAGCACGAAGAAGAAGCGTTTGAATATCCGGACTATGAGCAGGAACTGATTTCCATTATCCGTGGTGATATGTCCACGGATGAAAAACGGGAACGCCTGGATGACTATCACGCCAACGATATAGCTTCGGTGCTGGAATTGCTTTCGCCTGAGGAAAGAAAGCGTCTGTATCATATTCTCGGCGCGGAGGAAGTCTCGGAAGTCTTTGCCTATCTGGATGATGCCAGCGCATATCTCACGGAACTGACGCCGGATACAGCAGCAGATATCGTGCAGAACATGGATGCCGACGACGCGGTCGATATCCTGGAAGACCTGGACGAAGAACAGCAGGCTGCCATTATTGAGCACATGGATGACGAAGAGGCGAGGGAAGATATTCGCCTGATTCGTTCCTATCCGGATGATGAGATTGGCAGCAAAATGACAACCAACTATATAGCGATACCCAAGGGATATACGATCAAGCAGGCAATGCGTTCCCTGGTGGATCAGGCGGCGGATAATGACAACCTGATGACCATCTATGTGCTGGAAGATGAGAAATCGGGAGTCTTCTATGGCGCGATTAATCTTCAGGATCTGATTATTGCACGCAACGGCACGGACCTGGAGACACTGGTGACGACATCCTATCCTTATGTATATGACCACGAGAGCGTGGATGACTGTATTGAACAGCTGAAAGATTACAGCGAGGACTCGATCCCGGTTCTGGACAGCGATATGAAGCTGTTGGGGGTTATCACCTCACAGGATCTGGTGGAGGTCGTGGATGAAGAGATGGGGGAAGACTACGCCAAGCTGGCTGGTCTGACTGCGGAGGAAGACCTGAACGAACCGCTCAGAGATTCCATCAAAAAACGCATGCCCTGGCTTCTGACGCTGATGTTTCTGGGGCTTCTTGTATCCTCTGTCATCGGCGTGTTTGAGCCGGTCATGCAGGAACTGGCCTTTGTTGTGGCTTTTCAATCCATGATCCTGGATATGGCAGGCAATGTGGGGACACAGTCCCTGGCTGTCACCATCCGTGTACTTACGGATGAGGCACTGACCGGAAAACAGAAAGGGAAGCTGATACTGAAGGAGTGCAGAGCCGGTTTCTGCAATGGACTGCTTCTGGGCTTCATCACCTTTGTGGCGATCGGCATATACCTGCATCTGATGCAGACCGGACGGGCCTGGGGGTTCTGTTTTACGGTCAGTGGATGCATAGGAGCCGCCATGGTGATTGCCATGACCATATCCAGCTTTACCGGAACGGTGGTGCCGCTGTTCTTCAAGAGAATCAAGGTGGACCCCGCCATCGCGTCCGGCCCCCTGATCACCACACTCAATGACCTGGTAGGCGTGGTGACGTATTATGGACTGATCTGGATTCTGCTGATCGGTGTCATGCATTATTGAAATCAGTGCCCGAAACAACGCTGTTTCGGGCCTTTTTCTGTGGCCGGAGAGCGATTGAAGTTTTTTTCACAAAGCTTGCAGGAAATAGGTGAGAGGTGTAGAAAACATAACGTGGTCAAAATTTGACCTGAATCTAATGAATGCCTTTGTGTGGAGCATGGAAGGAGATCATACATGGCGAACACGCAGGAGCTTAAACAGGTGCTGTCCCGTAAGCAGGCTATTGTGCAGGGGGATGAAGCACGGGTTTCCAAGCAGCATGCTGCTGGAAAACTGACAGCGCGGGAGCGCATTGTCAGATTCCTGGACCAGGGAAGCTTTGTGGAACTGGATGCACTGGTATCCAGAGACGGTGACTATGCCGGCGTCGTTACTGGCTATGGCACAGTACAGGAACGTCCGGTGTATCTGTTTGCTCAGGACTTTACCGTTCACGGCGGAGCGATGGGCGAATTGCAGGCGAAGAAGATCTGCAAGGTATTGGATTTGGCATTGAAGACCGGAGCGCCGGTTATTGCCATGTGTGACAGCGCCGGTGTGCGCATTGATGAAGGCGCAGCTGCGATGAATGCGTACTCCTCCATCTTTGCATCCATGGCGCGGCTGAGTGGTGTATGCCCGATTCTGGCGCTGGTTCTCGGCCCGGTTGTGGGCGGAGCTGCCATGATTGCCCAGCTGGCCGACATTTCCATTGAAGCGGGAGACGTGGGACAGCTGATGGTATACGGGCCGACCGTTGTCAGTGCGCTGACCGGAGAAACCGTGGATGCCAAGGCACTGGGCGGCGTGGAGAACATGTCCAAGCAGGGCGGTGTCAGCATTCCCTGTGCCAATGAGCAGGAAGCCCTTGCGCTTGCCGCAGCGCTTCTGGACCTTCTTCCCGGGTGCAATACGGAGGACGCACCGCTGGTGGACAGCGATGATATGAACCGTCCCTTTGGTGATATCGATCCCGATGACGGACATTCTCTTCTCAGTGCCATGGCGGACCGCGGGTCCTATATTGAACTGAATGCTGCATGGGGCAGCGAACTGCGGACAGCGCTGTGCCGCGTGGGCGGACAGACAGTGGGCCTGATTGCCAGCGATGCAGGCGTGGACGGCGGAGAACTGACACCGGCCGGGTGCGCCAAGACGGCACGGTTCATCCGCTTCTGTGACTGCTTCTCCATTCCGCTGGTCTCCATGATCAACAGCCGCGGCGTCAAGGTACCGGGCGCGCACAACCAGTCCTGGACCATGATTACTACATCGCAGCTGCTCTATGCCTATGCCGAGGCGACTACGCCCAAGGTCAGCATTATTGTAGGCAATGCCATTGGCCAGGCTTATATTGCCATGGGCGGCAAGGCAAATGCGGATGTGACATACGCATGGCCGGGCGCTGTGATTTCTGCACTGACTCCGGAAGCCGCCGTGCAGGTGCTGTATGCGGATGAACTGCGCAAGAGTGAGAAGGCTCCCATGCAGGCAAGGGCAGAACTGGAAAAGAACTATGCGGATCATGTGGCCGATGGTGTCGCAGCTGCCATGCGCGGAACCATTGACGATGTCATTGATCCGGCCCAGACCCGCCAGTATGTGATTGCTTCTCTGGAGATGCTCTCCTCCAAGCGTGATAATAACCCGCCCAAGAAGCACGGCAATATGCCGCTGTAAGGAGGGATATCCATGACGACAGAGTCTTTGAGTTTTGGTAATTCTCTGCTGGTCACGGTTATCGGAATGCTGATCGTTTTCTTCGGCCTGACAGTTCTGATTTTTCTCATCAAGCTCCTGGTCATGCTGACCGGGGATCTGGGAAAGCAGAAGAAAAAGGCACCGCCTGCGCCGGCTGTCCCGGCCCGTCCTGTTCCCGCACCCGTTGCGGAAGAGGAAGAGACGGCGGAAGAGGAAGACAGCGATGAGCTGATTGCCGTGATTACTGCAGCCCTTGCATGCATGATGGACAGCTCCTCCGGTTTTGTTGTCCGCCATGTGCGCCGAATCCAGCGTACACCCGTGTTTTCCATGGAAGGACGCGAGGATCAGATGTACAGTCATTTCTAAATATTCACGCTTTGCAGGCGCATGCCTGCCTTTGAAGGAGGAACTAATCTATGCGTACATTCCAGGTTACCGTCAATGGCCAGACCTATGAAGTCTCTGTGGAAGAAGTGGATGCGCAGGGTACATCCGCTGCACCCGCCGCACCGGTGGCCGCACCCGCTGCTCCCAAGCCCAAGGCTGCCCCGAAGGCTGCTGCTCCGAAGGCTGCTGCCGGCAGTGTACAGGTGAAAGCGCCTATGCCCGGCACAATCCTTGATATCAAGGTCAAGCCCGGCGACAAGGTAAAGAACGGCCAGGCTGTGTGCGTGCTGGAAGCCATGAAGATGGAAAACGAGATCCCCGCACCGCAGGACGGCACGATTGCCTCGATTGAAGTGAGCAAGGGCGCTACCGTAGAAACCGGCGCTGTGCTTGTGACCATGGCATAAGCAGAACGCTTTCCGAAGAAAGAGAGTTGATAGAATGACCATCAACGTTGGAACTGCTCTTCGGGATCTGGCTTCGACCTCCGGTATTGCCATGTTTCTCTCAGATCCCAAAGCGCTGATCATGGTCGCGATTGCATGCGTTCTGCTGTATCTGGCCATTGTCAAGGAATTTGAACCGCTTCTGCTGCTGCCGATTGCTTTCGGCATGCTTCTGACCAATCTTCTGGGAAGCGAAGTCTTCCATGAGGAGCTGTTTGCGGGCGGTCACGCCAACTGGTCACTGATTGGCGGGGCTGTTCTCATTGATGCCAAAAACCTGATCCAGGCACCTGCTGAGTATCTGGTGAATTCAGCCGGCGCGGTTCTGACCGCAGACGGCGCGCATATTGTAGCCACCATTACCGGTGCACACGGCGTGACCGGCGCGGAGCTTCAGTCGCTGGCGGATGTCATGGCCTATATGGCAGGCAATGGGGCTTCCTGCACCATGGTGCTCAAGGATGCCTTTATTACCAACGGACAGGTCTTTACGGCGGCCGGAGAATTGTTTGCTTCTGCCGGACGTAAGATTGATCCCGGTCTTCTGGACTACCTGTACCTGGGTGTCAAGCTCGGCATCTATCCCTGTCTGATCTTCATGGGCGTGGGTGCGACGACCGACTTCGGTCCGCTGATCGCCAATCCCAAAACGCTGCTGCTGGGCGCTGCTGCGCAGATGGGTATCTTCTTTACGTTTGTCGGCGCTTCGCTCCTGGGCTTTACGCCCAAGGAAGCCAGCTCCATCGGCATTATCGGCGGTGCAGACGGCCCGACAGCCATCTGGCTGACATCCAAGCTGGCTCCGCATCTGCTGGGCCCGATTGCTGTAGCAGCATACAGTTATATGGCACTGGTGCCTGTGATTCAGCCGCCGATTATGAAGGCACTGACCACCAAGAAGGAGCGCCAGATCGTCATGGAGCAGCTGAGCCCTGTCTCCAAGACACAGAAGATTATTTTCCCGATCGTGGTTACCATTCTGGTATCGCTTCTGCTGCCTTCCGCGTCTTCGCTGGTCGGCTGTCTGATGCTGGGTAACCTGATGAAGGAATGCGGCGTGGTAGAGCGCCTGAACAAGACCGCCCAGAACGAACTGATGAATATCGTCACAATTTTCCTGGGCATTACCGTCGGTGCGACGGCGACAGCCAGTACCTTCCTGAGCCTGCAGACCATCAAGATTATTGTGCTGGGTGTTGTAGCATTCAGTATTGGCACTGCCAGTGGTCTTTTGCTGGCAAAGCTTATGAACAAGCTGTCCGGCGGCAGAATCAATCCGCTGATTGGCTCGGCCGGCGTGTCTGCCGTGCCTATGGCTGCGCGCGTGTCCCAGAGAGTCGGCCAGGAGGAGAACCCCGGCAACTTCCTGCTCATGCATGCGATGGGCCCGAACGTGGCGGGTGTTATCGGCTCTGCAATTGCGGCCGGTGTGCTCCTGTCCCTGTTCGCGTAAATGACTGTCGATTCAATGGTTTGGAGGAAAAGCTAACATGGCGAAAGTACAGATTACAGATACCATCCTGCGCGACGGTCATCAGTCTCAGGCTGCTACCCGTATGCGCACGGATGAAATGCTTCCGGCTTGCGAAAAGCTGGACAAGGTGGGCTATTATTCCCTGGAGTGCTGGGGCGGAGCGACCTATGATGCCTGTATCCGCTTCCTGAATGAAGATCCCTGGGAGCGCCTGCGGAAACTGCGCAAGGCACTGCCCCACACCAAGACGCAGATGCTTCTGCGCGGCCAGAACCTTCTGGGCTATCGTCCCTACTCGGATGATGTGGTGGATTTCTTTGTCAAGAAAGCCGTGGAAAACGGCATTGACATTATCCGCTGCTTTGACGCGCTGAACGATCTGCGCAATATGCAGACTGCAGTCAAGGCCACCAAGAAGTACGGCGGAACGGCTGAAATCGCACTGAGCTACACACAGTCGCCCGTGCACAATGAAGACTACTTCGTAAAACTGGCGGAAGAGATCGAAAAGATGGGGGCTGACCTGATCTGTATCAAGGATATGGCCAACCTGCTTCTGCCCTATGAAGCTTATAAACTGGTCAAGCGTCTGAAGTCGGCGACCAAGCTGCCGATCGTTATTCATACCCATAACACCACGGGTACCGGCGATATGGTGCTTCTCAAGGCAGTGGAAGCCGGTGCCGATGTGATTGACACCTGCCTGTCTCCGCTGGCCAGCGGTACTTCCCAGCCTGCGACAGAGTCTCTGGTGGCCACCTTCCAGGGCACGGAATATGATACAGGGATTGATCTGAACCTTCTGGCAGATCTGGCCAGCTATTTCCGTGAAGTGGCGGACCGTCTGACCAAGGATGGATTCCGCGATCCGGGCCGCGTGCTGGCTGTGGATGTCAAGACACTGCAGTATCAGGTGCCGGGCGGCATGCTTTCCAACCTGATTGGTCAGCTGAAAGCTGCCAATGCTATGGATAAGTATTACGATGTGCTGGCGGAAGTGCCGCGTGTGCGCGAAGACTTTGGCTTCCCGCCGCTGGTCACACCAACTTCACAGATCGTGGGCACCCAGGCTGTCATGAATGTGCTCTATGGTGAGCGCTACAAGATGGTGCCCAACGAGAGCAAGGGCCTTCTGCGTGGCGAGTATGGTAAGCTTCCGGGCAAGGTCAATGAAGAGGTGCGCAAGAAGTGCATCGGCGATGAGAAGGTCATTACCTGCCGGTTTGCTGATACGCTTCCCCCGGAACTGGATAAGCTCCGCGATGAAATGCGCGAATGGTATCAGAAGGATGAGGATGTGCTTACCTATGCCATGTTCCCCAAGGTAGCACCGAAGTTCTTTGAATACCGGGAAGCACAGCAGATGAAGATTGAAACGGGTATGCTGAATAAGGAAGACAAGACCATGCCTGTTTGATGGTGGAATACAGGAGCCCGGCTGGACGAAGAGTCCGGCCGGGCTTTTTTCAATCCGCAAAAAAACGCCGGGAGCAAAGCTCCCGACGTATGTATCTTGTATTACAGCTGCGGACCGGCGGCAACCAGCGCCTTGCCAGCTTCATTGCCTTCATACTTGACGAAGTTCTTGATGAAGCGGCCGGCCAGATCCTTGGCCTTTTCTTCCCATTCCTTGCTGTCCTTGTAGGTGTCGCGAGGATCCAGAATTGCCGGATCCACGCCAGGCAGCTGGGTGGGCACTTCGAAATCGAAGTAGGGGATCTTCTTGGTGGGTGCTTCATTGATGGCACCGGAGAGGATCGCATCGATGATGCCGCGGGTATCCTTGATGGAGATACGCTTGCCGGTTCCGTTCCAGCCGGTGTTGACCAGATAAGCCTTGGCGCCGCTCTTTTCCATCTTCTTGACGAGCTCTTCCGCATACTTGGTGGGATGCAGCTCCAGGAAGGCCTGGCCGAAGCAGGCGGAGAAGGTGGGGGTAGGTTCGGTAATGCCGCGTTCGGTACCGGCGAGCTTGGCAGTGAAGCCGGACAGGAAGTAATACTTGGTCTGTTCGGGTGTCAGGATGGACACGGGCGGCAGTACACCGAAAGCATCCGCAGAGAGGAAGATCACGTTCTTGGCGTCAGGGCCGGCCGAGATCGGACGGACATTCTTGACGATCTTCTCGATATGCTCGATGGGATAGGAGACACGGGTGTTTTCCGTGACGGACTTATCGGCAAAATCAATCTTGCCGTTCTTGTCCAGGGTGACATTCTCCAGAAGGGCATTACGACGGATTGCGTTGTAGATGTCGGGCTCGCTGTCCTTGTCAAGGTTGATGACCTTTGCATAGCAGCCGCCTTCAAAGTTGAACACGCCATTGTCATCCCATCCGTGCTCGTCATCGCCGATGAGCAGACGCTTGGGATCCGTGGAAAGCGTGGTTTTGCCGGTGCCGGACAGGCCGAAGAAGATGGCGGTGTTCTCACCGTTCATATCGGTGTTGGCAGAGCAGTGCATGCTGGCCATGCCGTTCAGGGGCAGGTAGTAGTTCATCATGGAGAACATGCCCTTCTTCATCTCGCCGCCGTACCAGGTGTTGAGAATCACCTGCTCACGGCTGGTGACGTTGAAGGCAACAACCGTCTCCGAATTGAGGCCCAGTTCCTTGTACTGCTCGCACTTGGCCTTGGAAGCGGTATAGACGACAAAGTCAGGCTTGAAGCTGGCCAGTTCTTCTTCCGTGGGCTTGATGAACATGTTGCGCACGAAGTGAGCCTGCCAGGCTACTTCCATCATGAAACGAACAGCCATGCGGGAGTCTTTGTTGGCACCGCAGAAGGCATCCACCACATACAGTTTCTTGCCGGACAGTTCTTTCTGTGCGAGGGACTTGACGACTTCCCAGGTTTCCTGGGTCATGGGATGGTTATCATTCTTATAGGCATCGGTGGTCCACCACACGGTGTCCTTTGAATTCTCATCGACGACAATATACTTATCTTTGGGAGAACGGCCGGTATAGATACCTGTCATGACATTGACGGCACCCAGCTCACTGACCTGGCCCTTTTCATAGCCTTTCAGGGCAGGATCCATCTCATCCTTGAACAGGAGTTCATAGGAAGGATTGTAGACAATTTCCGGCGTGCCGGTAATACCATACTTGGTCAAATCTACGTTTGCCATTTGAAAAACCCCATTTCTTCATACATTCCATCGTGGTAACGACGGGCTGAAGTGCAGAAAGCCAACTTCAACCAAATGAATTATATCACCAAATCGAAGAGGCAGTCAACGGACGATCCATCGAAATTGTTAGAAAAATGTTAATCTTTTTCGCCGATCTCTTCCATGATGGCTTCAAAAGCATCCAGTGTATCGCCGAAAACCTTCATGGCTGCGCGCAGGGGTGCTTCCTCGGACATATCAATACCCGCCAGCTTCAGTGCTTCAATGGGCGGCACCGAGGAACCGGCAGAAAGAAATCTGCGGTAGGCCGAAAGCGCTTCTGCGCCTCCGTGAATGATCTTGTCTGACAGCGCAACGGCAGCACACAGTCCGGTTGCGTAGACATAGACATAGAACGCATTATAGAAGTGCGGGATGCGCATCCATTCATTGGCGATCAGCGGATCGATTTCGCAGACACTGCCATAGTAGGTGCGGTTGAGGTCCAGGTATACCTGATTGAGCGCTTCCTTGGTCAGCGGTTCGCGGCGCTGTGCCATTTCATGCACGGTCTTCTCGAACTCGGCAAACATGGTCTGCCGGAAACAGGTGGTGCGGAACTGCTCCAGGAAATGATTCAGAAGATACGCCTTGGTCATCGGATCATCATACTTGTTCAGCAGTGTGCGCAGCATGGTGGCTTCATTGCAGGTAGAGGCGACTTCTGCGACGAACAGAGAGTAATCGCGCTTCGGCGCGGGCTGACTCATATTGCTGTAATAGGAATGCATGCTGTGCCCCAGCTCATGGGCAATGGTAAAGGCGGAATCCAGGTTGTCGTTATGGTTGAGCAGTACATACGGATGGACCTGGGCTAGGCTGCCATCGGAGAAGGCGCCGGAGGACTTATGGAGTGTGGGATACACATCCATCCAGCGCTCAGACTTGGCTCTGCGCAGCATATCCAGATAATCATCCCCCATAGGCCTGAGACCTTCCAGTACCAGATCAAAAGCCTCATCAAAGGGCAGTTTCATGGTAAAGTCCTTGAGAAGCGGCGGATAGAGGTCATACATATGCAGGGTATCCAGACCCATCAGTTTTTTCCGCAGCCGCAGATACTTTTCCAGCATGGGCAGGGATTCATGCATGACCTTGATCAGATTGGTATATACCTTTTCCGGGATTTCCAGCGGTTCCATGCGGGAAGCCAGCGCAGAGGAGTAATGGCGCACTTCCGCCATGGTGACATCACGCTTGACGGAGGTAGCGTAGATCGCGGCAAATGTGGTGCCGAGCTTTTCATATCCGCCGAAGATGTTTTCAAACGCCTGCCGGCGCACGGATACATCGGGAGATTCACGGAACTCGCCATAATTGCCCTCCGTCAGGGGACGCAGGCTGCCGTCCGGCATGGACACATCCGGGAATTTCAAATCTACGCTGGTGAGCACGGAGAAAATCTGATCTGCGGAAGAAAGCACTTCGCCCATGGAGGCGAGCAGCTGTTCTTCTTCCTTGGACAGGGTGTGCTTCTTTTCCCGGATCAGGCGGCGGACGTAGGTATCGTAATCCTTTAGATCCGCTCTTTCGCTGAGTGCGAGCAGGGTTTCCTCCGGGAGACTGAGCAGTTCCGGTTCAAAAAATGCGGAGACTGTATTGGCCTTGACAATCAGGCCCATTGCCTGGTCATAGAGCTCCTGGCTGGTCACAGATGCGTTGTCGATCTCCCGGGACAGGAATGCATACTCGACAACCGGAAGAATGGCATCCTGCAGGGCAAAAAAGGCGCGGATGGCTTCATCAGGCGCGGATGCTACGCGTCCGTTCCAGGCGGAAAACTGCTCGGCACAGGCGGTGACTTTGGCAAAGTCTGCTTTCCAGGCATCAATGCTTTCATAAATATCGCCCAGATTCCATTTGCTTTCACTGGGGACTTCGTCACGGGTGGGGATGGTGTGTGCCATGGGAAATACCTTCTTTCTATGCTTTTTTGTTGGGGTGATACTCCATCAGTCGGGAGAGGGAAGGCGTGTCGGGATTCAGCGGGTAGAAGCGGATCTGCGGCGGAGCCAGTTCAATGGTTCCCGTAGACCCCTGCAGACGCTTTTTTTCAAGGATAAGGCGCAGAAGCTTCTCCGTAATCATGGGTCCGCCGCTCTTTGTCAGGCAGTCCTTCCAGAGGGTGAAAGCGCACGCTGTGCGAGGCTGGGTACAGCTGAAAGCCATGGGGCTTTCCTCAATATGTCCCTTCTGGCAGAGCGGACAGGTGAGATCCTTATGCACGGAATGGCCGGCACTCCTTTTTCCGCCCTTGCCGCGCATGGCTTCCTCGGGAAACGGTGTATCGGGGCTCTTTTCCCGGGCATAGTCCACGAGAAAGGCGGAGAAGCGCTCAATGCCCTCCATAAAGCGGACCGGATCCTGTGTGTTGTCAGCAATCTTATCCAGCGCCTGTTCCCATTTGCCGGTAAGCTCCGCACTGGTGAGCTCGTCCGGCATGATTCCGATCATCTGAATGCCTTTATCGGTAGCGGCAATGGATTTTCCGCTGCGGCGGGCATAGCCCACATGAATGATGCGTTCGATAATGGCAGCGCGGGTAGCGGGAGTCCCGATACCACTGCCTTTCATCTGCTTTTGCAGTTCTTCATCATCCAGTTCCTTACCTGCGTTTTCCATGGCGGAAAGGAGGGAGGCATCGGTATGCAGGGGCGGCGGCTTGGTCATGTCTTCCTTCAGCGTGGTTTTTTCACAGGTGCGAGTATCGCCTTCCTGCAGCGGCGGAAGGATTTTTTCGCTGTCGTTATCGCTGCTTTTGCTCTTGCTTTTTCTGGGCGGGGCACTGGTGGCCGGTATGGCTTTGAATCCAGGCTGCAGAATGACCCGGCCATTGCTGCGGAAGGTTTCGTCCTCCACCTGCGTGATGACCGTGGTGGCGTCATACTCACAGCCCGGTGCAAACGCAGCCAGGGTTCGTCTTGCCACAAGGTCAAACAGTGCACGCTCATCCTGCGTCATCTTATCCATCTGCGCCGTACGCGGCGTGGGGATGATCGCATGGTGATCGGTTACTTTACTGGCATCAATGGTACGCTTGGTGACGGGAATCTTTCCCTCCGGCATGGAAAGGGGAAGATACGACTGATACTCATGGGGCAGGTTCTTCAGCGTTTCCTGTACTTTAGGAATCATGTCCGGGGGAAGATAGCGCGAGTCCGTACGCGGATAGGTGAGCGCCTTGTGTGTTTCATACAGGCTCTGGGCCAGCTTCAGGGTTTTGTCCGCCGTATACCCGAGCAGTTTATTCGCATCCCGCTGCAGGGTTGTCAGATCATACAGCTGCGGGGGTGGATCCTTTTTGCGTACGGTTTCCGCTTTGATAACCGTTCCCGTTTTCCCTGTCACCTTTTTGCGTACAGCTTCCGCTGTT
Source organism: uncultured Eubacteriales bacterium (assembly GCA_902764915.1). Classification (GTDB taxonomy): domain Bacteria; phylum Bacillota; class Clostridia; order Christensenellales; family Aristaeellaceae; genus UBA2943. The sequence goes on along the minus strand of CACWXY010000002.1, from coordinate 168,705 downwards.
TCCTTGGAAGGAATATGCGTATCGGGGTCCAGAGACTTGGAAAACCACAGCCCTGTGTAATCGCCAAAGGCTGCCGTAACCGTGGCGAAGTATTCAGGCTTGAAGTTTTCAATCTCATGGTGACGCCTGACCAGTATGGCCAGTGTTGGCGTCTGCACGCGCCCAACAGAGAGCAGCACGTTATAACGCAGCGTAAACGCGCGGCTGGCATTCATTCCGACCAGCCAGTCTGCTTCGGATCGGCACTTGGCGGAGCGGTACAGTCCGTCATAACTGGCGCCGTCCTTGAGGGTGCGGAATCCTTCATGAATGGCTTCGTCTGTCATGGAACTGATCCATAGCCGCTGGAATGGTTTATGGCAATCGCTTTTTTCATAGATATATCGGAAGATCAGCTCACCCTCGCGCCCTGCATCAGTGGCACAGATGAGGCTGTCGGTATCCTTGTCGCAGATGAGGTTTTTGACAATCTTGAACTGCTGCCGGGAGGAGGAGATGACTTTCAGCGGAATGGTTTTGGGAAGAATGGGCAGTGTGGCAACCGACCATTTCTTATACTTGGGATCCAGTTCATCAGGCTCTACCAGTGTTACCAGATGGCCTACGGCCCATGTGACAATATAGGTCTCATTCATGAGGCAACCATCTCCGCGCTCACGGCATCCCAGCACCCGGGCTATATCCCGTCCGACACTGGGCTTTTCGGCAAGAATTACAATGCGACCCATGAAAGCCTCCGTTTCCATGTCTTGCGCGCTTTTCTTCGCGGCGCAGCAGAGAGATTATAGCGCAGGCAGGAGAAAAAGAAAAACTCACCCTCCGAGAAGGGTGAGAAGAAGGCATGTCATGCCTGGACAAAGCGCTTTTCGGCAATGAAGCCGGTCAGGGCTGTATAGATGAGTCCGGCACCTTCCACGATAATCGGCCATCCGGTGGCTACTCCTGTGCAGGCGATAAAGATGCCCAGCAGAATTTCGATCACAGACAGCACCATCATCAGGCGGTCATCAAAGATTTTCCAGCCGCGGTAGAACCAGCGGATACCGGACACGATCAGGATAATGCCTATGGAAAGGTTGATGATCGCATCAAACGTGGAAGCGTGGGTCAGAATCCATATGCCGATGATCAGCAGCAGAATACTTCCCAGCAGGGTTGTAATGGCATCCTTGGAAGTGCTCTTTTCCTTCCACCAGGCCCAGATGGAAGCCAGGGCAGCAAGAATCAGACCGATTGCCATGACAATATACATGACATCCTTGATGAACTGCTGTCCCAGGATCAGGAGCACGCCGAGAATGCCCAGGATCAGCCATGTCATAAGACCGCCCTTGTTGATTTTGCTCATCATAATCATTGTCCTCCGTTTCAAATCATAGGCTTAAAGTCATAGGCTCAAAGCATGGGTATTGTACCATGAAGCCGTCTGTCAGCATAGTACTTATTCTTAAAAGCAGATGAAAACCATTGCGGATTCCGCAGACAATCCCTGGAAAACATGTGGCACCTCCTGGCATAATATGATACAATACGCCCCGAATGGCGTCATGGAAATGAAGGAGATTGTTATGACGATAGAACAGCGTATAAGGGAAGCAGAGGAAAAACTGCAGGATACCTTTGCACGGGCGGAAAAAGTAGAAGCATTCTGGACACGCCGGATATTGGATGCCTACAGAGATCGGGAAATATCCTATCGGCATTTTGCGGGCACAACCGGTTACGGCAACGGAGATATCGGAAGGGATGCGCTGGAGGGCGTGTTCGCTGATGTATTCGGGTGTGAGGCGGCGATTGTGCGTCCGTCCATTGCCAGCGGCACGGCTGCCCTGGCCATGGCTGTATTTGGTCTGGCTCGGCCCGGTGAAACCGTGGTATCTGCGACCGGCAGGCCGTATGATACGATGGAGGAAGTGCTGGGAATATGCGAAGCCCCTGTGACCGGTTCCTGCGCGGAGTATGGCATCGGATATCGACAGGTGGATCTGAAAGCCGACGGTGGGATTGATGTGGATGCCGTAGACCGGGCCATCGATGAAAGTGTCCATCTGGTGATTGCCCAGCGCAGCCGCGGATACTCCTGGCGCGCTTCTCTGCAGCCGGAAGCGTTCGCTCCGCTGGCGGATATGATTCACCGGAAGCATCCCGGTGTCATGCTGATGGTTGACAACTGTTACGGCGAGTTTGTCGCCATGACAGAACCCAGCATGCAGGGGGCTGATGTATGTGTGGGAAGCCTGATCAAGAATCCCGGCGGTGGTCTGGCACCGACGGGCGGGTATATGGTCGGAACCCAGGAAGCCATTGAGAAGATCGCCGCCCGCGTGACAGCGCCGGGCATTGGCCGGGAAGTCGGATCCTATCAGACGGGATATCAGGCATTCTTCCAGGGGCTTTTCATGGCGCCGCATACCGTGGCACAGGCCATCCGCACAGCCTGCCTCGCAGCCCAGGTATTTACCGATCTGGGTATGGAGACGTCTCCTGCACCGGATGCGCCGCGATCGGATATTATCCAGGCTATTCAGCTGAAGCAGCCGGATCAGCTGATCCGGTTCTGTCAGGGAATTCAGATGGCATCTCCGATTGATTCCATGGCTATGCCGGAACCCTGGGATATGCCCGGATACAGTGACCAGGTGATTATGGCAGCCGGTACGTTTGTGGCAGGCGCGTCCATTGAGCTGTCAGCAGATGGCCCCATGCGGGAACCGTATATTGCCTATCTGCAGGGCAGTCTGACATATGTGCATGGTCGGCTGGCGCTGATGGAAGCACTGCGCCATATGGGATATCATGAAAATTGACAAAGCATACGGCGGATGCGTATAATTTTGTCAGATCAGGAATATGAATCTTTTAAGGAGGAATACGCCATGAATCTTCAGGAATTACAGGATGTGTGCCGCAGAGTTCGTCAGGATATCATTATCATGACGAATCATGCAGGCGCAGGCCATCCGGGCGGATCACTGTCCCTTGTGGAAACACTGGTAGGACTGTATTTTGATACCATGCAGGGGATTGACCCGAAGGATGACAAGAACCCGGACCGTGACCGTTTTGTTCTGTCCAAGGGACATGCGGCACCTGCGCTGTACGGCACACTGTGCGAACGCGGGTATTTTGATCGCGAAGAATTCCAGCATTTCCGTCAGTTGCATGGTATTCTGCAGGGACATCCGGATGTTAAGAAGTGCCCCGGCGTGGACGCATCGACCGGATCGCTGGGACAGGGCATCTCCATTGCCGTCGGTATGGCACTGGGTGCCCGGCATCAGGGAAAGAAACTGCATGTGTACACTGCCATCGGAGACGGTGAATGCGATGAAGGCATGGTATGGGAAGCCTCTATGGCCGCTGCGCATTACAAACTGGATAACCTGACCGTCATTCTGGACTACAATGGCATGCAGATTGATGGTACAAACTCGGAAGTCATGAGTCTGGGCAATATCCGGGCTAAGTTTGAAGCTTTTGGATATGACATTATTGAAGTAGCGGACGGGAATGACATGACCCAGGTGCTGGAAGCGCTGCATGCGCCTGCTTGCCCCGGTAAGCCGCGGCTTCTTCTGATGCATACCCTCAAAGGAAAGGGCGTTTCCTTTATGGAGGGACAGGTCGGCTGGCACGGAAAAGCGCCGAATGCGGAACAGACCGCACAGGCGCTGAAGGAACTGGAGGGCTGAAGTCATGGAAAAGAAAGCGGTACGTGTTGCTTATGGCGAGGCACTGGTTCGTCTGGGTGCCAAGAATGATAAGGTGGTTGTGCTGGACGCAGACCTGGCGCAGGCGACCATGACCAAGGATTTTAAGGCGGCCTATCCTGATCGCTTCTATGACTGCGGTATTGCGGAAGCGGATATGGTGGATATTGCAGCCGGCATGTCCACAATGGGGCTGATTCCCTTCTGCTCTACGTTTGCTGTGTTTGCCGGAAGAAGCTATGATCAGATCCGCAATGGTGTATGCTATCCCCATTTCAATGTAAAGTTCGGTTTCTCTCATGCAGGCATTACGCTGGGAGAGGACGGAGGCTCTCATCAGGCGATTGAGGACCTGGCACTGATGCGTGTGCTGCCGGGCATGACGGTATTTGCGCCCAGCGATGCCAATGAATGCTATCAGTGTGTGGAAGCGGCTGCGAAGATTGACGGACCTGTCTATATCCGTACAGCGCGTCTGCCGTCGCCGATCTATGACGAGCGGCCCTTTGAAGTCGGCAAGGGTCAGGTGCTGCGCGACGGCAAGGACTGTGTGATTATGACATGCGGTATCATGCTGGAGCATGCTCTGGAAGCTGTTGAGGTGCTGAAGGCACAGGGAAAGGATCCGGCACTCCTGAATTTCCATACCCTGAAGCCGTTTGATGACGCGCTTGCGCTTGCTTATGCGCAGAAGACCGGAAATGTGTTCACCGTGGAAGAGCATTCCGTCATTGGCGGACTGGGCGATGCGGTGGCCGCTGCGCTTTGCGGCAAAGGCTGCTTCAGCTTTGAGAAGATCGGTATTAACGATATCTTCGGGCAGAGCGGAAAACCGGCGGACCTGCTGGTCGAGTATGGCCTGAGTGGAAAGCAGATCGGCGAGCGTATTCTCGCCAGACTGTGATGAGAAAGAAGCGTTCCCTCTCTAATGGGGGGAATGCTTTTTATTTATGAGAGGGGGATTAGAGTCTCATTAAGGTGCAGAGAATGAGGCAGGAATTGATCCCGAAAAGCAGAAAAGGATAGATACACAGACCGGCAAGCTGTCTGTGACAATGGTGTATGGAGGTACATAGCTATGAGTGATATTTCGAAAGTAATGGCGGATGCCTGGAAGAAGATCAATGAGGGTATTGGACTGGCGGCTGACAGTATAGCCAATGCAACCAAGAATAAGGCCAATGAAATGGGACTGTATGCGCGCAGGGATGAACTGGTGGAAAGCCTGGCCCCGAAAGTCCTGGAGGTCTGGAAGACCGGGGCGCAGTTCCCAGAAGCGATTGAAACGATCCTGAAGGAACTGACCGAGGTGGAGGAAAAGATTGCAGCCCTGAAGCCTGCGGAGACAGAGAAAAAGGGCGGGCAGGTGAAAGCGGACATTTCCAGCGAGGATGAGGACAATGCCTGCGAGGAAAAGAAGGAAAGCACAGCGGAGGAGGCAGAAACCGCTGAAGCCCCGGAAGCGGCAGAAGAGAAAGCGCCTCCAGTAGATGCTCCGGTGTGTGAAGAAGCCTGCGAAGAAACAGAAGAGGCAACGGAAAACGAAAAAGAAGAGAATGCGGAAGAAACCGCGGAGGAAGACAAGGCAGAAGAGGAACCCGTGAAGGATCCCTCACCGGATGAGGCCGCACAGTATCAGACATTCCGCCGCGAGGTGCCTGTCATGGATACGCCGGATGAGGAAGAAACGGTTCATTATGGATCCGCAGATCCTACGCCTGTGCGGGAACGTACAGCACCTGCGCTGAACCTTGATGAGGCAATGGAAAACGTACACAGTGCGGTGAAAGAGGCTGCCCAGAAGGCAGATGATTTCCTGGATGATATGCTGAAGAAGGCAGATGCGTCTGCGGAAAAGATGGAAAAAGCTGTACAGAGCGGACAGGAAGAACTGGATCAGACACTGAATCAGGCAACTGATCAGCTGGAAAAGGCCTCGCGCAGTGCAGGAACGCAGGTTGATCAGTGGATGGAAAGCCTGGGTAAAGGGGTAGGCAAGGTCGTCAGCGGTATCGGAAACTTCCTGGAAGATCTGGGTAAGGATATGAAATAAAAAAGCACGGGGATGGAAAACGACTCCATCCCCGATTTTTGGTTTTACCTCTCTGTACCGCGGAAGAAAAGCGCCAGCATGCCGGGACCGACATGCGCTCCGGAAAAAGGCTCGTGCGCAGCGAGAACAATGCGCGCATCCGGTGTGATGCGAAGGACCATGTCTCGGAGCTTTTCTGCATCCGACAGGCAGTCGCCATGGGAAATGCAGATCAGGGGATGCTCTTCGGGAATATGCTTTTCCTTATATTTCTGAATCAGGGCATCCAGGGATTTGCCTCGGCCGCGGACTTTGGCACAGGAAACGATATGCCCGGTCTTGTCGCCGTAGAGAATGGGCTTGATATTGAGTATGGTGCCGATCGCTGCGGTAACGCCGCTGACACGGCCGGTCCGCTGGAGAAAAGCGAGATCATCTACCGTAAAATACTGACAGGTATGAGGTACTTCCGCATCTACGATGGCACCAGCTTCACGGGCACTCATGCCCGCCAGAGACAGATCTGCGGCTTTCCTGGCAAGGAGGCCGCAGCCGAACCCGCAGCCGTGTGAGTCCACGATATGTACATAGCGCTCCGGAAACTGTTCCATAACCTCCTGTGCGGCGGCTATGGCAGCATAGTAGGTGCCGCTGATGCCGGAACTCATGGAGACATAGATAATGTCCTGACCTTCCTGAACAACGGGGGTAAAGTAGCTGACAAACAGATGTGTATTGAGGAGGGAAGTCTGAATCACGGTTCCCTGGCGCAGGGATTCATAGTAGGCATGTACATCAAAAGAGGACAGATCGCCTGTATATGTTTCAGGTTTTCCGTCTCTGGTATAATCACAGGGGAGAAGGGTAATCCCTTCCAGCATGGCGTTTGGCAGGTTGGCAGTACCATCCGCAAAGACAGCAAATGACATGAATAATAAGCCTCCGCTAAGTGAATGAATGATGCAAAGAAGACGGCTGCTGTTTACAGGAATGTAAACCGTGACTGTCTTTTCATATTATAAGCCTATACCTTCTGTTTGGCAAAGATTTGCGCAGAAGCATTTCTGTACGCATACATGGAAGCAGAAGCGTGCATGTGAAAAACAAAGCCTGAAGGCATCCCTTCTTAAGCAGGAATGTGTGATGGAGACGAAAAAGAAATCAATGGTATAATACGGCTGTAGATGCGAAAAGAGGATGGTGCATAACTTCCCGCACTTACTGTCTTTATGAAAGCGGCATGTGTGGATCGAGACACAGGAAGTGAAGGAAACAGTCATGAAGCACAGTCTATACGTAAAGCAATATGGGGACGAAATACAGAAGTATCAGGTGGTACATCTGGATACATTCCGGGGGTTTTCTGAAATCTCACCGGGAAACGGCGCGGGACTGCCGGGCGTAGCGGATATTTATCGGCGTTTTCTGGTACCGGCCTGTCCCTGGCTTTTCCCGGATATGATTCTGTTCCAGAGCCCTGCGCCTGCAGTGAAAAAGACCCAGGATCTGCCCTTTGTGGGAAGCGTACAGGATACGCTTGTGCATGCCCGGCAGATACTGTCAGGGAACCTTGTATGCAGGAATGGAAAAGTGCACGGCGTGACAGAGGCGGCTCAGGCGTTATGGCAGCATCTGCAGGAAACAGGCATGGCATACGTGATCAGAGGGAAACGTCCCGGTCTGACAGTGATACCCGTAGGCACAGAGATGGGGTATCTCAGTGCCCATGCATCGGAGGGAAGCCTTCTGTGCAATGCATCCTTTTTCATCATGAATCCTTTTGACTGTGCTTCGCCCTATGATCATATCGGCCAGCCTTTTGGTCTGATGATACAGGACGGCATCGTCAGACGCCCTCCGCTGTATGACAGACCGGTTCTGCTGGTGGACAATCAGGGAAAGGTACAGGTGACGCGGACCAGGCTGCGCAGAATCAGTATCGGCACATACACGTTCACAGAAGGCGCAGACTGTATTTTCCATATGCGTCCGAACGTCTTCCGGACGCCGGCAGTTTCCGGCCAGGATCTGGTTCTGATCGGGGATCGGGTCGCAGCGGTGCATGCCGGCGGAAAGACGATCGTACCAGCTTCCGGGCTGGTCGTGCAGACCCAAAAAGCGGTTCCGATGGAGCCTGGCATGCATGTCGTCTACAGAGACTGGGAAAATGTGCAGTTTGGCATACAGGGTGGCTGCAGTGCGGTGCAGAGCGGTATACCGACGGATTCCATGGATGCAGCCTTTTTCCATCCTGGGATTGTTATGGGACCCAGGCGAGCGTATCCCCCGACACTGTACAGCAGAAAGTTCACACAGGCCCGTGCCGCACGCATGGTCATCGGCTGTGACCGGCATGCGCAGCCGATGCTGATCTGGGCAGAAGGCGCACCGAAGGTGGGCTATGTTCCCGGGCAGCACAGCCGAGGGGCCACACTCCAGGAAACCAACGAAACATGTGCCTTCCTGGGTATGCGCGATGGAATCCATATTGACGGTGGCGGGTCTGCCCAGATTCTCCTGTCTTCCCAGCGGCATCTGCAGCTGGCGGATCGGCATGCGGATGGAACGGAGATGGAAAGAGCGATTCCCAGCGGCTTACGGTATTGTGCACATTAAAGATATATCCTATACTGCTATGAACATGCCGGGAGGAGGAAGGATGTTTTGAAGGACTTATGGGAACTGTTTGTGACCTTTGTCAAAATAGGATGTGTGAACTTTGGCGGCGGGTATGCCATGCTGCCGCTTCTGGAAAGAGAACTGGTTGATAAGCGGAAGTGGACAACCATGGATGATCTGCGGGATTATTTTTCGATCGGTCAGTGCACGCCCGGGATTATTGCGCTGAATGTCTCTACCTTTATCGGGGAAAAACGCGCGGGTGTCAAAGGGGCGCTGGTTGCCACGCTGGGATTTCTGATGGGACCGATCGCGATTATTCTGGCTATCGCCGCCTTTCTTACGAATTTTGCCCAGTATGAGGTTGTGCAGCACGCATTTGCGGGGATTCGGGTATGCGTGTGTGTGCTGATTATCCAGGCAGTACTGAAGCTCTGGAAAAAGTCGGTAGTGGACCCGATTACCCTCGCCATGTACCTGGCTATTTTTGCGCTCCATGCTTTCTCAGGCTGGCTTTCGGTGAAGATTCCGGCAGCGGTTCTGGTGATCACGGCCGGTATTCTGGGCATTGTCTTTTCACGCCTGAAGAATCGGAAGGCAGAAGGAGGGAAAGCATGATGAAACTGCTGCAGATGATGCTTGCCTTCTTTAAGACAGGACTGTTCTCCGTGGGCGGAGGCCTGGCAACGCTTCCGTTTCTGTATGAGATTTCTGACACCTATGGCTGGTTCAGCCATGCGGATGTGGCGGACATGATCGCCATTTCGGAGTCCACTCCCGGTGCCATCGGAATCAACATGTCAACCTATGCCGGCTTTCAGACAGCGGGCGTGATTGGCGGTATTCTTGCGACATTGTCGCTGGCTGCGCCGTCGCTGATTATCATTCTCATTATTGCCCGCTTCCTGAAGAAGTTCCGCGATAATCCTATGGTGGAAGGTGCTTTCTACGGACTGAGGCCGGCTTCTATTGCCATGATTACGGCGGCAGGGATTAATGTGGCCAAGGTGGCGCTGGTGAATCTGTCTGCGTATGCTGCCAGCGGGCAGATCGGAGATCTGTTTATCTGGAAAGCGATAATACTGGGTATTCTGGTGTTCATCGGACAGAGAAAACTCAAATGGAGTCCGATTGTATTCCTGGCGATTTCGGCTGTGGTGGGAATTGTGTTTCGCTTCTGATACTTTTCAGGGAACCCCTTCTTTCCGCTGGTACCTTGAATAATGCTCACCATGATTGATCTATATGAATGCGAAAACGGATCCGGACCGGGGCAAAGCCTGGTACAGGATCCGTTTTCGCTACATGTACAGGAATACTCCGCTTTTAAAGCCAACGCTTCAGTTCTTCGGGAGTGGCGAGCACGTGATGTGTGCCATCAATCAGGTGGTCTGTGCCTTTGGCATAGTCGATCCCAGAGGTGGCATAGTCATAGACAAGGGCGGTGCGGCGCTTCTCAATCTCCGGATTGGGGTGCGGAATTGCAGAAAGCAGGGAACGTGTGTAGGGGTGGATGGGATGGGAGAAGATTTCTTCCTTGCTTCCGGACTCCACCATATATCCCAGATGAAGGACACCGATCCGGTCAGAGATATATTTGACCATGCTCAGGTCATGTGCGATGAACAGATAGGCACACCCGGTCTCATCCTGAATATCCTTCATCAGGTTCACAACCTGTGCCTGAATGGACACATCCAGTGCGGAAATGCATTCATCAGCAATGATCAGCTTCGGATTCATGATCAGCGCTCTGGCAATCCCCACACGCTGCCGCTGGCCCCCGGAGAACTGGTGCGGATATCGCGCCGCATGCTCGGGGGAAAGCCCTACCTTCTGCAGCATATGTCCTATAAGGGCTGCGCGCTCGGTTTTGGAAGGCACCATCTTATGAATATCCAGTCCCTCGCCGATGATATCCGCTACTTTTTTTCGCGGATTCAGACTGGCCATGGGATCCTGGAATATCATCTGCATATCCCGGCGGAGAAGCTCCCGTGTTTCACGGTCCAGTTTTCCGGAAATGGTCCGGCCTTCAAAAGTGATGATTCCGGCAGTAGGCTGATACAGCCGAATGACGGAACGTCCCACGGTTGTCTTACCGGAACCGGATTCGCCTACCAGACCGTAGGTTTCCCCGGGATAAATGGAGAAGGAAACACCGTTGACCGCCTTGACGGTATAGGAGCGGGACACCGGAAAGTGCTGCATCAGGTTTTCAACTTTCAGCAGGGGTTCGGTCATAAGTATTTCTCCACCTCTTTTCTGGCGCGTGCAAGGCGGGCTTCCAGTTCTTTGGGCATCTCCACTTTCGGCGCATCCGGATGCAGAAGCCACGTGGCGGCAGAATGTGTGCGCGACACCTGAAACATAGGAGGCTCTTCTTTCTCGTCAATGGTCATGGCAAACTGGTTCCGGGCTGCAAACGCATCACCCTTGGGCTCATGCAGAAGATTGGGCGGGCTTCCTGGAATGGAGTATAGCCGGTCATCATCCGTGTCCATGTCCGGCATGGCGGACAGCAAGCCCCAGGTATAGGGATGCTTGGGCTCGAAAAAGATTTCGTTTACGTTTCCGACCTCAACAATTTTGCCGGCATACATGACATTGACATAATCTGCGACCTTGGCCACCACGCCCAGGTCATGGGTGATGTAGATCACGGAGAGTTTCATCTTTCTCTGTATGTCCATGATCAGCTCCAGAATCTTCGCCTGTATGGTGACATCCAGTGCGGTGGTGGGCTCGTCACAGATGAGAATATCCGGGTCCGCGCTCAGCGCGATGGCAATGACGACCCGCTGGCGCATGCCGCCGGACAGCTGATGCGGATAGTGTCTGAATCGCTTTTCGGCATCGGTGATACCGACCAGCTGCAGAAGCTCCAGGGCACGGGCTTTCGCCGCGTCCTTGGACAGTTTTCTGTGAAGGAACATGCTTTCCATGATTTGCTTGCCGATCGTCATGGTGGGGTCAAGGCTGGTCATGGGGTCCTGAAATACCATGGCAATCCGTTTGCCGTTGATATGCTGGCGTAGTTCCTTCTTGCTCATCTTCAGAAGGTCTACGGTTTTTTCGACCCCCTGGTCATTGGTATATGTATACAGGATTTCTCCGGAATTGACGGAGGCATTGCTGTCAAGAAGGCCCATGGCGGCTTTCATGGTTACGCTTTTTCCGGAACCGCTCTCACCGACAATGGCGACGGTTTCTCCTTTGCACAGGTCCAGGTTTACACCGCGGATGGCATGAACGACACCGGCATGCGTTTTAAAAGAGATATCCAGGTTGCGGATATCCAGAATGGTCTTGTTTTCGCTCATGGATCATCTCTCCCTTACATGTCTTCCAGCTTCGGAGCCAGGGCTTCCCGCAGACCGTCGCCGATAAAGTTAAAGCCGAGCATCAGAAGCGCAAGCACCAGAATAGGCGGAAGAATCTGATAGGGCAATGTGGTGATATTGTTAAACCCGTCCTCAATCAGCGTACCGACCGAGCACTGGGGAAGCACAATACCCACACCGACAAAGGAGAGGAAAGCTTCTGTAAAAATGGCGGTGGGAATGGAAAACATGACCTGTGTAATGATCGGGCCGATGGTATTGGGCAGGATTTCCTTAAAGATAATATGTCCGTTGCCGGCCCCCAGTGTACGGGATGCCAGAACGTATTCCTGCTCCTTGATCTTCAGCATTTCTGCACGCGCGATCTTGCTCATGCCGATCCATTCCGTAAGAAGCAGTGCCACGATAACAAGCCCCATGCCTTTGGGCATGAAGATGGCGAGTACAGAGACAATGACCAGACGCGGGATGGAGTTGGCAATCTCCACAAACCGCTGCATGACATTATCCACCATTCCGCCGAAGTAGCCGGAGATCAGGCCATAGCTCATGCCGATCATCATATCAATGATGATGGTTACAAAGGCAATGAGAAGGGATACCCGCGCGCCGTACCACGTGCGTGTCCACAGATCACGTCCCAGGTCATCGGTGCCAAAGAGGAATGTATACTCAGAGAAGTTTCCTTCCAGTTCTTCACCGGTGAACAGCCTGTGCAGGGCTGGTATCTGAGGGGCAATGCCTTTGGCGACCACACGCTTGTTGTTCTCGTTGCGGTACTGCACGATATCGCGGTAGCCGAAGCTGTTCATTACGGGACCAAACAGGGAAAAGAAAAGGATCAGAAGTACGATAACAAGCCCTGTCACTGCGCGGCGGTTATGAAAGAAATGAACGAAAACGCCCTTCCAGTAACTCTGCGAGGCAAAGTTCGTGTCAGTGGACAGATCCTGTCTGTGAAGAAATGTGAAATCCCCCTTCTGCGGGGTATAGCCACTTTGCATTATGCATCCCCCTCCTTGGCAGAAACACGAATCCGCGGATCCAGGACTCCGTAGAGCAGGTCTACGATCAGCATAATTCCGATATAGAGTGCCGAGTAAAGAATGCCCAGTGCCAGTACATAATTGTAGTCAATGCCTTCTCCGGCGATCGCGTCTACCATCAGTTTCCCGATGCCGTTGATTCCATAGATCTTTTCTACGACCAGCGCACCGGTAAGAAGGTCTACCACAAGCGGCGCGAGAACAGTGACAATGGGGATGAGCGCATTGCGGAGCACATGCTTCATGACCAGATTCCGTCCATACATGCCTTTGGATTCTGCCAGGCGCACATAATCGCTGTCAAAGACTTCCACCATTTCATTACGCGTAAACCGGGCGATCGTGGACATGGTGAACAGACTCAGCGAAAGCGAGGGAATCACGGAGGAGAACAGGAAACGGGACGGGTCAAAGAAATATGGGAAGAAAGGAATGCGAAAGGAAAAATTGTACTGCAGGAAAATCAGAAACACATAGGACGGCACACAGACGCCCAGAATGGAGAAAACCGTGCAGAAGCTGTCCAGAAAACGTCCTCTGTGGAGGGCGGCTGTAATTCCAAGTATCAGTCCGACAGCAGTTCCCAGAAGGATCGCAATGCCGCCGATACGGAAGGAATTGGAGATGGCGGAGGAAAGAACGGTCTTAATAGGGGCACCGTTATACAGGGAGGTGCCTTTGCCGAAATCACCGCGCAGCACACCGGACATATAGCGCACAAACTGAACAAGAATGGGATCATCCAGCCCCATTTCCGCACGCTTGTTCGCGATCTGTTCCGCACTCATGCGTTCAGACGGAAAAGGATTGCCGGGCATGATCCGAACCAGGAAAAACAAAAGAAAGGTAATGATCAGCAGGGTCAGAATGGCCATGCCGATGCGTTTGCATACATACTTTGCCATACCAAGACAAATCCTTTGCTAAGAATAAAGGAAGAGTCAGAGCGGATGCATTCCGCTCTGACTTTCCAAGGGCATATGGCTGTATTCTTATTCCATAGTGACATCCTTGTAAACGCGGTTGAGCGCCACAGGATGGAACTGGATGCCATTTACATTTTCTGCAATCAGGTTGGCCAGTGCCTTGGTGTACAGAGGCGCGATGACAGCTTCCTGCATGACCAGTGCTTCTGCCTTGTACATGGCTTCCCAGCGTGCATCGTAGTCAGTGATGTAGGCACCGGTTGTGCAGTCAGCGATCAGCTGATCATATTCCGCATTGCTCCAGAAACCATAGTTGTTGGAGTTGTTGGTAACCCACATACCCAGGTAGGTCATAGGATCCGCATAGTCGGGACCCCAGCGGGTGAGAGCTATGTCATAGTTGTCGTTCTGCATCTTGTCAAGGCGTTCCGCTTTGGTCATGGGCTGCAGCGTAATGGTTACACCGGGCAGCGCGTCTTCCACGTCTTCCTTGATCGCCTGCGCGACCTTGCCTACTTCATCGCCTTCGTTGTTTCCGTAGATCATGGAGAAGGAGAACTCATCTACGCCCAGCTCTGTCTTGGCGGCTTCCAGATAGGCAAGAGCCTTGTCGGGATCATAGCCTACATAGTCGCTGAACATGTCCTGGTCAGCAGAGAAATCTTCACCAGTGGTGCTGGAGGCAGCAAACTGCGGAGGCACAGCGGTATAGGTGGCAAGAGAACCGTCCATCACATAATTGTCCACCAGGTTGTCGCGGTCAATGGCGTTGGAGATCGCCAGACGGAGATTGGTGTTGGCGAGCATACCGCCCTGTGCATTCTTTTCGGTCTGAGAGAAGGAGAGGTACCACAGGTAACCGGCACCTGTCACTGTCAGATCCTTGGACAGTTCCGGATCCTTTTCCGCGGCAGCAACCTGGTTTCCGGAAATGGAAACGGCATGCAGCGCACCGGTACGGAAAGCGGTCAGTGCGTTATCGGAGGAGCCGACAACCTGATACTTCAGACCCGCCAGCTTAATGCGGTCTGCATCCCAGTAATCAGGATTCTTCTTCAGGGAAAGATTGGCGGTACCGGGAGTGTAGTCTTCCAGAATAAAGGCACCATTGGAGAGGAAGGTTTCCGGGCTGGTGCCATATGTGCCCTCTTCTAGACTGGTGTAGAAAGCCTCGTTAATGGGATAGAAGGTGGGGAAATACATGAGGCTGGGGAAGAAGGAAACAGGGACATTCAGTTCCACGACAAAGGTCTTGTCGTCAGGAGCAGAAACACCGAGTGTGGACGGATCGGCCTTTTCGCTGCCGATGATTTCTGCAGCGCCTTTGATATTGCCGATTTCATCCAGCATATAGGCATACTCACCGGCTTCCTGCGCAATACGGCGCCATGCAAAGACAAAGTCCTGGGCGGTTACGGGTGTACCGTTGGACCATTTTGCATCGCGCAGATGGAAAGTGTAGGTGAGACCGTCGTCGGAAAGATCATAGCTTTCGGCGATAGCAGGTACGGCGGCACCGTCCGCGTCCATCTGCATAAGACCATCAATGCAGTCGGCGATGACTTCAAAGGAATCACCGTCGGTGGCAAGGTTGGTGTCCAATGACATGACATTGGTTCCCAGCATTACGCCGAGATACGTATCATTGTCTGCCAGTGCGGTAAAGCTTGCCGTGACGAGCAGCATCACACAGAGCAATAGAGACAGCGTTTTCTTCATACTCAGACTTCCTTTCATAAGTCAATGGCAACCGTGCTTTTCGGCACTATGTGCCATTGTAACATGTTCGGATTATGCAAAAAGGAGAAATGCCTGAAAAAAACAAAAAGAGAACAGGCAAAGTGAAGACCAAATATGACAAAAATGCGGAAACAGCAAAAAAATATAGAGTAGACTCATAAAAATGAAGGAAACACGGGTGCGGTTCCTGCAAAACATGAAAACGGAAGGACAGCTGCGCTTCCGACGTTCCATGGAACAGACCAGAGTCCGCAGCGCTTTTCTGTGCTGGTGCACATGATGCCGATGATTCCTGGAACCACAAAAAAGGGGAAGCGGGACCGCTTCCCCTGCCTTTCACATTTTCAGCATGAACTGCATGACTTCGTTGTCAGACTCCGGATAGTACTCGTGGGCGAAATCCGGATAGATGCGCATGGATTTGGGACTGTTGATACGATTGTAAGCTGCAAACTGCGTGGAGGGCGGACATATATTGTCCATGAGCCCTGTGAACATCAGGACACGGGCACGGATGCGATGCGCCAGGTTGATGTTGTCGATATATCCGAGACGGGTGAAAATCTCGGTCTCATGGGTGTGCTGCGGATCAGAATGGCGGAAGTACTGCTGCAGTTCCACATAGGCGTCCTTGGCAAGATCCATTTCCCAGACCCTGCGGTAATCACAGAGGAAAGGCATCATCGGCGCAGCCCGGTTCAGAGACGGCGTCAGTGCCGCACAGGCCAGTGTCAGACCGCCTCCCTGTGAACCACCGTATGCACCGACGCGCGCGGCGTCGATCTCGGGAAAGTCCATGACAATACGGGCAAGAAGCGCAGTATCCAGGAAGACAGAGCGATAATAGAGCTTATCCGGACAATCGTCCAGACCGCGGATAATATGCCCCTGCAGCGTATTTCCTTTCACAGGGATCGGGTCTTCAGAGGAGCCGCCCTGCCCGCGGCAGTCCAGGGAGGCTATGCAGAAACCGGCGGTCACCCATCCCAGCATCTGGGAAAAGTCCATGCATGCGCCGGAATAGCCATGGAAATGGAGCACAGCGGGGTAGACGCCTTTCCCTTTGGGCCGTACATAGTGCGCATGAAGAGACGCGTTCCCTGTACCAGTAAACAGGAGATCAAAGCACTCGGCACCGGGCACCTGAAAGGCCGCCGGTACGAGACGCGCGGAACCGCGACAGGCTTCGATTTCCGAAAGCCCTCTGTCCCAGAACGCATCCAGGTCCTCCGGACACTCGTTCCTGCCCCGGTAGGCTCTGAGTTCCTCAAGGGGCATATCCAGTATGGGCATGTCGAATCAGTCCTTCCTCATGAAAGCAGTTTATCGGCTTCGACACACATGAGAAGGAAAGCGCCGACACCGTGCAGATCGTTGGTGGAAGTAGGCCGGGCAATATAATGCGCATAGTCGCCTACACCCGTGCCAATGCACACGTTTCCGATCAGCAGACCGTTCTCGTCTTCACCGACCGTCTCCAGCAGGCCTTTCAGTGCTTTCTCAATGACGGGAATCAGATCTCTGGACATGAGTCCCAGGCGGATCGCCTTGCACAGAGCGCAGATATACAGGCTTGTGCAGGAAGATTCCAGCCAGTTGTCCTCGCGTTCCGGATGATTGACCACCTGATACCACATGCCGGTCTTGGGATCCTGGAAGGGAAGAAGCGCTGTCAGAAGCTGTACAGAAAGCGCAGCCAGGGTCTTGCGGCCCGGATGATCTTCCGGCAGAAGCTCATATTCTTCCAGAAGCGCGACAGGCACCCACCCCATGGAACGTCCCCAGAACTCAGGAGAGCAGCCGGTTTCCGGATTGGCCCAGGGCTGTGCCTTTGTGGCATCCCATGCGTGATACCACAGTCCGGTGACCGGATCCTTGGTCTTTTTCTGCATCATCTGTGCCTGAAAGATGGCATCGTCCACCAGCGCGGGATCGTCAAAGGTAACGCCATACTCGACACTGAAGGGACCGGCCATGTACAGTCCGTCCAGCCACATCTGGTCATGATAGCAGGACTTGTGCCAGTTTCCGCCCTCCTCGGTCTTGGGACAGGTGCGGATATAATGTGCGGCGGTCCGCAGAAAATAGCGATAGCGCACATCACCGGTTCTCTTATACAGAGGGAAGAGGAGAACACCCGGCTGCAGGTCATCCAGATGCCCTGCATTGAAAGCCGAAACATTGCCGTTGGCATCAATCAGGGAATCAACCCATGCCTTCATATAATTCCAGTAGGATTCGTCATGGCACAGTTCATACGTCTTATACAGACCGGAAAGAAAAACGCCCTGATGGTAATGAAAATGATTCTTGGGCGGGAGATCCGGGGCGTCAAACTTTCGCATCATGGTATCACAGGCGCGTCTTGCAATGGCAAGATAGGGATGAGAGGAAGTATCAATGGTCATGGGAAAAACTCCTTTCCGTATGGTTCAACGTGGTCTGATATTCTGCATATCATGGAACGATTCCTTCTCAGAAAGAAAAAAAGATGCGTATGCGGGATGCTGCGCCGCACCTGCAGATCACATACAGCCGGTGCATGATCTGCAGGGACAGGCGCTTGTGATTGCCTGTTCACCCTTTCATTTCATCCGCGGGCATGATAACATGTAGGCGGTTTCGGTGAAAGATGTGATGTGAAAACTTGGGAAAGGACAGCGGCCTGCTGCAGCTGCTTTCCCGGACATCATACATGAAAGAAAGGACATGCCTATGTACAGCCATCTGCCGCTTCGGAATATTGAGATCAATGATGCTTTCTTTGCCCCGCGCATGCTTCAGGCGCGGACCGTTTCCATCCCTTACATGTGGGAAGCACTGCATGACCGGATCGAAGGGGTGGCACCCAGCGGGTGCATTGCCAATTTCCGGATTGCTGCGCACGAACAGGAAGGCGCCTTCACCGGATGGTGGTTCCAGGACAGTGATCTGTGGAAGTGGATTGAAGGGGCTGCCTATTCTCTTTCAACGCATCCGGATGAAAAGCTGCAGAACGAAGTCGATGAAGTGATTGCGCTGGCGGGCCGCGCACAGCAGGAAGACGGATACCTGGATACCTATTATATTATCAACGGTCTGGAAAACCGGTTTACCAATCTGCGGGACCATCACGAGATGTATATCGCAGGGCATATGTTTGAGGCAGCCGTTGCCTACTTCGAGGCAACCGGAAAGAAGAATCTTCTGCACATTGCCTGCCGCTTTGCAGACTGCCTGGACCGGAATTTCGGACCCGAGGAAGAGAAACTGCATGGCTATCCGGGACATGAAGAGGTAGAACTGGGCCTGGCCAGACTGTACGGGGCTACAGGGGAGAAACGCTATCTGCGGCTTGCTGCCTATTTTCTGGATCAGAGAGGCACAAAACCTCTGTACTTTGAAGAGGAAGCGCGCAGGCGCGGAGAAAAACCGCGGAATATGGATGCCAAGCATGCATATGCGGCGCGGAACTATCATCAGTCCGATATCCCCGTGCGTGAAATGACAGCGCCTTTTGGGCATGCGGTACGCCAGTGCTATCTTCTCAGCGGTATGGTGGAGACAGGCGGAAAAACAGGGGATGAGACGCTGGTGGACAGTGCCCGGAGGGTTTTCCGCAGGATTATCTCCCGTCAGATGTATATCACCGGTGGTATCGGTTCCTGTCATGAAGGGGAGAGTTTTACTTTTGACTATGATCTGCCCCCGGAACGCTGCTATACGGAAACCTGTGCTGCCATATCCCTGATCATGACCGCAATCCGTCTCAACCGGGTCAAGCCGCATGCGGTATACGGCGATATTGTGGAGAAAGCACTGTATAACGGAATTCTGTCCGGCATTTCACTGGATGGGCAGAAGTATTTCTATATGAATCCGCTGGAAGTGTGGCCCGAGAGATGCGAGACACGGACGGATGTCAATATTGACGATGTGCGCCAGGGATGGTTTGGGTGTGCGTGCTGTCCGCCCAATATTCTTCGTACGCTCACCGGTCTTGGCCAGTATCTCTACACTGCCGGTGAGAGGAAACTGTATGTGGATCAGTTTGTTTCTTCCTCTCTGGTCCATGACGGGCTCGGACTTCGTCTGTGCTCCGGTTTTCCATGGAACGGGAACGTGTCCATGGAAATTACGCAGGCACCGGCAGACGAATACACGCTGGCTGTTCGGATTCCTTCCTGGGCAAAGGACACTGTATTCTCCTTGAATGGCTGCGCGGTTCAGCCGGAGAAGGTGGATGGATATGCCGTATGGGAGCGGGTCTTTTCTGTCGGCGACAGGATTGACATGGTTTTCCCCATGCAGCCGGTGTGCATGTATGCAAGCCGTTTTGTGCCGGACTATGCGGGACAGCTTGCGGTACAGTGCGGGCCGGTGATCTACTGTGCGGAGGAAGTGGATAATGGCCGGGAACTCTGGAATCTGTGCGTGAACCCGCACTCGCTTTCTGTGACGTATGACCCGTCTCTTCTCCAGGGTGTCAATGTGATTCATGCCGAGGGGGTTCGCATGCAGGGCAGTGAAGCACTGTACTCGGAAAATGCACCGGCTGCGGAGCCTGTGCCTGTGACGATGGTTCCTTATTACGCGTGGGGCAATCGCGGCAAAGGCGAGATGCGCGTATGGATGCATCGGGTGTGATTCGGAGGCACGCATGGCAAAAGATACCAAAATCATCCGTGATCTGACGCAGGGAAGCGTGCCCGGCACGCTTCTGCGTTTCTCTCTTCCCCTGTTTCTCTCAGGACTGCTGCAGATGGTCTACAATATGGTAGACATGATTGTGGTGGGCCGTTTTGTGGGCACGCAGGGACTGTCCGCTGTCTCCATCGGCGGCGAAGTGCTTCAGCTGATTACCTTTGTGGCCATGGGCTTTTCCAATGCCGGTCAGATCCTGATCTCCCGCTATGTGGGAGAAGACCGGAAGGACCTGATCGGGGAAATGGTGGGAACCCTGTTTACTCTGCTGATGAGTCTGGCTGTGGTGATCATGATTCTGTTCCTCATGACCTACCAGTCCATTATCGCCTGGCTGAATACGCCTGTGGAAATCTGGGAATATACCCGGCAGTACAGTATTGTCTGTGTGTTGGGAATCGTGTTCATCTATGGCTACAATCTGGTGTCTGCCATTCTTCGCGGCATGGGGGATTCCCGGCATCCTTTTCAGTTCATCGCGATCGCGTCGGTGATCAATGTTGTTCTGGATATTCTGTTCGTGGGACCGATGGGCATGGGACCTCGCGGCGCTGCACTGGCTACCGTTATCGGGCAGGGCGTCAGTTTCCTGTTCGCACTGGGCCTTCTGTACCGCAACCGTGCGCAGGTATACTTTGACTTTGCGCCCAGGCATTTCAGGATCTCCCGGCATGTGATCCGTCCGCTTCTGTCCCTTGGCATTCCCATGGTGATTCAGTCAGCTGCAGTGACTTTTTCCATGCTGTTTGTCAACAGCTATGTGAATGCCTATGGCACGGTAGCCGTTGCCGTGACCGGCGTAGCCCGGAAACTGGAGGGTATGATCGGCGTGATTGCACAGTCCATTTCCTCTGCCGGAGGTGCCATGGTATCCCAGGCACTGGGTGCCGGAAAAACAAAGCGTGTTCCGAAGATCGTCTATCATGCGCTGTGGATGGTCGCGATTCCGTCTTCCGTATTTGCCGTGATTACCTATTTCCGCCCGGAATGGCTGTTTGGACTGTTTTCGGAAGACCCGGAAGTGCTGGCGATGGCTGTGGTGTATATACCGGTTGCCATGGTTCAGTATCTGGGATGTACCCTGCGGCCTGCGAATTTTGCACTGATCAATGGTTCCGGCAATTCCTTCCTGAACCTGATGGTTGCGCTCCTGGATGGCATTGTATGCCGCATTGGGCTGTCTCTGCTTCTTGGTGTAGCCCTGGGGTACGGGATCATGGGCTTCTGGTATGGGAATGCGCTGTCCGGTCTGGTGCCTTTCCTGATCGGCGGCGTATACCTTGTCAGCGGACAATGGAAGAAGCGCGCGTCCGCAACCCCATAAATAGCGGCCTGCCGCTTTTACACAAAGCGCCGCAAAAGACGCTTATGCAGAGGGGTATAGGGCTGATACCGCATAGGCAGATCCAGAAATGTCTTCTTGTCCACAATGGAGCGCTGGTGTGAGAATGCTTCAAACCCTGCCTTTCCGTGATAGGCCCCCATACCGCTTTCGCCGACACCGCCAAAGCCCATTTCGGATGTGGCCAGATGGATCAGGGTGTCATTGATGCATCCGCCGCCAAAGCGGCAGGAGCGAAGTACCTGTTTCTGCACATGACGGTCTTCGCTGAAGAGGTACAGCGCCAGGGGATGCGGATGGTCTTCGATCTGCCGTATGGCGTCTTCCAGGCTGTCATAGGAGAGAATGGGCAGTATCGGACCGAAGATCTCCTGCTGCATGACGGGATCCTCCCAGGAAACATCCGTGAGCACTGTCGGTGCAATCCTGCATGCCTCGGGGGAAGTCTGCCCGCCCAGAAGCGTTTTATCCGGCGCCAGCAGACCGGTCAGGCGGCGGAAATGCTTCTCATTGATGATTTTTCCATAGGCGGGATTGGAAAGGGGATCCGCCCCGTACTGACGAATGATTTCATGCTGCAGCGCATCACAAAGCGCCGGAAGAATGCGCCTGTCACACAGAATATAGTCCGGTGCGACACAGGTCTGTCCGCAGTTCATGAATTTGCCGAATACGATACGGCGGGCGGCCAATGCAATATTGGCGCTTGCATCGACGATGCAGGGACTTTTGCCGCCCAGTTCCAGTGTAACCGGCGTGAGATAACGAGCCGCGCTCTGCATGACCAGTCTTCCCACGCTGACACTGCCGGTAAAGAAGATCTTATCAAACGGCATCTCCAGAAGCGCCTGGTTCTCCTCGCGGCCGCCGGGAATGACCGTGACATAGTCCGGAGGAAAGGTCTCCCGGATGATCTCCTCCAGCAGCGCAGAGGTATGCGGTGCATAGGCACTGGGTTTGAGCACGGCTGTATTGCCGGCACTGAGCGCATCGACCAGCGGCTCCAGTGTCAGGAGAATGGGATAATTCCAGGGACTCATGATCAGGACCGTGCCATAGGGAGCAGGGGATACAAAGCTTCGGGATGCGAACTGCGCCAGGGGCGTATGCACGCGTTTTTCCCGGCACAGAGCGCGGATGTGCTTGCGCATCCAGCGGATCTCGGAGAGTACGAGTCCGGTCTCACAGATGTAGCTCTCTGTTTCGGACTTGCCCAGGTCTGCCTGCAGGGCCTCAGCGATGGCCTTCTCCTTGGCAAGCAGTGTGCTTTGAAGATGCGCAAGCGCATTCAGCCGGTCTGTGATGTCTCTTGTTTTTCCTTCGGCAAACCATTCTCTCTGTCTGGCAAGAAGAGACTCGATTTCATGCTTATCCATGGTGTTCCTCCCTGTGTGCGGCAAAAGATGCTTTATATCCTACCTCTGCAGGGATGCTGGCGCAAGGAGAGACAGAAGTGCCGTGCAGGAAGATATATGCCGGTCGTTGCATATTGCATGCGTTTTCTTTATAATGCTGCCCGTGCCCATGGAGTGGGCGCTTAAGGAGGAAGAAAAAATGGTTCAGGCTGTGGTTGGCGCCAACTGGGGCGACGAAGGAAAAGGCAAGGTCACGGACCTTCTGGCCGAACAGAGTGATGTCGTAGTTCGCTTTCAGGGCGGTGCAAATGCCGGACATACCATTATCAATTCGTATGGCAGGTTTTCCTTGCACCTTCTGCCTTCAGGCGTATTTCATCAGAATGTAGTCAATGTAATCGGCCCCGGTGTGGCGCTGAACATTGAAGCGCTGGAAAAGGAACTGAAGGCGCTGGAAGAACAGAAAGTACCGCGGCCGCAGCTGCTGATTTCGGATCGCTGCCAGGTGCTTATGCCTTATCATGTGGACTTTGATAAGTTTGAGGAAGAACGTCTTGGCAAGCAGTCCTTTGGCTCCACCAAGTCAGGCATTGCCCCGTTCTATTCCGATAAGTTTGCCAAGATCGGGATTCAGGTGTGCGAACTGTATGATGAGGACTTTCTCAGAGAGCGTCTGGCTATTGCACTGGTGAAAAAGAATGTGCTGCTGGAGCATCTCTACCATAAGCCCCCGATTGATCTGGAAGAAATGGTTCGGACCATGATGGAGATGGGTGAACGCATCCGTCCTATGGTCTGTGATACCTCCCGTTATCTGCAGGAAGCAGACCGGGCTGGCAAGACCATTCTTCTGGAAGGACAGCTGGGTACACTGCGCGATCCGGATCATGGCATTTATCCGTACACGACTTCCTCTTCTCCTCTGGCGGGCTATGGCTGTGTGGGTGCGGGCATTGCACCGACCAGTCTGAAAAAGATCTTTGCGGTCACCAAGGCGTATTCCAGCGCTGTCGGAGCTGGCCCCTTTGTCTCTGAAATCTTCGGGGATGCCGCCAAAGAACTGCGTGACCGCGGCGGTGACCGCGGAGAATACGGTGCCACAACTGGGCGTCCGCGTTCCGTGGGCTGGTTTGACTGTGTGGCAACCCGCTACGGCGTAATGCTGCAGGGAGCAACAGAGGTTGTGCTGACCAATCTGGACGTGCTGGGATATCTGGATGAAATCCCGGTATGTGTGGCCTATGAGACGGAAGACGGACAGGAAATCACTGATTTCCCGGCAACCCCGGTGCTCATGCACTGCAAGCCTGTTGTGAAGACGCTTCCCGGATGGAAGAGCGATATCCGCGGGATCAAGAACTATGCGGATCTGCCGGCCAACTGCAAGGCATATGTCGATTTCCTGGAAAAGGTGGCAGGGGTCCCGATTCATATGGTTTCCAATGGTCCTCGGCGGGAAGATATTCTCTATCGCTGATGAATCTGCGCTGCCATGGAAGCATGGCAGCTTCCTGTGGAAAAGACACTTTATCAGTTTAGCATGCGAAAGGAACATCCGATGATTGCGATTATTGATTATGGCCTGGGAAATCTGCGCAGTGTGGAGAAAGCCTTCGGGTACCTTGGCTATGAAGCCATGATTACAGCGGATCCGCACCAGATTGCCCGCGCTTCTCATGTGGTGCTCCCTGGTGTCGGTGCGTTCAGAGACTGCATCGGTGCTCTGCGGGCAACAGGCATGGAGCAGTCGGTACGGGAAACCGTTGCTTCCGGGAAACCGCTGCTGGGCATATGTGTCGGAATGCAGATGCTGTTTGAAGGCAGCGAGGAAAACGGCACCTATGAAGGGCTGGGAATCATGAAAGGCGTTGTCAGACGCCTGCCCGGCGGGCCAGGGCTCAAGATCCCGCATATGGGGTGGAACAGCATTGAGGAGAAGGCGAGCATTCTCTTTGAGGAAGGCGCTTCCCATGATGTGTACTTTGTGCATTCCTATGCCTGTCAGACGCTTTCGGACGAGACGATTGCCGTATGCACCTACGGTGTGCCGTTTGTGGCTGCAGTGCAGAAAGACAATATAGTCGCCACACAGTTCCATCCTGAAAAGAGCGGATATGCCGGGCTGCGCATGCTCCGGCGCTTTGCACAGTGGAAGGGAGGATGCGCTGCATGCTGAGCAAACGAATCATTCCCTGTCTGGATATTCGCGACGGACGCGTCGTAAAGGGCGTACACTTTGTGGGCATTCGTGATGCCGGCGATCCGGTGGAAGCGGCGATACGATATAATGATGAGGGCGCCGATGAACTGGTGCTTCTGGATATCAATGCGTCCCATGAAAAAAGGGGAACCATGCGCGATGTGGTCAGCATGGTGGCAGAGCGCGTGTTTATCCCGTTTACCGTAGGCGGCGGCATTTCGACCATTGACGAGATCCGTGAGCTTCTTCTTCTGGGAGCGGACAAGGTATCTGTGAATTCCCCGGCTGTCAGGAACCCGGACTTCATTGAGAAGGCCGCGCAGCGCTTTGGCAGCCAGTGCATTGTTCTGGCTATGGATGTGCGTGCCAGGGAAGGCGGATGGGATGTCTACATTAACGGGGGCCGCGTGAATACGGGACTGGATGCGCTGAAGTGGGCGGAAGAAGGCGTACGGCGTGGGGCAGGAGAGATTCTCCTGACCAGCATGGATACGGATGGCGTACGCGAGGGCTATGCGATGGATGTGACACGCAGAATTGCCTCCATTGTCCCGGTCCCGGTGATTGCATCCGGCGGCGCGGGGAAAAAGGAGCATTTCCGGGATGTGCTCACAGAGGGAAAGGCGGATGCCGCCCTGGCGGCAACCCTGTTCCACGACCGTATCCTGCCGATCCCGGAACTGAAAGCATATCTGAAGCAGGAAGGTATCCCTGTCAGGAGGGTTGAACATGTCTTATGAGAGCGCACTGGCTGCGCGGCTGGTACCGTATGTGCCGGGTGAGCAGCCCAAGGGCAGAAAACTGATTAAACTGAACACGAATGAACATCCCTACGGCCCTTCCCCCCGGGTGAAACAGGCCATGGACGAGGCGATGGCACGGCTCAGGCTTTATCCGGATGCGGAGGCAACGGCCCTTCGGGAAGCGATTGCACAGGTCAATGGCCTGCGTCCTGAACAGGTCTTCTGCGGGAATGGATCCGATGAAGTTCTGGCTTTTGCGTTCGCAGCCTTTTTTTCCGGAAAGAAACTGTATGCGCCATCGATAACGTATTCATTCTATCCGGTGTATGCTGATCTTTTCGGGGTTATGTATGAGCCGGTTCCGCTGCATGATGATTTTACGGTGGACGTGGAATCACTGTGTCAGGGCGGTCCCGTTGTTCTCGCCAATCCCAATGCACCCACCAGTCTGTTCCTGGATATGCAGGCGATTGAAAAGCTGGCCGCATACACGAAGGAAAAAGGCGAAGTGCTTCTGGTGGATGAGGCCTATGCTGCCTTTGCGCCGGACAATGCAAGGAGACTGCTTGACCGATATGAGAATCTTCTGATTGTGCGCACCTTTTCCAAGAGTCACGGACTGGCCGGTCTGCGTGTGGGATATGCCATGGGAAGTCCCGAGCTGATCGCTTCGCTGCGTAAGGTGCGGGATTCCTTTAATTCCTATCCGCTGGACTGCCTGGCACAGGCAGGGGCCAGAGAGGCTATGCTGGATGTGGCCTGGACCGAGGAAACCGTGGGGAAAATCTGTCAGACACGCGACCGATGCATAGCACGTCTGCGCCAGAAGAATGTTCCTGTCTTTGACAGTGCGACCAACTTTCTGTTTGTCAAAGCCGATGCAACGGATGCAAAGCATGTGCAGGAAGCGCTGCGTGAGCGGGGTATACTGGTCCGCTATTTTTCAGGAAACGTGCTGTGCCGGTACCTTCGCATTTCCGTTGGTACGGACGAAGAAATGGACAGGATGACGGACGCGCTTCTGGACATTCTGGGGAAAACATAAGCATGAAAAAAACGGGAGCATGCCGTGCTTCCGTTTTTTGTGTCAGAAAACCTGGAAAATACCGCATTTCAGATACTGGGTTTCCGGTGCGGCGGGGAGGATCGGATGATCACGCCCCTGTGTTCGGTACTCGATCTGCCGAAGCTGCACCCGGGCGTCACGGGCTGCATCCCGCACCATATCCAGGAATGCGTCGGGATGAACATGCTGGGAACAGGAACAGGTGACAAGAATGCCTCCGCTTTCCAGCATCTTTAAGGCGCGCAGATTAATCTCCTTGTATCCTCGCAGGGCGCTGTCCACGCGGGAACGTGATTTGGTGAACGCGGGTGGGTCGAGAATAATCACATCATAGTGCGTATGGGACCGGCTCTGCTCGGAGAGCAGGTCAAATGCATTGGCTTCTACAAACCGGACCCGATCCTCCAGATGATTCAGCCGGGCATTCTCCGTGGCAAATGCACAGGCAAAGCCGGAAATGTCAACGCCGATAACCTCCCGGGCACCGTAGTGACCGGCGTGAAGAGCAAAGGAACCGGTATGCGTGAAACAGTCCAGAACACGGCGGCCCCTGACAAAGGGCGCAATGGCGGCACGGTTTTCCTTCTGGTCAAGGAAAAAACCGGTTTTCTGGCCTTCCTTGACATCGACATAAAAGTGTACGCCGTTCTCTACCATTTCCACACGGTCGGGAACTTCCCCATAGAGAAGACCCTTGGTAAGAGGCAGACCCTCCAGTTCGCGCACAGGGACATCATTGCGCTCATAAATGCCCCGCGGATGCATTTCCTCTACCAGCGCATCCACAATATCCTGCTTAAACGGTTCCATGCCCAGTGCCAGACACTGCAGCACCAGTACATCGCCGAAGCTGTCGACAATCAGGGCTGGCAGACGATCGCTCTCTGCAAAGATCAGACGGCATGAATGAAGGTCCGCAAAAGTGCGGCGATAGGATATGGCTTCATGCACCCGGCGGAAGATGAAGTCACGGTCAATCGGCTCGTCCTTCAGGCTCATGATGCGAAGTGCAATCTGCGACTGGGGGTTGTAATAGGCTTTGGCCAGAAAATGTCCATGGGAAGAAACCACATCCACAATACTGCCCGGCGGCGGATTGCCCACTGCCTCTGCAATATCGCTTCGGAAGATCCAGGGATGTCCCTGATAGACCCGCTTTTCGCGTCCTTTATGCAGTTTACACTGATACATGCCCATCATTCCTTATCCTGATGCTGTGCAAGGCAGGTTTCCACAAATCCGCGGAAAAGCGGATGCGGATGATTGGGACGGGAAATATATTCCGGATGATAGATGACGCCGATGTAGAAGGGATGGGATTCCATTTCAAAGGCTTCCGGATACTGTCCGTTCTCACAGAAGGCGGTAAAGTGAAATCCTTTTTCTTCCAGCGGCTGTACAAAGGCCTGATTGACCTCATAACGGTTTCCATGGCGCTCACGGATCCTATCCGAGCCATAGAGATCGTGAATCCTTCCTGGCCTGAGAGCAATATCAAAACCGCCCTGGCGGGAATTCTGACGGCTGTCATTGACACCGATCCGATCCTCAGGGATGGAGATTACCGGAACGGCACAGCTGTGGCATACTTCCGTGGAATTGGCCTCCGCTTTTCCCAGGAGATGGCGCACGGCCTCTACGACAGCCAACTGCATGCCATAACCGATCATCAGGCAGGGCTTGCCGTGCTCACGCGCGAAGCGTGCTGCCAGAATAATACCCTCGGCACCGCGGTTTCCGAAACCGCCGGGAATCAGGATACCGTCATAGGATGCAAGATCGCTGACATTGTCCTCTGTCAGATCGTCGGAGAGAATCCAGCTGATCTTTGTATCACAGCGGTTGGCAATGCCGGCATGCTTGAGTGCTTCGGAAACGGAGAGATAGGCATCATGAAGCGCTACATATTTTCCGACCAGCGCAATGCGCAGGCTGTGCTTGGGGTGATGCAGATTGTCTACCAGCTCTTTCCAGTCAGCAAGGTCTGCTTTGTGTTTGGGCAGGGACAGTACATCGCAGACAATATCGCCCAGGCCTTCTGCTTCCAGCAGCAGCGGCACTTCGTAGATGGAGGAGCAGTCAGCGTTCTGCACAACATTGGATGCCTTGACATTGCAGAACATGGCGATCTTTTCCTTGGCGTCTTCGGAAATGGGCTTTTCTGTACGACAGACGATGACGTCCGGCTGAATGCCAATGGAACGCAGCATTTTTACCGAGTGCTGTGTGGGCTTTGTCTTCATTTCTCCGGCAGCGCTGATATAGGGGAGCAGGGTCACATGAATAAAACAGGTGCTGTGATCCCCCAGTTCCCATCGGAGCTGACGGATCGCTTCCATATACGGTGAGGATTCCATATCGCCGACGGTACCGCCGATCTCAATAATGGCAATGTCAGCACCGCTGTTCTGGGCAGCGGACAGAATCCGGGACTTGATTTCATTGGTAACGTGCGGTACGACCTGAACGGTACCACCGTGGTATTCTCCCGCCAGTTCGCGCTCCATGATCTTCTTGTGTACTTTACCGGTTGTCGTACTGGCCTCGCCGTGCAGGGACTCATCAATAAAGCGCTCATAGTGTCCCAGGTCCAGATCGGCTGCGATGCCGTCATCGGTGATAAAAGCTTCGCCGTGCTGAAGAGGAGAGAGAAGGCCGGGGTCGACATTATAATAGGGATCACACTTCTGCATGCTGATGTGGAAACCCCGCGCCTTCAGCAGACGCCCCAGGGAGGCAGCGGTAATCCCTTTCCCCAGCGAGGAAACAACACCACCGGTAACAAAGACAAATTTCGTAGACATGACATGCGCTCCTTCTCTGATGCAAGGTGGAAACATACCGATTTATTTTATGGGGACAGGGCAGCACTGTCAAGGAGAGTTCCATGGAAAAAGTAAGGCTTTCCTGCATTGCGGATCATGTCTGTTCCCGGGTAACGGGGAAGCGGAATTGTTACATAATATGACAGAAAACCCATATTTTACAAGGAAATGAGTGTGTTATAATGGAATCCAATTGCAGAATACAGGAGGACATATGAAACACACACTGAGACGAAGCTTTATTCTGGCATTTCTCATGGTACTGCTTTGCGCCCAGGCACTGGCGGCCAGTGGCAGCTGGGTGCAGAGCGGTGATGACTGGAAATGGCAGACCAAAGATGGAAGCTTTCTCACCAGCAGCTGGGTCAAGAACAGCAAACACTGGTACTATATGGATGATACCGGGTGTATGGTGACAGGGTTTGCGGACCTGGATGGAAGTACGTATTACTTCGACGCCTCGGGATGCATGGTGACCGGATGGAAGCAGATCGAAGACGGGTGGTATTACTTTTCGTCCTCCGGTGCCATGATACGGGATGGTTGGATGAAGGATTACTACTTTGGCCATGACGGCAAAATGCTGGTCAATACTGTTACTCCGGACGGGTATCAGGTTGACAGCAGCGGAAAATGGATTGACACCGGGGCCTGCAATGCCGGGTTTGAAGCGGAAATTCTGCGTCTGGTCAACGAGGCGAGAAATGCGGCGGGGCTTTCCAGTCTTGTGCTGGATCCCACACTGACCGCTGCCGCACGTGTGCGCGCCAGCGAAATCACTTCCGTCTATGATCATGTGCGCCCGGATGGCAGGGACTGCTTCAGTGTGCTCTCCGACGTCGGCCGCGGCTTTGAGATGGCTGCGGAGAACATTGCCATGGGACAGAAAACGCCGGCACAGGTGTTCCGCGCGTGGATGGAATCCCCGGGACATTATGCCAATATCATGGATCCTGCGCTGCGCAGGATTGGGATCGGCGCACTGAAATGGAAAAAACACTATTACTGGGCACAGATATTTACGGACTGAGACAGGAGCCAGGTGACATGCGGATACGATGGATCGCTTTTCTGATGATATGCTGTCTTCTGACAGGGGCTGCGCATGCGGAGGAACTGACATTTCATGGGCAGACGTTTGATTCGGAAGCGGTTTCGATAGATCTTGGGAGAATTACAGTCTATAACCAGTGGGATGACCTGTATCGCTTTCTGGAACAGTTTCCCCATCTGCGGGCAGTCGATATGTACAGCACAAGGGTGACGATCAAGCGCTGCGAGGAAATGAGCTCGCGCTTTCCGAATATTACCTTTGGCTGGACGCTCAGCTTTGCAGAGCATACTGTCCGCAGTGATGCCTCGGCTTTCTCGACACTGCATTTTTCCGGCGCCAAGACCCATTCCTCTGCGGATATCTCGATTGTCCGCTACTGCAAGCAGCTGAAGGCCCTGGATATCGGACATAATGGTGCCAGGGACCTGTCCTTTCTGTATGACCTCCCTGATCTGCGGGTTCTGATCATTGCATGCAATAAAATCGAGGATCTTACACCGGTGGGAAGCCTGAAGAAACTGGAATACCTGGAGGTGTTTTCCAATCAGATTACCGATCTGACCCCGCTGGTCGGACTGGAACATCTGGTGGACCTGAACATCGGCTTTAATATGATCGCGGATCTGACGCCGCTGTATCAGATGCCGCAGCTGCAGCGGCTGTGGATGTACAACTGCATCAACCGGAATCGACAGGTTAAGATCACGGATGAACAGCTGGCAGAACTGAAGCAGCACCTCCCCAATACGGTGATTGATACAAAGCACAATCCATCGGAAGGCGGATGGCGCACAGGCGACCATTATGACGTGATCAAGCGAATGTTTCAGAGCGGTGTGTATGAGCCTTTTCCGGATTCGTTTGCAGAATAAGGATGGCTCTTGTGTGGATTGGTTCGGGAGATTCGGCATTCGTCCGGATCTCTTTTTTCTTTCACCTGATTTGGCAATGCTGCGCTTCAGGCGTTCCCACGCATCCGAAAGAGAACCGCCATCTGCGCAGTGCCAGGCAGGCATGTTTTGCGGGCAGCCAAAGGAGATACTGCTTTTTCGCCATACTTCACAGAACGCAAAAAAACTCACCAGGCGTTTCTGCCTGTGTGAGTTTTTTTGCAGGATATATGGCTGATGTCCGATATGGAAAATGCTGCCGGTGCGTCCATTTCTCAGCCCCAAAGCAGAGCCAGTGCGGGAACCATCTGCTTTTTCCGGGAAACGACGCCCTTCAGGAATGTCTCATGATCGTGTACTTCTGCGCCGCTGAAAGCCTGACGGATGATCTCCTGATCGCCCAGGAAGAGAAGGGCTGTTCCTTCGCGGAGCACGTCCGTAATCATGAGAAGAACCATGTCATATTCGCCTTTTTCCTGGAGGCGATGCATTTCGTCCAGGAAATCATTCTTTCGCTGCAGCATACCCTCGGAATCCATGGTCGTGATCTGACTGATGCCCAGCTTGTGTCCGGCCAGATGGAACTCCTTGAAATCCGTGCGCAGAAGAACGTCTGCGCCTTTCTCTGCTGAACTGGCGGAAAAGACTTCCTTTCCCAGCGCTTCCAGGTCCAGTCCGGCGATACGGGCCAGGCGTTCCGCAATTTTCCGGTCCCGCGGCGTGGTGGTGGGGGACTTGAACATGACCGTGTCGCTGACAATGGCAGCGGCCATAAGGCCTGCGAGCTTTTCGCCGGGCATAAGACCATGCTCCTGGTACATGGTCGCAACAATCGTTGTGGAGGAACCGACGGGCTCATTGCGCATGAAGACCGGATAGCCGGTCTGTACATCCCCGAGGCGGTGATGGTCAATAATCCCGACGAGCTCTGCCTGGTCAAGGCCGGGGACTGTCTGACCGACTTCGTTGTGGTCGACCAGGACAACGCGCTTGCGCTTGGGCCGCAGAAGATGAAACCGGCCGAGCGTTCCGATGACGTGATTGTCACTGTCCAGTACAGGATAGGAACGGTACCGGCTCTGCAGGACGGTCTCGCGAACATCATCCAGAAAATCATCTACGTGGAAAGAAACCAGTTCCTGGATCTGCGCGATACGGCGCACCGGTGTTGCCTGATAGAGCATGCGGGTTGCCCGCCAGGCGTCAAAGGGTGTGGCGATGACACAGGTGGCGGAAGACAGGTCATGATACTTTTCCGCCAGATCACTCTGACAGAGGATAATGCAGCTGGCCCGCATGGCCAGTGCCTGCTCGACCACATCTTCCTGTTCTCCGCATACGACAATGGCTCCTTCCTTCAGTCCGCGAAGGGCACCGCCGGGTGTCGGAAGCGCGATATGCACTTCACCGGAGAGCGTATCAAAGACATCGTCGTCACAGTTGATGATATGCCCCTCCAGCGCGCTGAGAACGTTATAGACGGGGACATCTTCCAGCACAGGCTTCTCAATCGCCTGCATGTCACTCTGGGCGATCCCGCCGGCAGTGACCATCCCGAAGAGCGTTCCATCCTCATTGGTGACAGGAATGGCGTTCAGTGAAGGATTCTTCTGCAAGAGATCCCAGGCGTGACTGACGGGAACGCTGATGCCTACCTGGGGCGGGCGGTCAAAATCAATGTCACGGATCTGTGTGCGCACGGTCGTAAGCAGCATGGGCTGAGAAAAGCCGAACTTACGGAGCAGGAAGCTGGTCTCATCGTTGAGCTGGCCGAGTCTTGCGGCAATATACCCGTTCTCGCCGAGCGTGTTCATCAGCGATGCATACGCCATGGCAGAGACAATGGCATCGGTATCGGGGTTTCTGTGTCCGCATACATAGGTTGTATTCACATTGACATCCTCCCTGGGAACATCTGAGGAACCGGTGCGATTCATGACAGATCCAGTTCCTGAATTGTATGATACACCTGATTGGCAATTTCCGGAAGCAGATGACAGAATATCATAAGATCACTGTTTTTCCGTTTCTTGGTGGAAGCAAACAGAGGAATATAGGCGGGTTCTTCATCGCCTGTTTTTTTCGGTGCGTGCTGGGCATACACCTGAAAGGCAGTCTGCTGGAGGATTCTTTCGGGGGGCTGTACCTGCATTTCTCCCTGCAGGGCTCTGGCATCCATAATATGGCCTGTAAGGCCGAGAAGACCGCACAGTATGGCACACCCCCCAGCATCTGATAGACAGCCTGAGAGGGAAGAAGAAGGCGCATGATGATACGAAGTGGAGACTGACCGTCAACGTTGGGCGAGGGAAGGAAACGAAAACCGCTTAAGGGATACATCCAACAAACATCAGGAAAAACGGGAAATGTAGACTTGCGTAGAGATAACATGCCACCCAAAAACCCAAGGAGGTATGCCGATGATCCGGGAAGCAAAGATTCTGCGCGACCGAGGAATGGAACTGGGCATATCCCAGCAGGCACTGGCCAACGAAGCGGGCATGCAAGTCCGTCAGTACCAGTGCTTTGAATACGGGCAGCAACTCTTTCACACAGCAGCATGAGGCAGGGGCTGCGGATCTGCGCAGAGATAGACTCCTTTGAACTGGTCTTTGAGGACGGGACGGATGTGGCTGTTCCGAAGAAGCGCACATACTACAATACGACGGCCTGTAGATATGGTTTTCAGTGTATCGGCAGGCTTTTTTGTTCATGCATGGAAGATCCGTTTCTCAATCGGTGCAGTTCAACGCAAAAAACGCCCGCTGCTCTTTAAACAGGCAGAAAAAGTTTCTCCCGCTTTTGTGGTTATTTTGCCAAATATGGCATTGTTTTTTCCGTTGATAACAAGTACAATGAATTATACAACAATTTCATCAGGAGGTGTTCCTATTGAATTACATGGAAGAATCTTTGCGTCTGCACGGTGAATGGCAGGGCAAAATTGAAGTGGTGTCCCGTGTTCCTGTTAAGAATAAGGATGACTTGTCTGTCGCTTATACACCCGGTGTGGCACAGCCCTGTCTGGAAATCCAGAAGGACTATAATAAATCATTCACACTGACCAGACGGCATAATCTTGTCGCAGTCATCACAGACGGCACTGCTGTGCTCGGGCTTGGCGATATCGGACCGGAGGCAGGCATGCCGGTCATGGAAGGCAAGTGTGCTCTGTTCAAGGCGTTTGGTGATGTGGATGCATTCCCCATCTGCATACGCAGCAAAGACGTTGACGAAATCGTGCGTACAATCTACCTGATCTCAGGTTCCTTCGGCGGAATCAACCTTGAAGATATTGCCGCACCACGTTGCTTCGAAATCGAGCGCAAACTGAAGGAACTCTGCGATATTCCTGTATTCCATGATGATCAGCACGGCACAGCTGTTGTTGTAGGCGCAGCTCTGATCAACGCCCTGCGCGTTGTCAATAAGGATATCGGCGAAGCCAAGGTCGTTATCAATGGAGCAGGCAGTGCAGGAATCGCAATCGGCAAGCACCTGATGAACCTGGGCGTCAAGCACCTCAAGATGGTCGACCGTTTCGGTATCCTGTGCGAAGGCGAACAGATGAATCCCGCCCAGGAAGAAATGGCAAAAATCACCAATCCTGAAAAGCAGTCCGGCAAGCTGGCGGATGCCATGAAAGGTGCAGACGTATTTATTGGTGTCAGCGCACCACATATTGTCAGCAAGGAAATGGTACAGTCCATGGCCAAGGATGCCATCGTATTCCCAATGGCAAACCCCACCCCTGAGATCGAACCCGATGAAGCGCTTGCAGCTGGCGCCGCTGTTGTTGGTACTGGCCGCAGTGACCATCCCAATCAGATCAATAACGTCATGTGCTTCCCCGGCCTGTTCCGTGGGGCTCTGGATGTACGTGCCCGCGATATCAACGAAGAAATGAAACAGGCCGCCTCTCACGCACTGGCAGACCTTGTCGCGCCGGAAGAACTGACCACACAGTATATCCTGCCGAAGGCCTTTGACAAGCGTATTGGTCCCGCTGTGGCAGCTGCAGTGGCCAAAGCCGCAAGAGACAGCGGGGTAGCCAGATTATAATCTTCCGTTCTGTTTATCCGGTTTCAGGTCGAGTCTCTCTATTTCTGTGTATGATTCTCTCAGACAGATTCAATCTGAAACATGCTATATGAGCACAGAGTGCAATCTAATTGACAAACTGAATAACCAAGAAGAATGGAGTTGGAATCATGAGCAAACAGAAAAAGCCACTGACTTTTTTCACCCTCCCCTGGCCTATCTTCCTGATCATCACCATTGTCACCCTGCTCGCCACTTATCTGGGTGTACTGCCCAAAGGCATGGCCGGATGTTTTCTGTTCATGATGGTGTTAGGGGAAATCCTGGGCTGGATCGGTGACCATACTCCTGTCATCAAGGACTTCCTGGGCGGTGGCGCCATCGTATGTATCTTTGGTTCCGGCCTTTTGGTGTACTTCGGTGTCATCCCCGGTGCAGAGTCCAAGCTTCCTTTAGGCAGTCTGGATCTTGTCGGCAACATTGGCACATTCTTTAAAACGACAGGTGGCTTCCTCGACTGGTATATTGCCGCCCTGATCACAGGCTCCATTCTGGGAATGAACCGCAAGCTGCTTGTCAAAGCCGCAGCCCGTTATTTCCCCGCCATCTTTGGTGGTATATTCGTAGCTTTCGGGCTGTGCATGGCCATAGCCGCATTGATGGGCTATCCTGTAATGAACGCCCTGCTCCTGATCGCTCTCCCCATTATGGGCGGCGGCATGGGGGCTGGCGCAACCCCGCTGTCCAAGATCTTTGAGGCAAGTTCTTCTATGAGCGCAGCAGAGGCATTGTCTGTCATGACCCCTGCTGTCGCAATCGGCAACGCCGTTTCCATTGTCCTTGCAGGTATTCTGGTCAAAGTCATCAAAGGTAAAATGAACGGCAATGGTCAGCTGATGAAGGCTGGACATATGGATCCCAAAGAACTGGAAATCAGTCCTGAGACTCAGCAGAAACGCGATCACATTGACTTGAAGAGCATGGGTGTCGGACTGTTGACCTCTGGCGCATTCTTTGCCTGGGGTTTCATCCTGCAGGGTCTCTGGAATGCTCTCGGGACCGGTATTACCATCCATGCCTATGCCTGGATGATTATCTCGGTCGCTGTTTGCAAAATCACCAACATCGTTCCTGAACGCGTTGAGATTTCTTGCTTCCAGTGGTACCAGTTTGTGATGAAAAATCTGACCAACATGTTGCTCATCGGTATCGGTATCTGCTACCTGGACATTGGCACCGTAATTTCCAGCTTCTCACTCACTTATCTGCTCCTGTGCGCTGCCACCTGTATCGGCGCATTCGTTGGTGCATCCTTTATCGGCCATCTCGTTGGCTTCTATCCCTTTGAGGCAGGCGTCACTGCCGGCCTGTGCATGAGTAACATGGGCGGTACCGGTGACGTTGCCGTTCTGTCTGCAGCAGACCGCATGGAACTGATGCCTTTTGCACAGATCTCCTCCCGTCTGGGTGGCGCAGTCATTCTGCTGCTGGCAAGCCTTATGCTGTCACTTCTTGCGCAGTTCATTGTTACTGCCAATCCGGAAGCAGTAGAAGAAGTTGTTCAAACAGGCAGAGTGCTGATCACCATGGCTGGTATGGGATAATTTCCCAGTCGGCTCATTGTATGACATAAGAAGGCGACGATGACGATTCGCAACGCTTCAAAACTGGTTATGACCATATTTGAAGTAACCGGATTCACCGATGTTCTGCAGTTTGAGTGATTCTTTGTCTTTATAATCACAAACTTTATCGGATTGACTGATATACAGCCGGGCTGGAGCCTCCGCTCCTGCCCGGTTTTATTGTCAGCAGTTCCCATACTGACAGTTCATCAACCGCTCAGAGAAGCAGATCGTCTCTCTTATATACTTGAAATAAAGGAAGGTTTGGCTGATAGTTTCTCTCGCACGGAGTATAGTGTATTTATGGATGGAAATATACTACGGGAAAGCAGAGCAGATTCAGTGGCCCCACACATGGAGTGCGGCAGTCAGTTTCGTTAATAGTGATCAGAGCTATCAGCTGGTATCTCAGCTGGTTATTTCTTCAATCATCGTGAGGTGTATCATCGGCGCAATACTGATAATCGCTGGCGTTCGTAACCTTAAGATTACAGAACGCACCGGGGTAAGCGAACGTGGCATCTGCAACCTGAAAAATCAGTTCATGAGCGATGAGGCAGACGGCCTTTTTGAAAGAAAGGCCGGAAGAGGACGCCAATCCAGGATCAAGGATGTTGAGTCCCAGATCGTCGACATGACACATGAAAAGATTACGAGACGAAAGTTTCCTTGATGTCAGTCAGCAGACTGGTAACAACGAAATCTGCAAGCTGCAAGCTGGCTCCTTGTCTGTCAAGGCTGATACAGCGGAACCAACTTTTTATGAATCTATCCGTAAGCTGCTTATGCACCGGGCAAAGAGAAAAAATAGCGCACACATCCTTATTTTCATGGATGCTTGTCACTTTGTTCACGGTTGCGATTTTCTGGGTGGTGTGTATTCAAAGGTTCGTAGGCTTGGAAAAAACTTGTCCGAAAGGCATACAAAGTTCTTAGGGCTCTCAATTTTGGAAACCACAAGAGTTCACACGGTAACAAACGCTCCATATATCACAGCAACGGAAATAGCCCGGATGCTGCATCCTTTGGCATCTGATTACGCGGGCAAGAAAAACCATGTTGTGTTGGACAACGCCAGGTATCAGAAATGCGAAGCGGTTACGGCACTTGCACAAGATCTCCAAATTGATGGAGGGTATCTTCCGCCATATAGCCAGCATCTGAACCTGAAAGAGCGACTATGGAAATCCACGAAAGGGGAGTGACTTGTCTGCGGCAGATGCGTTCGATACAATGTGTCTATCGCAGGATAAGGAGGGCGAGACAGTGAAGCGCATTTTCATGCTGCTGTGGAGCAGCCTCATGCTTTTTCCGCTGACGGCTCAGGCGTCGGAAACGCTGGAGATCACATTTTTCAATGTCGGGAAAGCGGATGCGATTGTGATGATGCTTCCGGACTATACAGTGGTGATGGATACCGGAAAAAACAGTGCAGGTGCGGTCGTAACGCAGGCGCTTTCGGAAAAAGAGGTTGGACACATCGACTATATGATCATAACCCACTTTGACAAGGATCATGTGGGAGGAGCGGACAAGATTCTGGAAGCGATTCCAGTGGACCATGTGCTTGTCCCGGATTATCAGAGCGATAGCAAACAGTATCTGGAATTTCTCGAAGCCATGGAGAAACAGAACATGCAGCCGGAGGTTCTGAAAGAGAACCGTTCGCTGACGCTGGGCAACATGATTCTTGACATAGACGTGGCCAATGCCTCCTATTACGGAGAGGATGAGGAGAATGATTTCTCGCTTGTCACGTCCCTGACATATGGAAAAATACGCATGCTGTTTGCAGGCGATGCGGAAAATCCCCGGCTGAAAGAACTGCTGCAGGAACTGCAGGGACCGTATGATCTGCTGAAGGTGCCGCACCATGGCCGCCTGGAAAAAAAGAGTCAGGAATTCTTTGCACTGGTGTCCCCGGACGTGGCAGTGATTACCAGTTCCGAGGAGGAGATGGAAGAAGCTTCCGTGGTTTTCCTTCTTCAGGAGACAGGATGCACGGTCTATCTGACAAGGCAGGGAACGGTGACTGTCACAACGGACGGCAATACCATGCATGTAGAGCAGGAAGGCACATGAGACAGCATACAGAAAAGACGCGGATCTGAGCTGCAGTGCATAAAGAAAAGAGAGGTGGAAACCTCTCTTTTTGCTTATCGGGTAGCCAGCCATTCCATCCATGTCATGAACAGCATGGCCAGCAGCATTAGCGCATAGCACAGCGGCGTGGACAGGGGCAGTTTATCCAGGGCAAACTCCACGAAGACAACGAGCAGGATTGCAAGCACTGTGCCCGCAACAGGCAGATATCGGCGCCGCGGCTTTGCCTGCGTCCTCCGCCTGCATGCCATGCATACCAGAAACAGGATCAGAAGGCCGCACAGCAGCTGTTCAATTCGGACAAAGCCCCACTTCATGCACCGGGCGCGCAGACTCTCGCACAGGATCTGCGGAAGCGCCAGGAAAAAGACGGTCCATTGGAAGACGGAACCTTCTTTCTTTTGCGGGGCAAGGCAGTAGAAAAGGAGAAAGCCTGCGCCGCAGAGAAGGGCCAGCAGGCCCTCGAACACGCAGATAGCCACATGCCATTCTCCGAAGCTGTTGGGAAGCCCCCAGGGAAAGCGGGCCAGAAAATGCGTTTCCGGGATCATAGGTCCCGCTCCCAGCGTTCCCAGGGTATATTCTCCAAAGCGGATGAAGCTGAGAATCAGGGCCCCGATGGGGGCAAAGCGGTCCATCAGATCCAGGGAAAAGCAGCGAAAGATGCGGGCGGAGAGAAATACGCCCAGGACAACGCCCAGCGCGCCGCAGAATACGGAGAACTCATAGGGCATAAAGGACAGCAGCGATTCCAGCCCGTAGCCGAACAGTTCCGTGTCCGCCAGAAGCAGACAGTATCCGGCTTTGGCAAAAACAAATCCCAGAAGCAGGGATAAGACAAGGGAAAGCATGGTCATAGCCCAGGGCTGACCATGCTTTTGATTCAGAAGGCCGAAGAGAAAGAAGGAAACCAGTATTCCCGCGGACAGGAGACCGAAATACATGCTGTTTACTGATCCTTTCCATCCGCTTCCCCGGGCCAGGCAGAGGCGAAGTATACAATGTCGGCGATATCCCGGGTATGCGGGTTTTCAATATCATTGACTTTTTCACCGCGGAACAGCAGCATGGTGGAATCGCCGCCGTCAAGGTTGTAGGCGGTATCCACACCGAGCGACTGCACAAACTGGGCGAACTGCTTCAGCGTCATGCCCGCCGAGCCACGGAAAGGCGCTTCACAGCAGATGATCTTATAGTGCAGCTTTCCCACCTGCGCAATGCACAGCCGCTGTGCCTTTTCCTTATATGCCATGTCAGAATAGCGGAATTCTGTTCCCAGTTCTCCGTGCTCCACAAGCACGGGGCCGAAAAAGAAGCAGTTGATGACTTTCTTTCCGTTAATGACTTCTGTGCCGTCATGCCGGTCTGCTTTGCGGATGATGTGGAAGTCTCCGTCCTCATCCACCAGCAGAAGATCACGGCCGCCGTGAATTTTGTTCAGATACAGGATTCCCTGGCGGATGATATAGCCCTTGCGCGTGTAGCAGAAATAGTCTCCGTCGCAGGCGATGACGGCATTGACCCGTTTCGCCAGTGCGGTGCCAGGCATTACCATATTGGAATCAAAGCCGTCAGCGGACGCAACGCGCAGCTGCGAGGCGTCCTGAATGCGGATCTCAGCGACCCAGTATGTGCAGTCCTCGGTGCGGTTTCGCGAAACCGTGACATGAATGGTGGGATCCTGGTATTCCCAGTCACCGATGTAGGCATCCTGCCAGGGACCGTATCCGGGAGAAAAGTCAATCGGGAGGGTCAGCGGTGATTCCAGCGGTTCAAGAGGCGCCATTTCTGACGAACTGTCATAGATCGGCACATCCCGTCCGTCTGTAAAAACACTTTCCTGTGCAAACGCGCTCCCCCAAAGCAAGAGCATTCCGAGTCCCAACAAAAGGGCAACATATCGCACTGCGTCAATCCCCCAAATCCTTGCATAAAATACAGCCGTATTTTAGCAGATACAGACGTTACTGACAATGCGCAGGAAACGAGGCGGTCACAGCTCGGCAATCCTGGCAAGGCATGCATCCAGCGCGCGCAGCTGATCTTCACTGGTGGCCCAGCTGGTGACAAAGCGGACGACGTCATGGGTTTCGTCCTTCTTCTCCCAGAATTCGAAGATCACATCCTGTGACAGTGCCTCGATCTGGCTGTGGGACATGATCACAAACTGCTGGTTGGTAGGCGATGCGCAGGCCATGGCAAACCCATGCCTGACAAAAAGCGCCACCATCTTCTCTGCCATCCGGTTGGCATGCGCGCCCAGCTTTTCGTACAGATGATCCGTAAACAGCGTATCAAACTGGATCCCCAGCAGA
Source organism: uncultured Eubacteriales bacterium (assembly GCA_902764915.1). Lineage (GTDB taxonomy): Bacteria > Bacillota > Clostridia > Christensenellales > Aristaeellaceae > UBA2943. Next base: position 127,046 of record CACWXY010000002.1, on the reverse strand, counting down.
CGTCCCTTGGCCAGCATGGCGCCTCTCTGCTTGACATAGGTCATGAAATGCTCCGGCGCATTGCCGCGGGGAAAGACAACGGCCTCCCCGCACAGTGCACCGACCTTCGTACCGCCGATATAGAACACATCGCATAACCGAGCCAGTTCCGGCAGCGGCAGATCGGAAGCGGGACTGGTCAGGGCATATCCCAGCCGCGCACCGTCAATGTATAACGGCAGATGCCAGGTCAAGCAGACCTGATGCAGTTCCGCTAGCTCGGACCGAGTATACAGTGTTCCGTATTCGGTGGGGTGCGAAATGTATACCATACCGGGAAAGACCATATGATCGCAGGTGGGATTGGCAAAGAAATCCGTAAGATATGACCGGAGATCCTCCGCCTGCATTTTTCCGTCATGTGCGGGAAGCGGCAGTACTTTGTGTCCTGTGCTCTCAATGGCACCGGCTTCGTGTACGGCAATGTGTCCCGTCTGTACGCATACAGCACCCTCGATGGGCCGCAGAAGCGTGGAAATGACCACCTGATTGGTCTGCGTTCCGCCCACCAGGAAAAAGACATCGGCGTTTTCCGCGTCACAGGCCCTGCGGATCTTTTCCTTGGCGGACCGGCAGTATTCGTCTTCGCCGTAGCCAGTCTGGGGAACGAGATTTGTTTCATGAAAACGCTGAAGAATCGCTTCGTGTGCGCCTTCGATATAGTCGCTTGCAAATGAGATCATAGGGATGCTCCTTTCTTGGGGGTGGCGGGAATGGTTTCCACCAGAATACAGGCTGTGAGAATGCAGAGGCATCCGAGAAAACCGGTAATGCCCAGCGGTTCGTGAAGCACAGTAAATGAGAGAAGGACGGCCACCAGAGGATCCAGGTAACTGATGACTGAGACGGTACGGGCCGGCAGATAGGGGATGGCGCCGAAGTAGAGAAGGTAGGCAATCCCTGTATGAATCAGACCGATCAGGAGAAGAAGGCAGATGCTCTGCGGCGTCAGGGACAGAGGCGCGCTGTCTCTCAGCCATACATAGGGAAGGGTGGACAGTCCGGCAAACAGAAGCTGAATAATCGTCTTCTCCATAGCCGGCATAGGCGGGATCTTCTTGTTGACCAGAATGACGCTGGCGTAGAGGAGCGCAGCGCCAAGCCCCAGAAGAATGCCCAGCGGATGGACCTGGCCTGCGAAGGAGAAGACGCCGGACAGGAGTGCCATGCCCATCAGCGCCAGCAGAATACACAGCATGTGCACCATGCGCAGTCTTTCCCGGAGCAGCAGCGGAGAAAGAAGCATGACAAACACGGGTGCCATATAGTAGCAAAGCGTGGCCGTGGCGACAGTAACATACTGATAGGACTCAAAAAGGAGAATCCAGTTCAGGCCGATCAGCATACCGGAAAGAATCAGATAGCGGAAACTGCCCCGGCATGCCGCTGCGGAAAAACGGGTACGCTTGATGCGCATGGCAAGATAGAGGAAACCGGCCCCGAGAAACCCGCGACTCATGGCGAGAAAGGCCGATGATACGGGAAGCATGCGGCGAACAAGGCCGATGGTGCCATAGATCAGCATGGACAGGATCAGGTGACGGATGGCCGTTTTCTGCGACATAATCATTTCCTCCCCGCAGGAGTATAAAGGTTCCCGGTGGTCCTGTCCATGCGGGAATGACCGGAAAGCATCAAAAATGCAAAATAAAGAACGCAATTCTGCATATGTGTGTTTGATTTTCCGGAAATATTGTACTTTATCTGTATTTTATTGCAGAATTTGGGCCTGACTTCTTGCAAATTTCTGTCCCGGGTTTATACTCTCGGCATCCGACGACTAAGGAAGGAGTTTTGACAATGAAAAAGATTCTCAGTCTTCTTTTGGTATGCATGATGGTGCTCCCGGCGCTGGCTTTCGCCGATGATTTGCCGGTTGTCAAGATCGGCGTGTTTGAACCGGCTTCCGGTGACAGCGGCGCGGGCGGAAAGCAGGAAATGCTCGGCATGCAGTATGCTCTGGAAAAGACCCCTACCGTAGAGGTTGGCGGCCAGGAATACAAGGTTGAGCTGGTGTATGCTGACAACGGATCCACACCGGACAAGGCGCCTTCTGCTGCCCAGAAACTGGTCAGCGAACAGGTGGCCGTCGTGCTTGGTTCCTATGGCTCCGCCGTCTCCATTGCGGGATCGGATTATTTCAAGGCAGCCGATATCGCTGCGATCGGCGCGACCTGCACCAATCCGCAGGTAACCGCCGGCAACAGCCATTACTTCCGCATCTGCTTCCTGGATCCCTTCCAGGGCACTGTGCTTGCGAACTATGCCTACAAGGAACTGGGCGCACGCACTGCCTACTGCCTGGCTGAACTGGGCAATGACTATGATGTAGGCCTTGTGACCTACTTCAAGCGCGCTTTCGAGGAACTGGGCGGCATGGTCTATGACGAGACTTTCCCCACCGGCAACTCGGACTTCACTTCCTATCTGACCAACGCGACCATGTTCGGCGCGGATGTGTTCTTCAGCCCGGTATCCATTGCCTATTCCACACAGATCGTGAAGCAGGCCAGTTCCCAGAACGTGACCTATCCGATCCTGGGCGGCGATACGCTGGACTCCAATGTGGTAGCGGAAGCAGCCAAGGGAACTAACATTCAGCTGATCATCGACACCTTCTATCAGGAAGGCGCCAATGCGGAATTTGACGAAGGCTTCAAGGCCTGGCTGAACAGCAACAGCGAAGCCCTGACGAACAATGGCGGGAATGATGTGATCTCCGCTGTATCCGTCATGGGATATGATGCCTATTATACGGCACTGGAAGCCATGAAGGCTGCCGGTTCCATAGATTCCAAGGCGGTTATGGAAGCACTGCCTTCCGTGACGCTGACAGGTGTATCCGGTGCAATTGCCTTTGACGAGACCGGCGACGCGATCCGTACCTCTGCGTTTGTGAAGACCGTGGATACGCAGACAGGTGACTGGACCTTTGTGGCGGAAGCAAGCGTTGATTAACTCGATGAAATGCGATCCTGGCGGCGAAGGCATCAATAGCCTTCGTCGCCTCCTTTTTATGCCAAATGATCCGGGAAGGGAAGTGCCTTAGGGTATGTGGAATACCGTCTTTCCATATCTGCTATCGGGAATCTCCGTGGGCGGGCAGTATGCGCTCATTGCCATCGGCTATACCATGGTGTACGGCATACTGCGTCTGATTAATTTCGCGCACGGTGACGTGTTCATGGTAGCGGGTATTATCATGATCTATATTTCCGCCAGCGGAATGCCTTTGTATGTGTGTATTCCGCTTGTGATTCTTTTCACGGCGCTGATCGGCTTTCTGATTGAGCGTGTTGCCTACAAGCCCCTGCGCTCTGCGCCGCGCATGAGTGTCATGATTTCCGCCATTGGTGTCTCCTATACCCTGCAGAACCTGGTGCTGTACATTACCGGCGGTCTGAACAAGCAGTATCCGACCATTCCCTGGATTTCGGATTCCGTTACCATCGGGCCTGCGACCACCAAGATTGTGACGGTTGTCACGCCTTTCCTGACCATTTTCCTGGTAGTGGCTCTGGTGCTTCTGATCAACAAAACCAAGATCGGCATGGCCATGCGGGCAGTGTCCAAGGATTTTGAGACCAGCCAGCTGATGGGCATTAACATCAACAGCGTCATTTCCACAACCTTTGTGATCGGTTCCTTCCTGGCGGGCGTCGGGTCGATTCTCTATTTTACCAACTATAACACGGTGATTCAGACCTCTGGTGCCATGCCGGGCCTGAAGGCGTTTGTCGCAGCTGTGTTCGGAGGGATTGGTTCGATCCCCGGTGCGGTGATCGGCGCCTTCATTATCGGTATTGTGGAGAACATCATCAAAGGCATGGATGTGATTCTCTTCAAGTCCGGCGTGATCGCGCGTCCTCTGGGACTGGCCACATTCTCCGATGCGTTTACCTTTGCGCTTCTGATTATCATTCTTGTGGTAAAGCCCACGGGCCTTTTCGGTGAAAAGGCGACAGACAAGGTGTGAGGTGAGAGCCATGCAGAAACAAGGAAAGAAATCCATCAGCGGTGCGACATGGGTCTCTCTGTGCCTGATCGTACTGGTTTACGTGCTGGTTTTTATCGCAGAGCAGGTGCTTCCACCTACTTCCATGCTGTTTACAGTGCTCAAGAAAGGGGCGACATACGCCCTGATCGCGGTTTCCATGAACCTGCTCAACGGGTTTACCGGGATTTTCTCTCTGGGACAGGCGGGGTTCATGCTCATCGGTGCCTATGTCTATGCCGTGTTTACGATTCCGCTTTCTCAGCGCATGAGTGTCTATCAGTATTATGACGGCGGCATTGTACAGTTTACGCTCCCGATTTTTGTCGCGATGATTCTGGCAGGGCTTGTCGCTGCCTTCTTTGCCTTCCTGATCGGGCTGCCGGTGCTGCGGCTGAAGAGCGATTATCTGGCGATTGCCACGCTTGGGTTTGCCGAGATTGTGCGCGCGGTTTTCCAGTGGGACAAGCTGGGACCCCTGACAAACGGCTCCAATATGCTGCGCATGTTCCCGAACTTTAACAACTTTAACCTGACAGATGCCGAGGGCCATGTCACTGTCTATCTTTCTACCCTGATACCGTTTCTCATCTCCGGCGTCTGCATAGCCCTGATTGTGCTTCTGATTCACTCGGGCTACGGGCGTGCCCTGCAGGCGATCCGCGATGATGAGATTGCCGCAGAGGCCATGGGCATCAATCTTTTCCATCACAAAGAGCTGTCCTTCTGCATCTCCTCGTTTTTTGCGGGCGTGGGAGGCGCAATGCTTGCCATGTACCAGACAACCGTGCAGGCCAAGAGCTTTACCTCGGCCATGACCTATGAGATTTTGCTGATTGTCGTGATCGGCGGCATCGGTTCCGTGACAGGTTCCGTGATATCCAGTTTTCTGTTTGTCGCCTGTTCCGAGTGGTGGCTGCGGTTCCTGGATGAGAAGCAGATGATCGGAACCTTTGAGGTTCCTCTTCTTCGCAACGGATTCCGTCTGGTCGTATTCTCCGTGGTGATCATGATTGTCGTGCTCTTTTTCCGGCGCGGCATTATGGGAACGAAGGAACTGCCGGATCTGTTCAGAAAACGGAAGGGGGCGCGGACATGAAGGAACCAGTATTGGAAATCCGCCATCTGACCATGCAGTTCGGCGGCGTGGTGGCTGTCAATGATCTGAACATGCATATCGACGAAGGCGAGATTGTCGCTCTGATCGGCCCGAACGGGGCAGGAAAGACAACGGCATTCAACTGTGTGACAAGCGTGTACGAACCCACCAACGGCGCCGTGATCTTCCGCGGCATGCCCATTGCCCGGAATCATCCCTCGGGGCGCATGAGGAAGTTTTACGCGGGCAAGGAAATCGATGCGTTCTCCGGGCATGTGGTACACAATACGCCTGATAAGATCACGGAACTGGGCATTGCCAGGACATTCCAGAATATCCGGCTGTTCAAGGGAATGACAGCCTTTGAAAACGTGCTGACAGCCATGCATCTGCGGCGCAGAAGCAATGTGTTTACGCAGATGCTGCACCTCAACGGCCAGGAAGAAGCGGCCATGCGGAAGGAAACGGACCGCCTTCTGGAAATTGTGGGTCTGACCGATGTCAAAGATGAGATGGCGACATCCCTGCCCTACGGCAAGCAGCGTCTTCTGGAGATCGCCCGTGCGCTTGCCACAAAGCCTGCACTGCTGCTGCTCGATGAGCCGGCAGCCGGCATGAATCCCCAGGAAACCGAGGAACTCAGTGCCTTCATCCGGCGTATCAAGGAGCAGTTTTCACTGACCGTACTGGTGATTGAGCATCATATGAATCTGGTCATGGATATTTCGGACCGCATCTATGTCATTGACTTCGGCAAGCTGATTGCCGAGGGCACGCCGGAGGAGATTCAGCAGAATCCGGCCGTGATTGAGGCGTACCTGGGAGGTGACGTGGATTGAGTCTTCTGTATGTGGATAACCTGAAGGTTTCTTATGGCGGCATTGAAGCACTCAAGGGCATATCCATACGTGTGGAAAAGGGCGAGATTGTGACACTGATCGGTGCAAACGGTGCCGGAAAGTCCACAACCCTGCGCGCGATCTCGGGGCTTGTGCCGCTGAAGGAAGGAACCATCACCTATGACGGACAGGTGATCAGCGGACAGACACCGCAGAAAATCGTCTCCGAAGGCATCGGTATGGTACCGGAAGGCCGGCGTGTCTTTCCGAACCTGACTGTACTGGAAAACCTGAAAATCGGGGCATACCTGCGCAAGGATGATCTGCAGCCGGATCTGGAGCACGTGTATCAGCTGTTCCCTCGGCTGCAGGAGCGCAGCTGGCAGCTGGCAGGGACACTGTCCGGCGGTGAACAGCAGATGCTGGCTGTGGGTCGGGCACTGATGATGCGCCCCAAACTTCTGATGATGGATGAACCGTCTCTCGGCCTGGCGCCGAAGGTGATTCAGGACATTTTCTCGATTATTCAGCGTCTGCATGAGGAGGGCATCACGATTCTTCTGGTTGAGCAGAATGCGAATGCGGCGCTGAAGATTGCGGACTCGGCTTATGTTCTGGAGACCGGGTCTCTCGGCATGCACGGAACAGGTATGGAGCTTCTGGGCGACGAACGGGTCAAGGAAGCGTACCTTGGAAAGACCACCCGGACATGAGAAAAGGGGAAGCATGGCTTCCCCTTTTTCTGATGCCCGGCATAATCTCATGGCCTTGGGAAAAAGGCCGGTTTGCTTATTCTGCAAAACCGCCACGGGGCGGGGTACGGATTCTCTTTTTGAGGCGCGTCATGCTTCTTCTGGACATTTCCAGAAAATGCGGAAAAGAAGACGGACAGCGCAACCCCAGGGATGAAGCCTGGATACGCGCGATGTGCCGGCAGCCATCCTCCGGACGGCCGATGGGAGATACCGCGCACATGTCACTGACATGGAGAAAATCGACGCTGACGGGTCTTTTCATGCAGCGTCAAGCAGGAACATCGGTTCCCGGGTGCGCGGATGGCCTGCGGCTGGATCAAAGCATGCAGAAGGCTTTACTTTCTCAGAAGCGGCGGTATATCGCTGAGCCTGTCTGTCGCCCAGTCCACACTTTCGGGCAGTACGGCGGGCAGCGGGGAAGTGAACCATACTGTATGCATGCCGGCAAGATGCGCGCCTTCCATATCGGCATGCAGGCTGTCGCCGATCATGCACATGCGGTCAGGGGCAATATCCGGAAAAGCATGCTGGCAGTATGCGAAGAATGCCGGGGATGGCTTGGCAGCGCCGATGGCTTCGGAAACGAAGTATCGGGAAATATAGGGCGCCATACCGGCAAGCGTCATCCGTCTTTCCTGCTGATGCCGCGGCGCATTGCTGGCCACGCACACCACTGCGATGTCGGAAAGCGCCTTTACCAGGGATAGCGCGCCTTCCACGGGAATACAGCTTTCCCGCAGGAGCGCGACAAAGTCGTCTTCAAACCGGGCTGCATCCCCGGACAGGTGAAGGCTTTCAAAGATTTTCTGGAACCGGACTTCATGCAGGCGGGACAGTGACAGCTCCCCCTTTTCCAGCGCATACCACAGTGCGTTGTTGATGCGATGGAAGGCCGGCATAAAGCTATCCGGCAGGCGCAGACCCTGGTGCGCAGCGCATTGCGCAATCGCCCACTGCGCGTTCTGATGAAAGTCCAGAAGGGTTCCGTCCACATCAAGAAAGACGACGTCCATGGGATCTACCTCCGTCTGAATCGATGAGAAGCATCATAGGTAAGCGGTTTTCACCTGTCAAGGATGGGAGGCCTGTCTCTTTCTGCCACTGCGGGATTGTGATATACTCCTTTATGCAATAAGGCATCAGCAGGGAAAGGAGGCGGAATAGCAATGCAGCAGCCCGTGCTGACCATTACCCACGCAGGAATGAAGGATATCGCACGTCTGGCTGAAATGGAAAAAATCTGTTTTCCGCCCCGGGAAGCGGCGAGCGAGGATACCCTTGCCGAGCGTGTCCGGACCTTTCCCCAGCACTTCTATCTTCTGTGGGAGGATGGGACGCTGGTGAGCTTCATCAACGGCTTTGTTTCTGACTGGGAAGTGCTGACGGATGCCATGTTTTCTCATCCGCATATGCACAGGGAAAACGGAGACTGGCAGATGCTCTTTGGTGTCAATACGCTCCCTGAAAAGCGGGGAAAAGGGTATGCCTCCCGTCTCATCCGGCGGATGCAGCAGGATACAGCTGCGCAGGGAAGAAAGGGGATTATTCTTACCTGCAAGGCACACAGGATTCCATTTTACCGGCGTCTGGGGTTTGTCATGGACGGGATCTCCTCATCTGCGCATGGCGGCGCGCTGTGGTATCAGATGACATGGCGGTGCGATACGGCGGGTGGAGAAAGCTTCGAATAACAGCAGCATGCCTCTGATCCGATCATCCGGGGCATGCATGGATGCAGTCGGATGGAAAGCGAGGCAGCGCGAAGAGCGCACCTGTGTCTGAAGCGGCTTCGGGGTCGGAAACTGGCATAGATGATGCCACAGGAGTCCTGGGACGCCCGTCCGCTTTTCTTCCGGGAGCCGGCCTGTCTCTCCTCTGGCAAAGGAAGGGCTTCCTGTACAGATCCCGGAGGAACGGATCGGCGCCTGTCCACGGCTCCCGGCATCTGCGATGACCAGTACGCCGTCATCTGGTGCTGGTTGTCGAAAAAAGCGCGCAATGATATACTCTTTCACCGGCTTATACCAAGCGGTAACGTAGGGAGGTTGCATGAAGATGCAAACAAAACGCTGGCTTTTCGTATTATGTCCCTGGCTTCTTGCCACACAGGCACCGGACGGCGCAGGGGCGGAAGGTCAGAAATCGGGTGGAAATGATCGCAGAGACGTGTCCCGCAAGGGCGGCATGCGCGAACCGGTCCGTCGGAAGAACCCGAAACAGCGCCAGGAGAGCGGAAAAAGCGAAAATCCGAAAGCTGAGAAACGGCGCACAGACACCGCTGCCGCCGAGGACGGGATGACGCTGAGGACGCGGCACCCGAATCGTTCACAGCCCGGGAAAAATCCGCGTAGAAGCGTTGAGGATAGGACGGCAGAGAAGACCGAAAGCAAGGCCGCGCCTGAAAAAGGTACGGCGGTGAAGAATCCGCCGCGCAAGAACCGTATGGAAGGCAAAGGCGCGGAGCGCGAGAAATCGGATGCCGCCCATGTGCATGTGCCGCGTTCGGCCCGCCGAAATGACCGGGAGACCGAGCAGCGTCTGGTGGAAATGTTCCGGCATGCCAAGGAAGTATCTTCCTGCGGGCAAGGCCTTTTCCAGTTCAAGGACCATTCCGGCAGGCGGCATGGGATCATCAATCCGCAGGCACATCTGATCTTTGAGTCCTCCTATCGGCTGTCCGGTGATTTTGCAGACGGGCTTGCGCCGGTGGAGGAACGGAACCGCTTCGGATTTATCAATACCAGAGGCGAAGTGGTTGTACCGCTTGTATGGGATCACACCGGCAGTTTTATCAATGGCCGTGCCGTGGCGGAAAAACGCGGAAGAACCATGATCATGGATACGCAGGGGAATGAAATCCCCCGTGCCGCATGGGATAAGGGCTATACATTCTCGGAAGGGCTTGCCGCGTTTCAGTCGGGAGATCTCTACGGATTCCTCAATGAAGCCGGAGAAACAGTGATCCAGCCCGTATGGCAGAAGACCGGTCAGTTCCATGACGGCATGTGCACCGTCATGCGCAACCGCAAATGGGGGTATATCAACCGGGAAGGACAGACCGTGGTGGTTCCCGACTGGGATATTACGCTGGAGTTTACCGAAGGCATGGGACGGGTCGGTGTCAACAACCGGTATGGTTTTGTCAATCAGCGGGGTATCCTGGTCGTGGATCCGCAGTATGAGTTTGTCAATGAGTTCCGGGAAGGACTGGCTGTGGTCGCACGGAACGGGAAATTTGGATGCATTGACGAAAACGGCTGGGAAATCATTGAACTGAAATATGAATTTGCCGCTCCTTTTTCCGAGGAAGTGGCTGCAGTCGAACTGGGCGGCCAGCGCGGCTTTATGAACAAGAAAGGCGAGATGGTCATCGCCCCGACCTATGACGCATGCTATGCGTTCCAGGACGGAAGGGCGGCAGTCAAAAAAGACAATCAATGGGGATACATCAATCATGCAGGCGAAACGGTGATTCCGATTGCCTATGAGCAGGTGGTCTCCTTTACGGACGGGTTTGCGTGCGTACGCAATGAGGAAGGCTGGCACATACTGGATACAGAAGGGAATCAGATATTCTGAAGATACAGCAATTGGGACATTTGAAACCATGGACTGTATAACTTGGACATTATCTCTATTCTTCCGGAAGACCAAGGTCTATCATTCATCTCACCGGATGCGAAATCCGGCAGAGTGAAAGGAGAAAGGTAAAACATGAGTAAAAGGGGCATCCGTCGTCTGGTTTTGCTGATTGCCGGGATACTTGCGGTGATCATTCTGGGAACGAACTGCTATTCCATGGTTCCGACGGGATATACAGGCATTCTGATTACGTTCGGAAAAGTGGAAGACTTTACGCTGGACGCGGGACTGCACATTAAAAACCCCTTCCAGTCCGTCGTTCTCATGGATAACCGGGAGCAGAAGACCAGCTTTACCGCACAGGCGTTTTCTTCGGATATTCAGCAGGTGGATATCATCGGTTCTGTGAACTTCTCCATTAATAAGGCAACAGCCATGACGCTTTATCGGGAAGTTGGAACCGGATACTTCTCCACGCTTGTGATGCCGCGCCTTCTGGAAAATACCAAGGCTGTCTTTTCCAAGTATACCGCAGAGAATCTGGTGGCTGCGCGTGAAAACCTGTCAACCACGATTCGGGAAAAGCTGTCTGAGGAAATGGACCGCTATGGCATCAACATTATCAGTGTATCCCTGGAAAACATTGATTTCACCGATTCGTTTACCGATGCTGTGGAAGCCAAGCAGGTTGCTGCCCAGAAGAAACTTCAGGCAGAGATTGAGCAGGAACAGGCAACCATGGAAACCCGTCAGGCTGCCGAACGTCAGCGTATCAGCGCGGAAGCCGAAGCTGCCGTAAAGAAGATTGATGCTGACGCCGCTGCATATGCTACGAAAGTGCAGGCCGAAGCGGAGGCAGAGGCCAATGGCAAGATTTCTCAGTCGCTGACAGAATCGCTGATTCAGTGGACGCAGGCCAATCGCTGGGATGGAAAACTGCCGACATACATGAATGGTGGCGATGGCGCAACACTGCCGATTCTGAATCTGCCGCAGCCATAAGGGAATACAGGGCATGCTGTTCTTGAAACAGGGCAGCATGCCTTCATTTATCTATTCTTTTGCATGCGCGTGCCGGGACACAGCAGACTGCCTGTAAGAAAACAAAAGAAAACAGCAGAAGGAAAGCGCCTGCCCCTTCATCCGGACAGAAAAACCGACCGTTTCATCCCATGCACAGCACAGGGACGATTTTTTTCTTTTATCATACACAAAAAAGCGGTACAATCGTGCTATCTTGTATCAGGAGGCAGGCTGCTTTATGCATGGGATGGGGAAAAACGGAAGCAAACCGGATTTCGGTGCGGGCAGGATTCCGTCATTGATCCTTCGTCAGGCAATACCGCTGGCAATCGCCCAGCTGGTTCAGCTGCTGTACAATATTGTTGACAGGATCTATATCGGACATATGCCAGGCGATGGTACACTGGCGCTGACCGGCATTGGCATTACCTTTCCGCTGATATCCCTGATTGCAGCTTTTACCAATCTCTACGGTATGGGCGGCATGCCGCTGTTTTCCATGGCGCGCGGTGCGGATCAGCCGGAGAAAGCCCGGACCATTATGGGCCATACGATGGGGCTTCTTATCATAACCAGTGTCATTCTGATGGCAGTCATCTATCTGTTTCAGCGGCCGCTTCTGTTTCTTTTCGGGGCCAGTGCCCAGTCCTTTCCCTATGCCAATGCATATCTGAGCATCTATCTTCTGGGAACTCCCTGCGCCATGATTTCGATAGGCATGAACGGATTTATCAATGCTCAGGGATATCCTACCGTGGGCATGCTGACCACCGTTCTTGGCGCAGTGCTGAACCTGATATTGGACCCGGTTCTGATCTATGTCCTGCACTGGGGCGTACAGGGAGCCGCTGTAGCCACGGTGATCTCTCAGACCGTTTCCTGCGCATGGGTCCTTCGGTTTCTGATAGGAGGCAGGGCGGAAATAACGCTGAAAAGAAAATACCTGCGTCCGACGCGTGATCTGTCCCGGAAAATCGTGACACTGGGAAGCGCCGGCTTTATGATGTCGGCTACCAATGGAATCGTACAGGCGGCCTGTACATCGACACTGCAGCTGTTCGGCGGAGACCTGTATGTTTCGATCTTTACGGTGCTCTGTTCTGTGCGCGAGATCATGCATCTTCCGATTCAGGGGCTGACCCATGGGTCGCAGCCTGTACTCGGGTTTAATTTCGGTGCACGGAAATATGACAGGGTGCGAAGCGGCATCCGGTTTATGACGCTGCTGGGGCTTGGTTATACACTGGTGCTCTGGGTTGTGGTACTGCTGTTTCCCGGGGCCTTTCTCGGGATCTTTTCCCGGCAGCAGGACCTGATCGTACAGGGCATGGACGCCATGCGCCTGTTCTTCGCAGGATTTCTTTTCATGACATTTCAGTTTGCCGGACAGGCTGTGTTCCAGGGGCTGGGCTATGCACCGTATGCTGTCTTTTTTTCCATTCTGCGCAAGGTCCTGATTGTTGTCCCCCTGACACTTCTTCTGCCCCGCTTGGGACTGGGAGTCAACGGTGTGTTTCTGGCGGAGCCGATCTCGGATGTCATCGGCGGCCTGGCCTGTTTTCTGACCATGCGCCGCAAGGTATATCGACGTCTGGAACAGGAGGGGGAAAAACGCAATGGATGAGTCGAATGAGAAAATCTTTATTGAATGGCAGATCAATCAGTCGGATCCGGATCACCCGCTGTATGAACTGCGTTCCACCCGCACGGATGGGGTGTATGCGAACCTGGTTGTAAATCTGCCTATCACCAAGGAAAACCCGGAACGATGGTCCCGGGCCAAACTGATTGAAATGATGTTTGAAAAGGCGGAGTCGCTGGGCGTGGATGTGTCGCGGCTTCGATTCCATGTATGAACGCAAAAGAGGGAGGCATGCCTCCCTCTTTCTCATTCATACAGCCCGGGTACCTTTCTGCGCCACTTTCCTCTGCGGAAGAGAACGACCGTAATCAGCATGGCAATCAGCCAGGAAATGAGCAGAGAAGAGAACAGCGCGTCCGGATGTCCGTTCGGCCATTCCGGCGAACGCGTGACAATGGCCAGGAGATAGGCCAGCGGCATACGCAGGATAATCGTGGAAAAGATGCTGATCCACATGGGTACGACGGTCTCACCGACACCGCGCATGACACCCTGCAGCACCTGTGAAACCGCAAAGGCAATATAGCCGAGGGCCAGCCAGCGCAGACCGCGCACGCCCAGCGCGATGACGGTTTCCGTATTGGTAAACATGGAGATAAGTCCGCGGCCGAACAGAAGAATACCGGCCACAAGCACGCAGGCACAGATTAGAGCAATAATCATCATTTCGCGGGTACCCTGACGGATTCTGTCTCTTTTTCCGGCCCCCAGATTCTGTCCCACATAGGTAGTCGCTGCGGTGCCGAAGGTGAAATTGGGCATCATGGCAAACCCGTCCACACGCATGATGGCCACATTGGCGGCGATCGTCAGTTCTCCCATGGCATTGGTCAGGTTCTGAACAATAATGGCGGAGGTAGAGAAGATGGCGGAGGTAATGCCGGCGGGGATGCCCAGCTGAATCAGCTTGCGCATGATCGGCCTGTCAGGCCTGAGCGTGGAACGGTTCAGATCGATGGTCTGCTTCATGCGGCACAGGCGAAGGAGACAGAGAATGCCGGACAGAAACTGGGCCAGAATGGTTGCATAGGCAACCCCTGCAATGCCCATGGAAAAGTTGCGCACAAACAGCAGGTCAAGCACAATATTGATCAGACTGGCCAGCACCAGGAACAGCAGCGGGAATACACTGTCTCCCATGCCGCGCAGAACGCCGGATAGAATGTTATAGGCGGCAGCGCCTGTCATGCCGGCAAAAATGATGCGCAGGTAAACAATGGCGCCTTCCGACACATTTTCCGGAGGGTGCACAAGCCCGATAAAGAACGGCGTCGTAAAAAAGCCGAGAATGGACATGAAGATACCGGAAACGGCTGTCAGGAAGAAAGTGGTACCGACCAGCCGGCTCAGCAGACTCCGGTCTTTTGCACCATAGTACTGGGCAGAAAGAATACTGGCGCCTGTGGAAATCCCCATGAACAGCACCAGCATCAGGTTCAGAATCGGCCCCGAGGTGCCTACGGCAGCAAGTGCAGAGTCGCCGATATACTTGCCGACAATGATGGAGTCGACCGTGTTATACAGCTGCTGGGCAAAGTTTCCGATAAGCAGGGGTATCGAAAACTGCAGAAGTCGGGACATGGGTTTTCCCACAGTCATATCCTGCTCTCCGAAAAAACGGGAAATACGTGCCATCATAGGGCTCATATGCCTGCACATCCTTTCTGTACGAGTGGTACTGTATCATAAATCATGGCGTTGCACCATCCTTTATTATTCGTCGCAGCGCTTGGATTTGACACGGCAGAGGGGGATGGATACAATGCATCCTGTCAACGGGCATCATACGGAAGGAAGATAACGCTATGCGAAAAGTTTGGATCGGAATCATTGCCCTTGTCCTGCTGGGAACCGCCTTATGGGGATGGAATCTGCGGAAGAAACTGGATACAGCCAATCAGAGCAATGCGACGCTTTCCGATCAGGTCTTTCACCTTACGACGGATGTTACGGCGCTGACCAAAAGCCTGGATACAGAGCGTGCGAAAAGTGCGGAGCAGAAGCAGACGATTGACAGTCTGACCCAGGAAGCACAGAAGGCAGAGGAAGCATCCCAGGCACAGCTGGATGCCATGCGTCAGAAAGCAGAGGAAGCGCAGGCGTCATGGAAAGAGGAAAAGCAGACCCTGGAGGGACAGGTGCAGGCGCTGGAGAATACGGTAAAAGAGCAGGACCAGACGATTGATGCCATGAAGGCGTCACAGGAAAAAGCCCAGGCACAGGCGCAGTCCGAACAGGAAAAGACACTGGCGGAATGGAAGGAAGAGACGGATTCTCTGAAGAAGCAGTGGACGGAAGAGAAGGAAGCGATGACGGAAAAGATGCGGCAGGCGGAGCAGGAAGCGAAGGCAGCCCTGTCGCAGAAGGATGATGCCATCGCAGCACTGCAGACGGAACTTGCCGAGCAGTCGCAGTCCATGGAACAGCTGCGGGAACAGTTCGCCATGGTGGAGGCAGCTGCCCAGGAACATCTCCTACCATCTGATGTACCGGAGGATACGGATGCCCTACAAGACCATGCTGTCTGAGAAAGATTCACAGATTGACTTTCCCTGACCGATTCAGTATAATTTTTGCAAGCAACAAGAACGGAGGCAGAAAGAATTATGAAAAAGCCAATTCAGATTGTGGTATGTATTCTTTTGGTAGCAGCGGTGGTTCTCTGCTTTGTGCTGGGCAGCGCCCGAAACACACTGCAGGGTCAGGTGAATACGCTGACAGATAATCTGGCACAGGCTGAGCAGGCACTGGCAGAGGAGAAGGACAACACGGAAAAGCTGAATGCGCAGATCACTTCGCTTCAGGATGAACTGGCGCAGACACAGACAAGCCTGACAGAGGCACTGGCACAGAAGGAAGAGCTGTCCGATTCTCTGAATTCCATTACGGAAAAGCTGAAAAACAGTGCATCGGAACTGCTGACCTTGCTCGGTGTTGACGTGGAGGAACTGATATCTGCAGAAAAGACAGTGGAAGAAGGCACTGCGGAAGAGACCGCGGAAGCAGCGGAAACCGAGGAAGCTGCAGAAGTGACGGAAGCGGAACCGGCGGAGGAAGCCGCCGAGGCTGCGGAGGAAACCACTGAGGCTGCGGAGGAAACCACTGAGGAAGCGGAACCCGCCCAGACAGAGGAAACCACCGAGGAAGCGGAACCCGCCCAGACGGAGGAGACCGCCGAAGAAGCACCGGCAGCGGAAGATGCGGAAGCTGCTGTGGATGAGACAGAAGAAGCACCGGTTGCCTGAAAAACATACGGATCATGGGAAGCTGAAAGGCTTCCCGTTTTTTTATGGCAGCGCCTCTCTTGCACACAGGACAGGGAGTCCGTATAATGCTGAGCGTAAGTTAACTTAAACTAACAAAGAAGGGGATGCACTGCGTTTCATGACCAATGAGAATCTGACCTGCCAATGGATTCTGGAAGCATGCATGGATCTGATCACACGGTATCCGCTGCAGGAGATCACGGTTTCTTCCATTGCCATACGGGCAGGGGTCAGCCGAAGAACCTTTTACCGGCATTTTCCGTCTGCGGAGGATGCACTCAGGGAATGCTGTGCGCAGAAGATGCGTGAAGTACAGTGCGAACTGAAGGAACAGCCGGATTCCCTTCACGACAGAGTCGGACATTATCTGGAGACCCTTTGGGACATACGGGCGTTTATTCTTCCTCTGATGGAGCGGTATGCGGACTGCCTGGAACAGAGCACAGCGTTTCTGGACCCGTTTCTTGCCTCTTTTACGCCATCGGAGCGTCAGTTCCTGAAAGCAGGTTTTTCGAACCTGGTGCGGGGAGCCCTGCAGTCAGGCGACAGAGAGCAGCTGGCAACTGCCGAGCACACGCTGGTGCATTTCCTGCCGTCTGCATGATGAGCAAAGCGCTTGTGGGAAGAAAACACAAGCGGTATCATAAGGGTATACTGTGAAAGGAGAGGGCGCTGGGCCCTGTCTGCCTTATGCCGACATTTAATCCGGATCAGGTCAAAGCCATTGAAGCGGAGAATCCATCCATACTGGTCAGTGCTGCGGCGGGATCGGGAAAGACCACCGTTATGGTGGAAAAGATCCGCCATACCCTTCAGGTGCACCCTGAGAAACACCTGTCCAATATGCTGGTGATTACCTTCACCCGGGAAGCGGCGGCCAATATGCGCCTGAAGCTGCAGGAACTGCTGTCAGAGGCAGCCAATCAGGGGGATGCAACGGCGGCACAGGCACTGAGTGAGATTGAGGCCGCGCAGATTTCCACGATCCATGCCTTCTGTGCCCAGGCGGTCAGGGACGGATTTCATATTGTCGATGTGGACCCCATGTTCCGCATTGCCGAAGCGGCGGAGACGGAATATCTTTTCCAGTCGGCCTTTCAGTCCGCTGTTGATGCGCTGCTCTCGCAGGAACAGGGGGCGGATGCGGCGGACCGGCTTCTTGTCCGGGACCTTCTGGCGACATTTTCGCAGAAGGAGCTTCTGGACATGACAAGGACGGTCTACCAGACACTGATGGGGCTTCCCGATGGGTTTGTGCTTCTGCGGACCGCCGTGGATGCCATGCTGAAGACGCCTTCTGCGCATCCGTGGGTGCAGGAGATCATGCAGGCCACGCGGCTGGATCTGCGCATGCTGCCCTCCCTGATGGCCAGGGAGCAGGAACTGGTGCAGGATCCCATCGCACCCGTCAGGTGCCTGGACGTGGCAGAAGCGGATAAAGCCTGCCTGGAAGGAATACTGGAACAAGCCGATGCGGTCTCGGATCCGGAAGCGCTGTGTGCCATTATCCTTGGTGCGAAGGATGCCATGCCGGGGCTTACGCTGCGCAAGCTGTCGGATGCGGAAAAGGCGTGGTATGAGGCCTTCAAGAGCCTGCGTCAGGAAATCAAGGGCAGCAGCGGACTGCTTGCAACGGCCGCCCAGCGTCTGCAGGCGATTACAGATGAAAAAGCCCTCCGGGACAATCAGCGGATCCAGGAAGAAGCGAGAGGCCTGTATACGCTGACCCAGGCGGTAGCCCGCTTTTTCAGGGAAGAGAAGCGCAATGCCAATGTAGTCGACTTTTCCGACCTGGAACAGATGACCTATACGCTGATGACGGATGCGCAGCATACGGAAGTCCGCACATCCATGCTGGAAGCATATACCGATATTTATGTAGACGAATGCCAGGACGTGTCCGCGATTCAGAACGCCATTATTCAGTCACTGAACGGAGAGAACCATCACCTGTTCATGGTGGGTGACATCAAGCAGTCGATCTATCGATTCCGGCACGCAGATCCCGGCCTGTTTCTGGGGTACAGGGACAGCTTTGCCGATGCGGATGCGGCGCGGGAGCGAAAGATCTTCTTCCGGGACAACTACCGGTCTTCCGCCGCGGTAATCGACTGCGTGAACGCAACTTTTGAAAAATGCATGGTGCGGCAGGTCAGTGAACTGGACTATGAGGAGGGCGATCGGCTGATTGCCAACAAGCCCGGCAACTTTGGTCCGGTCACGGTCTGTCTTCTGGACCGCGATGCGCAGCAATCTGAAACGGAGGACAAGACAGACCTGCTGGAAGCACAGTGCCTGGAAGCGGCGCGCTGTATTGACGACTGGGTACAGGGAAGAGAGCGGGAAGGCACCCCGGTCTATCACTACGGTGATATCGCCATTCTTCTGCGATCGGTAAAGACGGATGCCCCGAAGATCGTGGAAGCCTTCCGGAAACTGCATATTCCGGTATCCTATGAAGGCGTGCAGAACTATTATTCACTGCCGGAGGTGTCATCTTTCCTGGCTCTGCTCCGGGTGATTGACAACATGCATCAGGATATTCCGCTGATTGCGACGCTGGCCCATCAGCCCTTCTCCTTTTCGGAGGAAGCGCTTGCGCGGATCCGGCTGTATAAGCCGGAACAGGTTCCCTTCTATGAAGCCTTTGACGCATGCTGTCAGGATGCATCATCCGCCCTGGGCATACGCTGCCTTCGGTGCCGGAAAGTACTGGAGAGATGGCGGTTTGAGGCCGGCACGCGCACGGCTTCGGACCTGATATGGCAGCTTCTGCGGGAAACATCGCTCTATGCGCTCTACGGCGCCTATCCGGACGGAAAGCGCAGACAGAGGAACCTGGATGCGCTGTATCAGCGGGCCGTGGACCTGGAGGAGCGCGGGATTCTGACGCTGTCCGATTTTCTGGATGAGATACACAGGAATGAGGAAAGCACGCAGTCTGCCGGCGGCAGCGCGTTTGAAGAGGGCGGCGAGGACGCCGTGCGGATCATGACCATGCATAAGTCAAAGGGGCTGGAATTCCGATGCGTGATTCTCATGAACCTTCAGCGCAACATCCGCGCCAGGCATGGCACCAATACGCTGCTTCTGGACCTGTCGCCGGCGCATACGGAGAGACCGTCTCTGGGCATGTATCTCCCGGCTATCCGCAGAGGCGCGCATACCATTGCTGATACCTACGGAAAGGATGCTTTTGACGCGCGCAGGATCCGCGACGAGATCGCGGAGTCCACAAGACTTCTGTATGTGGCCATGACAAGGGCCATGGAGCGGCTGGTGATGATCGGCACGTTCCGGGAAAAGGATGCCGAACTCTGGCAGGAAAAGGATGCCTGCAGCCGCGTCTGGAAAACGCGCAGTATGCTGGATATGGTGATGCCCAGTGTTCTGCAGGGCGCCCCCCTGCCGCCTGTGGGGGAAGCGTACGGTGCGGGAAACTGGCTGCTGAAGGTGACCGTGCCGGAAAACCTGGCAGAGGACACGCAGGATGCCGGGCAAGCCGGACGGGAGGAGGAGCTGGTGGAGATGGCTGCCGCCTCCGGTGACAGCTATGAAAGCCTGTTCCTTCCGCCGCATGAGGACGCATGGCCTGCCAAGACTTCCGTAACAGCGCTTGTGCGCGGTACGTTCCGTGAATGGTCGGATGCGGAAGACCGTGAAAACGAAACCGTGGAAAACAAGCGCATGGACCGTCCGCTGATTGCCCAGGCCCGCCTGAGCGAGGAAGCAGAAAAGCCGGCTTTTCTGGAAGAACAGAAGGCCAGTGCCGCCGAAGCGGGCTCCATGACCCACCGCTTTCTGCGCCTGATTTCCCTTCCCGCGCTGCGCACAGCGCAAAACCTGGATGCGACCATCCGGGAGGAAGCGCAGCGCATGCGGGAAAGCGGCATTCTGGGGGAAAAGGAAGCGGGCGTTCTTCGGCTGGACAGTGTAGCCGCCTTTTTCCGCTCCCCGCTGGGACAGCGCTTTCTTCAGGCACAGGAATCTCACCGCGAATGGAAGTTCCTCTATGAGACCGAGGAAGCGGGCCATCTTCTGATCGAAGGCATCATTGATGCCGCCTTCCTGGAAGCGGATGGATGGGTGCTGATTGATTATAAGACCGACCATGACACACGCCCGGAGCAGCTGATTGCACGGCATGCGGAGCAGATGAACTGGTATCGCCGTGCGCTGGAGCAGCTGTCCCGGAAACCCGTCAAGGAGATGTGGCTGTATGCACTGCGCTCGCACAGCGCCTGTCTGGTGCCGGTGCGGGATGTATCCATACGCCGAGCATGAGAAAAAGCCTGCCGTCAGCAGGCTTTTTTCTCATGCAATCACTCGCATCTTACATCCGGGCATGCGCGGGTCAAACGAACAGATGCACTCGAGTCCGCACTGGGTGCAGGGCGGCATCGGCCCGCTCTGTACCGGCGCAATCCGGGTATCGCCTTCCATGATGCGCCGGGCAAGCTGCGTGGCGATCTCCCTGGCGGACTGCATCAGGGCTTCCATCTCCTCCCGGCTGACCTTGGAAAGAATCGGCGATGCATCCTGAGAGGTGCGTGCAATCTTGACAGCACCCATGGCTTCGACCACCTCAGGCTCGTCCAGCAGAAGCCCCGTCAGCTGGTTGGCCTTGACACTGGCTTTCTCTACGGCTTCCTGGTCCCGGTCATCCTGACGCACCAGCGGATCGCGCACAGTCTGATACAGCGCGCCGGCCGGAACGCTGTCCGGATACCCCTGCTTCATGGCGATCAGGTACAGCGGGATCTGCAGGGAAATCCCGGCTTCCACCAGCGCGCGCTTGACCTCATGCGCGGAGCTCTTGTAGTCCAGAAGCCGGAAGTATACCGTCCCGTCCTTTCCGGCATAACGGTCCAGCCGGTCGATCTGTCCGGACAGCGCGATGGGGGAACCGTCCGAAAGCGGAATCATCACGGGCGGGAGCAGAGGCTGCGCGGAGCGCGCGTGCACGGAAGGTCCGAAGGGGATCTCCATGCCGACCGGTGAGAACCCCCGGCTTTCGGCAATGGACCGGGTCATGGTCCAGGCTGTTCTTCGGACATTGCGGATCATTTCCGCCATCTGATAGTGCGCGGCCTGGTCCCGGTCCAGCGGTCCGTCACGCAGGGCGTTTGTGAATTCAGGCAGTATCTCATTGAGAATCTTCTGCACATCCGCCTCCGAAAGGTCCGGAAAGTCCGGCTTTTTCAGGGCTTCCCTCATGTAGGCGCTGAGCACTTCATGGTAGAAGGTCCCCCGCTGATCGGCGGCAAACGCAAAGTCGCGCCGGGGCATGGGCCGCAGACCGGACTGCAGGAAATGCCGGTAGGGGCATTCCGCAAAGGTCTCCAGACGCGAGATGGAGATGCGGTCCGGCAGGTACAGCGCGCGGGCCAGGTCCGGCTGCAGCGCCTGCGACGCAACCGTCACATGCAGGCCTTCCATGATCCGCTGCAGGTCCTGATGATAGTTCTGGCTGCGGTACATATATCCCAGCGCTTCGCGCCAGACGTGTGCGGCATGCCCGGCATGCGCGGACAGCGCTTCCGGCTTGCCGTCCACATAATCGCGCATGCGCGTGGCCAGCGTTTCCAGCGCCTGCGACGGTGCTATGGGCAGTACGGCTTTCTCCACGGGCTTTGATGCGCGGAGAAGGTATTCCAGTTTCTGCAGTGTCTGGGCAGGATAGAGCACCGTGCCGTCGCTCTTATGCAGGGACGATGTGCACAGGAGCTTTTCGTGCGGCAGGGCAATGGCCAGGTACAGCCGCTGCTGTTCCCGGGCGTTCTTTTCCGAACGCGTCAGACCCACGGGATGATGCAGCACCTTTCCCAGATGCTCGCGCTCGGATTCGGAAATCAGGCTGTCCGCGGTTTCCTGGGAACGGTCCTGCATGCCCATGACAATCGCGGCTCGGATGCCGCTGGTCATGAACAGGTCCGGGGAGGAGACGTCCACCGAGTCCGCCAGCTGCGGAATGGACTTGATTTCCTGGGACGCAATTGCGGATTCCAGCATCAGTGACAGGTTCAGAAGCGACACATGGTGATCGCCCGAGAATGTGGCCAGCTGATCCAGGATCTGATTCATGCGCTTCCAGGTCTGACGGTTCAGGTCGGCAGTCAGCGTATGCCCCTGCTCCAGCAGCTGCTGTTCCATGGCCAGCAGCCGGGTGTATACACCGCCGTCGACCATGAATGCATACAGCGCCGCCGCTGCGTCCGCACCGCTTGCATGCTGGTCGGCAAGGGCCGCGTGCAGTGTTTCCAGCGGCGCAATGAGCGCTTTCCGCATCTCCTCCATGCGCAGGGCATGCGCCTGCAGGGAGGGCTTGGAAGGCACGCGGAAAGGCCGCAGCCATTTCTTGCGGTCAATCCCGTTTTCCAGGATATAGTTTTCCAGGTCAAAGCGGTCTTCATCGGACAATGTCAGCATTCCGCTGCGCAGCATACGCAGCATATCTGCCTGCTGATATCCCAGGCATACTGCGCGCACGACCGCGAGAAAATACTGGGCATACCCTGACTGCAGCATTTTCTGGCCGCGGCGGGTGGAAAAGGGAATGCGGCTCATGCGCAGGACCAGCGGAAGCAGGGAAGGCAGTGTATCCTTTCCGTACATGGCTACCGCCATTTCATTCCACTGAATGCCCTCCCGGTGCCAGCGGATCAGTGTCTGGGCGGCATAGAGGCATTCCTGATAGGAATCGGACGCCACATAGGTGCTGATGCCCTCCATGGGTATCGGCTCCTGGGCATCGGAGGAGAAAAGCGTGCGCTCCAGAAACTGCAGTTCACGGGTCCGCAGGGCGGGATAGCGCGACGTCTCGACGCGCTCCAGGCGCATCTGAAAACCGGCGGAGGCCAGTGTCTGTGCACAGGCTTCCATGGAATGAATCGCGGCCTGGAAAAGCGTATGATCCGAGGCATCGGCATCGCAGATCAGCCCCACGGTAATGGAGCGCGCCAGCGGGCAGGCGCGCAGAAGCAGCTGGACCAGGTCTGTTTTCAGGTAGTCAAAACCGAAAATAAACAGGTCCGCGTCCTGCATCAGGCCCGAGAGCGGCAGCCGCTGAAGCATCATTTCCCAGCGCTGTACGGCATCGGAAAACCGGCCCTCCAGCGCTTTGTCATACTCGCGCCATATCAGGGCCAGGTCATGGTACTTGCTTCGGGTGGCCGGCGCCAGAGCGGGGTCCTGCGACATGGCTTCCAGCAAGGGCTCTTCCAGACCCTCTCTGCGCAGTTCATCGATCTGCTCGATTAGCCGCACCACAAAACCCGGCTGCTGCGCGCTTGCGTGATAATACACCAGCTGCTCAGTCCGGGACAGCTTCTGAAGGATCTGCCGGAATACCATGTTCCGCCCGATATCGTCAATGGTCTGTGTGTCTCCGCTGCCGGCCAGCTCCATGACCTCCCGCATGAGCGTGGAGGGCTCCAGAATACGAAGACCCAGGATGCCCTTTCCCAGGCTCTGCACCAGCGCACGGGACGCGGAATAGGTAAAGTATGCAGGCGTAAGGAGAATCGGATTACATGCGGCACCGCTGTCCGATGCATGATTCATGCAGCGCTTCAGAGACTGAACCATGGTGTGAATCAGGCCCGGTGCGCGGGTGGAGAGTATGTGAACAATGGCTGCTGACATTGCGCGTTCATCCGCGTGGCGGATATCCTCCCTCCATGATCGATATGAGAAATTATGGCACATCCGGGCCAAAAAACAAGGAGCCCCTGGGGAAAAGCATGCAATTATGGTATATTGAAAGACAGTCTATGGAAATGAGGGAAGGCAATGATGACGGTCGGAACCAGCCTGCACGGTTTTACAGTCACGCGCGTGCGCACATGCGCGGAACTGTCCGGTGAAATGATGGAATTGATCCACGAAAAGAGCGGCGCACGCGTGTGCTGGATGCGCAACGGCGAGGAAAACAAGCTTTTTTCGGTGACATTCATGACTCTGCCGGAGGATGACACCGGCGTATTCCATATCCTGGAGCACTCGACGCTCTGCGGGTCGGAAAAGTATCCGGTCAGGGAGCCCTTTGTGGAACTGCTGAAAGGTTCCATGCAGACATTTCTCAATGCCATGACATTCCCCGACAGGACCATGTATCCGGTATCCAGCCGCTCAAGCAGGGATTTTCTGAACCTGACAGGCGTGTATCTGGATGCAGTGTTCGCGCCGCGGCTCCTGACCGATCCGAATATCTTCTTTCAGGAGGGCTGGCACCTGGATGGCACGGGTGATGCGCCGTGCTTCAAGGGGGTTGTGCTCAATGAAATGAAAGGGTCGATGGCGCAGGTAGGGACCATCATGGACCGGGGAATCATGCGCCTGCTTTTCCCGGATACATGCTATGGCAGGAATTCCGGCGGCGATCCGGCGCATATCCCGGACCTTACCTATGAGCGCTGTGTGGCTGCGTACCGCCGGTATTATCATCCGTCCAATGCGTCCTTTTATCTGGACGGGGATATCCCGGCGGAGGAGACATTCGCGCTGATGGATTCGTATCTCTCCCGGTTTGAGAAGCGCGGCGATCTTCCCGAGATCCGCTATCAGGTGCCGCGCAGTGCGGAAAGCACCGTCTTGTATGAGATCGGACCTGAGGAATCCCCTGCGGACAGGGAACACCTGGTGATCGGACGTATCTTTGCCACATGGAAGGACCGGGTGCGCTGCCTGGCTGCGCAGATCGTATGCGAACTCATGACAGGCACAAACGCGTCCCCGCTGTCGCGGGCTGTACTGGACGCGGGCCTTGCGGAAGATGTCGGTTTCCATCTCTCGGACGGCATACTGCAGCCCTGTGTTACGCTGTCCGTACACAATATCCGGGACGGAAAGAAGGAGCAGCTGCTTGCTGTGATCGAGCAGGCGGTGCGGGATACCATGCAAAACGGGTTTGACCGGGAGAATGTGCTCGCCGCCATCAATCATATGGAGTTTGCGGCCAGGGAGCAGGAGGAACCAGCCGGACTGATCCGTGCGCTGAACATGGCAAACAGTGATCTCTATGGCGGCGATCCCCTCATGTACCTGACCTATGAGGAGGACCTGCGCCGTCTGCGCGACTTCGCATTGTCGGGCGGGCTGGAAACGCTCCTGGGTGAGATGCTCTCGGAGCAGGGACGATGCGTGCTGCATGTGCTTCCAAGCCACGACTGCGGTGCGAAGGCCCGGGAAACGGAAAACGCGCGTCTTCGTTCCATCACAGGCGCATGGAGCGAAGCGGACCGAAAGGCCAATGCAGATATGAACGCACAGCTCGAAGCATGGCAGAAGACAGAAGACACGCCCGAGCAGCTCGCTTCACTGCCCCGGCTTTCGCTGGAGGACGTGGGGCCCATGCGGCCGGCACTTCCGAGCGTACAGATCTGCTGGGACGGCGTGCCGGTGCATTTCCATCCGGCGCATACCCGGGGGATCGTGTACTGTACGCTGTACTTCCGTCTGACGGATCTTCCGCTTTCCATGCTTCCGGTCGCCGCATTATTGACCAAACTGCTGGGTGAGCTTCCGACGGACCGGTATGATGTGCGCGAACTGCAGCGGGCGATCAGGATGTATATGGGGGACATGAGCGTGCATACGCAGACCTTTTCGCCGGTGGGCGACAGGGAACAGTGTGCGCCGTACCTGGTCATGCATGTAAGTGCGCTGGCGCAGAATCTGGAAAAGGCGCTGGATGTAGCCGCTGAGATGCTTCTGCACACGCATTTTACGGAGTATGCGCTGATGGAGGAACTGGTTCGTCAGGCGGACGAGGCAGCGCGCCGCGCCAGCACAGGCAACGGGCATGTGCTGGCGGTTTCGCACCTGCGCTCACAGTTGTCCAGCGAAGGCCGTGTGACAGACGAGTGCGGCGGGATTGCCTCCATACGCTGGCTGCATGCGCTGCGCACAGCGTTCAGTGAAAAACGGGACGAACTGGCGACCGCATTGCAGATGCTGGTGCGGGACAGCTTTGTGCAGGAGCGGCTGCTTCTGAGCGTGACAGCGGATCATTGCCCTGCACTGACGGCTCTGCCCATGCACTTCCCCCATGGACGGGAGAACCCGAGGTTTGCACGCTATCCGGCGGAAAAGAAGCCGGACACCGCGTACTGTATTCCCAGCCAGGTCTGCTTTGCCGCAGCAGGCGGCATACTGGGAGAAGGCAGGGCATACCATGGATCCATGGCGGTGGCAGCGCATATCCTGTCGTATACGCATCTGTGGAACCGTGTGCGTGTGCAGGGCGGCGCCTACGGCGCAGGAATGAGCGTCCGGCCGTCAGGCGTGTTCTTTATGCACTCCTTCCGTGACCCGACGCCGGAAAGAACGCGGGCCGTATTCCTGGAAACGGCGGAGGCACTGCGCAGCTTCTGCGAAAGCGACACACCGCTTACCGCATTCATTATTGCCGCCCTGGCTGCGCGTGACCCGCTTCTGTCGCCGGATGAAGAGGGACTCATCCGGGACCAGATGGATCTGACAGGGCTCACCGATGCAGTGCGCAGACAGCGCAGACAGGAAATGCTCGAGACGGATCGGGCACAGCTGTCCGCATTTGCGGATCAGCTTGCCACTGCACTGCGGAACCCGCTGCAGTGTGTGGTGGGGCATGCGTCCGCACTGGAAGCCTTGCAGGGAATGCGGGTGGAAAACCTGTAACCGGCTCACCGATACAAGAAAGATGCCATACCGTGGTCTGCGGCATGGCATCTTTACTTTATTGATTACGGAAGCGAAGGAATCACATTTTCCATAAAGTCATTCTGATAGACATCGTCACCCACGGAGGAATAGGCAAGGCCAAAGCTGGCGTTGTCAAACATGCCGTGACTGACGACCTCGAAGCGGAATTTCTTGCCGCTGCGGGTCTCATGCGAGTACCCCTGCTGACTGACATGGCAGGCAAAGGCCTGCTTGGCCAGGTCCAGGGAGGTAAGTCCGTTCATGTCGGTCAGCGGCTGATCCCAGTCCATCATGATGGGGCGCTCCGGGAACAGATGCAGATACAGCTTCTGCGGACGGAAGGACAGTGTGCGTTCCTCATCCCGTATGATCCGAAGGCTCAGATCGGCAACCCCCATATGACCGCCGTGCCCGTACTCGCCGTTTGTATCCTGCGTGATGACCACATCGGGACGGGTGCGTTCCAGCATCTGAGCTACACCGTCCAGGGCTGCATCGATCCCGCCCCAGTACTTATAGGCGGTTTTCAGCTGGCTGCACAGCTTGTCCTCAAAGTCGAGAAGCTCCGGATAGGTATGGCAGCCTGCGGTCCAGAGTCCATTGAGCAGTTCATGCAGGCGGAATTCATCCTTGCAGGTCATATAGCATACCACGACCTGCAGTTTTCGCTCCACGCAGTAGTAGGGAATGGTTCCGCCCAGGAAAATGTATTCATCGTCCGGGTGTGCGACGAATACGAGAAGATCATTCTTATCCGGGGCGTCCTGCCAGACCTGGACATCCTCCGGAGGATGACCTTCCCCGAATACGCGCAGTTCAAGAATGGCCAGAGTACCTTTCTTGTCGGTAGAGACGAGGCGTACTTTTTTGGCCTGCGGCAGGACAATGTACTCGTGCAGGAAATGGGCATTGACTTCCTGTATGCTTACTTCTCCGGTCTGTGAGGTGACTTCCATTGTCACGGGGCTGGTATATCCTTTCCAGAGAATATAGAGCCCGGCCATGGCCTTCCCCTGCGGCGCGGTGATTTCAATCCAGTTTTCCCGGTTGGCTCGGCCTTCGAAAATCTGCTTGGTCTTGCCATCTGTCAGACGAAACAGCTTGGAAGTATCCGAGGCGCTGTAATGACAGCTGTCTGTGAGTTCTTCTGCTGTCTCAGCACAGGACACAAGAGGAAAAAGAAAGAAAAGGCAAAGGAACAGCCCAAAGAGCAGGCGACGCATGGAAAGCCTCCTTACAGTTACGATACAGGGATGAATTATAGCACAGGAAAAAAGGAAAGCAAAAAACGGCGCGTGCTGTGCTGCAGATTGTTGAGACAGCCGGCACAGTACATCATCTGCCATTTTCTTGCGCTTGCCATAGGCTTTATTCGTACCCCCCGTATAAACTCGGGTCTTTTCATTTTCCGCGGCGAGCAGACAAACGGGGAAGACGCGTGGCTGACATCTCCACCATGCCGCATCCGATGCCCGGATCGTATGTCCGGTGCTTCGGAAAGCGCAAAGGAGAATGCTGCCTTCTCCCTCTTTCGTATAGCAGAATCCTTTTTTCTGGTCTGTTCAGAAATCGAAGGTACTGTGGAGCCGGAAGGAAGTGGATATCCCGCAGGCATTGCGTTTCCCGCGGTGCAGACAATTCCAGGAAAAAGACGGGAAGAAAAGGACAAAAAAGACCGCCGGAATGCTGGCATCATCCCGACGGCATAAGGGGAAAGGGAGGTTGATGCACCTATTGGTGCAGTTCATGAATTCTTCTCCATGAACAGATTCTAGTATAGAAGTGAAATGTGTATGAAAGGTGAACATTTTGCGAAAAGAACACGAAAAAACATTCTTTATACAATTGCTCGGCGCAGCAGAGACCCGCGCCTGTTCCGGAAACAGGCACGGGAATGCAGGACCGCTCTTTGCGCAGAACACATACTGTCTTCAGGCATCCGCCCCATGCTGCGTGACAGAATGAATGCCGGCTGGGGTCGGCACAGACCGCGATCCTGGGATGCGCCGAAAACGGGCTGCCCGTCTGTCGCCTCCCTATGCTGCAGCTGGGACATGGCCCTGTAAGCACTGGAAGGACAGTCTTTGCCTTATGAAGAAACGTATCCCTGCACGCGGCAGCCTACGGCAGCGGAAAAAAATGCGATTCGATCCGCACAGCATGTCTGTCTGATCCGCAGGGACTGCCGTATACGGAACTTCCAGGCCCGCACCGTTTTCTCCGCAGGCATACCCTTCTGTTCCGTGGCAAAAGCGGCATTATTCTCTGGGGGATAGCTGTTTTCCGGCATACTGCCACAGACTTTTTCTGAAAGCAGGCGGTTCCTGTTATCGGCTGTAAGAAACTGCAGCAGCCTATGGTCAAGAAAGCGGAATTCTGGTATATTTTCCGTTGGGAATGCTATACTCCGGATGGAGGTTTATGATATGCATCATCAACGATCGGGCGTAAGAGCCGTCGCGCTGTGCCTGATGCTGAGTTTTCTGCTGTCTTCCTGTGCGCAGAAGCCTTCGTCAGCCTATGAGGAAGCGCGGCAGGCTTTTGCCCTGGGCGCCTGGGAACGCGCTGAACTGCTGTTCAGCGCTGTCCCCGAGGAAGGTGACAGCCAGCGTTACCTTGCCTATCTTCAGGCGGTTCATCTTTCCGAATCAGGCCAGCTGGACGAGGCGATGGCTGCCTTTTCTGACCTGGGCGATTTTCTGGACAGCCGCGAGGAGGTGCAGAGCCTGCAGGCAAAGATCGATGACAGACAGACGGAGGCCATCGATGCGCTCTTTCTTTCAGGAAGCTATGAAGCTTTTCTGAAGCAGGCAGAGGACCGGGATCCGCAGCAGACAGCCTATGCCCAGGGCATGCTGTATTGGGAACAGGGCGAATACGAAAAAGCACGGGATATCTTTGCTGGCTTGTCCGGCTTCATGGACAGTGACAGCCGCGCCCGTCAGGCGCAGGAAACGCTGTATGCCATGAACTACCAGCATGCGCTGGACTGCATGGGCGCCGGTGATACAGCCCAGGCGCGGACGTATCTTTCGGACCTGCCCCAGGGCTACCGGGACAGGGAACGGCTTCTCCGGTACTGCACGGCATATGACATGGATCCGGAAAAGAATGCCCGGACACGCTATGCCATGTTTGCATCCCTGGGGTCTCTGCTGGATGCAGCAGCGCTTGCCGAGCAGGCGAAAAACGTGTATGAGTCACAGCAGATTCAGAAAGCGCAGGACCTGGCCCGGGAAGGGTTCCCGGCATCCGCTACGGACCTCATGGCCGGGATCTCCGACGGGGAAGAAAAGTGCACGCTTGCCCAGTATCTGAAAGCCCGGAGCCTTCTGGAAGAACTGGAAGCAGCGGACGATGCTGTAGCGGAAGAAACGTTGGAGACGCAGCTGCTGGAAACACTGGACATGCTGGGCGCATACCTTGACAGCGAAACGATCGCGCAGACAGTGCGCACGCACCGCAATGACCGCATCTACCAGACGGCAGTCGACTGTATGGAAGCAGATCCGGCGCGTGCCGCCGCTCTATGGGAGAGCATACCCGGGTACAGAGAAACCGACAGCTATCTTTCCTATCTGAAGGCGCGTGCGGAGGAAGCCCAGGGGCACTGGGGCGAAGCCGCACAGATGTATGAATCCCTCCATGATTTTCTCGACAGCGAAGACCGTGCCGCCTGTGCGCAGGCCATGTTTGCCAGTATTACCTATGCCAGTGCCACGGACCTGATGGAACAGGCCGACTTCGGTCTGGCAAGAACGTATTTCAGCATGGTGCCGGAGACCGGTGACGCACAGAAGTATCTTTCCTATCTGGATGCCTTCTTCCTGGAAAAGGACGGACATCTGGAGGAAGCCTGCGCCATCTATGCATCGCTGGGGGCATTCCTTGACAGTGAAGCGCGCTGGCATATCCTGAAGGATACCCTGGAGGCAGCACAGTACCAGGATGCCATTGACAGTCTGAGCGAAGGCGATGTATCCCGGGCATCTGCGCTTCTTTCGAAGCTTGGAGACTATGCGGATGCGCCGAAGTACCGCACATGGCTCCAGGGGCTGGCGGCGCTGGAAAACGGCGACGCAGAGCAGGCCTTACAGGACATGGAAGGTGCGGAGGATATTCCGCTATTCCGCAAAGCCCTGCGTAAAGCCTGGGACATGCGGGACACAGCGCTGCTGGAGGATGCAGAAGCCTGTCTTCTGCGCAGAGAGCCGGACAGAGCGGAAGCGCTTCTCTCCCAGATGCATGATTCGGGCAAGGGTCAGCTTCTGGAAAAGTGGGTTCAGGCCCTGCGCCTTGAGACAGACGGGCAGTACGGGGACGCACTTGCCATCTATGAAAGTCTGTCGTCCGCGCTTCCTCAGACCGGATGCTTCCAGACCGCCTGTCAGAAAGCGCTGTCGGATTCGCAGCTTTCACAGCTGGAAACGGCGCTGATGGCAGGGGACCGGGAAAACGCTGCGCGCATACAGGCGGCCATGTCATATGTACCCTATGCCACCGGGGTTTACGCGTCCGCACGGGAAGCGGAAAACAGCGGTGACATGCCGGGTGCACTTGCACTGTACCGGAAGATACCGAACTATCTGGACAGCCGTGCCCGTGCACAGGCTGTGACCGAGGCCATCGGGAACGATCTCCGCACGCAGGCGGAGGCCGCGTTCCTTGAGAAAGACTGGGCGCGTGTTCTGTCTGTGCTTTCCGAATATCCGGCGTCACTGAACCTGGATACCTACGGTCAGTACATGCAGGCCCGGGCACTGGAGGAGACCTGCCGTTTTTCCGAGGCGGCGCTCGCCTATGCCGCGATCCGTGATGCATTCCCGGAAGCAGATGCCTGCATGGAGCGGAACGCGGCGCGGGAAGACGCCTGGTACCTGGAGGCGGGCAGGGCCGCGCTGCAGGAGGGTGACCTGGAGGCAGCCCGCGATTACCTCTATAAAACGAATGCCGAAGAGGCGAAGGACGCCCGGGATTATCTCATTGCCTGCGAAGTACTGGAAAACGGGTATCCCGCCAGCGCGTACATGCTGTTCATGGATCTGCCGGATTATCCGGGAAGCGCGGAAAAGGCAGCGCAGTGCCTGGACAGGATCCGGGACGAACGGATTGCGGACTTTACAGATGCCGTATCAACGGAAGACTGGGCCATGGCCGAAAACGCCCTGAACGGCATTCCTGCACAGCGAAGGGATAAAGCGGTATCTTCGCTTGCATGCTATCTCGCTTCCCGGAAGCAGGAAGCAGCCGGTGACATTCCGGGCGCTATCAAAGCCCTGGAAGCGGCAGGGGATGTACTGGACAGCCCTGCGCGCATGAAGGCGCTGCAGGATGCCTGGAAAGGCATGCAGGAAAACGCTGCAAAGGGGCTTGCGGAACAGCTGAGCGAAGACAGCGCTCCCGAATCAGACCTTGTGTACCGTGCCCTGCTGTGTATGGACCCGGAAAAGGTGAGGGAAGAAAAGCAATGGCAGGAAGCGGTCGCCCATGCGGAGACCGTGCTGGGCATGCTGGAGGGGCGGCAGGCAGACCCCGAAAAGATGATCCGTCTGCTGGAGGAAAGCAAGGCGCTTTTTGCACCGTATGTAAGCCGGGAGACAGGAGACCTGTACACACGCTATCTGGAAGCGCGCATTCACGAGATGGAGGGTGATGACGCCCTGGCCGCGCAGGCCTATGCCGATCTCCAGGGCTTCCGGGACAGTGATCTGCGATACAGACGGCTGGAACAGACCGGCCGGATACCATAAGGAGGCGTTACCATGCCAATGATTCATGCCGTGACCAATGCGGCGGTCAGCCCTGCACAGCAGGAAACAATCCGCAGGGATTGGGGAAAAGCGATTGCGCTGCTCCCGGAAAAAAGCGAGAAATGGCTGATGCTGGAAATCGAGGGCCAGCGCTGTCTGTACTTTGCGGGAACGGATGCACCCTGTGCCATGGTGCATGTCAGCCTGTACGGGAAGAGTGCGCCGGACGCCTATGACGCACTGACGCAGCGGATAACCGAAACGATCCATCACACGCTTTCCATTCCCAAGGACCGGATCTATGTGGCCTATCACGAGACCGATCACTGGGGCTGGAACGGCGCGAATTTCTAAGGAGGGACCCTTTATGCAGTGGAGAAAAAGAATCGGCGCGCTCTGCGTTCTTGTGCTCATGCTTTTCGCAGCCACCCTGGCCGGTGCCGCGGAGACCAGCTTTACCATGGCCGGGTACGATCCGGAGGATACGGGCCATGTCTGGGATGACAATCTGTTTTTCCAGCGCAGGGAAAGCCAGAGCGGGATTCATTTCACGTTTTCACAGTTCACGGACAGCGAGGAATGGCACAGGACGCTGGCAGGGTACACGGAGCAGACCATACCGGACGTACTCTTTAAGGCAGACCTGACGGTGTCGGAAACCCTCAGCCTGTACAAGAAGGGACTGCTGATTGACCTGCGGCCGTATCTTTCCGAGGCCATGCCGAACCTCTCAGCCCTTCTTGAGGCGCATCCGGACTGGCTCTCCGCGATTTCCCTGCCGGATGGCGCGATCGTTGCACTGCCGACAATCAACCCGCTGCAGAGCAATAATATCATCTGGGTCAACCGCACCTGGCTGAACCGGCTGGGGCTGGAGATGCCGGAGACTGCGGAAGCGTTTGCGGACATGCTGCGGGCAATGAAGACCGGGGATCCGAACCGCAACGGACGTGCGGACGAGATTCCGCTGACCTTTACCGGCATGTGGGACCTGCGGTACCTGGCGCATGCGTTCGGTCTGATTGGGAACGACTATTACCTGGAAGTGCAGGACGGAAACGTTGTATGCGATCTGTACCAGGAGCAGTATCCCGCGTTTATTCAGTGGCTGCACACGCTCTGGGAGGAAAAGCTGATTGACCACAACGGCTTCAGTTCCCTGGACACCACACGGCAGATCACGGACACCAACGCGACCATTACTTACGGCGTGGTATTCGGACCCACTGCCCTGAACATGGTGCCCTCCAGCGCCATCGGGGACTATGAGGTGCTCATGCCCATGCAGTATGAGGGAAAGCGCGTATACCGCTCGCTTCTGGGCGACGTGGCGCGCGGCACCTGTGCGGTATCCTGCGCGTGCAAGGATCCCGCGACCGTGCTTTCCTGGATCGATTACCTGTATTCCGAGGAAGGCTGTTTCCTGGCCTGTGCCGGACTGGACGGCGACGAGTATGAGCGCACCAGCGACGGCGCCTGGTATTGGGTAGACGATATTCAGACAGTACAGGATTCCGTGCTCAAGGATGCAACCATTGCCGACGGCACCGCGCTGCCGATCTACATGCCTGTGTCCTATCAGCTGCAGTTCGATGACACGGCTACACGCGCCGCGGTTTCCCAGATTGCGCAGCTGCATGACGTCTCCACGTTCCCCTATCCTCTGATCTATCTTTCCGATGCCGACAGGGAAGCGCTGAATGCGCAGTGGCTGACGCTGGGCGATTTTGCGGAAAACGGGCTTGTCTGGTTTGTGACCGGCGACCGGGAACTGAATGACGAGGCCTGGGCGGCGTATATATCGCAGCTGCATGAGAAGGGCATGGATGACATCATCAGCATCTTTGCGGACGCACTGAACAAGTAACACTGGCAGGGGGAGAATACAGATATGGCCACTTATGAAACCATCCACACGCAGCTGGAAAGCGCATCAGTCCGCGCACAGCTGTCCGAGCTCTACGGCAGTCTTCCATCAACCGTCGACGCACAGGTGAAACGTTATCAGAAAGTCCTGCAGCGCCATGAGAATCTGTTTCACACACAGCGCGATGTCAGTCTGATCTCTGCACCGGGACGCATGGAGATCGGCGGAAATCATACGGATCACAACCATGGACTGGTGCTGGCGGCCTCCGCCAGTCTGGACACGCTCTGCGCGGTCAGTCCGCGGGACGACATGGTGGTGGAGCTGCGCTCCGAGGGCTATCCCGCGATTACGGTAAACCTTGCACACCTGGAAGCGGTTCCCAGCGAAGAGGGCACAACCACCGCACTGATCCGCGGCGTGGCGGCGCGCATGAAGGAGAAAGGCTTTCGGATCGGCGGCTTTGAGGCGACCGTACAGTCAACGGTTGTTTCCGGGAGCGGTCTGAGCTCTTCTGCCGCGTTTGAAGTGATGACCGTTGCGATCTTCGATCATCTGTACAATCAGGGGAGCATGGATTTCAAGCTGGCGGCCCAGATTTCACAGTATGCGGAGAACCAGTACTTCGGCAAGCCCTCCGGCCTTCTGGATCAGATGGCGTCCGCCGCAGGCGGACTGGTGGGTGTCGATTTTGCAGACGCAGATCCGAAAGTGGAGCCCATGCACTTTGATTTTTCGGACAAGGGCTATCAGATTGTGGTGGTCAACACACATGGGAGCCATGCGGACCTGACACCGGACTATGCCGCCATTCCCAAGGAAATGAAGCAGGTAGCAGGCTTCTTCGGAAAGTCCTTCCTGCGGGATGTGGACGAAAAGGCTTTCACGGATGGCATTGCGGACATGCGGGGAAAGGTACCGGACCGTGCGATCCTCAGGGCAATTCATTTCTATCAGGAGAATCACCGGGTGACAGGACAGAAGGAGGCGCTGCGCAGGGGCGACATTCAGGCGTTCTTTGATGCGATTATTGCCAGTGGCCGGTCTTCCTTCATGTATCTGCAGAACGTCTACGCGCGTGTGAACAAGCAGGAACTTTCCCTGGCACTGGCACTGGCGGAAGAAATGCTGCAGGGCAAGGGCGCCTGGCGTGTGCACGGGGGCGGGTTTGCCGGAACAACACTGAATTTCGTTCCCGACACTCTCCTGGACACGTTTACCGAAACCATGAATGCTGTCTTTGGAAAAGACAGCTGTTACGTGCTGAAGATCCGGCCAAGAGGCGCTGTGAAACTGACGCTGGCATAACGGATCGAAAGCAGGAATACGCCTGGTGATTCTGTCGCCAGGCGTAAGCTATCAAGAGGAGACATTCCTATGCAAAGCAATGCTGCCAGTGTAACCCGGGCGATCGGGGAACGACTGGCCGGAAAACTGCAGCCGGGCGATGTACTGCTCCTGCGGGGGAATCTGGGTGCCGGAAAGAGTGAGCTGACGCGGGGAATCGCCCGGGGACTGGGAATTGAGGGTGTCATTCCCAGCCCCAGCTTTACCATTCTCAATGTCTATATGGAAGGACGTATTCCGCTGTATCATTTCGACTGGTACCGGATTACCTCCGTGGAAGAGCTGTATGAGATGGGCATGGATGAATATATCGGCGGGGACGGAATCTGTGTGATCGAATGGCCTGACAATGGCCGGGAAGCCATTCCGGATACCTATCTGGAGATTTTCCTTGATCCCACCGGTGATACGCAGCGGGAGATCCGTCTGGTTCCCCGCGGCGGATTTCGGAATCTGGAAATAGAAAGTGGGGAAGATACGTGAACGTCCTTGCATTGGATACGTCCGGCCCGATCTGCGGCGTAGCGGTTCTTCGGGATAAGCAGATCGTCTCAGAACATATGGTGCTGAATCAGCGCACGCATTCTGTCAATCTCCTGCCCATGATCGATGAATCACTGGGAGAGGCGGGACTTACACTGAATGACATGCATCGGATTGCCTGTGTCACAGGCCCCGGATCGTTTACCGGTGTTCGCATCGGTGTTTCCACCGCCAAGGGGCTGTCCCACGGAAGCGGCATTCCCTGTGTGGCTGTGGATGCACTGGAGGCAATGGCCTATGGCGCCGCATACTTTTCCGGCATAATCTGTGCCATGCAGGATGCGAGAGCCGGACAGGTCTATGCCGCCTGTTTCCAGGCCAGGGACGGCGCGCTCAGCCGGCTGGGACCGGATCAGCCCATTGCGGTAAAAGAACTGTTATCCGGCATCCGTGAGCGCTGTCTTTTCCTGGGAGACGGTATGGAAGTCCACAGGGCAGAGATCCGTGAGGCACTGGGCGAGAAGGCGGTACTCCCGCCGCCGCATCTTTCCTTTATCCGGCCGTCTTCGGTTGCGGTGCTCGGCCGCGATGCCGCAGAGGAAGTGGATTATCGGACGCTGATGCCGCTGTATCTTCGGGCGCCCAGTGCACAGCGGAACCGGGAGCTTATGGAGGCACAGGCCCATGGCTGATGAAGTACAGATTCGCAGAATGACAGAGGAAGACCTGGACAGCGTAGAGCGGATTGAAAAGGAAACGTTTCCCCGCCCATGGACGCGTGACAATTACCTGCATGAACTGACCAGAAATGTGGCAGCGCGTTATCTGGTGGCCGAGTATGAGGGAAACGTGATCGGCTATGCCGGCGCGTGGATCATTATTGACGAGAGTCATATTACCAACATTGCGATCGATGCCCGGTACCGCGGCAGAGGATACGGGTTTCAGCTGGTACATGCGCTGCTGCAGTATCTTTCCAATCTGGGGTCGAACTATACCACGCTGGAAGTGCGGGAAAGCAACCAGGCCGCGATCGGGCTGTACACCAAGCTGGGTTTTATCAAGGTGGGCAGAAGAAAGAAATATTACGAAGATAACCAGGAAGACGCGCTGATCCTGGTATGTGATCATCTTCCGGAAGCGGAGGAGGACTTTACGGAACCGGAAACCGTATTTGAATGAAAATGGCATGCAGGCTGCAGCGGAAACCGATTTCCTTTTACAGGAATCGCTGACATCCCGCGGCAGCTGCATGCTTCATACATCCATACTGCATTCTGGTCAGACAGAATGCTTTTTTTGTCGGGATCCAAACCGGCTCCCTTTCTTCTGGCATACTGACGTATCTGACTCCATGTGCAAGGATGCGGTCAATGGTTTCCCCTCCCGAGCAGGGAAAAACAGAACGCTGGGAACAGAAGAGGCGGGGGAGCTCGGGGCGCTGAGCAGGAAGCACAGGCAGCAGATACAGGGGGTCCATGACGATGCCTGCTGCGTTTCTGTTCTGAGCGTATCTCATGGGAACGGATGTCCCCCTGCTTCTGTTCGCATACAGAGCATGCCGCTATTCCGGCATTCCCATGGAAGCAGAATCTGCCCGTGCCATTTTTCAGGAAACGCTTTTATTCCGGACTCCAGCTCTCCTGCAGTTTTTCAATCTGCAGGACACCGGGGACCTTTACTGCGACCTGATACTGATCCTCATACACGATCTCTCCCGGTGTATTGGTGTATACCAGATAATACGGATGATGGTATTTTTCCAGAAGCCATAACGCCGGACGGATCATTTTCATCATTTCCTCGGAGTTATCGGTTTTGAAAAAAACAGACCACCTTTTCCTGTCTTTTGCACTGCGGCGGCCAGGGAAGGTGTTCCGCAAACCAGCTGTTAATCTCACGGAACAGATCTGCGTCCTCCGCCTCCATGACGTCATTGCTGATCAGCTGCATGCACATGCTGAAGATGCCCTTGGCATACATGGTGTTCTCGGCCAGTTCCAGTCCCTGGATGCGAACATATTTGTATTCCATGATTTCACCTCTCACCGGGTCAGTCTTTCATCAGGATCTCTTTCTTATGCGCGTAGCGCGCTGGCTTTTCGCTTCATGCATTCCTGTCACCCCGCTTCGGGAACGGAATGCGCTCTCTCAGAGTGTTCAGGAGGGTGCGCCTGTCAGTGGAGAAAAGAGAAGGTCAGCCTTGCCGCATGCCTTCTGCGTGCCATGCAGCGCCATCTCTGTACAAGCACCTGACACAGGAGAGGGAGAGCAGCATACCGGCTTGTGTGACAGAGGGCCATGGTCCGGCAGAGGCTGCAGCTGATCGCACACGGCATGGGATGAATCGCGCTGCCCACCGGCGCTGCTTCTGTGCAGCCAAAGGCTCAGGCATATTGCGCGCACAGCACGCAATTCGGCGTGCAGGATTCTCTTCCGTCCCGTCTTTTCCCCAAAGCGGCTATGGCACCATCGAATACAGATACATTTCTCTGTCCCTGAAAAGATTCCTGCCAAAGGTTTCAGGTTCTCGCGGGGACTTTTACAGCCTGTGATGCAGTCCGGGAAAATGCAGGCGCGCATTGCACAACCGTGCATGCGGGCTCCTCGAAGCAACAACGCCGATGGAACGGTGCATATCAGGGAAGCGGGATGCCGTGCTGCAGCAGAAGGCATGGGCTCCCGTGAAAAACGCAGTCGGCAGAGCTTCCGCCACGAACCAGCCTGTCTGCAAGCGCCTGCGTCCTGATGAGCGGCAAGAGAAAAGGCGTGACCGAAATCACGCCATATATATCGGATGCATTTTGACTGCCGGAACCCGTTGCGGGGGAATCAGAAACTGGATATGCCATGCGCGTTCACCATGGCGTCGAGACGGATCCCCGCCTTGCACAGCGGACAGTCATGACTGCTCGTGCTCTGATAGTCATCCAGCACATTCCTGGTATTGAAAATGGAGTTGATCGGGAAGCCTTCGCAGGTATCCACGCACGCAAAGATGGCGCAGATGCCTTCCGGGATGCCGTTATAATAGCGCACCGCTTCAATGGCGGCCTGCGCTGTATAGCCTGTGGTGACAGACGCAGCCAGGACAATCACATGCTTGCCCACGATCATGGGAGCGGAATTGTCACGGAAAATCAGCTGACTTCCGGAGGTGTGCTCAGGGGTAACCACGTAGATCGTGCGATGGGAATTCATGCTGTGAAAGCCGGCTCTGCTGAGCTCGCTGGCCATGCATGCGCCGATGACCTCCGTACCATCAAGGCAGAGAATCGTATCGACAATGGTGGAAGGCTTGAAGGCACTCGCCAGTTCAATGGCGGCCTCCCTGGCTTCAGAGAGACGATGCTTGGTCATTGTAAGATCAATATAGTAGTTGATATGGCTGTGACTGGTGGCAAAATGCCCCCGTGCCACGCGCAACGGAAGATTGGATGTTGTCTTCGGATATTCAATGAGCTGAATGGCCATGAAATCGCTCCTTTGCAAAATGAATACTTCGTATAATTTTATTGTAATGAAACAGGAAACAATTGTCAATTATTCTTCGCGGAAAAGATTTGGAAAAGGCTCTTGACAAGAAAGGAAAAAAGACTATAATCCTCATTGTTGTCGCGAGACAGCAATGTATGACTGGGTGTGGCGCAGTTTGGTAGCGTGCCTGAATGGGGTTCAGGAGGCCGGAAGTTCAAATCTTCTCACCCAGACATCGGCAAGGTCCGAAAACGTTAGGTTTTCGGACCTTGTTTGTTATGTTTTCATAATGCTGTCGCATGTTTTTATCATGGGCTCCGCGTGCACATCAGGGCTTCGACAGCGCAATGGAACCTGCCATGGCGAAGCCTGTATTGATACAATGAATCGAAGCGGGAAGAGAAATGCATCAGGCCGATGCCTTCCTCTGTAAGCCCTGGATATGCAGCAGGATTGCAGGGCGGGCGCTGCTTCTCCGATCCGGCAGCTCCTGAAAGCATGCAGGGAAGAGTCTCCCCTCACACATTGTTCACAAGGACAGAAGAACATAAGCAAGCTGTCAGGAAAAGCGCTGAATGCAACGCGAGCGTATCATTCAGCGCTTTTGTCATGCCCTGCGGGCAGGCAGAAACCCATACCCGTCTGTGCAAGGCGGCCATGTGCGGTAAAAAAGAAGCGCCAGGGCAGGATTCCCAGAGAGGACAACGAATTGAAAAAAAGTGTCATTCCAGGGGAACAAGGTGAAACAGTCATCTGCGATCCGACTTTTCTTTACAATGGAATGGACAGAAATGAGGGATCCGAATGGTCTATCAGGATATTCAGCAGCTTGGCACGTCGCTTTTGGAAAACATGAGCCGTGTCATGATCGGGCAGAAAGACACCATGGAACGGGTGCTGACCTGTGTTTTCGCGTCGGGACATGTCCTTCTGGAGGATGTTCCCGGAACCGGGAAAACAACGCTGGCAAAAGCACTGGCGCGGTCCATTGACGGAACGTTTGCCCGCCTGCAGTGTACGCCGGACCTGCTCCCGACGGATATTACGGGCCTGCAGGTATATCATCAGCACACCGGCGAATTTGTGTTCCACAAGGGCCCGGTCTTCTGCCATATCCTGCTTGCGGACGAGATCAACCGCGCGACGCCGCGCACGCAGTCCGCGCTTCTGGAATGCATGGAGGAGCACCAGGTTTCGGAAGGCGGCGTAACCTATCCGCTGTCAGAGCCGTTTCTTGTGCTGGCCACACAGAATCCCATTGAGACCCAGGGCACCTTTCCGCTGCCGGAAGCCCAGCTGGACCGTTTTCTGATGCAGCTTTCCATGGGCTATCCGAAGCAGGACGAGAGCGTGGAAATGATGAAGCGTTTTGTAACGCATCAGCCGCTGGAGACACTGCAGAGCGTATGTACAGTGGGGGATATCCGGGATGCCGCCGGGCATACGGGAGAATGCGATGTGTCTGAGGATATCATGCGCTATATCTCTGCGCTGTGCGAAAATGCCCGGGATCCGGACGCGGTGCGTCTCGGACCTTCCCCCCGCGCCATGCTGGCGCTGATGCGCGCATGTCAGGCATACGCGGCACTGCATGGCCGGCGTTATGTGATCCCGGATGACGTGCAGCATCTGGCGCTTCCCGTGCTGGCGCATCGTCTGGTCATGCGCGGCGTCATGGGACAGAAAAAGGAAGCTGTGTTTCTGCAGGAGGTACTGGAAAAGACGGAAGTGCCCACTGAGCGGAACGCACGGGTATGAGGAAGGAGGCTCTGCAGTGAGTCTGTGGGTTCTTTTGCTTCTGTTCCTGCTTCTTTCCTTTCTCTACGGATGCCTCCTCCGATACTTGGCGCTGCCCCGCATCCGTCTGGAGAGGCGTTTTCTCCGGCCGGCGGTTTTCTGCGGTGAGATCTCGGAAATGCAGGAGACCATTGAGAACAACGGTCCGCTTTTTCTCCCGTGGATTCGCGTGGAAAGCCGGATTTCACCTTTTCTGCGCTTCGGGAAGACGGAAAACCTGCAGATCGAAGGAGAAATGTATCATCGCAGTCTGTTTACCCTGATGCCCTACCAGCGGATTATCCGCCATCACAGGGTCACATTCCTGCACCGGGGGATATTCAGTGTGGGCTCCGCAGCCCTGTCACTGGGCGATGTGACCGGGTGGTACCAGAGTCTGCGGGAGACGGATACGCCCATGCAGGTGACCGTTTTTCCCCGCATACTGGAGGATGATACACTGCCGCAGCCGCTTATCAACCGCATGCAGGATATTACGCGGCAGATGCAGCTTATGACGGACCCGGTGATGATCCGGGGCATCCGTGATTATGTGCAGGGGGACGCGGTGCGCGATATCCACTGGGGCGCGACGGCCAAGATGCAGTCGCCCCAGGTCAAGGTACACGAATACGCGACCCATCGGAAGCTGATGGTGGTCATCAATTCCCAGACCCGGGAGGATCAGTGGGATATGCTGATGGATTACGAGCAGGAGCGGATCGAGAACCTGATATCCTGTGCGGCGACGCTGTGCATGCGCGCCCTGGATCAGGGCATGGAATGCGGTTTTGCCGGAAACATGCCACTGGAAGGCGAGGATGAAAAGCAGAGCGCATATGTCATGTCCCTTCGGGACCGTGACTACCGGGAAAGCCTTCTGACCGCGTTTGCCCGGCTGCGGGTCATGCGGACCCTGGCGTTTCTGACATTTCTGGAACAGCTCCCGGTCCCGCCCTCCACCCAGGTTGTGATACTCTCATGCTATACCAGTGCGCTTCTGGAATCCTATGTGTCGCAGATGCGCGCCAGAGGCATTCCTGCCGCGCTGGTGCCGATCGGGGAGGTGTAAGGCATGGCCTGGCGTATATATGCGTTTCTGTACCTGACCTCTGTCTGGCCGGCAGCACTGCTCCTTTCCGGACTGTCCGCCGTGTCAGCGTGGCTTCCACTGTATGGGATGAGCCTGTATGCCTTTGCAGCGGGATGTCTTCTGCGGTTTCACTGCAGAAAGCACCGTGTGCTCATGGGCTTTCTGTCCCTGGTTCCGCTGCTTGCCGCAGCATTCCTTGGTCTTCCATGGCAACGCTTTGCCTATCTTCTGATCCCCGTCATGCTTCTGTGTGTGCTCAGCCTGTCGCTTCTGCATATGCGCAGTGGGGAAATGCTGGCAGCCCATGCGAGCTTCCGCATTGCTTTCTTCGGTGCGCTGGGCGTATATCTTGTATGCCAGTGGATGACAGGAAGAGCGGACGTTGCGCCTGCCTTTGCCGGGTTCCGGGGCCAGACCGGCATACAGACCGCATCGTTTCTCATTCAGTGCGTTGTATATCTGCTGTGCCAGAATCAGGAGGCCGTGTACTGGGCGGGGCATCGGAAAAACCGGGCGCCCCGGGATGTGCGGCGCAAGAATCTGTTCCTGACCATGGCACTGTCTGCGGCGGTTGTACTGCTTGCCTCGATTCCGGTGCTGGTGCACTGGATGGAGCAGGCGGCGGGTACGCTGTTTCAATGGCTGAAGGCCGCGATCCGCTTCCTGATGCAGCTGCTGCCCCGGCCGGGGTCAGTCACCGGTGCAGGCGGCGAAGGCGGGGGCGCCCCGGAATTCATAGGGGCCGAGGCCGCCGAGACCAGCCTTTTCTGGCAGATTCTGGAGAAGATACTGTATGTCGCAGCCATTCTACTGGCTGTGCTTCTGCTCTTCATCGCCTTTCGCGTGGCAGCGCGGAAACTGCGCAGCGTCTTTCTGCGTCTGCGGCAGCGCATCCAGGCCTTCCTGCAGTCGGCATCGGAGGACTATGCGGATGAGATCACGGATATCCGCGAGGAAGTACGACAGGAGAAGGCGCGCAGAAACGCGCGGAAAGCGCGCTTTGCAAGGGTATCGGAGCGGAAGCTTTCGCCCCGGGAGCGCATACGCTACCGGTATTATCAGATGGAGAACCGGCATCCAGAGTGGGCGCTTTCCACTACAGCCCGCAAGGTCCTGCCCGCGGACGGCGCCGGGATCTACGAGAAAGCACGCTACAGCCGGGAAGAGATTGCACTGTCCGACGCGG
This sequence comes from uncultured Eubacteriales bacterium, assembly GCA_902764915.1. Lineage (GTDB taxonomy): Bacteria > Bacillota > Clostridia > Christensenellales > Aristaeellaceae > UBA2943. Next base: position 83,145 of record CACWXY010000002.1, on the reverse strand, counting down.
AGGCATTCGATGCCGCGACGCACTGAAAAAAGCCGCTCAGCGAGCGGCTCTTTTTCGTTATCGGGTGATCTGCCGGACACGGTAGATGCCTTCCAGCGATGCAATGCGGGCAATGCCTGCATCGGACAGATGGTCGTCCATATCAAGCACGGTATATGCCCATTCGCCCTTGGAACGGTTCACCATGCTGGAGATATTGATGTTTTCCTTGGCAACCTCGGAGGTAACCTGACCGATCATATTGGCGACATTCGCATGCAGAACGGTCAGACGATTGCCGGACACCGGTCCCAGCGGGCAGTCAGGATAGTTGACGGAGTGAATGATCTCGCCGTTTTCCAGGTAATTCCGGATCTGGCGCGCGACCATGTCCACACAGTTGTTCTCGCTCTCCGGCGTGGAAGCGCCCAGATGCGGGATCGCGATAATGGCGGGGTGATCCAGAAGCGCGGCATTGGGGAAGTCTGTCACATAGCGGCGGATATGTCCGCTTTCCAGCGCGGAGAGCAGTGCGGTATCGTCCACAATCTCGCCGCGGGAGAAATTCAGGAGCACGCTTCCATCCTTCATGGCGGCGAGGGTCTCGGCGTTCATGGAGCCCCGGGTGGCATCGGTCAGCGGCACATGAATGGTCACATAGTCCGCCTGGGCCAGCAGCGCTTCCTCGCTGGTCACATGCTGGATCTTGCGGGAGAGGCGCCATGCATTGTCCACGGAGATATAGGGGTCATAGCCCAGTACTTCCATGCCCAGGTTAATCGCTACATTGGCCACCATACCGCCGATACCGCCCAGACCGATGACGCCGAGGGTCTTGCCCTTGAGCTCCGGTCCCACAAACTGGCCTTTGCCTTTCTCAACCACCTTGGGTACCGCATCGCCTTCGGCCTTCTGGCCCTTGACCCAGGAAATGCCGCCGATCACGTCACGGCCGGAGAGAAGAAGACCGGCCAGCACCAGTTCCTTGACCGCATTGGCATTGGCACCGGGGGTATTGAAGACCACAATGCCCTTCGCGGCATAGTCGGATACAGGAATATTGTTGACGCCGGCACCGGCGCGTCCCACGCACAGCAGGGAAGCAGGCGCTTCCATGGAATGCATGTCGGCGCTGCGCACAATCATGGCGTCCGGGTTTTCGACCTGATCGGAAACCGTGAACGAATCACTGGTCAGAATGTCCTGCCATACCGGGGCGATTTTATTGAGTGTCTGAATCTTATACATGTTGCACCTCAAATGCTTTCATAAACTCGGCCAGTTTTTCCACGCCTTCCACGGGCATTGCGTTATAGATGCTGGCGCGGATGCCGCCCACCAGGCGGTGTCCCTTCAGATTGACAAGCCCCTGGGCTGCCGCTTCCTTGACGAACAGCGCGTCCATATCCGGGTCCCTGGTGACAAAGGTTACATTCATGCGGGAGCGGAAGGCTTTCTGCGCGGTGGCACGATAAAGCTTGGATGAATCCAGCACGTCATAGAGCAGGCTGGCCTTATGGATATTGATCTTCTCCATTTCACTGACACCGCCCTGATCCAGCAGCCACTGCATGCACAGGCCGGCCAGGTAAATGGTATAGGTAGGCGGGGTATTGACCATGGAGTCGGCATCGGCCTGCTTGGCCCAGTCAAGAATCTTGGGGGTGGACGGACGGGCCTTGCCCATCAGGTCACGGCGCACGATCACAATCGCCATGCCCGCAGGGCCAATGTTCTTCTGCGCGCCGGCGTAGATCACGCCGAAGCGGTTCACATCATAGGGCTCGGAGAGGATATTGGAAGACGCGTCGGCCACCAGCGGCACGTTCCCGGTATCGGGCAGCGAAGTATAGCGGGTGCCGAAGATCGTATTGTTCGTCGTTATATGAACATAGCAGGCGGAAGGATCGATCATGTCCGGCGTGACTTCGGGAATATAGGTATACTTGTCATCCCGGGAGGAGGCGATAACCCGAACATTCCCGTATTTCTTGGCTTCCTCCAGCGCGCCGTGGGCAAAATTGCCGGAGTCCACATAATCGGCCGAGCCATTCTCTGCAAGCAGGTTCATGGGGATGGCCGCAAACTGCATGGTGGCACCGCCGGGCAGGAAAAGAACCGCGTAGTCATCGGAAATATCCATGACCTGACGCACAAGGCGTTCCGTCTGCTGATAGATTTCCAGATACATCTTAGAGCGATGGCTCATTTCCATCACGGACATGCCGGTAGAACCGTAGCAGGTAAACTCAGCCTTGGCTTTTTCCAGCACAGACAGCGGCATAGCAGCCGGGCCGGCTGCAAAGTTATAGACACGTTCCATCCCACAATTCAACTCCGTTCGTTTTCTTCATCCGGACCAAAATAGTTCGGATATGCGTAGTATAGCATATTTCCATGCACCGAGAGATGGGATACAAAAGGAAAACAATAGGATACAGCTGCTTTTGTGCGCTTTGGAAGGAATTGTGGTATAATGCGACATACTCTTTACATGAAAGAAGGCAGAATCATGACAAAGGCCTGTTTTCAGTCCCATGCGGATACGGTTTTGCAGGATCTGGGAGGCGGTACCCATCGCCGGGTGCTGGCTCATGACAAGCCGCTGATGGTGGTGGAGGTTTCCTTTGAGGCCGGCGCGGAAGGCGCCATGCATTCGCATCCCCATGTGCAGTGCTCCTATGTGCTCAGCGGCGTGTTCCGCTATACGGTGGAGGACGAGACTGTGGAAATGCACGCCGGGGATTCCATTATTGTGCCGGGCGGAAAAATGCACGGCACTGTATGCGTGGAGCCGGGAAAGCTGCTGGATGTCTTTACGCCGCAGCGGGATGATTTTCTGTAATTCCGCGACAACGCCCTGAAAAGACCGAAGTCGGTCCCGAACTGCAGAAAGACGGCATGATTCTTGCAGATTATGCCGTCTTTTTCTGCGGCACAACCTTGTGCATGCAGAATGAGAACATGAGAAGTGCAGTATCGCGCTTGACAACAGATACGGTTTTTTCTATGCTCTGTGACATGGAATCCCGTAATAGACGGGAAACCGGAGAATACATATAGATGGGAGGCTATTACCTATGAGAAAGATGGTCGCATTGATGCTGTGCCTGATGCTGATGGTTGCATGCGTACCTTCCCTGGCCGAAAGTACGACATTCCGCACACTGTATGGCAGTGAAGTCAGCACCCTCAATTATCTGATCACTTCCACTACATGGGATATGACTACAGGTGCCAATACCGTGGATACGCTGATCGAGTATGACACGGCGGGCAATATCGTACCTGCGCTGGCAGAGAGCTGGGAAGTGTCCGAGGATGAACTGACCTGGACATTCCATCTGCGCGACGGCCAGAAGTGGTATGACTATGCCGGCAATGAAGTCGCGGACGTGACCGCCCAGGACTTCGTGGACGCGCTGAAATATGTGCTGACCGCCGAGTATGACTCCAGCGTGGAATACATGGTGGACGCTGCGAATATCGTCAATGGGGATGCCTACTTCAACGGAGACGTCACCGATTTTGCCGAGGTCGGCGTAAAGGCAGAAGATGCGCTGACACTGGTATTTACGCTCGCACAGCCCACACCCTATTTCCTTTCCTGCCTGACCTACGGCTGCTTCCTGCCCGCCTACGGTCCGCTGCTGGAGGAACTGGGCGCGGATTTCGCCACATCCAATGAAAAGATGTACTTCAACGGTGCCTATCTGATGAGCGAGTATGAGCCCCAGGGCCGGCATGTGTATGTGAAGAACCCGAACTACTGGGATGCAGAGCATGTCTACATCGAGCGCATCGAGCAGCGCTACAACTCTGAATCCGCCACTACCGCACCGCTGCTGGCCCAGCGCGGCGAAGTCGACAGCGCCGGACTTTCCACCGACATTCTCGATGAGTGGAAAGCCACGAACCCGGACATCATTACGCGCTCCCGCATGCATACGGACTACAGCTACTTCTACGCTTTCAACTTCGATCCCCAGTACGATGCCGAGTACGGCCCCGAAAACTGGCTGATCGCCGTGAACAATGAGAACTTCCGCCACTCCATCATGAGCGCGCTGAACCGCGATTACATCATGCGCGCCGAGGAACCGGACGATCCCGCCAGCATCATGCAGAATGCCGTGACGCCCGCCACCTTTACCTCTGTGGACGGCACGGACTTCACCAAGCTGGCTGCCTTTGACGAGATTGAGGATAACTACTTCAACGAAGAGAAGGCGCTGGAATACAAGGCAAAGGCGATGGAAGAGCTGACCGCGGCCGGCGCTACTTTCCCGGTGAAGATGCTGGTGACCTACCGCAGCGATGATACGGACTGGGAAAACCAGACCATTCTTCTTGAGCAGCAGATGGAAGGCCTCCTGGGTGCGGACTATGTGGATATTATCCCGTATGCCGGACCGTCCGATTCCTTCCTGAGCAAGACCCGCCGTGCGGGCATGTACAGCTTCATGCGCTGCAACTATGGTGCCGACTATGAGGATCCCCAGACCTGGACGGATCCCTTTGCGGAGCGCATTGACCGCGAGAGCGGACTGCACACCGGCAACACTTACAACAAGATGGACAAGATGCTGGACGCGGACTTTGCCGAGACCAAGGCGCTGATGACGGATTATTATGCCAAGGTTGCGGAAGCGAAGGCCATCAGCGATTCCACTGCCAGCCGCTATCAGGCGTTCGCCGAGGCGGAAGCGCTTCTGATCAATCATGCCATCGTGGTCCCGTTCCGCGTATCCGTGCGGGATTATCAGGTGACCAAGCTGAATGTCTTTGAAGCGGCCTATGCGCCTTGCGGCGTATGCGCGCTGCGCTACAAGGGCCAGAAGGTGTACGATGACTTCTTTACCGCTGAAGCATATGCGGAAGCGGAAAAGGCATGGCTGGAAGCAACCGGCAACTGATACACAAGCATACAAACGAACTTGGCGACAGGGGGAAGTCTGGGGACAGGCTTCTCCTTTCCGTATCTATATGCTTACGGAAACAGCCTTGGAACGAGGGAATAAACTGTGGCTAAATATCTTGCGAAACGTCTCCTGCGGTCGGTGCTGACGCTGATGGTCATTCTGTCCATTGTCTTTGTGCTGGTGCGTCAGATGCCGATTGACGGATATTTCCCGAACTTTGAGAAGCTTTCGGAGGAACAGATCCAGAACGGGCTGCATCAGATGGGCATGGACCGGCCCCTGATCGCACAGCTTCTGTCCTTTTTCGGCGATCTGCTGCACGGCAATCTGGGAATATCGCGGATCTATCGGACGAATGTTCCGGTGACGGAGATCCTGGGGCCTAAGATTCCCGTGTCCGTGCGCCTGGGCGTTTTTTCCCTGCTCCTGTCCATGATCGTCGGCCTGCCCATGGGCACCATGATGGCGCGGCACAAGAACGGACTGTTTGACCATATAGGCACGGGCTTTATTGTGCTGATCGAAGCAGTGCCGGCTGCGGTCTACTATCTCTTCATTCAGATCTATGGCACGGACCTTCTGCATGTGAGCATGCTCTATGACGCCTCACGGCCGGAGACCATGATTCTGCCGGTGGTTTCCATGGCACTGGGCAATATTGCCTATTACGCCATGTGGCTGCGGCGCTATATGGTGGATGAGAGCAACAAGGACTATGTAATGCTGGCACGGATCAAGGGATGCGGGGAAAACCGGATCATGTTCCGGCATATTTTCCGCAATGCGTTCGTGCCCATGGCCCAGTACCTGCCCACCTCTTTCCTGAACACGGTCATCGGGTCCATCTACATTGAGTCGCTCTACTCGATCCCGGGCATGGGCGGGCTTCTGGTGGACGTGATCAAGCGGCAGGACAATGCCATGATTCAGGCAATTGTGCTGCTCTATGCCTCCGTGGGTGTTATCGGTCTGCTGTTGGGCGATCTGCTGATGGTATTCCTGGATCCGCGAATCAGTTTTTCGAAAAAGGGAGGTGACCGATAAGATGGCAAGGCTCATGCATGCCAAGATTGCCGAGGCGGAAGCACATGCTTCCCAGGCACTGACACAGGACCTGGAGGAATCAGTGCTCTTTTCGGTGGCACCCTTTGACGAGCGCGCTGCGGAGTCCACGGGAGAGAGCAATTATTCCTACTGGCGCTCCACACTGCGCGCGTTCCGACACAACCGTCTGGCCATGATTCTTCTGTGCCTGATGCTGCTGATTGTGCTTTTCACCTTTATCCAGCCGCTGCTCCCGAACCAATATGATCCGAACCTGGTTACCAACGGCAGCAACGGGCTTCCCCTGAAAAACAAGCAGCCTTCGTCCGAGCACCTGATGGGCACCAATTCCATCGGTCAGGACCTGTGGGCCCGGCTCTGGGCCGGCACCAGGAATTCGCTGTTCATCGGAATCAGCGTAGCGCTGATTGAGGCGCTGGTGGGGATTGTCATGGGTGTTCTGTGGGGCTATGTGCGACAGCTGGATTTCCTGTTTACGGAGATCTACAACGTACTGGACAATATTCCCACCACCATTATCCTGATCCTGGTTTCCTTTATCCTCAAGCCCGGCATGGGCACCATTATCTTTGCACTCTCGGTGACCGGCTGGATTGGCATGGCCCGGTTTGTGCGCAATCAGGTGCTGATCATACGCGACCGGGACTACAATGTGGCCTCCCGGTGCCTGGGTGCGGGGACGTGGCGGGTGATTACGCGTAATCTTCTGCCGTACCTGGTCTCCGTGATCATGCTGCGCATGGCGCTGTCCATTCCCGGGGCCATCGGCAGTGAGGTGTTCATTACCTACATCGGTCTGGGGCTTCCTGCCAGTATTCCGTCCCTGGGTAATCTGATCAATGAGGGCAGAAAACTGATGATGAGCCCGAACCTGCGGTATCAGCTGATCTATCCGACGATTATTCTCTCGGTTGTTACGGTATCCTTCTATATTGTGGGCAACGCGTTCTCGGATGCGGCAGATCCCAAGAATCACATGTGAGGAGGGGCGTCATGAAAGACACGATTCTGTCGGTCACTGACCTGTGCGTGGATTTTCATCTGCGCGGCAAGACCCTCCACGCACTGCGCGGGGTATCTCTGGACGTGGCGGAGGGTGAGTCGCTGGCGATCGTCGGGGAGTCCGGCTCCGGAAAGTCCGTGCTGAACAAGAATTTCATCGGGCTTCTGGATGCCAACGGTGAAATCACCGGAGGCAGCATACGCTACTACGGCATGGGGGACAAGCTGCGCTCCACACCGGAAGGCGGCATGGACGAGGAAGGCCGCGCCTATGTGGAACTGACCCGGATCCCGAGCCGTAACAAGGACTGGCTGCGGATCCGAGGCAGCGAGATCTGCATGATTCCCCAGGATCCCATGACCAGTCTGAACCCGCTCAAGCGCATTGGTGCGCAGATATCGGAAGCCCTGCTGCTGCATCACGGGATGAAAGGGCAGATGGCGTACGATGAAACCATACGGATCCTGGAGGATGTACAGATCGATCATCCGCAGGAGCGCTACCGGCAGTACCCGCATGAACTCTCCGGCGGGCAGCGGCAGCGGATTGTGATTGCCATTGCCATTGCCTGTCAGCCCAAGATCCTGATCTGCGACGAGCCGACCACCGCACTGGATGTGACGGTACAGGCACAGGTGCTGTCCCTTCTGCATCAGCTGAAGGACAAGTATCGTCTGACCATCCTGTTCATAACCCATGACCTGGGCGTGGTGGCCAACATTGCGGACCGCGTGGCGGTCATGTATGCGGGGGATATTGTGGAAGTGGGGACATCGGAGGAGATCTTCTTTGATCCCCGGCATCCCTATACCTGGGCACTGCTGTCCTCCCTGCCGCAGCTGGGCGAGAGGGGCGAGGAGCTCTTTACCATCCGGGGTACGCCGCCGAGCCTGTTTACGGAGATTACCGGTGATGCGTTCGCCATGCGCAATCCACAGGCGCTGATGATCGATCACAGGGAGCGCCCGCCGTATTTTTCGATTTCGCCGACGCATCGTGCCCGCACATGGCTTCTGGATCCGAGAGCGCCGAAGATGGAACGCCCCGGCGTGCTGGACCGAATCAAGGAACTGGGAGGGAAGACGGATGAATCCAAATCCTAAGAAGGAGGTTCTTCTGCAGGTGCGTGATCTGCACGTGCACTTCGGCTCCCGGCGGCATCCCTTTGAAGCGGTGCGGGGCGTGAGCTTTGATGTCTATCGCGGAGAAACCTTCGGGATTGTCGGCGAGTCCGGGTCCGGGAAAACGACGATCGGCAGGACGATCATTCGGGTGAACCCGGCGTATTCGGGTTCGATTCAGTTCCATGGACAGGAGATCACGGGAAGAATCAGCCGACAGCTGGACCGGGAAATCATTGAGAAAATCCAGATGATCTTCCAGGATCCCATGGCAAGCCTGAACGAGCGCGCGAAGATTGCCTATATTGTCTCGGAAGGACTGCAGGGAAGAGGCCTGAAAAAGGAAGAGATCGACGCAAGGGTATCCAAGGCGCTGCAGGATGTGGGACTTCTGCCTGAGTTCGCCAGCCGGTTTCCGCATGAGTTTTCCGGCGGACAGCGCCAGCGCATTGGGATTGCGCGGGCACTGGTCATGAACCCGGAGTTCATCATTGCCGATGAACCGATCTCGGCGCTGGATGTCTCCATCCGGGCGCAGGTGCTGAACCTGATGAGTCAGCTGCAGAAAGAACGGGGGCTTACCTATCTGTTCATCAGCCATGACCTGAGCGTGATGCGCTATATCTGCGACCGCATTGCCGTGATCCATCGGGGAAAGTTTGTGGAGATGGCACCGACGGAAGCGCTCTACCGGCATCCGCTGCATCCGTACACCCGTGCGCTGCTTTCGGCGATCCCGCAGCCGAACCCGCTTGTGGAGCGGAACAAGGTACTGGAGGTTTATGACCCGCAGGCGCATCATCCGGAGCAGAACCGTGCCTGGTGCGATATCGGGGACGGACATTACCTGCTGGGCACACGCGAGGAAATCCTGCAGGCAGGACAGACAGTGCATGGCACATAAGAAATGGGACGGCTTGGCCGTCCCTTCTGTCTTTTATCGGAAATAGGCACCGAAACGGTCTGTAAAGAAGCCGATGACGGGGCCGAGGAAGAAAATGCACAGGAGTGTCATGATACCCACCGAACCCTGAAAGCACAGGCTCAGGCATACAATGCCCAGGTCCCACAGAACACGCACCAGACGCATATGCCTGGGGAAATAGTGCCGGGCGATCAGAAGCGGCAGGGCGTCATACGGTGCGCTTCCCAGATCCACCAGCAGGTAAAGGGCAACAACGGTTACAAAAAGCGCCATGGTCGGCAGGAAAATGCCGATGCGCAGGGGCAGGGAAGGCGACAGCGGCAGTATGCTTCGGATGATGGGAAAGAAAAAGTCCGCTGAATACCCGCAGAGTACCATGTTGGCCAGGGTTCCCAGCCCCAGACCGCGCCAGTCAATGCAGATGACGATGATCATCAGAAGTGCATTGAAGGCCAGCTGCATGGTTCCGAAGGAAATGCCGATTTTCCGGCTGATGCCCAGGCTCAGACTGGAGCAGGGATCGGTACCGACCTGCAGTGTGTCAAACATGGCAACACACAGGCCCATCAGGATGACACTGGAAACAAGAAGCGCAAGACGGAGCGGCATATGGGTGCGCCCAAACCACTGCTTGAAAAGCTTCTGCATATTTCATACCCCCAAACGGGTGGCATTGTAGGCGCATGGATTTTGTCTGTCAAGCAGGAAACGGCAGACATCCGGAAAAGCCAGGACGGTATGAGCATGACAGAGTGATGGGAAACGGATCACAGAATCTATTTTCTTCAGGCGACATGGCTGCAATGCCGCGCACTTTTTCCTTTCTCTGTCAGCAGGGGGAACGGACTTTGGCAGCGCCTTCGATCTGCTGTCCGTGCAGTGAAAATTGGCATGCAGCGCAGAACAGGCGGACCGCGCATGCATGCAGTCCGCTGCATCTGGATATACGCAGTATTTCGGCTGCGCCATGGCTGGCCTTCGAAAAAAACTGCCGGCATCATTGAATGGCGCAATCCCGGCAAACGGAGTACACCGCGCTTTTTCTGCTCTCTGCAGGCCCATGAAAAGGCCACAGATCGCCTGGCAGATATGTCCGTGCGGCCTGATTATCCTTTCTTTGATGCAGAACGAAGAAAACACGGGATTGTATGCATATGGTTTTTTTCTGTGAAGCAGAAAAACGTTCAAACTCTGGTCATAAATGGTGCTATAATGAAGGAGCAGGCTCCTGTGGGGTCTGATGGCATCATTTGGAGGCGGTTATGAAACCGAATCAACCCCAGCCGAACAAGTATCGGCATATTCTTATTTTTGTGATTCTCATGCTGGTGATACTGCTGGTGAATCTGGCCCTGACGCGTATGCTGACCAGAGAAGTGGTAACAGAGGTTCCCTACAGTACCTTTCTGCAGATGCTTTCCTCCGGTCTCATTCGCGAAGCCGATGTGGAAAGCACCATGATTACCTTTAAGGTGATCAATAACAATCAGACATGGCTGTTTCGGACAGGACGCATAGAGGATGCGGACCTGATTGCCCGCATGCGCTCGGCAGGCATTACCTTTACGACCAGTATTCCCCAGCAGATCTCTCCCTTTGTAGAGTTTCTGATCAGCTGGATCCTGCCCTTTGCCATGACCTTCGGAATCGGGTTCCTGCTGATTTACCTGATGAACCGGAGAATGGGCAACTCCGGCATGAGCCCGTTCAGCTTCGGCAAAAGCAATGCGAAGGTATATATGGAGGCGGAAACCGGCAAGACGTTTGCGGATGTAGCCGGAGAAGACGAAGCGAAGCAGGCGCTGCAGGAAATTGTGGGATTTCTGCATGACCCGGGCAAGTACAAGGATATCGGTGCACGGCTGCCCAAAGGCGCGCTTCTGGTCGGACCGCCCGGCACGGGTAAGACGCTTCTGGCCAAGGCAGTAGCCGGGGAAGCCAAGGTCCCGTTTTTCTCCATCTCCGGCTCGGAATTTGTGGAGATGTTTGTGGGCATGGGTGCGGCCCGTGTCCGCGACCTGTTCAAGCAGGCCACGGAGAAAGCGCCCTGTATCGTGTTTATTGATGAGATCGATACTGTCGGCAAGAAGCGTGACAGCGGCGCGATCGGCGGAAACGACGAGCGCGAGCAGACACTGAACCAGCTTCTGGCAGAAATGGACGGGTTTGATTCCAGCAAGGGCATTGTCATTCTGGGAGCCACAAACCGTCCCGACAGCCTGGACAAGGCACTGCTGCGGCCGGGACGCTTTGACCGAAGGATTCCCGTGGAACTGCCGGATCTGCAGGGCAGGGAAGCCATACTGAAGGTGCATGCCAAGGATGTGAAGATGTCCCCGGACGTAGATTTTCACAAGATTGCACTGGCCACCTCCGGCACTTCCGGTGCAGAACTGGCGAATATCATCAATGAGGCTGCACTGCTGGCCGTCAAGGAAGAGCGCGGCAGTGTGGAACAGAAGGACCTGGACGAGGCGATCGAGACAGTGCTGGCCGGGTATCAGCGGAAGAATGCCGTGATCAATACCCAGGAGCGCCGTGTCGTGGCCTATCACGAGATCGGACATGCCCTGGTGGCTGCCAGGCAGAATGCATCCGCGCCGGTACACAAGATTACGATTGTTCCGCGCACATCCGGTGCGCTGGGCTATACCATGCAGGTCGATGAGGAAGAACGCTTCCTTATGTCCAAGGAGCAGATCCTGAATAAGATTACCACCCTGACCGCCGGACGCGCGGCAGAGGAGCTGATCTTTCATCAGGTTACCAGCGGCGCGAGCAATGATATTGAAAAGGCCACCAAGCTGGCCCGGACCATGATCACGCGCTTTGGCATGAGCCAGCAGTTCGGCATGGTCGCCCTGGAATCCGTACAGAATGTATATCTGGGCGGGGATACGGCCCTGAGCTGTTCGCAGCGGACCAGCACCCGCGTTGACAATGAGGTGCGGGATATCATCCGCGCGTGCCATGAAAAGGCATCGGCAATCCTCAGGGAAAATGAGGGCAAGCTGCATGCCCTGGCAGAATATCTCCTGCAGAAGGAAACCATTTCCGGCGAGGAATTCATGGATATTCTGCAGAGGAAAGATACACCGGCTCCGGAAACTGTTTGATGCAAGGCCGCCTTCGGGCGGCCTTTTTGAAACAAGACATAACCTTCACTTATTGTATGCCATGTCTGCATGCAATCGCAAAGCACATCGATCCATATGATTCCGAACAGGAAAAGGCTGCAGGCCTTGACACTTCTTTCACATATGACTATACTCATTCTGTCAGTCCGTGCGGGCTGACGGGATTTATTGTGCTGGTATCCCGCTGAGGGATAGACACATTGTTAGGAGGAATCTGACATGGCTTACTTGGAGATTGAAAGCGTATACGGTCGTGAGATTCTGGACTCCCGTGGCAATCCCACCGTGGAGGCAGAGGTTGTTCTCGTAGACGGTACCGTCGGCCGCGGCATGGCGCCCAGCGGTGCTTCCACCGGCGCTTTCGAAGCACTGGAACTTCGCGATGGTGACAAAGCCCGTTATCTGGGCAAGGGTGTGCAGAAGGCTGTTGAGAACATCAATACCGTAATCGCTGACACCCTGATTGGCATGGATGCCTCCGACATCTATGCGGTTGACAATGCAATGCGTGCTGCTGACGGCACAAAGGATAAGTCCAAGCTTGGCGCCAACGCCATTCTGGCCGTGTCCATCGCCTGCGCCCGTGCAGCTGCCACCAGCCTGGATATTCCGCTGTACAGCTTCCTCGGCGGTCTGAACGGCAACCGTCTGCCCGTCCCGATGATGAACATCCTCAACGGTGGCGCCCATGCGGCTAATACCGTGGACGTGCAGGAATTCATGATCATGCCTGTAGGCGCGCCTTCCTTCCGTGAAGCGCTCCGCTGGTGCGCGGAAGTGTTCCATGCGCTGGCTTCCATCCTCAAGAGCCGCGGCCTTGCCACCTCTGTGGGCGATGAAGGCGGTTTCGCACCCGACCTGGCCTCTGACGAGGAAGCCATCAAGGTCATCCTGGAAGCCGTCGAAAAGGCCGGCTATGTGCCTGGGAAAGACTTCATGCTGGCTATGGACGCTGCTTCCTCCGAATGGAAGGGCGAGAAGAAGGGCGAATATGTGCTGCCCAAGGCCGGCACCAAGTTCACCTCTTCTGAACTGATTGCCCACTGGAAGAACCTGGTCGAGAAGTACCCGATCATCTCCATCGAAGACGGTCTGGACGAGGAAGACTGGGAAGGCTGGCAGGAAATGACCCGTGAGCTGGGCGGCAAGGTACAGCTGGTGGGCGACGACCTGTTCGTGACCAACGTGGAACGCCTGAACAAGGGCATTGAACTGGGCGCTGGCAATGCGATCCTGATCAAGCTCAATCAGATCGGTTCCGTTTCCGAAACCCTCGATGCCATCCGTATGGCGCATGATGCCGGCTTTGCCGCGATCGCTTCTCACCGCAGCGGTGAGACCGAAGATACCACCATCGCTGACCTGGCTGTGGCGCTGAACACCTGCCAGATCAAGACCGGTGCGCCTTCCCGTACCGAGCGCGTGGCCAAGTACAATCAGCTTCTGCGCATCGAGGAAGAACTCGGTCAGAGTGCTGTGTATCCGGGCATGAAGGCCTTCCATGTGAAGCGCTGAGTTTCCAGAAAACCAAAAGAGGTTTGCTGCTTTTCCTGGCGGCAAACCTTTTTTAATACATGGAAACAGGAAAATATGGCAAGATTGTTACCTGATACGACTATTCTATGAATTGACAGCCTTCCTTTCCAGGCGATATGATTATGATAACATAACTATTGGAAAAACCGCATGGATCGTACCGGGAAGGTGAATATATGACCCGACGCATTCTTTTACTGTCTTTGGTACTGCTGCTGCCTGCTGTACTGGCACAGGCACTGCCGCAGACGCTGGATGACCTGCCCATGGACATCCGCACGGACGCGCCCTATATGCAGCTTTCCGTGGACCAGGATGGCCATATACGGGTTGAGACAGACTGGGATCCTCTGTATGCACAGGATGCCTACATGAAAATTCTCTACGCGGATACGTCTGTCTATCTGTATCCGGATACAGAAGGAACCTTTGTCAGCGAGCGCGCCAGCTATGACGCTTCCCGCACACAGGGGATGGAGACCATGACCATGATCAGTGAGGGCGCAGACGAAACCCAGAGTGAGACGATCATACTGGATGGTTCGGGCAATCTCCTTGTCATCGATGTCACGCAGGGGACGGAAGCCCTGACCTATGGTCTGCTGGATGCCGGCGAGAATCTCTACGGGTACGCCTACTCCCGGGAAAAGACAGGGGCGTCGCTTCCTGTGATGGAATACGCGGCTACGTTTGACCGGGATGGTCTGCTGCTGACATATGAGACGGCGGATGACCAGAACGTGATTACACGCTACACATCCTCCGGGGATGTGTCTGCTGTGGAAGCGCTGATCCCACCCCTGGAAACCGCGGAGGTCTTTTCCCGGATCTACTGGGATTTTTCGGACCGGATCTGGCGGGACCGCCATGGTAAACCGGTTAACGCGGACGGGACGGACCTGACCCACCTGACGCCTCCGCCGCCTGCGGTGACCAGTGCGGTCAGGCCGACGCCCACGCCGAAGCCGACAATACAGACGGGCGAGCCGACGCCGTCTGCCACTTCGCATGCGGACGCGACGCCGACACCGCCGCAGGGAGATGCGGCGCCCACGCCGAAGCCGACCGGGAGCACAGCGTCAGCGCCCATACCGGAAGACTTTCCGCAGCGCTATGACATCTCCGCACCGCCGGAATCGGTGCAGTCGCTGGTAGGTGCTGCGTCTTTATCCAGCCTGCAGCACCTGCCCCTTGGACAGCTCTGGCGCTCGGGCGATGCGCTGGCACTGGAGGATGAGGGCTATCAGTCCGCCGAGATCGTGTATAACACCGGGAATACGCAGCATGTGATTCCCCTGTACTATGACAGGGACCAGAACGCATGGGTGAGCGTGTCACTGCCGGACAATCTGCCCTCTGAAAGTGACTGGACCGTACATGTGGAAGCTGGCGGGATAGCGACGGAATACCAGGGCAGCCTGGGTCTGAGTTCCTATCTGACCGCCCGTCCGCAGCTGCGTTACCGGGATGACGATACCTATGTCTATGACGGCACTGGCCGGGAGAATGTGACGGCCGTCTATGACGCCAGCGGAACGCTTACCAGCTACAGTTTCCATTCGCGGGACGGCAGCAGGGCAATCACGTATACGCCCTATGGCGATGTACTGACCTATTCCTCACTGTCGGACAGCGGCATTCTATATCAGTATGACCAGAGCGATGGATGGAAAATGCAGTATGGGGAAGGAAACTGGGTTCCCTGTCAGACGCCGCAGGATGTGGGCTTTGATGAACTGCCGCCGCTGATTCTGTGGCAGCCGCCCGCAGCGGAAAATCCCTCCCTGCAGAAAGGGCGCTGGTTCAAGTACAATACAGTGGGCATCCTGGGGATTCCGCTGCGGGAGTGGAACCCGAAACTGACCCGGGAATGGTATCATGTGGTGCCGGTGGACCTGAGCCAGGACGGGGTACAGTCCTTTTCCCTGGTAGCGGGCAACATGTACTATGTCGGACGCCTCTTTGTTATCGTGGAAGGGGACTGCGTCAGTGTGGATTACCGTCTGGCGGACGGTTACGTGTATCCCAAGGGCGATTTCTTCCGCTTCTTCGCTTCCATGGATGAGATTACAACGGATTTTCTGGAGCATCCCACGGAGAGCATGCAGTACCGGAAATGCTATTCGATTGAAAATGACCTGGACGGGCAGGAGATTCAGCTGCTCTTTGTATGCAATCTGGCCAACTACCGTCTTCCGGTGACAAACAGCGGGGCCATGCTGAAGCGCTTCTACAGCGGGAAAAAGGAAGTCCGCGCGCTGAGAAAGCAGGCGGAGGCATTGCTGCAGTATATGGAGGAAGAGTACAATCCCTGAAAAGCAAGAGGGGACACAGGCAACTGGCCTGTGTCCCCCTTCTGTTTTCTCACAACGTTTCCGCGGCCGCAGCAGGCGCATCATTCTGTGCCGCCTGAAGGCGGGCGTCGTACTGGTTCAGGATATTCATGAACTCTTCGCCGGTAATGGTTTCCCGCTGCAGAAGATAGTCTGAGAGCTGATGCAGCACAGGCTCGTTTTCCGTAAGCAGGGAAAGTGCCTTGTCATGGCAGGTCTGGACCAGACGGATGACCTCGTCATCAATGGCGGCAGAGGTCTCTTCGGAGCAGATGAGGCTCGTATCACCGCCCAGATAGACATTCTGCACGGACTCCAGGGCTGTCATATCAAAGTTTTCCGACATGCCCAGGCGGGTGATCATGGTGCGGGCCAGCTTGGTGGCCTGCTCGATATCATTGGAAGCGCCGGAGGTGATCTCATGGAAGATCAGCTCTTCCGCAGCCCGGCCCGCTGTCAGGGTGGTAATCTTGTTGACGATCTCTTCCTGGGTCATCAGGTAATGCTCATCTTCCTCCACCTGCATGGTATAACCCAGTGCACCGGACGTGCGGGGAATGATCGTGATCTTATGCACGGGTGCGGAGCTTGTCTGTCTTGCCGCGACCAGCGCATGCCCGATCTCGTGATAGGCGATCACGCGCTTTTCTTCGGGAAGGATTACGGCGCCTTTGCGTTGATAGCCCGCAATGACGGTCTCAATGGCTTCCTCCAGGTCCTTCTGTTCGACCTGCGTACGTCCTTCGCGTACGGCCAGCAGCGCACCTTCATTGATGATATTCGCCAGCTCTGCGCCGGAGGTGCCGGAGGTCGCCAGGGCGACTTCGCGGTAATTGATATCGGAGGAAGCACGCACATCCTTCGCGTGCACACGCAGTATGGCCTCTCGACCGGCCAGGTCGGGAAGCTCGACGGGAATCCGCCTGTCAAAGCGCCCGGGACGCATCAGTGCCTGGTCCAGGCTGTCGGGACGGTTGGTCGCAGCCAGAATCACCACGCCCTTGCTGGAATCAAAGCCGTCCATTTCCGACAGCAGCTGATTCAGCGTCTGTTCGCGCTCGTCATTGCCACCGGGCATGCCGGCATCGCGCTTTTTGCCAACGGCATCAATCTCGTCAATAAACACGATACAGGGCGCCTTTTCGGTGGCCTGCTTGAACAGGTCACGCACACGCGCGGCACCCATGCCCACAAACATCTCCACGAACTCGGAACCGGAAATGGAGAAGAAAGGGACCTTGGCTTCACCGGCCACAGCCTTGGCCAGAAGCGTCTTGCCTGTGCCGGGCGGGCCTACCAGCAGTGCGCCTTTGGGCATCTTGGCGCCGATTTCCTTATACTTGGCGGGATTGTGCAGGAAGTCCACGATTTCCTTCAGGGCTGCCTTGGCTTCATCCTCGCCTGCCACATCCTGAAAGGTTTTCCCGGTCTGGGATTCCATATAGACCTTGGCATTGCTTTTTCCCAGGGACATGAACCCGGAGCCTCCACCCATATTCCGGGTGGCATAGCGCATGAGCAGCTGGCCGACCAGTATAAATCCGGCAATGGGCAGCACCCAGTACAGGATCAGCTGCAGGATGGGGGAGATGGTGGTGGGGACCGTCTGGGTAAACTCGACGCCGGCCTGGACCATGCGGTTGACCAGTGCAGGGTCATCCATGCGACCGGTGGTATAGGCGACAACACTGTTTCCGATATCCGCCGTGAAGGTAATGGAAGTGCTTTCCACCTTGGCCTGCAGTACGCGGTGCGCGTCCAGCATGGACAGGAATTCACTGTAGGGGACTTCTTCCGTTGTCTCCTTGGATAAGGAAGGGATCAGAAACAGATTCATCACCAGCATCACAATGATGACGATTACATAATAAAACAAGAGGCCTCTCTTAGGCTTTTGCGGGTCCTGATTCAAAGGCCGACACCTCCTTGACCGGTCAATTGACACTGACCGTTCCTGACATTATAATCATTACGGTATGAATTGACAACGAACCAATTATGAACATTTTGTAACGCAGGAGGCGTCAGGGAACATGAACGATCGCATTACGGAATCCATTGACAGGCTATTGATCTATGCCGTGAAAAGCAGATTGATTGAGCGGGAGGACATCAGCTATTACCGCAACATCCTCCTGGACCTGATGCAGCTGGATGCGCCGTCCCGGGACGAGATCACATGCAGTGAGGTGGCAGATGAGACCGCGACTCGTATTCTGCGGGAAATGTGCGATCTGGCCGTGGAAAAGGGCCTGATCGAGGACCTGGGCTATGCTCGGGATCTGTTCGCCACAAGGCTCATTGGCAGCCTGACTCCGTCCCCGAAAAACGTGCGGGAAGCCTTCTGGAAGGACTATGCCGTATCGCCCCGGCAGGCAACGGATGCGTTCTACCGCATGTGCCAGAAATGCGACTATGTGAAGGTAGACGCCATCGCGCAGAATATCCGGTACTTTGAAAAGACGCCTGTGGGTGAACTGGAGATCACGATTAACCTGTCCAAGCCGGAAAAGGATCCGCGGGAGATCGCCAAGCTCAAGAATGCGAAGAGCGTGGGTTATCCGCTGTGCATGCTGTGCAAGGAGAATCCGGGCTATGCCGGACGCAGCAATTTCCCGGCACGCCAGAACCATCGGATGATCCCCATAAAGCTTGGCGGCCAGGACTGGTACCTGCAGTATTCGCCCTATGCCTATTATTCGGAGCACTGCATTGTGCTTAACCATCAGCATATCCCCATGCGCATTGAACGGGGCTCCTTTGAACGCCTGTTTGCCTTTGTGGAGCAGTTCCCGCACTATTTCATCGGAAGCAATGCGGATCTCCCCATTGTGGGCGGCTCCATACTCAATCATGACCATTTCCAGGGCGGACAGTATACATTCCCCATGGATCAGGCAAAGACCCGCGTCAGACTGTCCGATCCTGTTCCCGGGGTTTCCGCAGAGATCCTGGACTGGCCCATGAGTACGCTGTGCCTGCGGGGTAAGGATAAGGATGCACTGATTGATCTGGCAGACCGCGTGCTGCAGGCGTGGCGCGGATGGACAGACGATGCATGCGGTATTCTGGCCTATGAAGAGGATGGCACCCCGCACAATACCATTACGCCGATCCTGCGCCGGGAAAACGATGCATGGAAGCTCTGCCTGGTGCTGCGCAACAACCGCACCAGCGAGGAATGGCCTCTGGGCATTTTCCATCCGCATACCCCGCTACATCACATCAAGCGCGAAAACATTGGCCTGATCGAGGTCATGGGTCTGTTTATTCTTCCAGGACGGCTGAAGACCGAGCTTCATCTGCTGGAAGACTACCTGACCGGCGAAAAGCCGCTGACAGTGCCCTCTGAGGAGGATCCCAGCTATAAGCATTTTGCCTGGGTAAAGGAAATTGTCGAAAAGCAGGGGCTCTGCCGCGATCATGCGGAGGCCGAGCGTGTGCTGCGCCGGGAAACCGCAATGGTCTGTGCCCAGGTGCTGCGGGACTGCGGCGTCTATCCGGATACGGAAGAGGGAACTGCCGGCTTCCTGCGCTTTGTCAGGAGTCTGGGCATGGAAAAAACCGAGTAAAGCAGGAAAGATGCAATAAACAGGCAGCCTGAAAGGGCTGCCCGCTGCACTCAGAGAATGCCATGCTCCCAGGAGACGTCAGCCATCAGCCGGTCGCACAGTGCCTGAAGGCCTTCGGCATCCGCCTCCGTAAACCGGGCGGGAAGGGGACTGTCCAGATCAAGGACGCCGACAACCTGCCCGCTGTGCATCAGCGGAAGTACGATTTCGCTGCGGGATGCCGCATCGCACGCGATATGCCCGGGAAAGGCGTGCACATCTTCTACCCGCTGCACCGACTGTGTCAGTGCAGCCGTTCCGCACACACCGCGCCCGAGACGTATGGTCTGGCAGGCGATCTTTCCCTGAAAAGGCCCAAGATACAGCGTATCGCCTTTGCGCAGGTAAAAACCCGCCCAGTTGAGGTCCGGGAGATAGCTCCACAGCAGTGCGGACAGATTGGCCATGGCACTGAGCGGAGGAACGAATTCCTCCAGAAGAGGCCGGTAGGCATCCATGATTGTCTGATAGCAGGGCAGCATGAAATACGCATCCTTTCCAAGTGAAAATGAGGGAATCAGCCGTGGAAAAACAGTGTATCTATAATGAAGACAAAGTATGCGACAACTGCGGCGAATGCCGCTGCGACCTGGATCCCGAGAAGATCTGTGACAACTGCATGCAGTGCATGATCGGAGAGAATGGCTGGCGTGCCATTTCCATTTCCGGGATCGCCTTTGAAGAAAATGAAGCGGAAGAGGGAAGTCAGGAATGACGATCCTCTTCCGCTTTTGTTTCCGTCTCCAGATGCACAAAGGAAGCGGCGGAGCGCCGTCTTGCATCCGTCATATCCGCGTAATGCTTGCGGGTGGTGTCCACGGAGGAATGCCCCAGCACATCCGCGACCAGATAGATATCGCCGGTTTCCTGATAGAGATTGGTGGCATAGGTGGAGCGCAGCTTATGCGGGCTGATCTTCGGCTTCAGGGGCGCGGCTACCGCCGCATACTTCTTTACCAGCTGCTCCACGGCGCGCTGCGTAATCCGGCGCTTCTGCAGAGACAGGAACAGCGCGTCCTCGTGTCCCGGCAGCGCGGTGATTTCCTCGCGCTCCGCCATGTAATCCGCCAGCGCCTCCGCGACCTCCGGCGGAAAGTACAGGATCATCTGATTGCCGCCTTTTCTTGTGACAAGAAAGGCGTTTTCTTCCAGATTGATATCCTGTATATTGATGCCCACGCATTCCGAAACGCGGATGCCTGTTCCCAGAAACAGCGACAGGATCGCAAAATCCCGCTTTGCGGTGATCTTCTGGAACCGTTTCTGGCCCTGCGAAAGGTTTTCTCCGTTCTGGGCCTCTGTCAGCATTTTCCGCATTTCCTCGGCATTCAGCCGCAGAATGGGCTTCTCGTGGATTTTGGGAAGCGGTTTGAGCAGGGTTACATTGCTGGGAATGCGCTCAGCCCGGAAAAGAAAATCGTACAGGGAGCGGATCGAGCAGAGCTTGCGCTTGATGGCGCGCTCATGATTGACAGTAGCTTTGGGAAGCCCGCCGGCGGCTGTGTCCTCATCCCGGAAATAATAGGTCAGATATTCCTCGTAGGCGGAGAGATCATTGACAGTCACACTGGCCAGGTCTGCATCCGTATAGAGCGTAATCTTCTTGTCAGAAAAGCCGACGCGTTCATCATGCAGAAAATGAAAGAATGTCCGCATATCAATGGCGTACGCGAGTCGTGTGAAGGTTCCGGTGGTCACGGTGATATGCGAAATAAAATCGCGGCAGGCCTGCGGAAGATCCCGCAGAATTTCACGGATCTGAAGAATCCGCCGGGCATCGACCTGTTCGCGATATGTTGGGTTCGCCATGGGCGATTTCCTCCGTTTTTCCATCCAACTCTTCGCGAAACTGTGGTTTAGCGAAGAGTTTGAGATATCCCTCCCCAAGGGAGAGAAGGTCTATGATTCCGGGTTTTCCGCGTTTTCCTGCAGAAGATCCGGATGCTGCATCAGAAATTCTTCCTCTGTCATGGGTGTATTGAGTTTCTGAAACGCCAGAATGGATTCCCGGGCCATCTGCATGCACTGCAGGCCTTCTTCCGGCAGTTTTTCCGGATTCCACGGGACAAAGGCCAGATGATGCTTTTTCGACTGAAAAAACAGGATCATATACAGGTCTCTGCAAGGAACTTCTTTCCCGTCCGCGTCTTTCCAGCCATCCATCATCCAGGCGCTGAGCGGCTTTGTGCGCAGCATTTTCAGCAGCGCTTTGGACGCGGAATGCACGTGGACTTCACAGGGCTCCTTCAGGGCGCCCAGGCCCGTAATAATGGAAAAAATCTCCATACGCTCCAATGTAGTGCCCGGCTGATACCCCTGAAACCGCTTTTCATGACCGCCGAAGGTCAGAATGCAGCTCCAGGCGCCCACAGGATTGTCAGATTTTTCACAAATAGCTCCTGTATACAATGCAACCTGTTTCATTTCCCTACTGCCCTTACTTTGCCATACTTCTGGATTTTTCCGCACAGGCATCCATGGCGTTCATGACGGCCGCCTTAAAGCCGGACTGTTCCAGTACCTTGACGGCTTCAATGGTCGTTCCCGCCGGTGAACAGACCGCATCCCGCAGTACCGAGGGATGCTCGCCCGATGACAGCACCATGACAGCGGAACCCAGCACGGACTGTGCCGCCATTTCCAGGGCGGTATCCATGGGAATGCCGTAGGATACGCCGGACTGGGCCATGGCTTCAATCATCATATACACATAGGCCGGACTGGACCCGGAGATGGCAATGACGCCGTCAAACAGCCGCTCCGGCAGCGTAACCGTGCGTCCCAGGGCTTCAAAGATGCCCTTGGCAAAGGCGAAGTCTTCCTCGGAGAATGTATATTCCTCGCACAGAGCCGTCATCCCCTCGCCGACCATGGCCGGCGTGTTCGGCATGACCCGAAGATAGGTGCCGCCATGCGGCGCAATCGCTTCCTCCAGCATATGCGTCGTCCATCCGGCAGCAATGGAGATAACCGCTTTGCCGCTGAGCGCCGAGGAAACCTGCTCCAGGAGCGGTCCCAGCACATAGGGCTTTACGGCAAAAAGAATCATGTCACACTCGCGCACCAGATCCAGGGCGTTGTCCAGGTATGTGATATCCGGGATCTCCCGGGACATGACTTCCAGTTTATCCAGGTTCGCATCATAGACGCACAGCTGTGACGGCTTGATGTAATGGGCGTTCAGCATGCCGCGCAGAATGGCGCCGCCCATATTGCCCACACCGATCATTCCCAGTCTGCTCATAGGTCGTTATCCTCTCTCCCTGATATTATGAAAGATGTGCCTTGCATGCCTGATAATCCGCTGTAAGGCTCTCACGGGGCTTGATATGATCCTTTACACCCTGCTCATAGAGGGCGACAAACTCTTCATCTGAGCGGGTATAGTACTGCAGCATGATGTACAGAGATACTTCCGCTTCTGTTTCCGGGTGTTCTTCCTTGATAAAGCGGTACATGGTCTCCCAGCCGTCGAGCCTGTGCAGGGTCTCTGCAATCATCCAGACGAAGGAATCATAGGCCGCGTGCGCCCTGATCTCCTCATCTGTGATCATCAGCGAGTTCGTCTCCTTGTACCTTGCCTTATAGAGATTCCGGATCGGTGCAAAGACTTCCTGCGCAATAGGAAGAATCACGTTTCGAAGCATGTCCGGCGGGAATAGCTGATAGATGACACCATGGATCTGCCGATTCAGCGTTTCGGTATCATTGTCTCCCGCACAGGCGGCTTTCAGGTAGGCGGCGATCAGGTCGTGGTCACAGTTCGTCTGCAGAACCTGACGGGTCAGCTCCTCAAAACACGCCGTCTGCGATGCATACCCGACGGCATGGAAGGGGTCCTGGGAAGCGAAGGTATAGAAGGAACAGGCATGGCCCATGATCTGGTAGATCCGGATCAGATAAAGGGTCGCGGTACGGTAGTTCTCCTTCTGCGTCTCGGGAACCGACCGGAGCGCTTTGATGAAGCCCTTGACCGTAAACCGCCAGTTGGCGCGCTCTTTCTTGGAGACCGTGCGGTTGGGACTGAAGTAGTATCCATCCTGGGCCAGTTCCAGAAATACATCGATCTTTTCGGTCAGTGCCTCAAGGTCCACAGCCGGCGCCGCCGTGGTACGGGACGCCTGGCGCTTTCCGGAGGGCATTCCCTCCAGAATCAGCGTGTCAATGTCTTCCTTGACATCCTTGGGAAGACGGCGGTATGTCTGTGTATACAGTGTCAGCAGGTCTTCCTGCGACCAGCTGCGCAGCTGCTTTCGGATTTCCTCTGCCTTCAGCATGCGGCCCCATACACTTCCTTCCGTGTGCAGAATCATGCGCAGAAAAGGTCTGTGCAGCGCACAGACCCTATTTTACAGTATATATTTTTTCATGTCTACAGGTGCGTTTTCTCCGCTGAGATGATTCCGCACATAGTCTCCGTCAATATTCAGTTCAATCGGCGGCATGTCCGGATCTCCGGCATTGAAGGAGATATCCTCCAGCAACTGCTCAAAGACGGCATGCAGTCTTCTGGCACCGATGTCTTCACTGTTTTCATTGGCATAGCAGGCTGCGCGGGCAATGGCGTCAATCGCGGAGTCCTCAAACTTCAGCAGCACATGGTCCACTTCCAGCAGCGCGTAGTACTGACGGGTCAGTGCGTTTTCGGGCTGCGTGAGGATCTTGCGGAAATCGTCCTCGCTCAGACTCTTCAGCGTGACATGCACCGGGAAGCGTCCCTGCAGCTCGGGGATCAGATCGGATACCTTGGACACATGGAAAGCGCCGGCACCGATAAAGAGCATGAAGTCCGTCTTGACCGGACCATACTTGGTGGTTACCGTGGAACCCTCCACGATGGGCAGGATATCGCGCTGTACGCCTTCCCGGCTGACATCGGGGCCGCCCATGGCATTGCGTCCGGCAATCTTGTCGATCTCATCGATAAACACGATCCCGTCGTTCTCCGCCCGGCGGACGGCTTCCTCCTGAATGGCATCCATGTCGATGAGCTTTTCGCTCTCCTGCTGGATCAGGATCTTGCGGGCTTCATGGACCTTGACGTGGCGGATCTTGGTGCGCTTGGGCATCATACCGCCCATCACGTCTCCGATGGATATGGCCGCGCCGCCTACTTCCAGACTGGGCATCTCCTCTTCGACCTCAATGTCCAGGTCAAAGTCCTCCAGCTTTCCTTCCCGCAGCTGCTGGCGGATTTCTTCCTTCTGGGTCATGGCCAGCTGCTTTTCTTCCTCGGAAGGCTCCTTTTCTTCCTTCTTTTTCCCCAGAAGGAAGTCCAGCGGATTGGACATGGCGGGCTTTTCCTGGGCCTTGGGGTGCTGGATCATATCCACCAGCGTTTCTTCCGCCAGAACGGAAGCCCGGGGCTGCACGCGCTTCATGTTTTCATCCCGCACCATACGGACGCTGTTTTCCACCAGATCGCGGATAATGCTTTCCACATCGCGTCCCACATAGCCGACCTCGGTAAACTTGGTGGCTTCCACTTTGATAAACGGTGCGCCTACCAGCTTGGCCAGACGGCGTGCGATCTCGGTCTTGCCCACACCGGTGGGCCCGATCATCAGGATATTCTTCGGGTTGATTTCTTCCCGCATCTTCTCATCCACACGGGAGCGGCGGTAGCGGTTGCGCAGGGCAATTGCCACCATCTTCTTGGCTTCCTCCTGGCCGATGATATAGCGGTCCAGTTCACGGACGATCTCACGAGGGGTTAGTTCTGCCATCTTTCTCCGCCTCCTTACACATCTTCGACGATAATATTGTCATTGGTATAGATGCAGATGGAGGCGGCGATGTGAAGCGCTTTCTCTGCAATCTCGTGGGCGGAAAGGTCAGTATTGTCCACCAGCGCGCGCGCTGCGGCCAGCGCATAGTTCCCGCCGGAACCGATGGCGGCCACATCGCCGTCGGGCGTAATGACCTCGCCCGTTCCCGACAGAATCAGCAGATGGTCCGCATCCGCCACGATCATCAGGCTTTCCAGCTGACGCATGCCCTGATCCCCGTGCCAGAGCTGGGCTACGGCTACAGCCGCGCGTTCGAGATTCCCGCCGCACTGCTGGAGCTTTTCCTCAAACTTGTCGGACAGCGTAAAGGCATCGGATACGGTGCCGGCAAACCCGATGACGACCTTGCCGTCATAGATCCGGCGGACCTTCCGCGCCGTGGACTTGAATATTACGTTTTCTCCCATGGTCACCTGGCCGTCGCCTGCGATGGCAATCTGACCATTCTTACGAACCCCGCAGATGGTGGTTCCGCGAAACTGTATACTCATGCATTCTCTCCTTGTCGATACAATTGCGTGCTGGCAAAGTCGTCGATCCACTGGAGCGCACGGGCGGCGATCTTCTCGTACCGCTCGGTCTTCTTGCGGATTTTCCGGTGCTGTGCGTCCACCGGCAGACTGTCGATCAGTCCAAAGGTGCAGTTCATCGGCTGATAATCCCTGTTCGGTGTGGAGACATGCTTTCCCAGCGCCCCGATCGCGGTCAGCGACGGGAATTCCACACTTCCCTCGCCCCGCAGCTGGCTTCCCAGGCTCAGCCCGCACAGAAGCCCGCTGGCAGCGCTCTCCACATAGCCCTCCACGCCGGTAATCTGCCCGGCAAAGTAGGTCAGCGGACGGTTGATGACTTCAAAGTGCGCGTTCAGGAAGCCCGGCGCCTGCAGGAAGGTATTGCGGTGCATGACGCCGTAGCGCGCATAGGAGGCGTTCTCCAGCCCTGGGATCATGCCAAAGACGCGCTTCTGTTCCGGGAAAAGAAGACGTGTCTGGAAGCCGACCAGATTATACAGTGTCCCCTCTTCATTGTCCTGCCGCAGCTGTACAACCGCGTAGGGCTGTTTCCCGGTGCGCGGGTCCACCAGTCCCACCGGCTTCAGCGGGCCGAAGGCCAGCACCATTTCTCCGCGCCGCGCCATGGACTCCACCGGCATGCAGCCTTCAAAGACCTTTTTCTCCTCAAACCCGTGCACCGGTGCGGTCTGCGCGGAAAGCAGGGCGGCCACAAAGGCGTGATAGGTGTCCTCATCCATGGGACAGTTCAGATAATCATCCCCCCGGTCATAGCGTGACTGGCGGAAGATCTTCTCCATATCCAGGGATTCCCGGGTCACAATCGGTGCCGCGGCGTCATAGAAGTTCAGCGTAGTCAGTCCGGGAAGCGCGGCAATGCGCTGGGACAGCGCCTCCGATGTCAGGGGCCCGGTCGCGATGATCACCGGGCCTTCGGGAACCTCTGTCACTTCCCCGTGCTGCACATGGATACAGGGATGCGAGAGAAGCGCCTTGGTGATATAACCGGAAAACGCATCCCGGTCCACGGCCAGGGCACCCCCGGCCGGCACGCGGCTGTGGTCCGCGGCGCGCAGGATCAGCGAGTCCAGACGCCGCATTTCTTCCTTCAGGAGACCTACGCCGTTGGTCAGCCGGTCCGAGCGCAGAGAATTGGAGCAGACGAGCTCGCCGAAGTCGTCCCGCACATGCGCAGGCGATTTCTTCTCCGGCTTCATCTCGTACAGATGGACCGTAATCCCCTGCTGCGCCAGCTGCCAGGCGGCTTCACTGCCCGCCAGGCCGGCCCCGATCACGGAAGCTTCAGGCATTGTCTTCCCCTTCCTGGCCGTCCTCGACCCTGACCTTGTAGCGGCATGACTCGTTGGCACAAAGATGCCATTTCTCGCCGTGCCGTCCGTTCTTCATGACCATGTAGCTGCCGCACTCCGGACAGCGCTCGGCGACCGGCATGTCCCAGGAGACAAAGTCGCACTCGGGATAGCGCTCACAGCCGTAGAACTTGCGGTTCTTCTTGGAGAGCTTTTCCTGCAGCCGGGCGCCGCAGACGGGACAGGGCGCATCAATATAGTGAATGATGGGCTTGGTATTGCGGCATGCAGGGAAATTGGGACAGGCCAGGAACTGGCCGAAGCGCCCCATCTTATAGACCATGCGCGCCCCGCACTGGTCGCAGATTACGTCGCTGACCTCGTCCTGGACCTCGACCTTTTCAATCTGCTGCTCTGCCTTCTTCAGCGCGCTCTCAAAATCGGGATAGAACTGGCGCAGGATTTCCTTCCAGTCCGTCTTTCCTTCTTCCACCGCGTCCAGCTTGTCTTCCAGGTTCGCCGTAAAGTCAATGTCCACAATGGAGGGGAAATACTGCTGCATGAGACTGGTCACCATGCGTCCCAGTTCTGTGGGATACAGCCGCTTCTTCTCACGGCTCACATAGCCGCGGGAGATAATGGTGGTAATCGTCGGCGCATAGGTGGACGGGCGACCGATGCCTTTTTCTTCCATGGTCCTTACCAGGCTCGCTTCGGTATAGCGCGCCGGCGGCTGCGTGAAATGCTGTACGCCTTCCACGTCCGAGATGTGGATCCTGGCGCCTTCCGTAAGCACCGGAATATGCGATTCCACGGCCTGTGCCGGATCATCGCTGCCGTCCTCGTAGAGCGCGGTAAAGCCGGAAAACTTCTTGTGCTCGCCGTAGAAATGCAGCCTGGACTGCGCCCCGCACAGATCGGCCTGCATGGTCTCATAGACGGCCGGCGCCATCTGGCTGGCCACTGTGCGGTGGTAGATCAGACGGTAGAGCGCGAACTGGTCGCGGGTGACATAGGGCTTGATGGATTCCGGCGTACGCAGGATATCCGTGGGCCGGATGGCTTCATGCGCATCCTGCGCATTCTTCCGTCCTCTGTATTCCATGGGCGTTTCCGGTATGTACTCATTCCCGAAGCGCTCCGGAATATAGGCGCGGATCGCGGCAATCGCCTCTTCGCTCATGCGCACGGAATCCGTACGGATATAGGTGACCAGACCGACCGTTTCACCCTTCAGGTCCACGCCTTCATAGAGTTGCTGGACCACCTGCATGGTCTTGGCGGTGGTAAAGTTCAGCTTACGGCTGGCTTCCTGCTGCAGGGAGGAGGTGGTAAAGGGCGGAGAAGGCATGCGCTTTTTCTCGCTCCGGCGGATGCTGTCCACCGTATAGCTGTCCTCCGCTATGATCTTCCGGGCCTCGTCGGCCTCCGCCTGACTGGAGATGACGGCCTTTTCCCCGTGCAGATGCGACAGCGTCACAGGGAACGTTGCCTTGTTTCCCTCCATCTGCGCCTGCGCCTTGATATCCCAGAACTCCTCGGGAATGAACGCGTCAATCTCATCCTCGCGCATGACAATCATGCGTGTGACCACGGACTGCACGCGCCCGGCGGAGAGTCCTTTCTTGATCTTGGCCCACAGAAGCGGGCTGATCTGGTATCCCACCAGCCGATCCAGCACGCGGCGTGCCTGCTGGGCGTCCACCAGGTTCATGTTGATGGTGCGCGGCTTCTTGATGGCGCTCTGTACAACAGCCTTGGTAATCTCGTGGAACTCCACGCGGCAGGCTGTGGAAGTGTCAATGTGAAGGAGCTGTGCCAGATGCCAGGAGATCGCTTCCCCTTCCCGGTCAGGGTCGGTTGCCAGAATAATGGATGCGGCGTTCTTAGCCTCCCTGCGGATGCCGGAGAGAATATCGCCGCGTCCGCGGATGGTAATGTATTTCAGTGCAAAATCGTTGTCCGGCTCCACGCCCAGCTGGGACTTGGGCAGATCCCGCACATGCCCCTGGGAAGCCTCCACTACATAGTTTTTTCCCAGGAACTTGGAGATCGTCCGTGCTTTGGCCGGCGATTCCACAATCACCAGTTTTTTCTTTGGGTTCGCGCCCATGTACAATGCCTCCATGGACCGGGCAGAAGCAGCCCGGTCTGTGAATTCGTGATTCTTTGTTTCCCAAAGTACCGCCGGGAATCCTATCATAGGAAGAAACAAAAAGCAACTTTTTCCCGGAAAGGGAAAGGCCGAGCAAACTGCTCGGCCAGACTGTCAGGCAATGTCCAGGGCAATCTCCATCATCTTGGTAAAGGATTCCTGGCGCTCCTGCGCGTTGAGTCCCTCCCCGGTGAAAGGATTGTCTGAAATGGTGCACAGCGCCAGCGCGTTTTTCCCGGCGCGCGCTGCGTTGAGGTACAGGGCCGCGGCTTCCATTTCCACAGCCAGAACGCCCAGCTTCTGCAGTGTTGCATCCGGGCTGGACTCATCATAGAAGATGTCTGAGGAGTACAGCGCACCGGGAATGACCTCCTGTCCCAGCCTCTTTCCGGCCTCGACGGCGCGGGAGAGCAGATCATAGGAACAGCAAGGCGCCAGGTTTCCGTCAAACCCGTACTGGCGGCCGAAGCAGGAGTTGGTGTATGCGCTCATGCCCGCCACGATGTCGCGCACATGCAGCGAAGGCGCCAGCATGCCCGCGGAACCGATGCGGATAATGTTTTCCACGCCATAGAAGTGATACAGCTCATAGGAATAGATGCCGATGGAGGGCATGCCCATGCCGGAGGCCATGACCGAGACACGCTTGCCCTGGTAGGTCCCGGTATAGCCCTGTACGCCGCGTACATCATTGACGAGCACGGGGTTTTCCAGAAAATGCTCCGCAATGAAACGGGAACGCTTGGGGTCGCCGGGCATCAGTACGGTGCGCGCGAAATCCCCTTCTCTGGCTGTGATATGAGGGGTCGGAATATTGGCCATGACTGGCACCTCCTTTGATCGTCAGAATCCGGGCAGGCCCAGGGATTCCGCCAGGGCCCCCCAGTCCGCTAGCTCGATAAGTGTGACGCTGCCGTAGGGCGCATCCAGCAGATGCTCAATGCTGCGGCGGTAGCGCGAGAGTATGTTCTGCAGTGTGCCATAATCGCACCGGACTGTCTTGCGCTGGGCTTCCATCAGCTGATGGGACGCTTCCAGCCAGCAGGCATGCCCCAGTGTCAGCACGGGATAGGCCAGGTCCGGCGCGCAGGGAAAGAATGTGCCATCCTGATAGCCTGCGTCGATCTCGTTCTGCAGGATTTCACGGAAAACACGGTTGAGCGCTTCCTGATAGACGACCCGGACGGCCAGACCGTCCGCCCGGTCCAGGAGCGGGATCAGCATGGTCGTGAACCGGATTTCCTCCCGGCGCAGCGGGTTGGCATAGTGGAGTATGGTATTGACCCGGGAAAGCGGCGCTGACTGCCGGGAAAGGGCGTCATCCGCCAGTGCGCGCGCGGTGTCGGCGCGCATGGAACAGATGGTGTAGAGCAGCTCATCCTTTGACGCGAAGTAGTGATAAAAGCCCCCCTTGCTGCCATGCGTCAGATCCAGGATATCCTGAATGCTGGTCGCGTCGTACCCTTTCTGGCAGAAGAGTGTGTCCGCCACGCGCAGGAACTCCGCACGTGTATCCTTACCGTTCTTCATCCCAAACCTCTGATTTCGTTATTCTGCAATCGGCCGTGTCGCCTGCTTCAGCCACGCGGCTTCCTCTGCCGGCAGATACGGCGCAATGGTCTCATATACGGTCCGGTGATAGGCATCCAGAAGCGCACGGTCATATTCCGACATGAGACGTACGTCAATCGCATCCCGGTCCCAGGGCACCATGGTCAGATATTCCAGGTGCATAAAGCGGCCGTAGGCGTTCGTCTCGTCCTCGCATACCACCACCAGGTCTTCCAGGCGTACGCCGAACCTGCCCTCCAGATAGACGCCGGGCTCATCGGAGATGATCATGCCGGGCTCAAGGACAGCGGGATCGCCGGCAGCACGCTTTTTCCAGAAGAAGCCCTGGGGGCCTTCATGTACGCTGAGCAGATAGCCCACGCCGTGCCCGGTGCCGTGATTGTAGTCCATGTGCATGCGCCAGAGCGGCTCGTGGGCCAGATAATCCAGCTGCATGCCATTCATGCCGTAGCGGAAATGCGCATCGCCCAGATGCAGGTGCCCCTGAAGCACCCTGGTATACATGCATTTTTCCTCATCCGTCAGAGGGCCCATGGCATAGGTGCGGGTAATGTCCGTCGTACCCTCCAGATAGTGTCCGCCTGTATCGGACAGCAGGAAGGAGCGGGGCTGTATGGCCCGGTTGGTCGCCTCGGTGGCGCTGTAGTGTACAATGGCCCCGTGATCGCCGTAGGCCATGATGGGTTCAAAGGACGGTCCCATGTAGTGCTCCTGCTCCGCGCGCAGGCTTTCCAGCTTTTCGGCAACGGAGATCTCGTCCATGGGTACCTTGCCCACCTGCGTCTTCAGCCAGTACATGAACCGGGTAACCGCTACGCCGTCCTTGATGTGCGCCTTGCGGAAATTGGCCACTTCCACCGGGTTCTTGATCGCCTTGAACAGTTCCGTGGGATTCTTGCCTTCCCTGACAGCGACATTTTCCGGGATTGCCCGGCGAAGCGCCGCATTGAGAAGGGCCGGGTTCAGGAGCACGCGGGCATCGCCCGGCAGCTGCGCCAGCGCGCTTTCCATGCTCTCATAGGGACAGATCGTGACGCCGTCCGCCTGCAGATGCCGGACAATCGCGTCCGAGAGCACGGTAGGATTCACGAACAGCCGCACCTGCGCCGGTGTCAGAATCAGATAGGAAAGCACCACAGGCGTGCAGGCCACGTCGTTTCCCCGAAGGTTCAGCAGCCAGCAGATGTCCATGAGCGTGGAGAGCACCAGCGTATCGCACTCTTCCTTTTCCAGGGCTTCCCGCACCTGCGCGATCTTCTCCGCGCGGGTTTTCCCCGCATAGGCGGTGTCCAGCTCAAAGGCCGGCTCATGGGACAGTGCGGGCCGGTCCTTCCAGATCCGGTCGATCAGGTCCGTATCCGTGCGCAGCGAGGCGCCGGCTCTGCGGGCCATCTTCTCCAGACGCGCATACTGCGCGGCGCTGACCGTGCGCCCGTCAAAGCCGAGGACCATACCGGCTGTCAGATGATCCCGGATCCAGTCCTCCAGGCGCGGTACACCGGGCTCTTCCTGACGCATGAGCGTAAAGCCCGTATCCTTCAGCTGCTCGGCAGCCTGCAGGAAATACCGGCCGTCGGTCCACAGCCCGGCCCAGTCGCGGCTGACCAGCGCCATGCCGGCCGAACCGGTAAACCCGGTCAGAAAGGCACGGGTCTTGAAATAGCTGCCTGTGTACTCCGAGGCATGAAAATCATCGGTCATCACGAGATAGAGATCCATCTGTTCCTTCTCCATCTCTGTGCGAAGATCCAAAAGTGCTTGACGCATGGGAATCATTCCTTTCTAAGGGTGTTTTCCGCATCCGGATCCGTATCCGTGGGCGGAAGAAGAATCAGGGTAATATCGGAAAGCGAGTCCGTGCACTGTACGATAAAGTTCTCCAGGGCCGTCTGTGCCATGGCCTGCGCCTGCGCAAGGCCCTCGCCGCCCTCGAGATAGTACGCGCGGCACTTCTCCTTTTCCTCGGCGAGCAGGGACTGACGCCGCTTTTCCGTGAGCGGGTACCAGAAGTCATCGCGGCTGACACTGGTGGGCGTCAGACTGTCCAGGAGGACTTCGACCTCCGGGATCGTCACATACAGCGTGTGCCCGTCCGCGCGCATCTGTACCTTGGTCAGATCCAGTCCGAGACTGGCGTCATATTCATAATGAATGACCACCTTCTGGACCTGGCCCAGAAGAAACGCGTCCACATGGCTTTCCATGACCCCCGTGTCATGCACGCGGGCTGTCTCCAGGCGCTGGGAAGCCTCCATGTTCCGGGACAGGATCTGAGAGACCACCTGTGCATTCCCGTCCGGCCACAGGGTCTGCAGAAGACGGGACATGTACGGAAGCAGGGCAAAGACGAGACACAGGCACAGAACTTTTACAAGGCATCGCAGGAGATGCCGGAAAAACCGCCGCATCATGCCGCGCCTCACGCTCCCGTCAGTACGCTCTGTATCATTACAAGGAGCGGGATCAGGAGAAAGCGGAGCACCAGGAACACCAGTGTGCCCAGGCCCAGCAGCATCAGAAAGCGGGCAAAGAGAGACCGCGGCCGGGGCCTGCGCTCCCGTCGTCTGCGCCGGGGCGGCTCCGCGGGTGGCTGTCTGCGCCGAAACATGATTCATCCCCTCCTTCCGGCTGCAGAGAGACTCTGGTCTGCACAAAAGCGAAGTCTGTATCGACTGACCAAAGTCTGTGGGGATTATAGCAGAAGACCGGCCGGTTTTCAATGAAGCCTTTTTCCGCACGTGCGCCTCCGCCGCCCTTTCGTTGACGCATGACCGCGATCTCTGTACAATACTTGGAATCC
Source organism: uncultured Eubacteriales bacterium (assembly GCA_902764915.1). Classification (GTDB taxonomy): domain Bacteria; phylum Bacillota; class Clostridia; order Christensenellales; family Aristaeellaceae; genus UBA2943. Next base: position 49,375 of record CACWXY010000002.1, on the reverse strand, counting down.
CGGCATGCACCGGGAGAATGACCGCGAGGAGGCAGCGTATGGAAATCAACTGGTATCCGGGACATATGGCCAAGTCAAAACGGCTTCTGCAGGATCAGCTGGGACGCGTGGATGTGGTGATCGAACTGTGTGACGCCCGCCTGCCCTATTCCAGCCGGAACCCGGATCTGGAAAGGATGACACAGGGAAAGAAGCGGATTGTGCTTCTCAACAAAGCGGACCTGGCCGACCCCGCCGTCACCAGCCAGTGGCTGGAAAACCTGAGAAAGCGCGGACTGACCGTCGCTACCTGTACGGCCAATACCGGAAAGGCAAAGGACGTGCTGCGCCTGATTGAGCATGAAGCGCAGGAGGCCGTAAACCGCGCCCTGGACAAGGGCGTACACAAGGTGGTCCGCTGCATGGTCGTCGGCGTGCCGAATGTCGGGAAAAGCACACTGATCAATCAGCTGCACGGCTCCGGGATTGCCAAGACCGGCGATAAGCCCGGCGTCACCCGGGCCAATCAGTGGGTGCATATCTCGCCCTATCTGCAGCTGCTGGACTCCCCCGGCCTTCTCTGGCCCCGGCTGAATGATCAGACCGCGGCCCGAAGGCTCTGCTATATCGGCTCTGTCAAGGACGATGTGGTGGACCTTCCCATGCTCACCATTCATCTTCTGGAGGAACTGCTCTCCATCCGTCCCCAGCCGGTGCTGGACCGCTTCCGCTTTTCCGATCCTGCGCTCCGGGGCGAAGCGCTTCTGGAAGCTGTCTGCCAGGGCCGCGGGTTCCTGCTCCGGGGCGGCGTATACGACTATGACCGCTGCTGTCAGGTGGTGCTGGACGAATTCCGCGCCGGGAAATGCGGACGCTATTCCCTGGAAGTGCCCCGCCGGCTGACGATTTCCATGAAGGAGGCGGACGCATGAGACAGACGCGCGCGGAAAAGGTACAGGCACTGTTTGCCTATGACGCGTCCTACCTGACGGGCACAGTGGTTCTGGCCGGCATGGATGAGGCCGGCCGCGGACCGCTGTGCGGGAATGTAGTGGCGGCCTGCGTGGTCATGCCGCGGGATAGAGACCCCATACTCTGGGTGGATGACTCGAAAAAGCTGTCCGAAGCGCGCCGGGAATCCGTCTATGCCGCCATCCGGGAGACCGCGCTCTATGTGGGGATCGGGGAAGCCACCCCGGAGGAGATTGACAGGGTTAATATTCTGGAGGCGACGAAAAATGCCATGCGCCGGGCCGCCGCACAGGTGCCGGCTGATCTCTACCTGATCGACGCCCTGCAGGGCCTGGGGCTGTCCGGCCGCGAGATCGGGATCATTCACGGGGATGCGCTTTCCTATTCCATTGCAGCCGCGTCCATTGTGGCCAAGGTCACCCGTGACCGGGAAATGCAGGAGGCGGATCTTCTGTATCCGGGATACGGCCTGGCCCGGAACAAGGGCTACGGAACCGCGGAGCATATCGCAGCCCTGAAGGCGAACGGACCCTGCCCGATCCATCGCAGGAGCTTTATCGGGCATTTTGTAGACTGATGATATAGGGGGCTGTGTTCATGCGCAGATTCCTTTCTGTTTTGTGTATTCTGCTCTGTTTCTGTCTGTCATCTGCCGGCGCAGAGGAGAACCTTCTTCGCAATCCCGGGTTTGAGGATGTGGACGGCAGCGGCCTGCCTCTTTCCTGGATGCGTGACGCCTGGTATACCACCGAGGGCTATACGACCTATGCCGTGGAGGCGACAGAGGACGGCGGCCGGTGCGCGAGCATCCATAATATCGGAGAAAACGACGCGCGCTTTGCCCAGACCGTATCCGTAAAGCCCGATGCCTACTATCGGCTCAGCGGCTATATCCAGGCATGGGATGTGGCAGATGCCGGCTGGGGCGCGAATCTCTCCGTGTCCGGGGTCTACGCGTCCACGGAGGGCCTGTTTGAAACCGGGGACGGCTGGACCTATGTGGAAATGTACGGGCGCACCGGACCGGATCAGACCGAGGTAACGGTGTTTGCGCGCCTGGGCGGCTACAGCGGTGAAAGCGAGGGCTATGCGCGGTTTGACAATCTGTCGCTGACACAGGTTTCGGCGATCCCGTCCGGCGCGCTGGCACTGCCCTGGTATGCCGCGCCGGCGCCTGCGCAGGAAGCGGATACGGATGAGGACACCGCCTCCTCCGCCTTTCCCTTCTGGCCGTGGCTTGTGTGTATCGGGATGCTTGCCCTGCTTTTCTTTGTGATCCTTTCGCTGGCGCTTCCGCGGGAGGAACCGCTGGAGGAAGCGAAAGGCCTGCCCCGTTTCCTGATCCCGGGGCTTGTGCTGGCCGCGCTTCTCCACTGGTTCATTGCCGCCTTTGTCCGCGGATATCCCGTGGATATCGGATGCTTTCTCTCCTGGGGCGCCACCATGCGCATGACCGGCCCGGGCGGGTTTTACCTGACCACGTCCTTCTGCGACTATCCGCCGGCCTACCTGTTTGTCCTGGGCCTGAACCAGCTGGTGACGGACGGCCTGCGCGCGGTCTTTGTACAATCGCTTCCGGCACTGCTTTCGGAGGAGGTTGTCATAAAGTTCCTGCCCTGCCTGTGTGATCTGCTTCTGGCCGCGCTCCTGTACCGGGAGGGCGTCCGGCAGGGGCTGTCCCGTCGGCAGGCGGGGGTTCTGAGCCTTGCCTGCGCCTTCCATCCGGTGCTGATTCTCAACAGTGCCGCCTGGGGCCAGGTGGATATCGTAATGACAGTGCTTCTGTGCCTGCTTGTGCTGTGCGCGCTTCGGGGACAGTGGGACTGGGTGCTTCCGCTCTTTGTGCTTTCCGTCCTGGTAAAGCCCCAGGCGCTGATGCTGGGCTTCCTGGGACTGTGCGTGCTGATCGCGGCGTTTGTCCGGAATGCGCCGGGCGCAAGAAAGAAAATGGGCCTGGGGCTTGTCTATTCCCTTCTCACGGCTGCGGTGATCGTGCTTCCCTTCTCCCGCGGCCAGGACGCGGACTGGCTTGTTCAGCTGTATGCGAATACGCTTTCCAGCTATGCGCACCCGACCGTGAACACCGCCAACCTGTATTATCTCTTTTCTCTCAACTGGGCATCGCTTACGGAACGTACGCCTTGGGGGATTGCGCTGATCCTGGCGCTTGTGGCAGGCGGCTGGGGCGCGGTATGCACCCTGCACCGGAAGGGACACCGCTTCCCGTTTCTGGAAACGGCGCTTATGGGCGTCTGCTGCGTGTTCTTCCTTGTTTGCGGCATCACCGGGCAGTCCCTTGCCGTGACAGGCTATGGCGCCATGGCACTGGCGTTTCTGGTGGTACTGCCCCTGTACCTGCGCGCCGGGGACGTGAAAAAGCTCCCGCTGTGCGGTGCGCTTCTGTTCCTGCTGCTCTATGCGCTGGGCATTAAGATGCACGAGCGGTATCTCTTCCCGGCCCTGGCTTTCCTGTTCCTGGCCTTTGTTCTGGAGCGGGACGGGCGTGTGCTCGCGCTTCTTGGCGCGGTTACCCTGACCATGTTTGTCAATGAGGGCATTATCCTGGACAACGCCCTGCGGCTGGGCGCCGCCAGCGGGCATCTGAATGCGGATACCGACGGCCTGGCGCGCGTGCTCTCCGGCCTGAACCTGCTGTGCGTGCCCCTGGGCCTGTGGATCGGGTTTGACCAGATGTACATGAAAGCGCCCGCCTACGGTCCGCTGCGCCTTCCCGTACGCACAGGCGCGCCGGTACGTCGCGGCACATGGCATGAAAAGCCGCTGCCACCCATGCGCCGCAGGGACTGGGCGCTCATGCTGGGCGTCGCCGCGGTCTACAGTGTCGTCGCGCTCTGGAACCTGGGCAGCACCCGGGCGCCGCAGACCACCTGGGTCTCCACCTCCAGCCGTGAAACGATTACGCTGGACCTGGGCGATGCGCATCAGGACTTCAGTATGCTGTACTACTGCGAGGTCAGCTATTATCCCTTTACCGTGGAAACGTCCGATGACGGCGTCAACTTTACCGGCGCCTATCACGCGGAAATGGACCAGGGCCAGTGCTTCCGCTGGAAATACCTGATGCCCTCCTGGGAAAGCGAGGACGGGTATACCTGGGGCGGCGGAAACACGTATCACGCGGTGCAGAAGCTGTCCGGGCGCTATGTGCGCATCCGCGCAGACCAGATCGGGCTGCGGCTGAATGAGGTCATATTCCGGGAAAGCCGGATGGAAACAGGCGCTGACGGCAGCCTTACGGAGGTCTCCGGCGATGCCATTCCGTTTACCGTCATAAGCCGGACCGAGGCCGCATCGGACTCCCCGCTTCTGTCGGACCCGGACAACATCGGTGACGAGCAGGACAGCCTGGAAGGCGAGCCCTCCTGGTATAACTCCACATACTTTGACGAAATCTATCACGCGCGCACAGCGCTGGAGCATCTGCGGGGCACGGCGCCCTATGAGACCACGCACCCGCCGCTGGGCAAGGTACTCATGTCCCTGGGCATTGCGCTGTTCGGTATGACGCCCTTCGGCTGGCGCTTCATGGGTGCGCTGATGGGGATTCTGATGCTGCCGGCCATGCATGCGCTGGGACGGCGGCTGACGGGACGGAACGGTTTCGGTCTGGCGGCTGAAATCCTGATGGCCCTGGACTGCATGCACCTGACCCAGACAAGGATTGCCACGATTGACAGCTTCCCTGTCTGCTTTATTCTCCTGGCCTACCTGTGCATGCTGATCTTCATGCAGAAGGACATTCTCAGGGCATCCATGAAAACGCTTCTGCTTCCCCTGGGGCTTTCCGGGTTCTTCATGGGCTGTGCGGTAGCCAGCAAATGGATCGGCATCTATGCGGGTGCAGGCCTTGCCGTGCTCTATTTCTGGACCATGGCGCGGCATATGCGCCGCCTGCAGACGGACCCGTCGCCTGCCCTTTCCGGGGGCTTCCGACGGCTGATCATGCTGTGCCTGTGGTGCATACCCTTCTTTGTGCTGGTGCCGGCTGCGATCTATCTGCTCTCCTATATCCCCTACTTTGCCTATCAGCATCCCACCGGGCCCCTGGCATTCCTGCGGCTTGTGTGGAGCGCCCAGACCGGTATGATGTCCTACCATTCCACACCGGGACTGGGCATGGATCATCCCTTCTACTCGCCCTGGTATGAATGGCCGACCATTGCGCGGCCCATGTACTATGCCATGGCCTACTACATGCCCGAAGGCAGGAGCCTTTCCATCTTCTGTTTCGGAAACCCGGTGGTCTGGTACAGCGGGCTTCTGGGCATTCTCGGCTGCGTATGCATGTTTGCCTGGAATCACCTGTATATCAAGGACCGGCCGTCCCGGCTCATGCATGCCTCCGGCCTGTCCCCGGACAGCGCGCCGGCGTTTGTGCTTCTCTCGCTTCTGGCGCAGTTCCTGCCCTGGGTGCTTGTGCCGCGGGGCACCTATATCTATCACTATTTCGCCTCCGTGCCCTTCCTGATCCTGGGTACGGTGCTGACACTCTCCCGTCTGCAGGCGCACTGGGAAAAGCCGGTGCGGATCGGGACCATTCTGTATCTGCTCGCCGCGCTTGCCTGCTTTATTATCCTGTACCCCTATGCCAGCGGGATGGAGGTATCCATAGGATACTTGGACCTGGGGAAGGAGCTTCTGAATGTCTACTATCAGTTGCCCTATGGCTGATGTGGCGGAACGTCGGGTCATGCTGGAACGGCATGCCCGGCTGCATCCCGCCTTTGCGGCCGACGATGCGGTAAAGCTTCTGTTCCAGTCGCTGTACGGGATCGGCCATCTGCTGGGCAGCGGCGCGGAAGCGCGCCTTGGGGAGGAAATGCGGCAGACCGCCCCGGGCGACGGCGCGCTCTGGGAGCCCATCGGCGGCGGCCTGGCGCGGCTGGACCTGCACGCATGCCGAAGGCAGGGCATCCGTGAAGAAGCCGTGTTCGCCCTGATGCGCCTTTGCGAAAGCGCATGCATCCGCGAGACAAGCCGGGCGGATACGGTGGCGTTCCTGGAGCTGTGTCTCACAGGCACGCCGTATGCCGGGGATGCCGCGCCGGTTCTTCAGGCACTGCGCGACAATCCTGCGTCACTCCCCTCCCATTCCCAGGCGTACCGGGCAGAGGAAGCACCGGCCTACCGGGTGATCCTGGAAAGGGACGCACGGTTTCTGCTGCCGCTTCTGCTTGTCTATGCCGCGACTCCCCATGCCCTGTGCATACTGGACGGGCCCATTGCCAGCGGAAAGAGTACCCTGGCGGCCCGGCTTGAGAAGGTCATCCCGCAATTGCAGCTCGTGCATATGGATGACTACTGCATTCCCTTTGCCCGGAAGACATCGGAGCGCCTGGCCGTTCCCGGCGGAAACGCGGATGCAGAGCGCCTGGAGGAAGAAGTCCTCCGGCCCTTGCGTGAGGGCAGGCCCGGCAGGGTGCGCCGGTACAATCCGCATGCGGATGCGTATGCGCCGGACGAGACCGTTTATCCGGACAGGCCCATACTGATCGAGGGCAATTACTGCTTCCTGCCCGGGATCCGGCAGTATGCGGCAAAGACCTTTTATCTCCTTGAAAAGGAAAACGTCACCATACCGCGCATTCTCCGGCGCAACGGACGCGCCTATCTGGCGGTTTTCCTGGAGAAATGGATACCGCTGGAGGAAGCGTACCGCGAAGCCTACGGTCTTCCAGCGGCGGCGGATGTGATATGGGAGGGATCCGATTGAAAACCAAGGTATGTCCGATCCTCGATCGCCGCATGGTTCTCTGTAATCAGCGGTCCGCGGAATGGACGGAAAGCTATGCGCGGCCGGAGGACGGGCAGGATACGCTCCACGAGAGCGGATGCGGTATCTTCAGCCTCTGTCATCTGGGGCAGTTCCTGACAGGCCGCTGGATGGAGCCGGAGGCACTGGCGCGCTTTTCGCTGGCTCACGGCGGAAAGGACGATACCGGGACGAACCGGCCGGCACTGCTCAGGGCCATGCAGGAGACGGGGCTTTCCCGGGAGTATGGCTTTACCTATGTACCCCGGGACCTGGAGAACGGAAGCGAAGCGCTCTGGCAGCATATGCAGAGGGGCGTGGCGCTGTGCAACCTTCGCCCGGGACATATCGTGGCCCTGATCGCCGCCGCCCGGATCGCGGGGAAAAGGGCGTACCTGGCGCTGGACAGCTACTGCGAAAGCGCCGATCCCCGCGTGCGGGAGCATGTGCTTCACGTGATCCGGAAAACGAATATCCTGTTTCCGGTCACAAACGCTTCCGGCGTATACTGCGGAAAGACCACGGGCTATATGGCCTACTGGGTCGACGCGGACTGTCCGCGGGACTATAATCGCCTTGACGTTTCCCCGGAGGAAACCGCATGCATGACTGTGAAGGAGGAAAAACACAATGACTGAGAGAATCAGGCTTTCCTATGAAGGCATGACCGCAGAGATTCAGCGGGAAGGCGCACAGATCGCATCCTTCCGCCTTGCAGACGGCGTGGAGCGCATCTGGCAGGCGGATCCCCAGATATGGGCAGAGCACGCGCCGGTGCTGTTCCCGGTCTGCGGTGCGCCGCTGAACGGACAGGTCGAGATCGACGGGGTCAGCTATCCCATGCCCAAGCACGGGATCACGCGCCATAACCCGCTTTTTTCCGTAGCCCGGCAGGGAAAGGATTTCGTGGACCTGGTGCTGGAAGACAGCGAAGCCACCCGCGCCTCCTATCCGTTTGCCTTTGCGCTGCATGTGATCTATACCCTCTATCCCAACGGCTACCGCACGACATTCCTGGTGGAGAACAGGGACCAGAAGGTCATGCCCTTCTGCATCGGCGGGCATCCGGCCTTCAACTGTCCCATGGAAGACGGCGCGGCCTTTGCGGACTATGATGTCCTCTTTGAAAAGGAGGAGACAGGATGCATCGCCTGTTTCCCGGACAACGGTCCCATGGACGGCGAGGAAAAGCTGCCTTTTATGACAGACGGGCGCGTGCTGCCGCTGCGCCATGAGGAGATCGATCCCCGGGATTCCTGGCTCTTTACCGCGCCGCGCTCCCGCAGCGTACGCCTTGTGAACCGCAATACCGGGAAAGGCCTGGTGATGCACTTCCCCAAGATCGAAGCCCTGGCCATATGGAGCGCTGTTGGAAAGTATGCGGACTATATCTGCCTGGAGCCCTGGCACGGAATTCCCGCCGCGAAGAATGAGAGCGGCATTCTGGCGGAAAAGCCGTATGCCACCAGCCTGCAGCCGGGCGAGAGCTATGTGACATGGTTTGATGTCACCTGGTGCCTGTAATGTGCGCGCGTTTTTTCTTTCCGGATACGGACAGCCTTGCCTGGCGGGAGACATTCCTTCGGCTGATGCAGGAGATTGCGCCGGATGCGCGGATCCCGGACTCCCTGTCCGCCGGTGAAAAAGGTCCGGGCAGTACCTGCCTGGTGCTGGCGCCCGGCCGTGCATCGCGGCGCGTGCGCGCCTTCCCCATGACCTGGGGCCTGGATACCGGCAAGGCTCTGGTGATCAATGCGCGCAGTGAAAGCGCAGGCACCCTGCCGCTTTTCCGGGAAAGCCTCGCCCATCGGCGGTGCCTGATCCCCATGATGCACTATTTTGAGTGGAATCATGCCCAGAAACCGCATCAGAAATACGCCATCCGTCCGAAGGCTGGCGGCATGGCCTGCCTGGCCGGACTGTACAGGCTGGAGGGTGCGTCTGCGCGCTTTACCGTTCTGACAAGGCCTGCCTCGGACAGTGTCAGCGCACTGCATGACCGTATGCCGGTTATCCTGCCGCTTGCGTGCGCCGGGGCGTGGCTGGATACCGCGCAGACCGATGCAGCGGGCCTGATGGCGCGTCTTTCGCTGACAGACATGTGCATGACACCGGTAGGCGGCAATGTATCCCTGTTTGATCTTCCCTCCGCAGAGGAATGGTAAGCCGGTTCGCCGGCAGGAAAACGGCAAAACGGCTGAGGTACGCCTCAGCCGTTTTGTGGTGCTTGAAGAAGAAGCCTGTCCCGCCATACGCCCGCTCAGGCGCGGAAAACACGGCCGTTCCGCTGCTCCAGCGGATTCCAGTGCCAGGACAGATAATACCTGCCGAAGAGCACGAACAGCAGCAGGTTATGTCCGATCATGCATCCCCAGGCCGACACAAGCCCCATGGACAGAAAGCGCGTTGTAATCAGCGTGCCGAGAATCCGGATGCCCCACATGCCGGCCAGGTTATAGATCAGCGGAAGCACGGTCTGTCCGACGCCCTGCATCATGCCCTCCACCACAATGGGAACCCCATAGAAGGGCTCTGACAGCGCCACCATTTTCAGGACCTGCGTGCCCAGGGCAATGACCGCCGGGTCCCTGGTAAAAAGGCATACCAGCGGCCGGGCAAAGAAGAACAGGCATCCGCCGGAGACAGCCATCAGGGCGATTTCCAGCGGCAGAAGTGTTTTCCCCAGCCTGGACAGGCGCCCGCCGTCTCTGGCGCCCAGCGCGTTCCCCGCCAGTGTGGCAGCCGCGGTCTGCATGCCCCATCCCGGGATGTAGAAGGCGGACTCCACTGTATTGGCTACCGTGTGCGCTGCGGTGGAAACATCCCCCAGCCGGTTGATCATGGCGGCAAAGGCGACATAGCCAAGGGACGTGCCGAAGCGCTGGAACATATTGGGCAGCGTAATCAGAAGCACCGGACGCAGTATGCCCGGGTCCGGGCGAAAGCGCTGCCCCCGGGGCGAAATCTGCGGATGGCGCAGCAAGGCGGTGAAAATCGCAATCCCGCCGAAGGTATAGGACAGCGCGGAAGCCGCCGCGGCGCCCTCTACGCCCCATCCCATGCCGGGCATGGTAAGCGTATGCCCCAGGATCTGCAGAGAGCGCGTGGAATAGATCAGGAGAAAATTCATGACCACATTGATGACATTGACCCAGATCCCAACCCGCATGGGGGTTTTCGTATCCCCCACACTGCGCAGTACGGTTCCCAGAATAATGCTCAATGCCCGGAACAGCATGGGCGCGTAGAGGATCAGGAAATAGCGCCCGGCCAGTGTACGGATGGAAGGATCCACCTGCATGAGGACAGGCACCTGCTGGGACAGGGCAGTCGTGAGCACGGTAAACACAGCGCCCACGAGAAAGGCGACCGTGACAGCCTGTGCGCTGGCGCGCCGTGCCTTTGTCTCGTCTCCGGCGCCGATGGCCTGGGAAATCAGGGCCAGAAACCCCACACCGATGGCGGACACCGTGCTTCCGATCAGCCAGTTGACCATGCTGGTCGCGCCGACCGCAGCCGTGGCTTTCGTGCCCAGTGTACCGACCATGGCTGTATCCATGTACTGTACGGCTGTCTGCATGAACTGCTCCAGCATGGTGGGCCATGCCAGAGAGAAGATTGTGCCAAGCATATGTACGTCCATCTTATCCCCCTATCCATGCGCGGATCTCGGCCAGTCGCTTCCATGCCGTATCGCGCCCGATCCGGTAGGCGGAGAGAAGATGATCGGGATTCCGATCGATCCGGTCCATGACCAGCGGCTGCGGCGGCCGAAGGACCAGAACCTGTCCCTCGCTTTCCAGACGGTCTATGGCATCCATCTGCGTGTTGTAGAGCGTATGGCGCACCGAAAGCGCATGCTGCATTGCCTTTTTATGCGGGAGAAGCACGCGCAGAAGCGGCAGGAACCGCGGAGCGGTCTTGCGGTAGCCCGCCGGCCTTGTGAGAATCAGCACGCGGCGGTCATAGCCCCGCCGGGCGGCTTCCTCAAACGGCACCGGGCAGCTGATGCCGCCGTCCCAGAGCGCATACCCGTCCAGATGCACCGGCCTTGACAGAATGGGCATGGACGCGGAAGCGCGCATCCACGCGATATCCCGGGCGTCCCCTGTCTCGCAGTCATGAAACACGCATGCCCCGGTGGCAATATCCGTGGCGCCCGCATAGAAATGCATGGGGTTTTCCGCAAAGGCTGTGCTGTCAAAGGGATCGAGCACTTCCGGAACCTGACGATAGCAGAAGTCCGCCGGAAACCATTCCCCCGTGGAAAGCAAGGCGCGCAGTCCCTGAAACCGCCCGTCCCGGGCAAAGCGTACGTTATATCGGATGGCGCGTCCCGCCTGGCGGGACTTGAAATTGCATCCGAAGGCCGCACCGGCGGAGATCCCGAACGCGGCGTCAAACGTCACCTTTTCCTCCAGCAGCACATCCAGTATCCCGCAGGTAAACATGCCCCGCATGGCGCCGCCTTCCAGGCAGAGTGCTGTCATGTGCCTTCCCTCCTCTGCGATCCTGTTTCTGACAAACAGCGTCTATTATACCACTTATGGCAACCCTGCATCATTGTCACGGAAAGAGCGGCGTGCTATGATGCGCAGACAGCGTCTGTACAGAAAAGAGGCGGATGGAATGGACGGCGTGATCATCCGGGAGGCGCAGCGCAGCGACCTTCCGCGGCTTTTGGAGATATACACCTATTATGTAAAGCACACGGCGATTACCTTTGACTATGAAGTGCCCTCCCGGGAAGCGTTTGCCGAAACCATGGACAGGGTATGCGAAAAATACCCCTATCTGGTCCTGGAGCAGGCGGGCCGGGTACAGGGCTATGCCTATGCGCGCCCCTTTGTGGGGCGTGCGGCCTATGACTGGTCCTGTGAAATGACCATTTATCTGGATCCGAATGCTGTGGGCCACGGCCTGGGCCGCCGGCTGTATGAAGCACTGGAGGCGCGACTGTCCCGCATGGGCATACTGAATCTGTATGCCTGTATCGGCTATCCGGAGCGCGAGGACGAATATCTCACCAAGAACAGCGCTTCCTTCCACGCGCATATGGGCTTTACCAAGGTAGGCACCTTTCACAACTGCGGATACAAGTTCGGAAGATGGTACCACATGATCTGGATGGAAAAGATTATCGGGACAGCCGGGGAAGACCAGGCGCCCGTCATTCCCTATCCCGCTCTTTCCTGAAAAAGCCGGCCTCAGGCCGGCTTTTGTTCGTTCATGGCTTTGTTCTGATCTCCTCGGCAGCTGCATGCTGAATGTTTTCCGTGGGCAGCCATTCGCGGATCAGGTACTTGATCTCCTTTTCCCAGAAATCCCAGTCGTGCCGGCCGTCTGTGACGCGGAACGTGTGCGGCACATGGAGCTGTGTCAGCAGTGCATCGAATGCTTCATTGGCGGAAATCAGGAAATCCTGCGCGCCGCATCCGAGATAGAGCATGGGCAGTGCTGCCTTTTCCTCCACCAGTTTTCGAATCAGGAAAGCGGGATTCAGATCACTGTTGACCACATCTCCTTTTCCGAACATGGCGTCCATATACGCACTGGTGGCAGGCCCTGTCTGCTGCTGATTCGCATGGCTCTCCAGTATCAGGGCGCTGGAAAGCCCGGCAATGACACCGAAGGTATCGGAAAACTTCAGTCCTGTGCGCAGCGCGCCATAGCCGCCCATGGAAAAGCCGCCGATCATGGTGTCTTCCCGTTTGTCGGACAGCGGGAACATACGCCGTGTCACATCCACCAGTTCCTGACCCACATACTGGGAAAAGCAGTTCATGTAGTCGGGGTGATCCAGGTAAAAGCCGTTTTCACCGTCCGGCATGACGACCACCAGATTCTTCTCCTCTGCATAGCGCACCACATTGCTGTTGGTCAGCCAGCTGTTGGCATCGCCGTAGATGCCGTGAAGAAGATAGAGCGTCTTGTATGGAATGCCGCGATGATCCGCCCAGGATTCATGGGCATCCTTGTCCACGGGAAGCACTACATTGATCCGCACGCGGCGCTGCAGTGCATTGGCCTTGAAATCAACCTGCAATAATGCCATGGGAAACCTCCTGCATGTATAGTTATGTATGCATTCTACACAGAAAAGACAAATCGTGTCAATCATTCAGGCAGCGGCCGGCCTTTCTGGCGGCTTTCCAGGTCCGGGGACGTTCCATGCCTGCTCTCCGGCTGTCTGAAACCGGTCTTCTGCGCAACAGGCCGACAGATGCCATGGTTCCCGGAAGGGAAAACCAGGCCTTTTTCAGCGCATGCGGGGCCTGCTTCAGCGCCCCGGAATCCCGGAAAAGGAGAAGTCTGCATGCGGACGGCCGCTGCTGCCTTGCCACGGAACAGATCTGTGTCCTTCGCTTTTCGCGCAGCGCCTGTGAACGGTGCGGAAGCGCCGCTGTTTCCGGCAGATCATGATGCAGAACCATTCCGCCTTTACCGGATACGCCGGTGCCTGCCTGCCGGGCGGGCATGCGCTTTCTGCATTTTTGCTGTATATGCCCGCCGTTTCCGCGCTTTTCTCCTCTTTTTTTGCACATATTCCAGGATTTGCCATTTTTTTTTGCCATGTGAGATGCTAGAATGTGAGTAGATGGATTTTGCCTGTGTCAGGCGAAGGCAGCATGACGGCGGAAACGTGAGAAAGGAAGGCATGGACAATGGCAGCAGGGACAGTGACGCTCACGGTTTTGGGGGCCCGAGGTTCCATGCCTGTATCCGGAGAAAACTACCTTCAGTTCGGCGGAAACACCTCCTGCTATCTCCTGCGGCAGGGACAGCATGCGCTGTTTCTCGATGCAGGAACGGGCCTCATGCATGCGCCGGATCTGGAGGGCGATATCCATATTCTTCTTACGCACACGCACATTGATCATATCCTGGGGCTTCCCATGTACAGGGCGCTTCTGCAGGAGGGGCGCACGGTTCATATCTATGCCATGCCCCATGCATCCGGCTCTGTGCAGGAACAGCTGCAGCGCCTGATTGCCCCGCCCCTCTGGCCTGTGACGCTTTCGGAATATCCATCCGACATTCATCTGCATGATCTGACGCAGCCCTTCTCTTCAGGTCCCTTTGCCATCGACTGGATTCCCTCCCATCATCCGGGGGGCAGTCTGATATACGGCATACGGTGCGGAGAAAAGCGGATCGTCTATGCCACCGATTATTCGCACCAGGGCGACAGTGCGGCGGGACTGATCGCTTTCTCCCGCGACGCGGATCTTCTGCTCTATGACGCGCAGTATACGGTGGAACTGTTTGAGAACAGGCCCGGGTTTGGCCACTCCACAGCGGAAATGGGACGCATGGTTCAGCAGAAAGCGCATGTAAAGCAGCTTCTTCTGGTGCACCATGATCCGGGCAGCACCGATGCCATGCTTCAGCGCAGAGAACAGGCGCTGGGGGTTACCTACGCCAGGGAGGGAGTGCTGATCACACTATGAACATGGATCAGACGGATCGGCTGATCCAGATTGCCATTGCGCTGACCGGCACACAGGATATCAGCGTGCTTCTTGACCGTATTCTCATGGAAGCCATGGACATCACACACTGTGATGGCGGCACCGTGTATATACTGGAAAATCAGCAGCTGGTCTTTCACAACATGGTAACCATGTCCCGGGGCATTCATCTGATCTGGGACGGCAGAGACATGCTTCTTCCCCCTGTGCCCATGACAAAGACCTATGTCTGTGCATGTTCGGCGCTGGAGCATAAGCTGATCAATATTCCGGACGTCTATGAAGCCGGAGACTACAACTTTACGGGCACAAGAAACTATGATCAGATGAATCATTACCGCACGCAGTCCATGCTGGTCGTTCCCATGGAGGATGAAAAGCAACGGACCATCGGTGTGCTTCAGCTGATCAATGCCATGGATGGAAGCGGAGCCATTATCCCCTTTTCCCAGACGTATGAGAAACTGTTCCTGGCCATGGGTTCTCTGGCGGCAGTCAGTCTGCGCAATACGCTTCTGCAGGAAGCGGTTTTAAACATCATGCACTCCTTTGTCGGCGTCATGGCGGACGCCATTGACGCGAGAAGCCCTTATAATGCGAACCATACCCGCAGCATGGTTCGCTATGCAGAGAAATTTCTGCAGTGGCTGGACGCGGACGATCACGGATTCCGGATTGCCCCGGAATACCATGACGCGTTTCTCATGAGCGTATGGCTGCATGACATCGGAAAGCTGATTATTCCCCTGCATATCATGGATAAACCCACAAGACTGGGGACACACCGTGAGTCCCTGATGCACCGCATTGAGGTAGCCCGGCTGATGGAACGTCTGAAAGCGTATGAAAACGTACAGACGGCAGAGGGCATACCGACCATGACACGGGAGGAACTGGAAAAAGCCAGCGCGCTGATTCTTCAGGCAGACGATGCGCCGTATCTGGATGACGGACAGATGGCAGCGCTTCAGGCACTGTGTGACAAGAAGGTTCTGGATGCGCAGGGACAGGCAATCCCGCTTCTGGACGACTATGCCAGAGAAGCCCTCCATATCCGCAAAGGCAGCCTGACGGAATGGGAACGGCAGGAAATGGAGCGGCATGTGGTCTATACCAGGCGACTGCTTTCGCACATGCAGTTTTCTGATGTCTATACGGCGGTGCCTGCATGGGCCGGTGCGCATCATGAGCTTCTCAATGGCACGGGATATCCGGATCATCTGAGAGACGAACAGATTCCGAAAGAAGTGCGGCTTCTGACAATTCTGGATATCTATGATGCGCTGACTGCCGAGGATCGGCCCTACAAGCCGGCGCTTTCCCCGCAGCAGGCTTTCAGGGTACTGGCAGGCATGCGGGATGAGGGAAAGCTGGACAGCGAGATGCTGCGGCTCTTTTATGAAAGTCGCGCGTGGGAACGCGATGGGGATATACAATCGGGAGGGAAAGAATCATGAAGGGTAAGAGAAAACGGCTTTTATGGATTGTGCTTGCCGTCATTCTTGTACTCGGAATCGGTCTGGGAATCTGGTATTTCACCGAAGGCAAGTATATGGCCAGTACAATGCGTCTTCTTCGCAGAGAAGGCATTGTTGAGGTTACGGATGCCGAGGGCCGACAGAAAGCCATGACGGATCAGATGCGTCTTCAGAATGGAAACCGGATCCGTACCGATAAGGAAAGTCTGGTTTCTGTAGGACTGGATGACACGAAGATCATCACTCTCGATGAACTCAGCCGTGCCGATGTGCGGAAACAGGCGAAATGGCTTCGACTGCATCTGAGCCAGGGCTGTGTCTTCTTCCAGGTTAATCAGGCCCTGGAAGCGGATGAGACATTTGATATTACGACAACAACCATGGTTGTCGGGATTCGCGGTACTTCCGGTTATGTGCGTGTGACTCCGGAAGAGGAAGAAAGCATGACTGTTACCGATGGTACCGTTCATGTTGTCGGTACGAACCCGGTAACCGGTGAAGTCAAGGAAATCGTGGTTGCTCCCGGACAGAAGATTACGGTGTATCTGTATAACGACCGCGATGTGGACAGCATTGAGTTCTTCCTGGAAGAAGTCGATGAATATGATCTTCCTCTCATGGTGGTTCGTGAGATTGTACGGGATGATTCGCGTCTGAAGAAAGTATGTGAACAGACCGGATGGTCAGAGGAACTTCTGCGGTTACTGGCGGAAGGAAAAGCACCGGCGAAGGCAACGGCGACCCCTGAACCAACAGCCACGCGTGAACCCACGCCCACTCCCGGCCCAACAGCCACGCCAACCTTGGAGCCGACGACAGAACTGACATCTGCGCCGACCCCGACGCCAACGGCCACACCCACGGCAACGCCGACCCCGACGCCAACGGCCACACCCACGGCAACACCGACCCCGACGCCGACGGCTACACCCACGGCAACGCCGACCCCGACGCCAACGGCCACACCCACGGCAACGCCGACCCCGACGCCAACGGCTACACCCACGGCAACGCCTACACCCACGCCAACGGCTACACCTACGGCAACGCCTACACCGACAGCGACGCCCACAGTGAAACCGACAGCAACGCCTACACCGACGCCGACGGCCACACCTACACCAACGCCCACTGTCGCGCCGACGCCAGAGCCAACGGAGGAGCCGACGGCGACCCCCACAGTGAAACCGACGGCTACACCCACGGCAACGCCGACCCCGACGCCAACGGCTACACCCACGGCAACGCCGACCCCGACGCCAACGGCTACACCCACGGCAACGCATACACCGACGCTGACGCCCACCGTTGCACCCACGGCAGAACCAACAGCGGAGCCGACTGTGACACCCACGGTGAAACCGACGGCCATACCCACACCGACACCAACGGCCACGCTTCCGGTAAAACTTGGTCAAGTCCGTGCGACACCGACAGAGACACCTACGGCCACACCGAACGCTGCACCGACTGTGACACCCACAGTGGATCCGACAGCCACACCCACACCGACACCAACGGCTACCCCCACTGCCACGCCGACAGCAGAACCAACAGAGAAACCGACTGTCGCACCGACTGCAACACCCACGCCTGCGGTAACCTTGCCGCCATATGCAGACGCAGGAGATTGGACGATTGCATCGCTGATCCGTCTCATTCCACAGAGTGCCAGTATGCTGTTCAATGGTGAAGAACTGAGCAAAACTTCAGATGTTCTTGTGGAGGGACTGCCGGAAGGGTTTACCATTGAAGTTGCTGCAAAAGGCTCTCAGCGGAACGTGGGTTCCAGCAAAAATGTGATTGATTATTATGTGATCCGTAATGAATACGGTGAAGATGTAACGGACCATTTTGTCAATGTCCAATTGGAAGAAGGCACACTGACAGTCAGCCCGATGCCTCTTTCTGTCTGGACTGGAAGCGCTGAGAAAACGTATGACGGCAGACCTCTTACGGAACCTTCTGCCGGTATTGCAGGACTGACGAATGTGAACCTGTGGGAAAATCTCGGCTATGTGTCCATTGACGGCAATGGCGTGGAAACACTCTATGTACTTCATGGCACGATTGGTGCAGCCGGTTCCAATCCCATAACCGGAGAAACCGAAGAACAGGACGTTCTCCAGGCGCAAAGCATGCAGGTCCACATCTATAATCTAAGCGGAGAAAAGACGATTTCCTTTGACATTGCAGAGATGAAACTGGAAGAACTGCCGGAAGACCTTCTCCGTCTTTTCCAGCTGAATCCGGAGCTGATTGCATTTATCTGGGACGAAGGCACTTCGTCTTACGATCTGCTTATGGAGAGGATCCATGCGCTTCCTGAGACGGATGCAGAAGTCATGGATTTGGATGGACTGATCATCGATGTGGAACATAAGGATCAGATCATTCACGACTTTGCCAATGTAAAGATTACCATCGATACGGATATTACCGGATATGATGATCGGCCTCTGAATGAAGAAGAAGCTGTGATTCGCGGACTCAGCAACAGTGAGGGGATTTCCGTAGCTGCGACAGGCTCTCAGACCGAAGTCGGTTCCAGCCTGAATGGATATGAAATGCACTGGAACGGAGCAGATCCGGCAAACTACACAATCTCGGAAAGACTCGGAACGCTGACTGTACGGCCGAGACCTACCAGAGCACCGACGCCGCGGGTTACACCGGAGCCGACGGCACAGCCTGAACCGGAAATCACAGTAACTCCGTCCCCCACACCTTACGTATATGATCCGTTTGACGATGACGATCTTCCCACCTATTCTGCTCCGCCGACAGCAACGCCGACCCCGACGCCGACGGCAACGCCGACCCCGACGCCGACGGCAACGCCAACCCCGACACCGACGACAACGCCGACCCCGACGCCCACGGCAACGCCAACCCCGACACCTACGGCAACGCCGGAAGTGATTATTCATAAACATAAACTGGTGACGGACGAGACGAAGCCTTCCTGTGAAAACGGAGGTACGGATGGCACTCGGGTTACCTATTGTTCAGAATGCGATGAATATGTACCTGTCGTAGAGACGATTCCCTTTGATAAAGAGGATGAAAGTCACCATGTCGGTCCCATTATAGAAGAAACGGTGCCCTCGACCTGTACAGAGCATGGCACGAGATTCTGGATCTGTGAAGCATGCGGATTCAGTGGGGAAGAAAAATTGCCACTGGATTATTCAGACGAAGTACACACATGGGGGACGGACTATGATGCGCAGGTGATTGACGATAAGAAGTGCATACTTACTGTCTGCAGCGAATGCGGCTATACACGGATCACCTGGTCAGATGAAGGGGGGGAGCATGTTCTCATCAAATCACCCACAGAAATGGAAGAACCTATTCATCTGACTTCTCTTCACGGATTGGGCATGGGCCGACCGCTGGGAATCCCGCGGACTTCGCTTCCGGCGATGACCATGCCGGAGACAGATGATGAGAAGAACGATCTGGCTGAAACAGATGAAGCATCTTCCGAAGAGACAGATGCATCGGATGCGGAGAAAGAAGACGAGGAAGCATCTTCCGAAGAAGCAGTGCTGGATCCATCTGATGAAGAAACCCAGAACGAAGATGCTGCAGAGACGCTCTCCTCTGATACGGCGGATGATGCTGTGAATGCGGACGAAATGGATACGGATGGTACAGTTCTTCCTGAAGATGAGTCATCCGATACGCCAGATGACGAATCCATTCCTGCAGAGAATGTGTCAGATTTCAACTCCGAAGATGGTGCTGAACAGACAGTGGCCCAGGAGAATTCTTCTGATGTCTCCGTTATCGAATCGTCTTTCACGGACGATGCAGATCCCGCCTGGGAGGATGGTGCGGATGGACTGTATGAGGAAGCGTTCTCTACTGATGAGACGCTGAACCCTGACACTGCTCTGGATAATGAAACGGAGGAAGAAGAACTGTACCTTCCCGGCAGCCAGTCCGAGTATGAAACCGACAATGATTCTGCTTTCAGTGAAACGGGTGATTCGGAAGACAACGGGATGAAGGGTGCATTCGAGAATGAGCATGAAGACAGCCTCTTCTCTTCGAATGAGGAAGCGCTACCGGATACAGATCCAACCGATGAGAATAATGAAGAAAGCCTTACGAACAGCCTGATGGAAGAGGATCCTCTGTCCGATGAGGCAGATCTGCTGTCAGATTCACCGCTTTATGATGACACGCTGTATGCTGAGGAGGACCTCCTCCAGAATGACCTAATGGAAGAAGATCCTCTGTCCCAAGAGGAAGATCTGCTGTCAGATTCGCCGCTTTATGATGACGCGCTGTATGCTGAGGAAGATCTCCTCGGGGATGACACAATGGAAGAAGTCCCCCTGTCCGAAGAGGCAGATCTGCTGTCAGATTCACCGCTTTATGATGACGCGCTGTATGCTGAGGAGGACCTCCTCCAGGATGACCTAATGGAAGAAGATCCTCTGTCCGAAGAGGCAGATCTGCTGTCAGATTCACCGCTTTATGATGACACGCTGTATGCTGAGGAAGATCTCCTCGGGGATGACCTAATGGAAGAGAATCCCCTGTCCCAAGAGGAAGATCTGCTGTCAGATTCGCCGCTTTATGATGACATGCTCAATTCTGAGGAAGATCTCCTCGAGGACGACACCCTGATCGAAGAAGATTTCCTCTGGGATGATGAGGAAGACGACGGAATGGATGAAATGCCCGATGAAACAGACCGGGACGATGAAGAAGAAGAACTGTATTTTGATGCACTCTTTACGGATGAAACGGAGGAGAACAGGAATCCGGCTTCCGAAAATGCCGATACAGTGACCAGGGAGGCGGAAAATCCGTCTCCCTCACAGAAACAGCAAGAGAAAACCAGGGATAAGGATACACAGAAGAACATTCAGACGGATTCCTCCAATGACCGCACGCCTGCGGAAGAACGAGGCGATGCGGACACGGACAGCCCTTCCGGTGTGCTTTCTGAAAACGAGAGCACGGAGGACAGCCAGGAGCCATTGGGAGAAGAAACCGTATCGGAAGACACGGTTTCTCTTCCCCCTCTGAACGAAATCCCTTCTGCCCCAACAGGAAAGCACAGCAGGCTCCTGTACGCATAAAACAAAGGAGATGAAACCCATGGATCGGAAAGGAAAGCAGAATCTCTATCTGTCTCTTCTCTCGGCAGCACTGATTGTGCTCCTGATTGCCGTGGGCACATTCCGACGCCTGGACAAATGGATACAGGATCGGCTTTTCCAGCGGCCGCAGGCTGCTTCCACAGAGATTATCATTGTGGGTATGGATGAAAAATCGCTGGCCGAACTGGGACCGTATTCGTCCTGGGACCGTCATGTTGTCGCCTCTGCACTGGACGCACTTGCTTCCGATCCGGATCATATGCCTGCCGTTGTTGCGATTGATACGCTGTATGCAGGCGAAACATCCGAAGAAGCAGACAGCCACCTTGTGCAGGCTGCTTCCAGGCTTCCGCATGTGGTGACAGCCAGCGTGGCAGACTATGGAATGGCCTATACCACGGAGGGCATTTCGATTTCGGCACAGATGACCATTACCGCCTATGAAGAGCCCTTTGCCGCACTGCGTGCAGTGACGGCACAGGGGCATATCAATGCCATGTATGACCAGGACGGTATCATGCGTCACGCAATCCTGTATGAGGATATTCCGGAGAGTACTGCCCCGGAGGCGGGACGCGTCTACTCCATGGCATACGAGACGGCAAAGGCCTATCTTTCGTCGCGGGGAGAGAGCATGGAAGTGCCTCCCACGGATGCGCGCGGACACTTCTCAATCCCCTATACCGCTGAGCCCGGCGGCTACTGGGACGGCATTTCCCTGTCCGGGCTGATCGCCGGCGAATATGATCCCGCACTCTTTTCCGGCCGGATTGTTCTGATCGGACCCTATGCCGTCGGTCTGCAGGATGCGTACTTCACCCCGATCAGTCCCTCGGAGCAGATGTATGGGGTGGAACTGCAGGCGAATGTCATCCAGAGCCTGATTGACAGGCGCTTTGTGACAGAACTCCCCGACTGGCCGCAGGTCCTTCTTCTGGCGCTGCTGTCCCTTGCCGCCATGTATCTGTACCTGCACCTGCGCGTCTCTGCAGCCGGTGTACTGGCTTTCGTTCTGGCGGTGGCCGGTATGGTCGTTCCCTATTTCCTGTACAGTGCCGGATATATCACGCATCCGCTGTGGATACCGCTGGCTGCTGCCGCGCTCTTCGTTGTCTCCGTGATCCGGCATTATGTGATCCAGGCCATAGAAAGACAGCGCGTGACACAGACATTTGCGCGCTATGTAGCTCCGGAGATTGTGCAGGAAATCCTGAAGGAAGGCACGGAGGAGCTGCATCTGGGCGGCACACTGCGGCACATTGCCGTACTGTTTGTGGATATCCGCGGGTTTACCAGCATGTCGGAGCGCCTGGACCCGGAAAAGGTCGTCTGGATTCTGAACCAGTACCTGACAATGACCAGTGAATGCGTAGCCAGAAATCATGGGACGCTGGACAAGTATGTAGGCGATGCCA
Organism: uncultured Eubacteriales bacterium; assembly: GCA_902764915.1. GTDB lineage: Bacteria > Bacillota > Clostridia > Christensenellales > Aristaeellaceae > UBA2943. The sequence goes on along the minus strand of CACWXY010000002.1, from coordinate 27,163 downwards.
CCATGGCATTCTGGGGCGCCCCGCTTCCCCTGGAGGATCCTGTCTACTATGCCGCGAAAACCGCCATGGAGATTGTGGAAGGCGCGCATACACTGTCGGAAAAACTGATGCATGAAATCCAGGAAGAACTGCACGTCGGTGTCGGCGTAAACTTCGGCCCCGCCGTTGTGGGCAATATGGGCTCTGCCCGGCGTATGGACTATACCGCCATCGGCGATACCGTGAATACAGCGGCCCGACTGGAGGCCAATGCACCCAGCGGAAAAGTCTATATCAGCCGGGCTGTCGCGGATGCCCTGGGCGAGCGTGCCCGGTGTACGTCACTGCATGACACGGTGCGCCTGAAGGGAAAAGCCGCGGGCTTTGAAGTCCTGACGCTTGATGCGCTCGTATGATGTCTGTCACTTACAGGCAGGCGCTTTTCCCTCAAGTGATGCGTATCCAGCTTTCGGAGCCTGTCTCCGAAAGCTTTTTTTGACGAACGAAGGCCATGTATCCCGGAGAAAAAACGCCTCCCGGGATTGCCAGAGACACGGGTGCTCGCTATGATGGATGCGGTCCCCGACCATTCTTTTGTACGGAGAAGAGCTATGCGACTGACACTGGCGCCTATGGAAGGCCTTACGGATGCCGTATACCGGCAGATCCATCATACCATGTTCGGCGGTGTGGATGCCTACTATATCCCCTTTGTGACCCCGAACCAGAACATGGTCTGGCACAGCAGAGAACGGAACGCCATTGCGCCTGCTGTGAATCAGGGGATTCCCGTAGTGCCCCAGGTACTCTGCAAGGACGCCGCGCTGTTCCTGTGGGCAGCCGCTTCCTTCCGGGATATGGGCTATCAGGAGATTAACCTGAACCTGGGCTGTCCCTCCGGAACCGTAACGGCCAAGGGCAAAGGATCCGGTATGCTGCGGGATGCGGAAAAACTTCGGTCTTTTCTTGAGACGGTCTGTGAAAAAAGCCCGATTCCCGTGTCTGTTAAGACGCGGATCGGGTATGCGGACAGGCGCGAGTGGGATACGCTGCTTCCGATCTATGCCTCACTTCCCCTGAAGGAAATGATCGTGCATGCCCGTGTCCGCGAGGCATACTACAAAGGTCCCGTCTATCCCGCGTGCTATGAAGCGGCGGTGGCATTATGCCCCTTTCCTGTGACCTATAACGGGGATCTGTTTACGGTATCGGATGTGAAGACACGCTTCTCCGCGTCCATGCCGCCTGCATCCCTGATGCTCGGAAGAGGGATTTTTACGAATCCAGCACTCGCCCGCGAAATCCGGGGCGGTGACGCACTGCGTCTTTCGGAACTGCGCGCCTTTGAGGAAGCGCTCTATGACGCCTACTCTCAGAAACATCCGGCGAATGTTGTGCTGGGTAAGATGCGGGAAATCACCAAATACCTGTCCTGGTGCCTGGAGGACGCGGACCGTGACCGCCGGCGTATGCTGAAGGCCAGAAGCCTTGGAGAATACCGGGACGCGGTCTCTGTGCTCTTTTCGTCCCATCCGCTCAAAGCAGTCCCTTCGTATATGCGTGAAAATGAAAATCAGCCATGGCCGTAACCGGTCATGGCTGATGGTTTTTCTGTCTTACTTCTTTGTGAGACGGATGACATTCCAGGACAGCGCCGGAAGCTTGATCTCCAGTTTTCCCTGATCCATGGTTCCGTCATGCACTGTAACGGGCTTTACCGTGTCCGGCTTGTCTTCCGTATTCACGGCCTTGACATCGTCATGGTGAAGGACGATATGCTCCTTGACGGTCAGATCCGCAAAAGCGCGCAGATCCGCTGTCAGTACGATATCCTCCGTCAGGTTCCGGTTGGTGGCAAAGATCGTCACATTCCCGTTTTCATCAATGGTGGCGGCGGTCTCCACAAACGGCACCTTCTCATAGTCCGAGCAGTCATAGACCGGGGACTGGGTGACCGGGCGCAGCGCGGTGCCGCGGCCCATGGTCGATGCGTGCATGAGCGGATAATAAATCGTCTGTGCCCACACACCGCCGCCGTTGCGGGTCATGATCGGGGCAATCACATTGACCAGCTGTGCCATGCAGGCGATCTTGACGCGGTCGGCATTGTTGAGGAACGTAATGAGCATGGAGCCCACCAGCAGCGCATCCTCAAAATTGTATACATCCTCCAGCAGCGGCAGTGCACGGTTCCACTTGTCCTGCTTCCAGATTTCCTTGTCCTGTTCATGGGAGTGATACCATACATTCCACTCGTCAAAGGAAAGGTTCAGCTTTTTCTTCGCATGCTTCTTCCCGCCTACCGCATCGCAGATGGAGACAACGGAGTGGATAAAGTCATTCAGGTCCATGGAACGGGCCAGGAAATCCGGGGTATCATTGGAAGGATTGCCATAGTACCGGTGCAGAGAAACATAGTCCACGTTCTCATAGCACTCGTCGAGCATTTCATACTCCCAGGAACCGAAGGTCGGCATGCTGTGGGACGCACTGCCGCAGGCGACCACTTCAATGCTCGGGTCCACCCACTTCATGACCTTGGCGGCTTCATTGGCAACGCGGCCGTACTCATAGGCTGTCTTATGCCCGATCTGCCAGGGCCCGTCCATTTCATTGCCCAGGCACCAGAGCTTGATACCCAGGGGATCCTTTTCCCCGTTCTTCACGCGCAGATCACTCAGCGCACTGCCGGCGGGATGGTTCGCATACTCCACGATATCCCGGGCTTCCTCCGGTCCGCGGGTGCCAAGGTTCACGGCATACATGACCTCCGTTCCCGCTTTTTTGGCCCAGTGGCAGAACTCATGCAGACCGACCTCATTGGTCTCCGTGGTAAACCAGGCCAGGTCCAGACGACGCGGGCGCTTTTCCCTCGGTCCGATACTGTCCTCCCAGCGGAAGCCGGATACAAAGTTGCCGCCCGGATAGCGCACCACAGGCACATGCAGCGCCTTTACCATCTCCAGCACATCCCCGCGGAAGCCCTCGGCATCTGCTGTCGGATGGGTGGGCTCATAGATGCCGCCGTACACGGCGCGTCCCAGATGTTCAATAAAGGAGCCATAGAGCCGGGGGTCTACCTGCCCGATGGCATAATCACGGTCAAGAATCATGCTTGCTTTCAGCATAACGATTTCTCCTCTTCAAAACAGGAGGCGGGTTTTCCGCCTCCCGGATATCTCAGATTTTCTTTTCCTCAAACCGGAAATACCGGCGTGCATTGCCGCAGCAGATATCGCGGACAATTTCGCCCAGCAGCGCTTCGTCATCCGGATAGCGGCCATCTTCCACCCATTCGCCCAGCAGGCGGCACAGGATCCGGCGGAAGTACTCATGTCTCGGATAGCTCAGGAAGGAGCGGCTGTCTGTCAGCATGCCCACAAAGCCGGCCAGATAACCGAGATTGGCCAGACTGGTCAGCTGATCGGTCATGCCCTGGAAGTGATCATTGAACCACCAGGCAGAGCCGTGCTGGATCTTGCTGACAGCCTCACTGGACTGGAAACATCCGCAGATGGTGTCGATCATCTCATTGTCGGCGGGGTTCAGGCTGTAGAGAATCGTGCGCGGCAGATGACCGGCGCGCTCACAGGCACCCAGGAACGCAGCGGTCTGATCCGCCGGCGTGTAATTGTTGATGCAGTCAAAGCCGGTATCCGGTCCCATCTTGGCAAACATGGTCAGATTGTTGTCGCGGCGGCAGCCGTAATGCAGCTGACTGGTCCAGTCGCGCACCGTATACTCTCCGCACAGGAAGAACAGGAAGGCAAACTTGAACTTGGCAACTTCTTCGTCTGTCAGCTTTCCGCCGGCAAGGCGCTTGACAAAGATGGCTTCGACCTCTTCATCGGAAGCAGGCGCATAGACCACATAGTTCAATCCATGGTCGCTGAGGCGGCAGCCGTGGGCGGCAAAGAAATCCATGCGCACGGAGATGGCTTTCTTCAAGGCGTCAAAGCTGGTGACTTCCACACCCGAAACCTTGCTCAGCTGGGCGATATAGTCCGCCCAGGTGTCCTTTTCAATATTCGTCGCCTTGTCAGGACGCCATGCAGGAAGCACCGTTACGGAGAATGACTTGTCAGCAGCCAGCTTTTCATGATACTCCAGGCTGTCCACCGGATCGTCGGTTGTGCAGACGATCGCCACATTGCTGCGCTCGATCAGGCCGCGGGCAGAGAAGGAAGGATCCTGGAGCTTGGCATTGACATGATTCCAGACTTCCTCGCAGGTCTTCTCACTCAGCGCACCGTTCCAGCCAAAGAAGCGCTGGAGCTCCAGATGCGACCAGTGATACAGCGGATTGCCGATGGCCTTGCCCAGCACGCGGCACCAGGCCTGGAACTTTTCAAAGTCGGTTGCGTTTCCGGTGATATACTTTTCGTCCACGCCGGCGCAGCGCATCAGACGCCACTTGTAATGATCGCCGCCCAGCCATACCTGGGTCAGGTTTTCAAAGTGCACATCCTCCCAGATTTCCTTGGGAGACAGGTGGCAGTGATAGTCGATGATGGGGCAGTCCTTGGCATAGTTGTGGAAGAGTTTCTGTGCCGTCTCCGTTGAGAGCAGGAAGTTCTCGTCCATGAATGCTTTCATTTCCAGTGTCCATCCTTTCCTGTACGTTCCATTGCGATTATCCGGATTTCAGCGAGTGCAAAGTAGTTAACACTTCTGGGATATTATATACATGTGCCTGCCAAGAATCAACGACTCATAGAGCACCGGCATAAGATTTTGACGCCTGCTGAAAACAGACTGCTCGCCTTCCGGAAAAAGATCGCTGGAATCAGCGGTTTCATGAATGAATATGAATTGACGATCCTTTGAAAACACCTTACAATGATTCTGACAGGTTTATGCCGTTTCCATACGGCCGATTCATCTATTGAAGGAGGCGTTTCCATATGCAGAAACTGAATGCTGCCCTGGCCCCGTCTGCAGCACGTCCGATCCGTGTTGTGCAGTTCGGTGAAGGGAATTTTCTCCGTGCCTTTGTCGATTACATGATCGATATCGCCAATGAAAAGACGGATTTCAACGGATCCATTGTCCTGGTCAAGCCCATCTCCATCGGTCAGCTGTTCCCGGCCTTTGCCGAGCAGGACAACCGGTATACCGTGATTCTGCGCGGTCTGGTGGGCGGCGAACCCGTGGAACAGTCCCGTGTGATCACCTCTGTCCATTCCTCCATTGACGCCTATGCGTCCTATGACGCCTATGCGGCACTGGCCAAGGTGGATACGCTTCGCTTCGTGGTCAGCAATACCACGGAAGCCGGTATTGTGCTGGACCCGGAAGATGATATGCAGCTGTGCCCGCCCAAGACCTTCCCGGGAAAGCTCACCAAGTTCCTGTATGAGCGCGCCGAATACTTTGACTATGCGCCGGACAAGGGTCTTGTGATGCTGCCTGTGGAACTGATCGATGACAACGGCATTGCCCTGCACCGCTGCGTGACCGAGCTTGCCAGGATCTGGAAGCTGGGCGACCGGTTCCTTGACTGGCTGGAAAACGCCTGCGTCTTTACCTCCACACTGGTGGACCGCATTGTCACGGGCTATCCCCGCGGCGAGGATGAAAAGATCTGGGAAAAGCTGGGCTATGAAGACCATCTGCTGGATACGGCCGAGCCTTTCGGGCTGTGGGTCATTGAGTCGCAGAAGGATATCAGCAGGGAACTCCCGCTGCCCGACTGCGGACTGCCGGTCATCTTTACCGATAACCAGAAACCCTATAAGCAGCGTAAGGTGCGTATCCTCAACGGTGCGCATACATCCTTTGTGCCCATGGCCTTCCAGTTCGGCAAGGATACCGTTCTGGAATCCATGAATGAGCCCGTGATCCGTCAGTTCATGGAAAAGACCATCTATGACGAGGTCATTCCTACTCTGACACTGCCGAAGGAAGATCTGATGAACTTTGCCAGAGAAGTCACCGGACGCTTTGCCAATCCGTTCATCCGTCATCTGCTCCTGTCCATCTGCCTCAACTGTGTTTCCAAGTGGCGTGCCCGCTGCATGCCTTCCTTCCTGGAATCGATCCGCCAGAATGGCACACTGCCGGAGCACCTGGCATTCTCCATGGCCAGCATGATTTCCCTGTACCGCGGCGGAAAGCTGGAGGAAGACGGAAAACTGCACTGCGAGCGTGCCGGGGAAGCCTATGTGCTGCAGGATGATGCATCCGTACTCACATTCTTTGACGCGAACCGGGATACGGAGACGGACGCGCTTGTGAACGCCTTCCTCTCCAATACGGAATTCTTCGGCCAGGACCTGACACAGGTGGATGGCTTTGCGGCCTATGTAGTCGAAGCGCTCAACGAGATCGCGGAAAAGGGCATGAAGGCCACTGTACTCCGCCGCTTCCCGCTGGACGCCTGAAAGGAAAGAAACATGGATCAGTTCATACGCATTTCCCCCACGGATAATGTGGCAGTGGCGCTGGTCGCCATTGAGAAGGGAACGCCGGTTACAGTGGACGGAATGACACTGACGGCCCGCACCGATATCCCCGCGGGGCATAAGATGGCGCTGCGCGATATTGCCAGGGACGAAAAGGTCATCAAGTACGGGTTCCCTATCGGATATGCCAAGGAGAACATTGCGCAGGGCAGTCATGTGCATGTCCATAACCTGCACACCGCCCTGTCCGGTACACTGGATTACACCTGGCATCCGACACACCCCCATCTCGCGCCGCAGGAAAGCGAAACCTTCATGGGATATCCCCGCCGCAGCGGCCGGGTCGGCATCCGCAATGAACTGTGGATTATCCCGACCGTCGGCTGCGTCAACGATATCGCCCGCAGTATGGAGCGCGCCTCCCAGGACCTGGTCGGTGACGGCGTGGAAGCGATTCTTGCCTTCTCCCACCCCTACGGCTGCTCCCAGATGACCGAAGATCAGGAGAATACGCGGAAGATTCTGGCAGACCTGTGCATGCATCCCAATGCGGGCGGCGTACTGCTGCTGGGACTGGGCTGCGAGAACTCCGGGATCGACATTATCAAACAGTATCTGGAAGAGAACGGCTGCGAACGCATCCGGTTCCTGATCTGCCAGCAGGTAGAGGATGAAATGGAAGCCGGGCTTCAGCTGATCTCCGAGCTTGCCGAAGAAATGCGCGGTGACAGACGCGTCCCGTGCCCGGCATCTGAACTGGTGGTCGGCCTGAAATGCGGCGGGTCTGACGGCTTCTCCGGGATTACGGCCAATCCGGTTATCGGCGCGTTCTCGGACCAGCTGGTTGCCCGCGGCGGGTCTACGATTCTTACAGAGGTCCCGGAAATGTTCGGGGCGGAAACCATACTCATGAACCGCTGTGAAGACGAGGAAACGTTTGAAAAAACCGTTCGTCTGATCAATGACTTCAAGCAGTATTTTGAGGACCATCATCAGACCATATATGAGAATCCGTCCCCGGGGAATAAGGCCGGCGGCATCTCCACACTGGAGGATAAGGCGCTTGGCTGTACGCAGAAGAGCGGCACGGCACCGGTCAGCGATGTGCTTCCCTATGCAGGCCGCGTGACCCGCAAAGGTCTGAACCTTCTGTCCGCCCCCGGCAATGACCTGGTAGCGGCCACGGCGCTGGCTTCTGCCGGCTGTCAGCTGGTTCTGTTCTCCACCGGGCGCGGCACACCCTTCGCCAGTCCGGTTCCTACCCTGAAGATCGCCTCCAATCCGCGGCTGGCAGCGTTTAAGAAGCGCTGGATCGACTTTGCGGCGGGACGGCTTCTGGAGGAAGACACCACACTGGAGGAACTGGGCAAGGAACTCTACCGCCTGGTCCTGGAAGTGGCCAGCGGCAAAAAGGTATGCAGCGAAGAGCATGGCTTCCATGACCTGGCAATCTTCAAATCCGGTGTAACCCTGTAATCATTACAATCAAAGCGGCGCATGATCTTCATGCGCCGTTTATTTGTGTTGAAGGTAAAAGAAAAAGCCCGCATAAGGGAATGCGGACTTGAAACGGTCTTCGTATGATCAGGGCTTTTCAGTGGTCAGGTATTTCTCGTTGATAAATCCTTCATAATTCCCGCAGCGCACACGGGCCCAGCCCTGTACATGGGTCAGAACCGTGACCCTGGTGCCAAAGTCAAGCGCCGTTACGATATGATATCCGGTGCCGGCGCCGTAGCGCATGCGCACCTTTCCGCCATTGGGCGAAGTGGTATAGGCGATGTAGCTGTCTTCTGTCAGATACGTGCCTGCCTTGTAATCCGTCAGATACAGGTTCATGATGTAGCCTGTCTTGCCGGCAACACTGATTTCGCTCCAGTTGCCATCGGAGGAAAGAACCGTAACCTCCGTGCCGGTGACCAGTTCATCCACCACACGGCTGGAACGGCTTTTTTCGGCGCGCATATTCACCGGTGCGGAGTTGACTGACTGTACATACTTGGTGACAGCCTTTGCCTTGGCCGCTGTGGTGCCGGGCACTGTCTGCGACAGAAACTCGGAACGCACATAACCCACTGTATCGCCCGTCTGAATCCTGGACCAGTTGCTGCCGCCCGTAATCAGTGTGGCAGGGGTACCGCTGGCTGCGCGCGTAATGACAGGATTGTTTTCGCCTGCACCCGCGCGGATATTCACGGACCCGTTGTCCGGGGATACGATGTACACCGTGGTCTGGGTCTTGCTGCTGCCTGTATTGTTTCCCGGGTTCTTCAGCGGATCGGTCGGCGTAATAAAGGATGTCTTTACATACCCTTCGGCATCCCCTACCTTGACATGTGTCCATTCGCCTTCCACGCCAAGAACCTTGACTTCTGTACCTGTGACAGCCAGGTCCACCACCTTTGAATTCTTGGTGGCACTGGCACGGACATTGACGGGAGCTGAGTTGGGAGACAGAATATATTCCCCGAGCGCACCTGTTGTGCACAGGCAGGCTGTCAGGGTCAGAGCGGCCATAGCGGTACGAATCCATCTGCGTTTCATCGTGATCACCTCATGTGACTTTGTGTATAATCCGTGTCATGATTTGTCATATTCTCCCGTGCATTTCCGCATCGGTTTCGGATTACATGAGGATTATACCATGATTATTACAAATTGAGAAGCATTTATGACGAAAATATTTCAAATTTTGTCATATTTTCTATATGGATTCGCAATATTTTGACTTTGGGGACCGATCAGGCCGACGGGAAGATATACCCGGTGCAGCGAACCGGCGGATGGTTTCCCTCATCCGCCTGATACCCGCACAGGGGTGAATCACCGGACCAGAAGGCGGGACAGCACATGCGTCTGCGGCGCCTGGCATGACAGCATGTCTGTCCCATTGGAATGAGCAGCGCGCATGAAAATAAAAAAAGGTCCCTGCCACGCAGAGACACAGCATGGCAGAAGACCATGAAAGGAAATGCAGTGCCTTACGGCAGACGCTGCGCTTTTTCCACATCCAGGAAATACTTGTACGTATCCACCTTTAATTCACCGCAGGCGGCTTCGTCGCAGACAATAATGGCATTGTCATGCATCTGCAGCGCGGAGCATGTCCATTTCTGGCTGATGCCGCCTTCCACGGTCGCAGAGAGTGCGCGGGCCTTCTGATGCCCGTTGACAAGGAGCACGACTTCTCTTGCATCGGTCACGGTTCCCACACCCACAGAGAGTGCGTGAGTCGGCACCTTCTGCGGATCGTTATCAAAGAAGCGCGAGTTCACGAGGCGGGTCTCCGCTGTCAGTGTGCGAAGGCCCGTTCTGGACCGGAGAGAGGTATAGGGCTCATTGAAGGCAATATGACCATCTACACCGATGCCACCCAGAAAAAGATCAATGCCGCCGCAGGACTGGATCAGGGCTTCGTAATCCGCGCACTCCTTTTCCGGATCCTCTGCCATGCCGTTGAGAATATGGATATTCTCCTTCTTCATGTCCACAAGATGGTCGAAGAAATGCTGATGCATGAAGTGCCAGTAGCTCTGTTCATGCTCATGCGGAAGTCCCACATATTCATCCATGTTAAATGTAACCACATGGGAAAAGGAAACGCTCCCCTGCTGGTTCATCTGGATCAGTTCCTTATAGACACCAACAGGGGAAGAACCAGTCGGCAGTCCAAGGACAAAAGGCGTTTTCCTGGTATGGCTGTTGATCCTGGACGCAATGTGCCATGCAGCCCAATGACACATTTTCTCATAGTTTTCCTGAATAATGACACGCATTGTATTGCTTTCCTCCTGCTGCACACGCAGCCCTGTTCTCAGAGTCTCCCGGGAAAACCTTGCATTCCGTCCCCTGACGGCATGCACAGCATTCTTCCGCCGCCGGGTCTGCGCTATGCCCATTATAGCAGATGCAGCCACGTCTTCTCAATGACTGGAAAAAGATCGTACCGGTAGGTCACCCAAAAATGGCCGCTTTAGGACCATCCGTGCAGAAGGTGCCTGTTTCTCTGGCAGGGGCCGCATCGTGATGGCGTAGCGCTTGCGCCGGATCATGGAAAGCATGCATGCTGTCCAATACTGGCGGAGGTCCTCCTGTTCTGCGAAAGAAGAACAGCATCCGGCGACAGAAAACCGGATGCTGTTTCGCTTTCTGAAGGTCCCATGCGGCGGCAATTCCGTGCCGACAGAACAGGGCAATGTCATGCGGAATGCAGCTGACTGGACGTGTGGTGCGTGCAGCTGTCTTCAGACCGCATTCCGAACCCTGCTTTCGATGAGGCGGAAACGTCTGAATTCCGGGATGGCTTCCTCTTCTGCATTTCACCGCGGTGCTTCTGCCTTCAGCACCTGGCGTCCTGCGTGCCGGCCCGGACAGACAGGCTTCTTGTCCGGATATCCTTCTGTATTGTACAGACAGGATGCTGCTTTCCCCGAACAGAGCATCCGGCAGATGCCTGTCCATGCCGGACGGAAACCGATTGGTCAGATGCCGGAGAGATACAGAAATGTCACTGGACACGCGGCTGCATTCCCGGTGCGCGGTACCTATCCTCAGTCCCGCCTGAAAAGGTCACGCGTGTACACTTTTTCCTTTACATCGTCCAGTATGCTGTCGTAGCGGTTTGCGATAATACAGCCGCACTTTTTCTTGAATTCAGCAAGGTCATTGATCACCAGAGAGCCAAAGAATGTCGATCCGTTTTCCAGGGTTGGTTCATAAATCACCACATTGGCTCCTTTGGCTTTGATGCGTTTCATGACCCCCTGAATGGAAGACTGGCGGAAATTATCGCTCTGGCTCTTCATGGTAAGGCGGAATACCCCCACTGTCACTTCTCTCTGACGGTTTTCCCGGTCCTGGGAATAGGACTCGCTGCTTCCATAGGTTCCGGCGATTTCCAGCACGCGGTCTGCAATAAAGTCCTTTCTTGTGCGGTTGCTTTCTACGATCGCCTGAATCAGGTTTTCGGGCACATCCCGGTAATTGGCCAGAAGCTGCTTGGTGTCCTTTGGCAGACAGTAGCCGCCGTATCCGAAAGACGGATTGTTGTAATAATCCCCTACCCTCGGATCCAGGCAGACCCCCTTGATGATCGGCGCTGTCTGCAGATGCTTGACTTCTGCGTAAGTATCCAGCTCGTTAAAGTAGGACACGCGCAGCGCCAGATAGGTATTGACAAACAGCTTGGTCGCTTCCGCCTCTGTTGTCTGCATGAAAAGCACGGGAATGTTCTTCCTGATGGCGCCCTGCTCAAGCAGATGTGCAAAGGTTTCCGCAGCTTCCCTGTTCTTCGGATCGGACCCTACAATAATACGGCTGGGATAGAGATTGTCATAGAGCGCTTTGGATTCACGCAGAAACTCCGGGCTGAAGAGGATGTTATCCATCTGCATGCGCTGGCGTACAAGCGCTGTATATCCTACCGGAACAGTGGACTTGATAATGATGGTCGGCTTTTCATCCCGCGCTTCCGTCGCCTCGCGGATGCTGCGGAGCACGGATTCCACGGCGGAACAGTCAAAGAAATTGGTGCGCGGATCATAATTGGTGGGCGCTGCAATGATGATAAAATCCGCATCCCGGTAAGCGCTTTCCGCATCCATGGTCGATTGCAGAGAGAGCTGTCTTTCCGCATGCTCAGCGAGATATTTTTCGATGTATTCGTCCTGGATCGGGCTGATCCACCGGTTCAGTTTTTCCACTTTTTCCGGCACAATGTCGACCGCTTTGACATCGTTGTGCTGGGATAGAAGAACCGCCAGGGAAAGGCCTACATATCCCGTACCGGCAACAGCAATTTTTTTACGGGAAACCGTGACGGGTACCGTATCGCTGTCTGCAATCACATCGTCCAGAGAGAAGTCCAGTACCTGAGAAAGCGACAGGAGCTGATCCACAGAGGGATGGTAATCCTGCATTTCCAGTCGGGAAAGGATCGAGCGATTCATACCTGTTTTTTCTGCCAGCGCTGTCTGTGAAAGTTTCAGCGCTTTTCTTTTCTGCAAAACCACTTCAGACAGAAGCGGAAGGGATAGATGCCGCATGGCCGATCTCCTTTCTTGTTGCTGACAGCGTCAACTGCTGGCTGGCAGCGCAGGAGTATCCTAGCAGATGTCAGGGCATATCACAAGGACTTTTCCCGCTTCTGCCTGTAAACAATTGCGAATACGCAAAAAACTGTTGCTATCAGCAACAGCTTTTTGCAAAAGAGATCATATTGCAAAAGAGATGGAATCCGCCGTGCCCCGTGGTTCCGGCCGCCTCCAGACAGCCTCATGCAGGGATGGCTGCTTTCCACAGGCCATGCAGGTTACAGTACGCATAGGCCGCTGCCGGCTTTTCTGTCACTTGGAAGACAGCTTCCGGCCTCATGCCAGGCTGGAGACAGTGCATCTGAAAGCCCTGTACCGTTTCCAGGAGTATTCCTTCCATGGAATGCGCCTGCACGGAAGGACGCTCGACAGATCCGACCTTGACGGGAACGGCATCGCCTGTGATGTCCCCCGCCGGCACATGCTTTTCATGAGCGCTGCCGGTCATATGGGCCACAAGCTCCTTACCGACAGTCAGTGCCTTATCGCTGATCACGGTCTGCTTTCCCAGCGGATAGAGCTATACCCTGTTTATTCCTTCTGTGCATATGCCTGCATCGCACAGCACAGAATAGACCGGGAACGCATGCCGTCATTTTCCGGAGGCAGCAATGCTATGCTTCTTATTTCGTGATGCCCCGATAGCACTCCCGGATGCTGTCATAGCTTTGCTTGTCTCCGATATCATGCCGGCTTCCCGTCATTTTCCAGGCATGCATGGGGGTCTTTGTGCTCAGCCATGCGGCGTAGGAACCCGGGGCGTCATACCCGCACCCTGCTGCCAGTGCTTCCGGGATCCGGGCAAGATCTTCCTTCCTGTAATAGTAGAAAGGCGGGACAGCCAGATTTCCCTTCGGTTCTTTCGGCTTTTCCTCATAGGAGGTGATCCGCCCGCTTTCGTCGACGGTAATCACCGCCGTACGCTGGAGATGCGCAAGGTCATTCTCCTCATGACACATCACACAGCTGGTGCCTTTCTCCTGTGCAAAGCGGATAAAGGGCACCAGGCTGAAGTCCAGGACGTTATCCCCTGCCATTACAAACACATCGTCGTCAATGCCCTGACTTGCCAGAAGTATGTCCCTGACGGCGCCAAGCCGTGTTTCATTGGTTTCCGTGCCATCATCGATGACGCGGACATTGTCCCTGGCCCATGCCTGAAAATGTCCGGCAAACTTGTGGTTTGTCACTACAATGAATGTGTCCATGCAGGGCGTCAGGTCCTCGATCAGCCAGTCCAGAATCGGTTTTCCGCCGACCTCCAGAAGCGGTTTGGGAAAGTTCTCCGTAAGCGGATAAAGACGGGTGGCATATCCTGCTGCCAGTATAATCGCTTTCATCGTCTTATGCCGCCTCCCAGATCCACCCCGTCCGCGCTCTGACACAGAGCGCCCACATACTTACCCTTCAGTTCCGGATAGGCAGTCAGGTACTTTTCTTCCACATGATGCATGACCTCATCGGCTTTCTGCGGATCAATCAGCGCCATGCAGCAGCCCTTGAAGCCGGCGCCGGAGAAGCGTCCCCCGTAAATGCCGTCGGTTTCTGTCATGATGTGATAGAGCGTAATCAGTTCAGGGCATCCGCACTCGTAGTTTTCCACGGAACTTCTGCCGCTTTCGAATACCAGCTTGCCGTATCCTTCCAGGTCACCGTTTTTCCACAGCTCCACGCCTTTCTGCGCACGGGCATATTCCGTAAAGAAATGGAGTGCACGCTTCCGGAACGGTTCGGGCAGCCGATCCTTATACTCCTCGAATATGGACAGGGGAACCGAACGCAGTACGGTATCCTTAAACTTGCCGTAAGGCAGTCCCGCATAGGCCAGAAGATTGAAGGCGGCTGCCTTACACTCGTCCTGACGCAGATTATACGCGGAATTGGCCAGACTCCGCTCCAGTCCGCTGAAGAATATCGCGATCCGGTATGGCTTCATGGCTGGATTTGTTGGAATCAGGCTGTAACTGTCATCGGCGCAGTCCAGATACAGAAGCTGATCCTTCCTGCAGAGGACTTCACAGCTCTGGTCCAGTTTTCCGCAGTTCACGCCCACATATTCGTTCTCAGCTTTCTTGGCCATGGCAATGGTTTCCCAAGGCTCCAGACGAATATCATTTACATAGGCCAGGGCAGAGAGAAACGCGATAATGACAGCGGCGCTGCTGCTGAGACCGCCAATGGGCAGACTGCCCTCGATGACGCCGGATATGCCATAGCGCAGCCGATACTTCTCGCCCAGCATTTTGGCGGCGGCTCTGCAATGATCCGCCCAGTCTCCTACCTTCTCTTCCGGAATATCCTTTACATGGAACTGCGCACGCTTGGGAAAGTTCAGTGACCGCAGCTCACATATGCCGGAGTCCTTTACGCCGTAGGCGATATGGATTCCCTTATCAATGGCCAGACCGTTAATCGATCCCAGCTGATGATCGATATGCGCCCCCAGCGGCGCAATCCGATAAGGGCAGAATGCGACGGCTTCCGGATCCCGCCCGTAAAGCTCTTTATAGGTATCTGTGCACCTCAAGTTTCCATGCCTCCGTAATAGTCCTTATACCACTGCGCAAACTGCCGCAGTCCTTTCCTTATGTCAATCTTCGGCGTGAACCCGTAATCCCGCTCCAGCGCCTCTGCATCAGCATAGGTAACCGGCACATCCCCTGGCTGCATTCCCACAAGCTGGCGATGCCCTGCAAAGTCATAATCTTCCGGAAGCACACTGGCGCTGACCAGTTCTTCCTGAAGGGTGGATATATAATCCAGCAGGTTTTCCGGCTGGCCGCCGCCGATATTGTACACGGCGTAGGGCGGAATGGGCAGTCCGTCCTCTCCTTTTTCCTTGGCCGGTGCTCCCTGCATGACCCGGTATACGCCTTCCACGATGTCATCAATGTATGTAAAGTCCCGCTTGCAGTTGCCGTAATTGAAGATCTTGATGGTTTCGCCTCTGACCAGCTTCTGCGTGGCGGAGAAGTAGAACATGTCCGGACGTCCCGCCGGGCCATACACCGTGAAGAACCGAAGCCCCGTACAGGGAATGTTATAGAGCTTGGCATAGGCATGCGCCAGAAGCTCATTGCTCTTCTTGGTCGCCGCGTACAGGGAAACAGGATTGTCCACCTTATCGTCTGTACTGAACGGCACTTTCCGGTTGCCGCCATATACGGAGGAAGACGAGGCATATACCAGATGTTCCACGCCGGACGCACCGCCGTCATAGGAGTGACGGCATGCTTCCAGAATGTTGTAAAACCCGATGATATTGGATTCGATGTATACATCCGGATGATCGATGCTGTAGCGAACGCCTGCCTGTGCTGCCAGATTGACGACGATAGAAGGACGGTATTCTGCAAAGACATGGTCGACCAGTGCCTTATCTGCAATGGAGCCCTGGATGAAGGTATGCTGGACCGGGGAGACTGCGGCTTCCTTTTCAATAAGACGGAGCCTGTACTCCTTCAGCTTCGGATCATAGTAATCATTCAGGTTATCCAGGGAAATGATGGTTCCCCCGGACATTTCCTTCAGCAGTCGAATGACCAGATTGGCCCCGATAAAGCCCGGCGATCCAGTCACCAGTATGGTCTTGTTGTTCACATCAATCGGCTGTTTCATTGTTGTCTCCTTTTACCGGCTGCCGGCAAGCATTTTTCTGCTGCCTTCCCGGGCAACAGAGCAACGCTTTCCAGTGTGATTGGTCAATGGCTTTTGTAAGGCATTCCTTTCAGAAGCATCCCTGCTTCCAGGTTCCATACCTTTGAAGCATACAATTTCTCATGGAAGAACGCAAGTTCAATGAAAGAGGGTATGGATCCTGCTTTCAATAAGGTCTCTGATGTTAATCGGTAATCCCATATGCCTCCGGCTTGACGCTTCCGAAGAGGGAGAAGAGCAGGGTGGCGGCACCGATGGCGGTGAGACCGAGCCCCCAGGGCTAACGATTATGGCGGGGTGAAATATCCCCGCCTTACTACATGAATTTTGAGAGGAGATCATCACTATGGCGGTGACAAAGATAATCGAAATCGATGGCAAGCCTGTAGAGTTCAAGGCTTCTGCGGCGATTCCGCGTATCTATAGAAACAAGTTCGGACGCGATGTGTACAAGGATTTGATGGTCCTGAATGACGCCATCAAGGATCAGGACGAGGCGGCCTCCATGCTGGACGGCTTCTCCCTTGAGATGTTTGAGGACCTTTCCTTTGTGATGTACTGTGCCGCGCACCCGGATGAGTGGCTCGACCAGTTCAACACTTTCAGTGTTTATCAGATCCTCCCGGAACTGATCGACCTGTGGGCATGACCATCAAGACCACGGTACCCGCAAGAAAAAACTGAGGAAGACAGAGCGGCCGATGACAACCGCTCTGTTTATGCTCAGGTGTGTGGAGCTTGGCCTGAATATCGCTGACCTGGACCTATTGACCATCGGCAGCGTCAACGACATGTTCAACGAGAAGAGCCGCGCCTCCATCGAGTTGCGGGAGCAGGCGACCCAGGCTGACATGGACCGCATCTGACGTGAAAAAAATGCGTATTGCCGCAAAAATTTCAGCTACAAAGAAAAATCCCTCTCAGCCGATGTGACTGGGAGGGATTACACTTAGATAGCAGCAGCTTTTGCGGTGTGTGCCGCATCGTTCTTTGCCAGGAGGTAGAGGCAGTATTGGTTCATACTTATGCCTTCTTCCTTGGCATGGACAGACAACGACCTATGAAGGCTTCTGGGCATCCGGAGCTTGAATTGTCCGGAGTATTCCAGAAGGTCTGATTCCTGCTGAGGTTCGGCAATCTCTATGCCATCCTCCAGAGCTGCGGTAAGCCAGACCTTCTTGGCATCGCTTGCGTTTTCTACGAGTTCCTCAATGGTTTCAGCGCAAGTCAGGCAGCCGGGAAGATCCGGAAACTTAGCGGTGTAACCGCCTTCCTCCATATCGGGGATGATTTCCATGCGATAAGGAAGGGAAAGATAATAATCAAGCGTTTTCATCGTCATTCTCCTCGCTTTCTACTATGGCTTTGACTTCCTCAACATATGCGCGTTTGATGGGATTATGTTGGGGGATTGTGATAGTGGCTTTGCCGTTCTTACGGAACGATTTGTGGCTTCTTCCGCTGGCTGGGCCGCTCATGGTGTAACCGTAATGCTCGAGGACTTTCTGTAGTTCCTCGAAGCGCATATTCTTATCCAGCGCCCGGATGTGCTGGAGGAGCTTGTCGAATTGAGACATGATGCACCTCCTGACGCTTCTATTATAAGTGGTGTCACATGTGATGCCAAGTCATGTGAGAACGATTTATCAGAAAGTTTAGAGAAAGGACACAGAACCATACAGATCAAATGCGATAAATGCTCCGCCGGGTCGGAGTCCATCATGCCGGAAACCTATCTGGAAGGAGACATCGAGTTCACCTTCTTCCGCTACCCGGAATGCGGCGAGGTCTACCCGGTGTGTGCAACGGACTCTGCCTTGCGGGCGGACATTGCGGAATATACCAGGATGCGGAACCTGATCCGGGTAAAAACCGGTGAAGGAAGACTTCATCCGCAGGGCGGAAGCCTTGAAACAGAAGAATCTGAAACGATCACAGGAGCTGATGGAAACTCAGCCACTGGCTCCTTTTTTGACGGAATAAATGCCTGTGATGGCGGAAAGGAGGGATGATCCATGGCGGAGGACGTGACCTGAAAGGTATCACTGTATCCATTGGGGGTGACACGACTAAGCTCCAATCAGCACTCGCCGGAGTCAACAAGGAAGTCAAAAATACTCAGGCACAGCTGAAGGACGCGGAGAAGCTCCTAAAACTTGATCAATGCATGAAAATGCACAGGATCAGAACCTCCACGACGCCGACTGCCCATGCGATGGTTGAAGTAGCAGACCACACTCTCAACTGATCCCCGCCTTCAGAGACGCCCAATGTCCGATTCACAACCCAGAAGTAGCTGTCATTGAAGTATCCGAAGAACAGGGATCCAACACAGCAGGCGATTGCCCCGAGTACAGGACTGACCGTGCCGGAAGCAATCAGTATCGGAGCTGTGATACTTGCTGCCGTGGTCATGGCAACCGTACCGGATCCCTGAATGAATCGCATCAGCGTGGAAATAGCAAGAGGCAGTAAAATGAGTGGTATTTTGCTGCCGGCCAGGCCATGGGCAATGTATCCGCCCAGACCTGAATCCGTGATGATGCGTCCAAGTGCACCTCCGCCGCCTGTCACCAGGATAATCACGCCGGCAGAAGCCATACCCTTTTCCATCTCATGCAGGATGGTATCTCGGCTGAAAGGATGACCCAGCGTAAAAATCGCCGCCAGTAAGCCGATTCCCACAGCCACGATCGGCTGACCGAGGAAAATCAGGATTTCCCATACCAGTCCAGGAACTTTCAATGCAGACGCAACAGTGTTAATCAGAATCAGTAGAATCGGCAGCACCAGAGGCAGGAAAGAAGTAAAGGCACTCGGAAGGTCTTTCGTCTCCTCAAGGAAAGAAAGCTTCAAGTCAGGTATCTGGCCAGACGGTTCATCGATACCGCCTTCTTCATCCGACATCCAACAGAATTTCCTGGCCAGGTACTTCTTTGCGTAAATGATGCAGGCGATGATCATCGGGAGTGCCAGTCCAATTGTCAGCAGGATAAAGTTTCCCACATCAATGCTGAAGATACCACACACGCCAAGCGGACCAGGAGTCGGAGGCACCAGAGAGTGGGTAATCACCAGACCGGCAGCCAGCGACACCCCCAGACCAATAGCAGATTTTTTTGTAATGTTCGAAAGTGCCTTTGCAATCGGAGCAAGAACGATAAACCCGGAATCACAGAAGATCGGAATCGAAACCAAAAAACCGGTCAGCGCTAGAGCCTCTTCCTCTCTGCCCTTCCCGAAGAGTTTGAGAAATGTATATGCCATGCGTTTTGCCGCGCCGGAAATATCGAAGATCTGGCCCATCATAACGCCCAATCCGATGATGATTCCGATGCTTCCCAACGTTCCGCCAAAACCGCTTGTGATGGAATTGATGATACTGACGCCTCTCCTGGTTTCACCGGCCGCATCCACAATGTCTGTTGCGGTCAGAGGCATGCCTCCGATGACGCCAATCACAATTGTACTGATAATCAGAGCAAGGAAAGTCTGTACCCTTGTTTTCAGCACAAGCAGAATCAGCAGAGCTATGCCGATCACTAAACCAACCAGCATGCGGATACCATCAATTTCCATCATGCACCCCTCCCAATAATAGCAAATATATTGTTGCAGATCATAGATGAGAATACAATAACTTTATTACTGTTTGGCACTATTTGCCCCTTATTCACCCACCCAAAATGCAGAAGCGCCAATCTCTGATATGATTGATCCGGGTCATGTTGAGCAGCTTCCTTTCCTCCTTTGTCTGAAGTGGTGTTCAATCAAAGGATAAAAGATTGGTATATTTTCTTCAACATGCCCCGTTCCGTTTTCACGGAATTTCTCTTCCGATTATCGGGAATTCTTTTTCCGATTTTCGGTAAAACCATTATACGCTACACATGTGCGGCAGATGTGGCAGGCTTTTCAGACAATCCCAGGCATTTTCTGCAGTCCTGCATGAGAGGCAGGGTGCGGTGTTTTTTTCATCGGCGGGAACTTTGCGGCAGATGTGGCAGGTTTTTTCAGACAATCCCTGGCGTTATCTGCATTCCTGGATGAGAGGCAGGGTGCGGTGTTTTTTCATCGGCGGGAACTTTGCGGCAGATGCGGCAGGCCCAAAGGCTTCCTCATTTCCGATCCCATTCGACCAGCTGTTCCGCACATTTTTCCGCTGATGCGTATCCGAAGTACCGCATCTGAATTCCTGCCAGTTTGCAGTTTTTGACAACCCCCCAGTACTGCGCATGTGAAATGCAGTTGTTCTGAATCCAGACCACATCCGCATTTCGGATGATCTCCGGGTTGAACGCCAGGTTGTTCGCGTCCACAAATCGCACTGTCGGCAGCATGGGCTTGATAGCCTTCAGGAAGGTATCGTGTCCACCGAAGATGACCGTGCGTTTTCGAGTACTGTATGGGTAGTTGATCTTCCGCTCTGTCCTCTCCAGATGTTCCGGGACCTCGTTCTCCTGGTTGAAGACCAGCGTCCTCAGATCCGCCAGTTCCCTGTGTTCCATCCGCAGAGCTTTCAGCTCATGCTCGTACTTTGCCCTCTCATCGCTTGCTTCCCGGCGCTCCTTGTACAGAGCATCCCGAAGGGCATTGATCTCCTGTTTTGCTTTTTCCAGTTCTTCGGACCTGGCTTCCTTCGGTGTCTCTTTTACCACTTCTGTAGGTTTCTCTACCGGCGCTGCCATCCCGAACGTCCGTCCCCAGTATCCACCCGGTGTGGGCATCTGGCCAGCATCCGATGCGTCCATCTGCTGTGCTGTCTCCGTCTCCGCTACATTCTCATCCTTCTCATCATCCTTTTCCCACGGAAAGGGGTCAAAGGCTTTGTAGGTGTCCGCCTGGAAGTCCCGCAGGAAGAACATCTCCGCCATGTCGATGACTTTCCGGGCAATTCTCTCATCCATACCCTCTTCGATCATTTCAAGGCGGTTTTTCTCAAACGGGTGCTGCCCAACCGGCACAACGCCTCGGCTTAGTTCATAGACGATCTGCGCCAGCGTCCTGCCCTGGTGCTTCGCATGGTAGAAATCGACCTCTTCCTCTGGCGGATCATCGTCAAGCCATCCGTTGATGTCATAGGTTATGGCATCGTCCCAGGAATCCCGGTCGTCCTCATCCCAGTCGCTATCGTCAGCAAACCATGGCAGCATGTGAAGGGCGGCATCGCACAGCTGTGCGCCGGAAGACATAAGCCAGGGTGCATCGTCTCCGCTTTCGATCAGGTAGTAGATGGCAAAGCAAATTTCATATGAGTCTTCGATTACGAACCCCGAAAGTTCATCAGCCATTACCCTGCTGCCTGCCTCCTGGATGATCTGCTTCCGCTCCATCAGGAGGAACTCCCTGAACCGCATGGGAAAACTGGACTTCATTCGAAGGTACTTTTCTGCATCCTCGGCAATCCTGCGTCTCTCCTCATCTCTCCTGACCAGATCGTCCAGGTCCATCATGGGATTGGTCTGAGGTTTTGCCAGAGGTTGCGCCAGGGGCTTTGCCAGTGGCCCGGAGAACGGCGCGGGCAACATAGAGCTGATGCTCTGGGCCCTCCGGTCAATCTCCTGTGTCAGCCAGACATCGCATCGGATGTAGCGGGAAAGCAGGTTCCATTGGAGTTCCTTGAACCTCTCGCACGCTTGTTTCACCTTCTCCTCCGGCAGCATGCGCATAATCTCCGCGAACAATGGAACGGGCTTTTCCCCTCTCGCCGCTTCCTCGCTGGCCAGCTCAGTGTCCATGCCTCTAGCGTCCACATGCTTGTGCTTCAGCACGTACATGACCGCCTCGATCAGGTCATTCGAAAAACAGGGATAGGAGAAATCCGTCGGCAGATAGAAGGGCGGTTCACCGGTCAGGTCCGGCAGGATTTTCGTCATCTCCCTGAACCGCTCTGTCTTTCGCATGGTCTCCAGAATCCAAAGCGCTGCGCCGATGGTCAGGTCATCGTTCTGGTTCACATCGTTATAAGTCAGCAGCGGCCTGATCTCCGCGTCGACCAGCGTTTCAAGGAGCGAATCTGTGCACAGCCTTCCGAACGCAGCTTCTGCGCGGTCGTAGAAAGCCAGAAGGGCTCTTGTCCTTCTTTCTCCGAAAGGGCTGTAGAGCAGGGCCGGTTCGCTCCTGCCGATTACATCCTCCAGATGATTCTCAAAACGCTTGAACTCGCTTTCAATGTAGCGTTTCCGCTTGTTTGGCGTGCTGTAGTCTGGCATCTTCTTCACTTCCCAATCCTCCTGCTTCAAAGGAGTGCCTGACGGTGTTCAGCCTGCGGCTTCTTCACAGTCCTTTGGCCTGTGGCCCGCTTAACGTATGTAATCAATCACTCCGAAGCTGGAATGAGTCAACCGGTCCAATTGATCAATCAGTGTGAACGAAAACCTGTTCTCACTGCTGTTCCTCTTACGCTGCTCCGCCCTATGGCAAACTGCCTCCCTGTGCCGGCGACAAGCGGCATCTATGTTTGCCTGTGGTCATTGGCACAGGGGGAGGCTGTGGAAACCTGGAAGCCTCGTCACCTTCCGTGGCAATGCTTGTATTTTTTTCCGCTGCCGCAAGGGCATGGATCGTTCCGGCCGACCTTCACAACCCGCCGTTCACCGTAGGGACCGACCGTGGCAAAGGAGTCGATGGAGCTGTAGTCCACATTCGCGCCCATGGCCCTCAACTGCGGTTCCGCTTCTTTCAGCGTTCTGGCAAATGCGGCGCTTCCCGGTATGATGGTGGGCATCCCGCGGTACTTTGGCACTTTCTTTGCCAGCTCATCCGGCGGCCAGCCCTTCCGGTTCCTGTTGTTGACGCTATTGAGAAAGCCGGTCACCATCGGCATCATAGCGTTCAGGGCATCGATGGTCGGTACGCTTTCCTTCATATCCGGAGGCGGGTCTGCACCTTCTTCCGGGCTGACCGACTTCGGATACATCCCGATAAATACCATGTTGATAGCTTCCATCATTTCGAGCTTCCTCGCTGACAGCCTGGGCCAGAGAGTCTTCAGGAAATCGGGGGCAGCGCCGACCGATCTGATCTTCTCCTCCAGCTTCTTCATGGCCGGGGTAGAAATGTACCCGTTCTCCATCAGCTCCTCGATCTGCGCAGCTGTGGGAATCCAGTACGGCTGTTTCTCGACGATGGCGTTCTCTTTTCTCAAAACCTGCAGCTCATCCAGATCAAAGTGCAGGGAGGCATACGGATTGCCGTTCCTGTCCGCGTCCTTAAACATCCCCAGCATCGGGTCTGTGGTCGCGATCAGCGGGCTCACCATTTCTCCGTCACAGACCATCATGGAGCCGCTGTCGAAGAACTCCATGATCTGCTGCTTGCTTACCCTCTCGCCCTTTGTGGCGTAGAGTTCCTGGAGAACTGAAATGGGGTACTCCCCGTAGAGAAACTCTCCTGCCGTAATGCAGGTGTCCAGCCAAGCCTTATCCAATTTACTTCAGACTCCTTCTTCCAGGGCTGCAAAGCCCTTTCATTTTCTGCAGGTTTACGCTGGATTTGATATAGCCACGGCTATTTCTCACAGCAGATTATAGTCGCTGATAAATTTTGTCAGAAGCAGACAAAGAGATGCCCACCAAGCGACCGTTCAGCTTATCAGGATAGATAAGTGGAATAGCCGCTCGGTGGGCTCTACGTTATTTTATCGTGATGTATTTCTGATTCTGGCTATTACGTTTATCTGGGATAGTCATCGCTATACGCCCTTTTTCAAGCAATGGACGAATATATCGTGCAGCGGATTTTCTCTCTTTATACCCGAGCATCGCCGCTATTTCTTTAGTGCTTTTGGGCTCCTTGCAAAAATCCATTATTTTCTGTTCAATGGATGTTTCTATCTCTTCACCTTGTGCACTCACTTGGGTCATGACTTGGGTAGTCTCTTGGGTATCAGTACCCAAGTCGAGCCTTGTTGAATGGAATGGTAACCACAATGGCGTTATCCCTAAACTCAAAAGCTTCCTGCCCGTACTCCTTGACGATCCTCGGTACGCCGCGTCCGCTCTTTTCACTGATATGTAGTTGAAGAAGGATTTCCGACAATTTCTTATTCACCGGTATAGAGATACCACCAAAGAAGCCCTCTTTCGTCTGGCCGGGAGGAAGAGTACCCAGAGAAACGATTTCGATTCGATCCTCATAGGCCGTAAACATCGGAGAATCACCATTCACCCAGTGATTGTGAGCAAAAGCATTTATGACAGCTTCCGCAAAGGCCTGCTTGCTGAATAGCATAACTTCTTTACGTTCAACTTTACGCTCACGTTCATCCACCTGCGGCACATTCAAAGTATCTCCAAAATCAAGGACCTTATCCAATGACATGAGCAAACACATATTTCCGTATTCTCTGACTGCGTACATTGTCGAAGTCTTATCTTTGCCATTGAACACAGCAAACACATATTTCCGTATTCTCTGACTGCGTACATTGTCGAAGTCTTATCTTTGCCATTGAACACAGCGAATAGGTATATGTGAATCATCGGAAAGCAACTGCGCCAACATATTATACTTTCCGTCCTTATTATGCCAAATTGTTTTCTGTGCTGGCGGCAGTCTGAAAACCCCAGATCTGCACCCGTGACATTTTATAATCCGAGGGCTGACAAGCTCTTGCCTGCAATTCCAGGTGCCTCTTTTGCGCTAAATGCGGGGTTGATATACGGTGCTGGAAGAAAAAAGTGTGTCACGTTTTCGCTCTCGTTTCTGCCCGCACATTTGAATCATTCAGGCCTCAATTTGTCGCTAAAGCGTCGCCAGCGGGATATAAGAATTTGGCGCTGGACACTTGGTCAGCAGTTCCAAATTCGTTTTGAACGTCTTCTTGATCAGCTTAATTCCCTTCATGTCGTAATACAGGAAAAGCTGATCAAACGTCAAGTCGGAAAAACGAGATTCCGTGTTGAGCAGATTCGGCGGGCCAAAATTGAGGATCCGGAACAGAGCGGCTTCCCTTTCAGGATGTTTCTTGATGTTTTCCTTGCTTGACCCTATCCTGATGTATCGCTCATTCTTATATGATGTGGGAGCTATTCTTGCTGCCGGGATTGTAAGAACAACAACTCTCTTGCCTTCGACCAGTTCTTCATCGAAGCGGCAAAAGATCGCTGGTGCAACATTCCTATATAGACGATGCTCAAAAGGCTCATGTTCTACATCTTTTGTATATTTGAAATCTGTTCCAGTCGGTTCATGCGTTTCATTATGGATGCCCCAGATTAGAAAACCGTAGGCCTCACCATTCATGGCTGCACCATTTGACAAGGCAGAGATATATTCTCCTATATCATCGACGCTGGAAACGGCGCTACCCTTTTTATATTCAAACCATTCCATCTCGTCATCATACGAGAGGCATCGCTTGGTCACATCAGCGACATATCCCATGGCTCTGCCGCCTCCTTCCCTTGCCCCGTCAGGGCATAAAATCACAAATAGATTATATGTCAAAAAGCCCGAAATAGCATGGTTTCTCTTGTGTCGGTGCTTTGAATTATCTGTGAAAATCAGGGGTGGGAGATGTCCAGAAACCCTTGCGCCGCAAGGGATCCGAGACTTTTCTTAACCGTGACCCCGAGGGGATTTGAAAACTATGTACATTTTGGCCCAAAATGTATATACTTTTCCCTGAAAACAGGGTCACTGGACCCAAAATGTGCAAAAAAATAGAGCCGCCGAAGCGACTCAGCGACTCATTATATTCCGGGGTATATGACCAGGACATGATTAAAACTATGTGCAGACATTCCCGCACATTTCTTTCTCAGCCCACCTTCTCCTCCATCAACATCTGAATAGCATCCTCCACTGTCTCTCTTGTGGGCAGCGACAATGACCGGACCCATCCGTATGGAGTTCCGGCTTCTATTTTGCCTTCCAGCCTGGGCATCATTTTTGCGGAGTGCACCTCAGGACCGAATCCATCCTGTACATTCTCCGAGAGGATCGTAAAGTTGTGTTTGCTGAAAACAGCTCTGTGGCTTCATTGATCGCCAGATCAATCTTCCAATCTCTCCGGCCTCCCGGTAATTAGAGCGGATGATCGGAAAGCCAAGGATGTCATGGTAAAAGCGGAGTGCCGCATCCTTGTCCGAGCAGATGATGGCTATGTGGTGGATTGTGTTCAGAGTCATCCCAGCACCTCAAATCCCTATAAACAAAGAAAGGCCCTCCGCACCGCCAAAACCTTGTCGGTATGGGGATTGGAGGGCATTTTCCGCCAACCTCTGACTTACTCTTCCCAGTCTACTTGATCCGCAATCTGCTCGTCATCCCAGTCAGGATGCTCCGCAATCATCGTTACAATGCTGTTACACTCAGGCAAAGAAATATCAAACATATCTGCCATGTCAGCGACGCTTAATTTGTTCATTTTGCGTCTAACTAGGCGCACTACTCTTCGGCCGTCGCCAAGGGTTCTCTCATGGGCATAGGCTTCCATCAACAACATATACTGCATCCTCACTTTCTCGTCAGATTTGACGCTCTCCACCTCAGCGTCAAGAGCTTTCGTGTACTCGGTAGATGCGACACCTGTATCCATGTACTTGATTACTGCCTTCAGATCATCTCCAATGTCTCCAACAGTACCCTTTGTGTTGATCACAATCTTTGCCGCTTCATCCTCGAGCAGAACTTCAAAATCCTCATCACAACGGTTCCTGAATGTGTAGATGTAACGAGACTTTCCATAGGGGTCGTAGTTGCAAATGAAGATTACGAAGCTCTTCTTCAGCTTCTTGTAATCCTGTCCTTTCTTCAGAATCCTTATGTCAATCATGCTCTGGTAAAATCGAGTGCGTTTCCCAAGATTACGCTTGTCTGTTGTCTGAACTTCCAAGTCGTAGACCGTACCCTCATCATCTTCAACATAAACATCTAACGGAAGTTTCGACAACAAGTAGAACAAATCGTCCAAACACATGGTAAATTAACGTGTTTGGACGATTGTTCATGTAGCGCCAACATCGGTTTTAGGACATCTCTGCAGTCAATTTCCTTTCAGCTTTATGACGCTGTCCCACAGAAGTT
>CACWXY010000001.1 GCA_902764915.1 uncultured Eubacteriales bacterium | reverse complement strand
CACCCTGATTACCCCCATCGCTATGGAGCAGGGCCTGCGTTTCGCTATCCGTGAGGGTGGCCGTACGGTCGGTTCCGGCGTTGTGGCCAAGGTCATCGAGTAATTCTGTATGAAAGTGGAACGCCCTTTATCGGAAGGGCGTTCCTTTTTTTGGAGGTTTTATATGTTCCATTATACCAATCATGGCACGTGCTCAACGGGCATTGACCTGGAAATTCAGGATGGTGTTGTCACCTACTGTAAGTTCATCCGTGGCTGCACAGGCAATACTGAGGGGCTTTCCCGTATGGTTGTTGGTCAGAAGGCGGACGATGTGGCACGTAAGCTGGAAGGTGTGCAGTGCCGCGGGAATACATCCTGTCCGGATCAGCTGTCCAAGGCCATTCGTGCCTATCAGGCTCAGCAGGCGTCTGCTTCCATGGCATGAAGGGAGACACTGTTTTGACCGAAGAAAACAAAGTGACACGTTTTGAAGACATGGACCTGTCCAGTGAGATCATACGCGCTGTACGGGCCATGGGGTTCAAGGAGCCTTCCACCGTACAGGCAAGGACGATTCCTCTGATGATGCAGGGTATGGATATCAACGCCATTGCCCCAACAGGAACGGGAAAAACCTGTGCATTCGGAATACCGATGCTGGAGTATGTGCAGCTGCAGGACCCGGTTGTACAGGAAGTTGTGCTGGCACCGACACGGGAACTGGCGGTTCAGATCGGTGAGGAACTGACACAGCTTGCACGATATATCAAGGGCGTACGTATTGCGGTGCTGTATGGAGGCCAGCCCATGCGCAAGCAGATCAACCTTCTGCATCGCAATCCGCAGATCCTCATTGCAACACCGGGACGGCTTCTGGATCATATTCATCGGGGCAATGTCAGTCTTAAGGCTGTTCACACCATGGTGCTGGATGAGGCTGATGAAATGCTGAATATGGGCTTTGTCAAGGATGTTACCAGCATTATGGATATGACGCCCAAGGATCGCCAACTGGTGCTGTTCTCTGCGACCACGAATCAGGATGTGCTCACGATCGCTTGGAAGTATCAGCATGAGCCGGTGGAGATAACGGTGGAGGCCACCAAGGAAGACCGTCCGCAGATTACGCAGTATGTCATTGCCACAGAGCCCAATCGAAAGACCGATGATCTTCTGTATCTTCTGGATGCCGATGTGTATCAGCGGATCATGATCTTCTGCAATACCAAGTTCATGACGGATCGTCTGACAAGCCGTCTGAAAAAAGAAGGTTATCAGGTGGAGTGCCTGCATGGGGATATACCGCAAAAGCAGCGCAGCCTTACCATGAACGCGTTTAAAGCGGGCAAGTTTCCGATCCTGATTTCTACAGATGTCGCGGCACGCGGTATTGATGTGGATGACGTGGAAGCTGTGATCAATTACGATCTTCCCAACGAGAATGAGTATTATCTGCATCGGATTGGGCGCACAGGACGGGCGCATAAGCATGGGGTGAGCTTTTCCCTGGTCACGTTCCAGGAGAGCGTACGGATGGATGAGATTCTGCGCTACATGATTGCCCGGCCGATTCCGCTGCATTTTGATGGCGGTGTTCTGCGGCAGGAAGACGGAAACCCTTTCTTTGAAAACGTATAATGACAGCAGTGGTCCTGCGCAGACGGAATCGATGATCTGCCGGGACTTTTTTCAGCAGCGGAAAGGCGCAGACGCCGGGCTGTCACTGTTTTGGGATGAAATAACGATGGAGGAAGGTACATACTTCCTCCGTGCATGTGTTCCGGGACAACCAGTTTCACGTTTTTCATGATAATTCTTTCTGCGATGCATGACGGTGAGAAACAATGCAGAAGATGACATGCTTGTCTGTTCAGACAGAGGAAGAAACAGAATACTTTCAGTAGAAGAAATCTTGATGATTCCTCTGAAAAGTCCATTGCCTTGTTGGGTGCGAAATGGTACAATTGAGACAATCAAACAGGGAAAGCAGGTGAGGGGATTGCAGATCCATGAATCCGCAGAGGACTATCTGGAAGCGATACTGATGCTGAAGGAAGAAAAAGGGTATTCCCGTTCGGTGGATATAGCAACCAAGCTGGGAGTCACCAAACCATCGGTCAGTGTGGCAATGAAACAGCTCCGTGAAAATGGATATATTACCATGGATGCGGAAAACCTGCTGTATCTGACCGAGAAGGGATATGCGATCGCATCCCGGATTTATGAGCGCCACAGAGTATTGACACAATACCTGATTAAGCTGGGGGTAGATCCGGAAACAGCGAAAGAAGACGCATGCAAAATGGAGCATGATATTTCGGAAGCAACATTTGATGCGATTAAGTGTCAGCTTACATAAGGAAAGAGGACATCGCCATAGACGCGATGTCCTCTTTCCTTATGTGGCTTCCCTTGCAGACTGTTCTGCCCAGGCCAGTATGGCGTCTGCCGCAGGCTGATTGATTCCTTTGACAGCAAGCAGTTCCTCTCTGGAGGCCGCTCGGATGGCTTTCATGGAACCGAATGCGCGCAAGAGTGCCTTGCGTCTTGCGGGCCCAATTCCAGGGATGTCCTCCAGCTGACTGTGAGTAAAGGCATGTCCGCGCAGTGCACGGTGATGCGTAATGGCGGAGCGGTGGGCTTCATCGCGGACGCGCTGTATCAGCTGCAGTTCCGGTGTCTTATGGTCCAGTATGACGGGCTCTTCACGGTCCGGCAGAAAGACCTCTTCCTGTTTTTTGGCCAGGCCGAACATGGCCACATCCGCACCGATATCCAGGAGTGCCTGCCTTGCAAAGCGCAGCTGCTGCGGACCGCCGTCAATAAGCACCAGGTCGGGAAGATCGGAAAACTTTCCTCCAACGGGCGACAGTCCCTGGGCTTCACGTTCCTGCTTTTCTTTCAGGCCGGCAGAAAAGCGTCTGCCCAGAACCTCATTGAGGGAGGCAAAGTCATTGGCACCTTCTACGGTCTTGATGCGGAACTTACGGTATTCCTTTTTCGCAGGAACGCCGTCAATGAATACGACCATGGAACCGACGCTGAGAACGCCCTGGGTATTGGAAATATCGTAGCCCTCGATGCGTCTTGGATAATTGGGAAGCCCGAGTATGCGGCCAAGCGCTGCAGCGGCACCTTTCGTGCGCTCTTCCCGAATGGTAGCGCGGGCGTTGCGTTTCTGCAGGGCATCCTCTGCGTTCTTTTTTGCCAGAAGTACCAGGTCATGCTTTTCTCCTCGGCGCGGTACTGTCAGCGTAACAGCACTGCCTTTCTGCTGGCGCAGCCATGACTCAAGCGATTCCTGTATGCCCTCCGGCAGGGTTTCCATGAGTACATGACGCGGAATCATGGGACCCTGGGCATAGTACTGGGTGGCGAAGCCGTACAGAACATCCCCCGGATCTTCGCCGCCTTCCCGGGAAAGCGCAAAGTGATCTCCTCCCAGCATACGGCCGCCGCGCACATAGACGATCTGGATCATGGCATCCAGACCATCCTGAGCAACAGCCAGGATATCCTGTTCACTCTGGTCAGTGCGGATGGCGATCTGGCGCTCCATAAGGCCCTGCACATCCTTGATCTTGTCACGGACAACTGCGGCTTTTTCATATTCCATGCGCTGGGCATAGCGCTGCATGCTGGCCTTGAGTTTGTCCAGAACCAGGTTATAGTCGCCTCCCAGGAAGGATAGTACGCCATCAATCATCTGACCGTACTCTTCTTGCGTGCACAGGTCTGCACAGGGTGCCAGACAGCGGCCGATATCATAGTTGATGCATGGGCGCTGAGGCTTTTTCAGGGGGAAGGAAAGACTGCACGTGCGCAGCGGAAACACGTCCCGAACGGTATCAATCACCTGTTTGACGGCGGTTGCGCCGATATAGGGCCCGAAATACTTGGCGCCGTCCTTTTCCATGCGCCGGGCAAGGCGCAGACGGGGATACATTTCGTTGGTATCAAAGCGCAGGTATGGATAATGCTTGTCATCTTTGAGCAGGATGTTATAGTACGGCATGTGTTCCTTAATCAGGTTACATTCCAGACATAGCGCTTCTAGGTTTGATTCGCACAGCAGAATATCAAAGTCTGCGATATGTGAGATCATGGCGGCTACCTTGGGCGTGTGATATGTGTCGCGGAAGTAAGAGCGCACACGGTTTTTCAGGTTCACAGCCTTGCCGACATAGATGATCGTTCCGGTGGCATCCTTCATCAGGTAACAGCCGGGACTGTCCGGAAGCATGCTGATTTTCAGGTTCAGGTTTTCTCCCCAGTCAATGGCCACGCAATCACCTCAGTTTCAATGATACATGACCATTATACGGAATGGAAGAAGGGCTGCAACTCCTGCTGTCAGGGATGCAGAGACCCATACCGGTTTTCTGGGAATAAGCCTGCTTATATGGCAGATGTTTGCGGCAAGAAAAGACAGTCTGATTCTGCAGGAAGGTGCGCAGGCAGAGGGGGAAAGCGTCATTATTGTGTAGACTGAAACAGGGTTTCTTGTTGACGATCCGCACGAATAATAGTATGATGCATGTGCATGTAATATAACCTGATCAAAGGAGGATGCGAATGGAAGGCGTATCGCTGCGGGATTCCAATCTTACCAACCGGAATTATCTGGATCAGATTCTTGTTGAACAGCGATTGGTGGATGCTGCGGTACCGGATCTGCATGTCACACTGTTGGGAAAGACATTTTCCACGCCAGTCATGAGTGCGGCATTTTCCCATCTTGACCACGGAGATACGCACTATGCGGCGCATCTTTCGCATGCGTTCCAGCAATGTGGCGCACTGAACTGGTGGGGGATGAGCACCGATGCAGAGATGCAGGAGATTTATCAGGCAGCTCCGGATACAGTGGAGATCATCAAACCGTATTGCGAGGAAGAAAGAATTCACACAAGAATCGATTTTGCCCTGGCGCATGGCGCTCTGGCTGTAGGGATGGACATTGATCATGCGTTCAATCGGGATGGCTTTCATGATCGTGTGCATGAACTGGAAATGGAACCCAAGTCCATGGAACAGCTCAGGAAATATATTGGCTGGGCCGGGAAAACGCCTTTTGTCGTAAAAGGCGTACTCAGTGTAACGGATGCACTGAAGTGCCGGGATGCCGGCGTGAAAGCGATTGTGGTATCGCACCATCATGGGATTTATCCCTTCGCGGTGCCGCCGCTGATGGTATTGCCTGCGATCCGCGAGGCTATAGGCAACAGCATGGAAATCTATGCGGACTGCGGCATCGAAAGCGGTGCGGATGCCTTCAAGGCACTGTGCCTTGGCGCGGATGCCGTTGGAATCAGTCGGCATATTCTGGAAATTGTGCGCGCTTCCGGTGAGGAAGGCGTTGCCATGGAACTGCAAAAAATGAATGGTGAACTCCGTGCTCTCATGGCCCGCACTGGCATGCGGACGGTGAAAGACACGGGCGCGGATGTTCTCTGGAATCTGTAAACGGGAAAAAATAAGGGGAAAAGAGAAATGAATATCACATTGATTGGGCTGGATACATGTTCTACCTGCAAACGCGCGGAGAAGTTTCTGAAAGAGCACAAGGTTGCCTATACCAAGCGCTCGATTGTGGAAAACAATCCAAGCCGCGAGGAACTGATTGAATGGAAGAAGATTTCCGGGCTTTCCTGGAAGCGCTTCTTTAATACAACGGGAAAACTGTACCGTGCCAATCATATTTCAGGGAGAGTGAATACGTTCCTGGAGAAGGAACTTCTGGATATGCTCTCCTCGGATGGACTATGGGTGAAACGCCCGATTCTGATTACAGACAAGGGCATTGCTGTGGGCTTTAATGAGCTGGAATGGCTTTCGCTGATCCAGGAATAAGAGATAACCGCCACAGAAGAAGACTGCTGGCGGTTTTTGACGGGAGGGTATGGCTTGCAGAGACAGAGATGGGATCAGAAGATTCAGCGGCTGACGGTCATATCCCTGCTGATGGCGATGAATATTATTCTGAGCATGAGTGTTTTCAGTATTCCCGTACCCGGCGGACATCTGTATTTTTGTGATACAGTAATCTGTATGTCTGCCATGCTCCTGGATCCTGTGGGTGCTTTTGTGGTCGGGGGTATCGGAAGCTTTCTGGGAGATTTCCTGTTCTATCCTGCGCCTATGTTTGTGTCGCTTGTGACGCATGGACTGCAGGCTATGGTGATTGCCGGCATGACCCATGGGAAAGCGTATCGGCATCCGGTGCGCATGGCAATCGCCGCTGTTTCTGTCGGCGCTGCGATCATGGTGGCAGGGTATACACTGGGACGAGCCTATGTATATGCGACACCGGAGATTGCGCTTATAAAACTGCCTTTTGAAGTCCTGCAGGCGGCGCTTGGCGCAGTACTGTCGGTTATCCTGTGCTATCCGCTGGGACTTAAGAAACGCTTTGATTCCTTTTTCCGCAGCTGAACCAGAAAAACAGGCCCTGAAGCATATCAGCATCAGGGCCTGTTTTTTGGTTCACCGAACGCGGAATGTCTGTGTGTTGGCAATCATGCCGTTGAAGTAGGTATTGACGGTATAGGTGCCCACAGGGATTTCTCCAGCGCGGTCCATGAGAAAATCGAAGAAACTGCTTCCCATGAATTTGAGAAAGTGTGTAAAGCCAACACCGGTGGAAAAGACATACTGCTCGGAATGTGCGGACATCACAAAGCCGTTCGGCGCGGTGATCGTGACCAGTACATTGTAATCCCGGGCATGGGAAAGACGCGGGAGGCTCAGCTCGTAATAAAGCCCATAGTAGGTATCGCTCATGTGCTTGTTCATGTCGCTGGCAGTAAAGCCGTCAGCTTTCTGTGGCGAGTTGTTTCCTTCCTGATATGTGCGATAGCCAAGGGAAACTTTGACAGAGGAGGCTTTGAGGAGACCATCCTCGAAAGTCGAAGCGGAGGGAACCTGAATATTGGCAGTGGTGGAAACTTCATTTCCGAACAGGTAGATGGTATAGGCATATCCAGGAACCAGATCCGGAAACGTATAGGAACGGCTGCTGGTGGTCGAATCTTCCTGATTGCCGCTTGCCCAGAACCCCTGATCCATACCGCTGTTGTCGAGACATTCGTAGCCTAATGCGTAGGGACCGCCGTCACCGTCATCGGTCCAGGTGATCGTCGTATTCCCGTCCTCGAAGCGTACCCGGTCGTCAATGGTGATTTCGGCACCCAAGGCGATGACCGGGCATACGCTCAGTACCAGAAGAAGAGCGAGGAGACGAGTACAGAGGCGAAAATGAGACATACAATCCTTCCTTTCCATGAGTCGTTGGGGGAATAAACCATACACATCAGCTGAAGCGCTGATGCTGCAAACGAGAATCAGGTTTCATCAATGGTACATCCGCCGATAAACTCACGCAACAGCGACAGCGGCGGGATTTCATTGAAGATTTCAGGATCGACAGCAGGAAGATAGTTGAGCATCTTACGCAGCCGGAACGCAAACAGATAACCGGGGTCGGAAGGCCCAATGATCTGCAGAAGCGGGCGTGCGTAATGCGCAAGGATCGGAAGTTCATAGTGCAGTGTTGTGTTGAATACGCTGTCCGCATTCTCCTGGAACGGGAAAATCCAGGTTTCCTCGCCCCTGCGCACACTCTCCCACATAGCGAATGTGTCTCTGGGGTCGGTATTGCGGAACTGATGATCCCGGACCAGCCGGCGCAGCAGACGTACATCGGTGGTGCGGATGCGGTTGTGATCATCCAGGTTCAGACAGGTGAGCGCGGAGACAAAGACCCGATGAATTTGGTCTGCTGGCAGATGCTCTGTCAGCACGGGATTCAGCGCATGAATGCCTTCGAAAATGACGATATCGTTAGCGCCCAGGCGCAGCGGAATCCCCTGCACATCACGGGACTTGGTCTGAAAGGAATAGACGGGAAGCATAACTTCTTCGCCTGCGAGCAGGGATTGCATCTGCGCCTGAATCAGGGGTACATCAATCGCACGGATGTGTTCCAGGTCCACACTGCCGTCCGGTTCCCGGGGAATCTGATCCCGGTTCCGGTAATAGTTGTCCAGGCTGACGCGGACAGCACGGTGGCCCAGGACCTGCAGCTGTACAGCCAGTCTTCCGGAAAAGGTGGTCTTTCCGGAGGAAGAAGGTCCTGCAACCAGAACAATTCTGCGGCGTGCGGTGGAAATACTGCGGGCAATATCAATGATGGCCTGATCATGCAGTGCTTCATTTACGCGGATGAAAGGGCGCAGCTGCTTTTTCTCAATCAGAAGCGACAGGTCTGTCACATTCTCCACACCGAGTATGGAACACCAGCGGGCGGACTGATCAAAGGCGGCCAGATGCCGGGGACGATCAAAGTACGGGGCGGGCTCAAGGGGGCTGGCGGCATTGGGCAGCTGCAGGACAAAGCCGTTACCGTGAAGGAGCAGATCAAAGATGGGAACATATCCGGTAGAGGGTACCATGGCGCCGTAGAAATACTCGGACATGTCTTCGCACTGATACATGCGGATATGATCAATGGGACGGTGGGAAAGGAGAACTGCTTTGTCTGTCTGCCCGTCCTCGGTGAAATAGGCAAGCGCTTCTTCCGTTGTCCACTGAGCATGGGTAAACGGCAGATCCTTTTCACAGAGCAGATGCATTTCCTCCGCGATCCGGCGCACATCCCGGGTGCTCAGCGCTTTTCCAGGCAGGCGGACCAGAATCCCACCGCATACGGAATACTCTACACGCACGCGGGCCCCTGGAAACAGATGGCGCAGTGCCAGCAGCATGACAAAGCGAAGCGAACGCTCATAGATTCTGCGTCCTTCTTCATTGGCAAGCGTAAGGGGGCGCAGCGTGGCATCCGATGAAAGTGTGTCTGTCAGCTCTCGGACTTCTCCGTCAACCAGTACAGCGAGAATGTCTCGTCTGACAAACCCCATGGCAGAGAGAATGTCCAGAACACGCATGGATGCGTCGGAAGAAAGGGAATGATCGAGACAGTAAAATGTCATGGGGTTCGCCTCCTTATTCATCAGTCTTCAAAGGTAACGCTGGACTTTTCTGCATAATCCAGCATCAGTTCCGGGTCGGGCATGCGGCCCTCTGCGGCACGCTGCTGGATCTGCAGCCGCTTGGTGTGCACATAGGCGATATTCGGACGTGTTGCCCGGCAGGTGCGCACGGTCATCTCACGCATATGATCTACCGTGGGGCGGAAACGAATCCGGACCAGGTTCAGGCCATGCTTGGGACAGCGGGAGAGCGTCACATACTTGTCGGCCGCCTGCGGAATATAGCTGTCCTCCAGGATGGTTTCACGGGCACAGAT
Source organism: uncultured Eubacteriales bacterium (assembly GCA_902764915.1). Lineage (GTDB taxonomy): Bacteria > Bacillota > Clostridia > Christensenellales > Aristaeellaceae > UBA2943. The sequence goes on along the minus strand of CACWXY010000001.1, from coordinate 221,488 downwards.
TGCACAGTGCGGTTTCTGTGCCTGTTCACTGTCCAGTGCCATGGCAATGGACTCGAACAGATCACCCTTGGTCGCGTGGGGCTTGGGATGGATGAGTGTACGTGCCTGCTGCGGATAGGACAGCACATCCTGCATCTGCGGCAGATGCGTGAACACCAGTGCGGTGTAATATGCATCATTGAGCGCGTTATGGAAGGAACGGTTCTCTTCCGGATCCAGGTGCATCAGTTCCATGGCCTGCTTCAGATTGGTTCGGTTGGGCAGGCTGTAGGTCTTGCTGAAAAGCGGCTGAATATCATAGAACGTCGGCAGTGCCGGGTGCACATCAAAAAAATGCAGGTTCTGGTATAGCACGGAGATATCGTCACAGCCCCAGGTGAGAATGACATAGTCTTCTCCGCACCAGTTGACAAACTGGTTCACCGCGTCACCGAAATCGGGGCTTTCATCCAGTATGTCCGGCGTAAGATGCGTCATACGCCGGATTCTCGGATGGACAATCGTGTAGATGCTGGGGCGTATGGGAAGATTGAATGAATCCAGGATCTGACCGTTTTCATCGATCCGTACGGCACCGATCTGAAGCAGTTCAAACATGAGCCGATCGCCGTAGAGCCGATAGGCACGGGTCTGATAGTTCAGCGGCTGATTCCATTCCAGATCGAGAACAATGTATTGCATGGGACGAACTCCTTTAGCTACGGGCAGCATGCATGCCAGCCAGGTGACCTGTGGCAAAGGCAATCTGCAGATTATATCCGCCTGTGTGGGCGTCCACATCCAGCACTTCTCCGGCCAGATACAGCCCGGGAACCCGCTTGGATTCCATCGTGGCGGGATTGATTTCGGAAACCTTGACGCCTCCGCGGGTGACAATGGCTTCCTCCAAGGGACGGAAGCGTGTAACGGTAAGCGGCAGAAAGAGAAGGCCATCGACCAGCGACAGCCGCATGTCCTTTGTCACAGAACCTGCGGGGATATCCGGCGAAAGATGGCAGAGTGAAGGAAACAGTGCGGCGAAACGCTTGGGGAGAAGGTTCTCCAGCATATGCGCCAGGTTCTGGCGTGGATTCTCCTGGATTTCCCGCAGCAGTCTGGCATCCAGCTGCTCCCGGGTCAGAGCGGGCTTCAGGCACAGAGAAACCGTGTTTTCCTCCAGCGGCTCGTCCAGATGACAGCTCATCTCCAGAACCAGCGGTCCGGAAATACCAAAGTGCGTAAACAGCATTTCTCCGCGTTCCCTGTAAAGCCGCTTTTTGCCTCTGACAGCCGATAATTCCACGTTTTTCAGGCTCAGTCCCTGCAATTGGGAAGGCCACGCTTCCTTTGTCACAAGTGCGGAGAGCGAAGGCCGAGGGGGGAGTACCGTGTGTCCGAGAGCGGAGGCAAAAGCATACCCGTCACCGGTGGATCCTGTGCCGGGATAGGATTTTCCGCCGGTGGCAAGTATGACACGGTCGGCGGAAAGAACGGTTCCGTTCTCCAGCGTAACGCCGCTTATTATGCCGCCTTCTGTCCGTATTTCTCTGACGCGCGTGTTCAACTGTACACGGACGCCGGCTTTTCGAAGCGCATGTTCGAAAACCCGGGTAACGTCGCTGGCCTTCTGGGAAGCGGGATACATGCGTCTTCCCCGCTCTTCCACAGTCGGACAGCCCTCCCTTTCCAGAAAGGCAATCATGTCTTCCGGTGAAAACTGTGCAAGTGCGGCATACAGAAAACGCGGATTGCGGGGAACTTCCGGGAGAAAGTCATCCAGCGTACAGTGGTTGGTAAAATTACAGCGGCCTTTTCCTGTAATATAGATTTTCCGCCCGAGCTTTTCCATGCGTTCCAGCAGGGTGACATCGGCACCTTCCTGTCGGGCGGTCAGGGCGGCCATCATGCCGGCTGCCCCTCCACCGATGACAATGACCTCAGGCATGACCGTTTTCTTCCTCCATATAGACGTTATAGGTATTCCATACCGATTCCAGCTGCTGGAAGTGTTCCGAGAGCGCATCTTTCCGCTGAAGTCCCAGAGAGACAAGCAATGCATTGATCAGGGACAGGGGCGCAGCGAGGGAATCCACGAACGATGCCATATCAGTGCGTGCTGTCAGTGTGGCATCTGCTATGCGCGCCAGGGGAGACATGGGGCCGTCCGTAATGGCAACGACCTGCGCACCGCAGCGCTTGGCGAAGCTCATGGCGTCAAGCGTACGGGAGGAATACCGGGGAAAGGAGATACCGATGAGCAGATCATCGGCATGAAGCTTGGATATGGACTCGAATACGTCTGTGGAACCGGACGAGACAAGGTGGACGTTGTCAAAGATATAGTTCATGTAAAAGTCCATGAACTGGGCCAGAGGCGCAGCGGAACGCAATCCCATGATATAGATCGCGTGCGCACTGAGAATCCTGCGTACAATATCGTCATATACATCCTGATCAATATTGTCCAGCGTCATGCGCAGGTTATTCATATCACGCCGGAGAACAGCGCCGAGGACCTCATGGTCCTCCAGCTCCGCGCTCATCTCCATACGCTGATAGCCAGTCAGATAGTGCCCGGCTAGTTCCTGAAGTGTGCGCTGCATGCTGGCATATCCGTCATAGCCCATGGCTGTGGCAAAACGGACCACAGTTGATTCGCTTACACCGACTTCCGAAGCAAGTTTGCTGGTGGTCATGGAAGGGGATTTATCGATATGCTCGACAATATAATCGGTGATGCGCCGATGGCATTTGCTGAGCTTTTTCCCGGAACGGTTCAGCGTGGCGATGAGATCGCGGTAATCCTGCATAGGCTAACGTTTCCGCCTTTCCAACAGACAAAACGCCGAAGGGTCGCTTCGGCTGACATAGGTCAAATCAACTCTGCTTCATTATAAGGAAAGCCGGCATGCTTTGCAAGGTAACCGCAAAGCATGCCGGCCTTCCGGTGGGGAGAATTTCCGATATTATGCATTCACAGGGGTCACAGTAATGCCCGAGAGAACTTCGCCGACCTTTTCATGCAGCACCAGGTCAGCCTGTCCATCCATGGGCGTAGGATCACGGTTGATCAGAACGATATGCTTGCCGCGATAATAGCGCACAAGCCCGGCTGCCGGGTAGACATTAAGGGAAGTGCCTGCAATAATCAGCAGGTCTGCGCTGGCCAGAGCGGCAATCGCACGGTCCAGTGTATCCCCGTCCAGACCTTCTTCATAGAGCACCACATCCGGCTTGATCGTTCCTCCGCATTCGCATCGCGGAATGCCGCTCGATGCCTTGATATAGGCGGCAGGGTAGAACTTATGGCAGGCCATGCAGTAATTTCTGTGCACGGACCCGTGAAGTTCATACACATTTTCTGAGCCGGCAGCCTGATGCAGGCCGTCTATATTCTGGGTAATAATAGCCTTCAGCCTTCCGGCCTTTTCCAGTTCAGCCAGTTTTCTGTGGGCTGCATTGGGCATGGCGTCCAGTGCCAGCATCTTATCACGGTAGAAGCGGTAGAATTCTTCCGTCTTCTGCAGAAAGAAGGTGTGGCTCAGGATTTCCTCAGGCGGATAGTCATACTTCTGATGATACAGTCCGTCCTGGCTTCGAAAGTCCGGAATACCGCTTTCAGTGGAAACGCCGGCTCCGCCAAAGAACACAATATGGGTTGATGCATCGATCAGGGACTGGAGATCCAAGCATATCGCCTCCCTTTACAGGTGGTACAGTGTCCGATACTTGTCAGTGAGATAGTCCACATACTTCTGGGGCTCAAAGGGCGACACACCGGCACTTTCCAACACCTGCTGCGGTGTCAGCATCTGTCCATAACGGTGGATATGGGTACCAAGCCATGCAGTGACAGGCGTGAGATCGCCCTTTCTTACGCAGTCATCCACAGAAAAATCACGATTCATGTTTTCCAGCATCTGTACACCGTAGGCAGAACCGAGCGCATAGCTGGGGAAGTATCCGAAGGAACCGCCAGACCAGTGGGAATCCTGCAGTACACCGCGCCTGTCATCCGGAACCGTGACGCCCAGATACTTTTTCATGCCCTCGTTCCAGGCTGCGGGCAGATCCTTCACGGAGAGCGTGCCCCCGATCAGCTGCTTTTCCAGTTCATAGCGGAGCAGCACATGCATGGGATAGGTGAGTTCATCGGCTTCGGTACGGATGAGGGAAGGGGAGGACTGGTTTACGGCACGATACCAGTCTTCTGCGGTAACATCCTTTGTCTGTTCCGGGAAAATCTCGCGGACAATGGGAAGCACAACTTCACTGAAAGCATAGGAGCGGCCGATCAGGTTCTCATAGAAGCGGCTCTGGCTTTCATGAATGCTCATACTGTTTCCGCCTGCAAGGCGTGTAAACTGGTACGCATCTGCCACACCCAGTTCATACAGTGCATGCCCGCCCTCGTGTATGACAGAATACATGGAAGCGGAAACATCGTCCTCATGATAATGCGTGGTAATACGCACATCCCATTTGTTCATGCCGTCAGTAAAAGGATGCTCCGTTGTACCGAGCGTGCAGCGATCTGCCGGCAGACCGATAAGGTCCATGAGTCGATGCGAGAATACATCCTGAAGTGCGGCAGGATAATGGCGGTGCAGGAAGTCTGTACGGGGCTGCTCGCTTTCCGCGACAGCATGAATGACAGGCGTGAGCTTTGTCTTGAGAAGATCAAAGAATGGGTCCAGGATCTTCGTGCTCATTCCTTTTTCATAGGTATCGAGGAGCACATCATAGGGATTTCTGTCGGGAGCCTTCAATGCAGCAAAACGGCGCTGGAAAGCAATCAGTTTTTCCAGGTAAGGCGCAAAGGCGGCATAGTCACTCTTAACCTTGGCCTCATGCCATACAGCACCGGCTTCCGTGAGCAGTTTCTGACGCGCTACATATTCTTCCTGGCTGAACAGCTGCATGTCCTGCAGATCTTCCGTGATCAGCTCGGCAATCCGGTTTTCCTCCGGGGTAAACCCGTCCGGATTCTGGCGGATGGTCTTCAGCATTTCTTCGTTGCGAGGGTCCGCTGTCAGATCATAGATCAGGGAAGAAAGATACCCCATGGCTTCGCCGCGTCCGCGCCATGATTCCTTGGGAGCGGCGGTATCTCCATCAACATAGAGTACACTCATGGCATGGCCGAGGCCATACATGGCCTTCTGATAGTTTTTCAGCGCTTCCCGCGCTTCCGATATGGTCATAGCAATCACCTCAAGATAACGATTTTGTCAGAAAAGATTATATCATTTTCGATCGTCTGCGTCCATGAAAGAGCGGACAGAAGACAAGGACGGCAGGTTACTGAGGCGTATGTTTGCGCAGAAACGTGTCACCCTGGGGAAAAAGGGGATGGACTCCGACTGCGGGCCGCCGGAGGCTGTGCCTGAAAGTCAGGAAAGCATTCTGTTTCCAGATCCGTGATCTTCCATTTGTGCAGCGCAGGATTCACCTTCCCATTCCATTCCGCATCAGAATGCCTTCGCTCTCACGCGTGAATCCATACCGCATGTGAAAGTCGGGCAGACAGCTGTACCTGCTGATGATCAGGTGAATACGACGATTCCGCACCTTGCCATATCCTGCGTGCATCTTTCCGGGCAACACCGTGCGATTCCATGCCCCGGACAGGGAAGCACGAAGGCCAGAGCATGAATGGCAAAGGTACGGACATGGAGGAACCGCATGGAAATACCCCGAAGCAGACCGACAACCTGATCATTTTCCACGTATTCCAGACCATAGGCTGTCTTGAATTCCAGAAGTTTCCGAACGCGAATCTCGGCGTTCTTCGGATTCCGGGGAGCATTCCTTGGCTTTCAGGAAGAGACAGATGTATAGACTTCACCGTAGGCTTCTGACATGGTCAATGGCTGCACAGCCAGTCTTCCCGGGTCATCAAGTTTACATGCCCTTTTCGCGTTTCCCCCATCTGCGGAACCGGTACCGCATCGGTTGTCCACTGATAGCGGAAGCCGAGCTTTTTCTGCACGCGCTCTGACTTTACATTGCCGTCATAGTAGCCGCACCATATGCGGGCAAGTGACAGGTCTTCAAAGGCATGGCGCAAAAGCTCCCTTGCTGCTTCCGGCACAATCCCCTGTCCCCAGTAAGGAACGCCCAGCCAGTAGCCAAGCTCAGCCTCATCCTCACCCTCAGCGAGGTCGTTATGGTGCAGACCGATACTTCCGATCGGGAGTCCTGTTTCTTTCCATACAATGGCATAGGTCTCCGGGACCGACAGTATGTCCCGTATGATCTGACGGCTATTTTCTACACTTGTATGTGCGGGCCAGCCGGCGATCGGGCCAACACGTGGATCTTTTGCGTATCGATAGCATTCCTCTGCGTCTGTTTCCCGCCATGGACGGAGAATGGTTCTTTCTGTCTCCAGCATGCAAGTGTCCTCCGGATTGGCCTCTGTAAGCGGTAATTCTGTATAGCTGGTTTTTACGCTGCTGTGCGCGTGCGTGTTCCAAAGAAAAAAGCTGGAAGCCAAATGCACTGCATGGCTTTCAGCTCTGAATATCCTGTATTGACTGCGCCGGTAAAGGAAAGTCTCTGTCACTTCTTCTTTATGGATGTATCGCCATCCACACACCGATAATACACAGTATCCGGCTGAAGGACAACGCCGTCTTTGGCGAAAAGCTCATCAATCGTCAGAAGCAAGTAACCTTCTTCCTGAAGATATTCGCAGATGCGTTTGGCGGATTCAGGGGTATTGTCCTTAATGTCATGGCAGAGAATAATGTCACCGTCTGAAATCTGTTTCTTCACGGATGACAGGACTGTACTGGTGGAGCGTCCGCGCCAGTCATAGGTGTCCAGACTCCACTGGATGTATGGCCAGCCGACCTTGGCCTTGATCATCTGTGGATACAGTCCATAGGGCACCCGATCATAGGCAGCTGCTTTCCCGATGGCCTTGATCATCTGTTCATCACATTTGGCGACCATGCCGCGAAGGGCACTGGCAGAAGACTTGGTGACATTTCCGTGATGCCAGTTGTGATTGCCAATGGCATGTCCCAGATCATGCTCCCGCTGAACCTGATCCACATATTCTTCGATACGGTTGCCGATCACAAAGAAAGTGGCTCGGCATCCTGTAATCATCAGGTTTTTAAGGACAAGTGTGGTATTGGTTCGGGAGGGCCCGTCGTCGAAGGTCAGCGCACAGGTCTTGTAATAGGAGAGGTTATCAGTCTGTTTTTTTGCCTCCGGCAGCATATCTGCATACAGCGCGGAATACATGACGGTAACCTCCATCAGGGTGTGATGCGATGGATAGAGAGCGCTTGCCGGATAATGCAGTACGAGAGAGAAGCCATGCAGTGTAAACTCAGCCGTTTCCAGGTTTTCACGGGCACAGAGGCTGCTGAGCAAAGCAGGATCCGGCGTTTCGTCCGGGAAATAGGCCGTCAGCTGATTCCTGACCTCCGCAGCCAGGGTATCCCAGGCAACGGAATCAGTGTCAAACAGATCCGTCAGGTAAATACGTTCCCCGGTTTCCATGTCATAGGTACGGGTCGTAAACTCCTGTCCGATCAGTGCCCGATGAAAGCTGGTACGCGCCTGCAGAAGAAAACTCATCCACGTAAGTCCTGTGCGGCTGTAGCGTATCTCCATGTCCAGGCGGGAATTCAGACTGGTCTTGTTCTTCGGCTTTTCCAGTGTCGGGGCGATTTCATCCACATACGCCTGTGTGAGGGAAGAAAGTTCCTCATCCACGCTGTCGAGCACAGTGTCCGCACGCCAGTGCCGTACGACACTGCCGTTATCCTGCGTAATATCCGTGTAGGTCAGAGCAACCTTGTGGCATTCCTGCAGGGGAAGCGCATGAGAAAGCAGAGGAAAAAGGCACAGTGTCAGGCAAAGAAGAAGCAGCGCGGTTCGCTTATTCTTCATCGGCTTCTTCCTCGTCTTCCTCGTTATCCTCGGCATCCTCTACCATCTTGAGAAACTTGTCAAAGAGTGTCTCCAGGAGCGCTTCATCGTCCACGACATCAAAGAGGTCATCTGCATCCGGGTCGTTCTCGTCGGCGAAAGAGCAGTGAAAGAAAATAACCGGAACATCGTCCCCGGCATCTTCGTCTTCACTGCCGATAACATCGACGGAAGAGGGGTCCAATGGCTCTACCGCCATATAATAATCGCCCTCATGTTCAATAGTGGCGAGGAAGGCAAACTTTTCCTTTTCGCCGTCGGCGTTGATCATTTCAAAGATTTCGTTTTCGTTCATATCTTTTTCTCCTTCTGAGCGTCGAGATAGGACTGCAGTATCACAGCGGCTGCGACTTTATCGACGACCTGCTTGCGTCCCTTTCGGTGTACGCCACTCATAATCAGCGAATCTTCCGCGGCTACCGTAGAGAGCCGCTCGTCCTGATAATACACGGTGAGCCCGTGTTTTACAAGCTGATCACAGAGCCCGCGCACTTTTTGCGCCTGAAAGCCTTCCGTGCCGTCCATGTTCAGGGGAAGCCCGCTGACTACAAGACGGGTCTGGTAGCGTTCGCAGATTTCACAGATTTTTTTGCAGTCAGGGCCCCAGCCCACACGGGTAATGACCTCTACCGGGGATGCAATGAGGCGGGAAGCATCTGATACGGCGACGCCGATGCGCACATCCCCGATATCCAGTCCGATGATCTGTTCGTTCATAGCTGGCCTCCAATAGCTTCAGCACCGGGGCCAAGCAGCCCCAGAACGGGTGTGTGTGAAAAGAGCGATTGTGCCAGGTCCATCAGCTGATCCCTGGTAATCTTCTGCAGCTTTTCTATGCTCTTTCCCAGATCAAAGGGCTTGCCGGTGAACAGTTTGGTCTGTCCCTGACTCATCATACGGGACGATGAGTGTTCCAGCGACATCAGGTTGGATATGCGCAGGAAATTCTTCCCGTCCTGCATTTCCTGCTCTGTGCACCCATTCTTGAGAAATGAGGAAAGCTCCTTATGGATTTCCGCATGCACCCGGGCAATATTGGCCGGGGATGCGGCGGCGTAAATACTGAAGGTGCCGGTCGCTTCCAGCGCATAGGAATAGGAATACAGTGAGTAAGCCAGTCCCAGATCTTCCCGTACGCGCATGAAAAGCCGCGAAGAAGACTGCCCGCCGAGAATGGAGGACAGAAGCGACAGCGTTGTCAGTTCCTGACTGCCGTAGGAGAGTGCCGGATAGGTGAGACACAGATGCATCTGTTCCAGGTCCCGGTCCCGGTATACCGGCGAAAAGCAAACCGGCTGTACAGGTGCCTGACGGATATCCGAAAGCGGAGATGACCAGTTGCCAAAGGCTTTCTCCAGAAGCGAAAGAAGTACGGCTTCTTCAAAGCTTCCGGAAACGGAGATCACGCAGCGGGATGGCGCATAGTGAGAGTCCCGGAATCGTACAAGATCATCGCGCGTATAGCGGCTGACCTGCTCAGGATAGCCTACGATTTCATGGGCCACGGGAAGATCCGCATACATCTTCTGATGCACGAGCTCCTCAATGGTGCCCTCGGGATCATCTTCTTCCATGGCGATTTCTTCCAGGATGACACCGCGCTCTTTCTCCATGTCTTCCTGTGCCAGCGTGGCATGCAGTGTCAGGTCTGAGAGAATATCCAGCGCCTTTCCCAGGTCTTCATCGATCACGGAAGCATAAAAGCAGGTGCAGTCCCGGGCTGTAAAGGCATTGAAATGCCCGCCGGCTGCATCGGTTTCCATCGCAATATCCCGGGCAGAGCGATGGGCGGTGCCTTTAAAGACCATGTGCTCCATAAAGTGGGAAAGCCCCCACTCCTGCGGCGATTCCATGGCGGAGCCAGTATGCAGGAAAACGCCGATGGATACGGAGCGTATGCCGGACATGGGATCAAGCAGCACGCGGATTCCGTTGTCCATGGTCCATTCTTTGGGCAAGGAAAGCATATTGGTGGACAAGATCTGATCCTTTCTTACAAGAAGGGCGTATGTGACAAGCACCGCAAAAGCGGGGCTTTTGCGGTGCTTTACGGTAGCTTAGTTATGATGGGTGTTCCTGTCGTGATTGTCGTGGCTGTCACGACGCGGAGGACGGGAACGGAAGTTGTTGCCTTCGCCGCGGGGCGCGGAGGACTGTGCGGGATATGTGATATCCGTACGGATCAGGTTAATGCGGCCCTGCGCATCGATCTCAGCGACCTTCACTTCTAGTTCGTCACCGATCTTCACCACGTCTTCAATGTTTTCTACGCGGTGATCGGCAATCTTGGAGATGTGGATCATGCCATCCTTGCCGGGCGCGAGCTCGACAAAGGCACCGAAGTTCATCAGACGCACGACCTTGCCAGTAAAGGTATCGCCGACTTCAATATCCTTGGCAATCCCCATGATCAGCTTCTTGGCCATTTCAGCACCGTTCTCATCGGGGGTTGCAATGAATACGCGTCCATCGTCTTCCAGGTCAATCTTGGCGCCGGTTTCTGCGATGATCTTGTTAATCATCTTTCCACCGGGTCCGATAACCTCACGGATCTTATCGGGATTAATGGTGAACTGGATAATCCGCGGTGCATACTTGGACAGATTCTCCCGCGGCTGACCGATGGTATCCAGCATCAGCTTGAGGATATACAGTCGTCCCTGCAGAGCCTGCTCCAGCGCGCGCTTGAGGATCACGCGGTCAATGCCTGCAATCTTGATGTCCATCTGAATGGCGGTAATGCCGTTCATGGTACCGGCGACCTTAAAGTCCATATCGCCCAGGAAGTCTTCCAGTCCCTGGATATCGGTAAGCACGGCTACCTTATCGCTCTCGGTGTCTTTGATCAGGCCCATGGCCACACCGGCGACAGGGGCATGGATCGGAACACCCGCATCCATCAGAGACAGTGTGGAACCGCACACGGATGCCATGGAAGAGGAGCCATTCGAGGAAAGGATTTCACTGACCAGACGCATGGCATAGGGGAATTCCTCTTCCGTGGGAATGACAGGAAGCAGTGCGCGTTCTGCCAGGGCACCATGGCCGATCTCGCGGCGGCCGGGGCTCTTGAGACGTCCGGCCTCACCGGTGGCATACGGCGGCATGTTGTACTGATGAATATAGCGCTTGAAGGTCTCGGAGGTGGAGAGCCCGTCCAAGGTCTGACCGTCGGACAGTGTGCCGAGAGTGGTCACTGTCAGTGCCTGGGTCTGGCCGCGGGTAAACACGGCAGAACCGTGTACGCGCGGGAGTACGCCGACTTCGCACCAGATGGGGCGGATCTCGGTTACCTTACGGCCGTCTGCGCGTACGCCTTCATCCAGGATACGACGGCGCATGACTTCCTTATTCAGATAGTACAGCGCGTCTGCAATTTCGTCCTCGCGTTCCGGGAACTGCTCGGACAGTGCAGCAATGACTTCTGCCTTGACCTGAGCTTCACGGGACTGACGCTCATAGCGGTCAAAGGTATCAAAGGTCCAGCGGGCCTTGTCCAGCGCATAGGCACGGACCGCTTCCTTCACATCATCACCGGTGACATGCAGCGGGACTTCCACTTTTTCCTTGCCGATCTCGGCTACGATCATATCCTGGAACTCGACCAGCTTCCGGATCTCTTCATGGGCGCGCATGATGCCGTCCAGCATCACATCTTCGCTCAGTTCGTTGGCACCGGCTTCGACCATCATAATGGCTTCCTTGGTGCCAGCCACGTACAGGCTCAGGTCAGACTTGGCGCGCTCTTCCTCATTGGGCATGATCACAAACTCGCCGTTCACCCGACCGACAAACACGGCACCGGTTGGTCCGTTCCACGGAATATCGCTGACAGCCAGCGCCACAGAAGACCCGATCATGGCGGGGATTTCCGGGGGCACGTCCTGTTCAACGGAGAGGATGGTTACCACGACCTGTACATCATTGCGCATGCTCTTATTGAACAGCGGGCGTAGGGGACGGTCGATCAGACGGCAGGTAAGCGTGGCCTTATCGGTGGGCCGGCCTTCACGCTTGATGAATCCGCCCGGAATCTTGCCAACGGAGTACTGCTTTTCCTCTACATCTACGGCAAGAGGGAAGAAGTCCACGCCCTCGCGGGGGGTGGGGGCCATGGTGGCATTCACCATAACTACGGTATCGCCCAGATGAACCCAGACGGAACCGTTTGCCTGGCCGCAGTACTTTCCGAACTCAAGGGAAAGGGTTTTGCCAGCCAGGTCCATGGAATAGATTTTGCTTTCCATAAACTGCTCCTTCCTGGGACAGAACTGTCCCAGAGTCGCCTTACGGGTGCTATCCCATGAAAACCCGGGAAGGATTTTCAATCGGGGAGGCTTTCTAAAAGAAAGCCTGGGGAGAAATCTCCCCTGCCCTCACCGGACGTGTCCGGCGTACTCGAGGGATAACATCCGTAAGGAAAAGTAAAGTGATGGGAAAGCCGCCGGGATGCGTTTGCAATTCCCGGCGGCTTTTTTCCGATCCAAGGAAGCGAAGACGATGCCTGGTCTGCGGAATTACTTGCGCAGGTTCAGGCGGGCAATCAGCGCACGATAGCGCTCAATGTCGGTCTTCTTCAGGTATTCCAGCATGCCGCGGCGACGGCCGACCATCAGAAGCAGGCCACGGTTGGAATGATGGTCATGCTTGTTGGTCTTCAGATGCTCGTTGAGATTGTTGATCCGGTCAGTCAGAAGAGCGATCTGCACTTCAGGAGAACCGGTGTCGCCGGGGTGACGGCCATAGGCTTCAATGATTTCGGACTTGGTCATGGTTTTCTTCCTCCATTAATTCTTCCCTTTGAGGGAAATCTTGTCGGCTTTCGCCGCAGATGAATTGCCGCATACACAGTGCTCCGTCGGAGTGATCGAAAGACCGTGTATTCGGTTCAAACCCGGGTGAGATTGTATCAGAAGGGTCGACAAATGGCAACGGGAAATCAAAAAGAAAATCCGGTTTTTTGCACGCATTTCGGGAAAAGAACCGGGAATGCGGAAGAATTGACCGAAAGAGACAGGGCAAGTATACTTTTCCTGCCTCAACGGCAGGAAGAAGGAATGAATACCATGCCCATGGATGGACTCATGACAGGTTATATTGCAGCAGAGCTGAACCGCGTACTGACAGGCGGAAGAATTGACAGGATTACGCAGCCGGAGAAGGATACGGTGATTCTGCTTATCCGTGCCGGGAACGCCAATCAGTCTCTGCTTTTGTGCGCATCCCCGAACAATGCCCGGGCACATCTGACACACTTGAAGTTCTCCAATCCTCTGGAGCCGCCGGCATTCTGCATGATGCTGCGCAAGCAGCTTCTGGGAGCACGGATTGAAAGCATAGCACAGAAGGACGGCGACCGCCTTCTGCATGTGACCATGGATACTGTCAATGAACTGGGCGACCATGTAAAGCGGATACTGATACTGGAGATCATGGGACGGCACTCGAATCTGATCTTTGTGGACGATGCCGGGAAGATTCTCGAAGCCTCCCGGCATGTAAGCCCTGACATGAACCGTGTGCGCCAGATCCAGCCGGGGCTTCTGTACCAGGCACCGCCGCCGCAGGACAAGCTGCTTCCGTGGGAGGCGGACGCAGAGAACGTGGAGGCGCGGCTGCGGGAGTGCGGGGATATGGCACTTTCCAAAGCACTGGGAAAGAGCATTATGGGCTTGTCTGCACTGACTGCTGAGGAGATTGCCTTCCGGATTGAGGGCCGGGGAGAGGATCGAGGCGAGCTGCCCAGACGCGTGGCAGAGCTTCTGCATCGCTTGGGAGAAATAACGGACCCGAGGATTGAAATGGATGAGGAAACGGGCCACGTGACTGAATTCTTTGCTTTTCCGTTTCTCAGCCGGGACCTGAGAAGACAGAAGCCGGCGCATTCCCTTTCGGAAGCCATGGAAGCGTATTTCGGCGGCCGTGACCAGAGCGATCGGCTGAGCCAGAAGAGTGCCTCCATGGTGCGACTTCTCAAGAGCCATGTGGAGCGGTGCGAGAAAAAGCTGGCACTGCAGGAGGAAGAGCTGGCCGGTGCAGCGCGGATGGATGAATTCCGCGTGATGGGCGATGTAATCAATGCGAACCTCTATCAGCTGCATAAGGGTATGAGTGAGGCTGTGCTGAGCAATTTCTATGATCCTGAGGGAAAAAGCATTCGTATTCCGATGGATACGCGCCTGACACCGGCGCAGAATGCGCAGCGGTATTTCAAAAAGTATCAGAAAGCGCGCAATGCCCGGAAAACGGCAGCAGAGCAGAAGGAAAAGACATTGCAGGAACTGGATTTCCTGGAGGGCGCACTGCTGGATGTGGATAAGTGCGTAGGGGAGAGCGAACTGGAGGAGATTCGCCAGGAAATGGCGAAAGCAGGGTACGTGAAGCGCAATACCTCACGCAAGCAGATGCGGGATCTGCCCCAGTCCCGACCCTATCACTACCGCTCTTCAGACGGGATCGACATTTTTGTGGGCAAGAATGCAGTGCAGAACGAGCGTCTGACGCAGGCAGCCGCTCCGGGGGAAACATGGCTGCACGCCAAGAATATGCCTGGCAGTCATGTGATTATCAAGCGGGAGGGTGAGATTCCCTACCAGACATTGAAGGAAGCGGCGCAGCTGGCTACCTGGTACAGTAAGGGAAGGCATTCTTCTGGCGTATCCATTGATTACACGCTCAAGCGTCATGTGAAAAAGCCGGGGGGATCGCCGACCGGCTTTGTAATCTATACCGATCAGAAGACGGTGACCGTGACAGTGGAAGAAAGTGAGATCCGAAAGATTACTCTGGTGGAAGGCTAAGCCCCCCGGAGAAAACATACCACATCAAGCAAAGGAGAAACGCCTTATGAAGAGCATTGCCCGAGACGATATTCTGAACTATACCTTTCTGTCACACATTACCTATAATCCGACTGGCACCTGTGCGGCGTTTGTTGCAGCGCGTGCGGACCGTGACGAGAATTCCTACGTTTCCTATGTCTACCTGTACGCAGATGGGGAAGTGAAGCGCATGACAGGGCTCGGAAAGGAAAAACAGTTCTGGTGGCTGAATGAGCATGCCCTTCTTTTCCCGGCTGTGCGCTCTGCAGCGGAAAAGAAACGGGCTGAGACAGGGGATCCCTTTACAGCCTTTTACTGTCTGGATATAGGCGGCGGAGAGGCCCAGCCCTATTTTACTGTACCTTTTGCAGTGGCGGACATGAAAGTGCTGGACACATCGCATTTTGTGGTGACGGCGATGCTGGACGCGAATGACCCGGAAGCATATCTTCTGGAAGGGGAGGCAAGGCAGGCAGCCCTGAAAAAGCGGAAGGAAGACCGGGATTATGAAGTGCTGGACGAATCTCCCTTCTGGTTTAACGGAGCCGGGTTTGTGAATAAGCAGCGCAGGGCGCTGTTCCTGGTTACACTGGAGAACGGAACACCCCAGCTCCGGCGTGTGACCGAACCGCTGGAAAATGCGGGTATCCTGGATCAGTATGGGGATGAGGTCCTCTTCAGCAGCGAAACGTTTGAGAATCGAATGCCGATCTACGGTTTCTGTATCAAGGCTGTGAACTGGAAGACCGGAGCTGTGCGTGACGTTGTCCGGAATTCCACGCATTCGCTGGAAGGCCTCCATGTGGCGGAGGGAATCATTTATCTGCGCGCGAATGACGGCAAGCGTCACGGACTGAACGAGAACGCATGGGTCTATACACTGGATGCGGATAACGGGACGATGACACTGCTCCGGGAAGAAGCCTACAGCATGTACGGCAGCGTGGGAAGCGACTGCCGTCTGGGCGAGAGTCCTGCGTGTGCTGTGCGGGGCAGGGACCTGTATCATATCACGACCCGCGAAGGCGATGCTGTACTGTATCGTATCCTGCCTGACGGCACATCAGAAAGCGTGATACAAAAGAGCGGGAGTATTGACGGTTTTGCGCTCTCTCCGGCGGATTCTTCCATTCTGCTGATTGCCATGTATGATATGAAACTGCAGGAAGTGTATGCCTGGCAGGACGGGAAACTGCAGCAGGTATCCCATCTGAATGAGAAAGCGCTGGCAGATGCCTATGTGGCACAGCCGGAATACAGAGAAATTACCTCCGCAGGCCAAATCATCGGTGGATGGGTTCTTAAGCCCAAGGATTATGACCCTGAAAAAACCTATCCTGCGGTATTGGATATTCACGGAGGGCCGAAAACGGTTTACGGTCCTGTATTCTATCATGAGATGCAGTACTGGGCGGGGAAGGGATATTTTGTTTTCTTCTGCAATCCCAAAGGCAGTGATGGCCGGGACAGCGCGTTCATGGATATCCGTGGGGATTATGGCTATACAGATTACAGGAATATCATGGACTTTACCAATGCTGTTCTTGCCGCGTATCCGCAGATCGATCCGAAGCGCGTATGCGAAACCGGCGGCAGTTACGGCGGGTTTATGACCAACTGGATCATAGGGCATACGGATCGCTTCTGCTGTGCTGCCTCCCAGCGCTCCATTTCCAACTGGCTGAGCTTCTGGGGTGTGTCGGATATCGGGAGCTATTTTGCGGAGGATCAGACATTAGGGAATCCCTTTGTCCGGCCGGAGAAGATGTGGGAGCACTCACCGCTCAAGTATGCGGAAAATGTCAAAACACCCACACTCTTTATTCACTCAGATGAAGATTACCGCTGTCCGCTGGAACAGGGACTGCAGATGTATACTGCTCTGGTTCAGCATGGGGTTCCGGCACGGCTCTGCCTTTTCCATGGGGAAAACCATGAACTGTCCCGCTCGGGAAAACCGCTGCATCGGCTGCGCAGACTTCAGGAAATCACAGACTGGTTTGACCGCTACAGTGCCAAATAAGCTAATAAAAAAGGGACGTGAACTTCACGCCCCCTTTTCAATTATACGCTTGCAAAGGTTACGTATTCCTCTTTTGTGGGCTTACATGTCTCCGCGGCCAGTTCATACAGGAACAGCCCTTTCTGATCGCCCTGCATGCCCATACGGCATCCGGCGGTCAGAAGAATAAAGCGATTCGGGTCCGGAGGCGTATCTCCTTTGCAGACAAACCCGACCTGGGTAATGTCATTGGCACAGCAAGTCATGGCATTACGCCCGAAGTAGTAGGTGCCCTTGGGATAATTCCGGCCGGGGAAAGGCTGACCGACGAGCTGAATAATCTTTCCGTCATAGCGCTCTGGATGATCCATGGCATCGATATAGAAGATGCCGAACTGCTCCTCGCTAATGGAAATGACTTCTGCCTTCATGTCATAGGGCAGGTCTTCGTCCGTGATCCCGTCATCGGTAGTGCCATCGGGATTCTCAAACAGAATCGTGGCTCCCGGATTGAGAGCACGCATCTGACGCCGCCAGTATGAACGTCGGAAATCGGGCGTACAGCGGTTGAACAGAATCAGGTCAGCTTCGCGCATGGGCGCTGCCATCTGATTGCGCATGTTGGTCATGTAATTGTCAAACGTTGTGGCATCTGCCAGCGTAATGACCTGCACATACTCCCAAGTTTCAGGCATCTTTGTCTGCCCCAGACGCTCCATGGTCCACATGGAGTTGTATTCCATGATCACGCGCTCCGGATGGTACAGGGCATCCAGCTGTGCCAGACGAAGACCGGTCAGTTCTTCCGGACTGTTCAGCATACAGAAAGTGGCGTTGTATTTATCCAGCATTTCCGGATCATACTCCACTTCCCCATCCTCACAGCAGATGACCAGCGTCTTCTCTCCACTGGAGAAGCCTTCATCGGAGAGCATGGACTGAATCATGGTCGTCTTTCCGCTCTCCAGGAAACCGCAGACCACATAGAACGGGACAAAATCGAGGTCGGTCATACTTTCAGCAGCTCCCTGAGGGCTTTTTCATTGATGTCTGCGCCAATCACGCACATCCGGCCTGTGTAGTCTGCGCTGCCCTCTCGCATCTGCAGTTCACCTGGCACATAGTCAAACTGGAACCATTCACCGGCAGCATTCTGAAGTATACCCTTGGCACGCAGGATCTTGCCATATTCTTCCTCATCGCTGAGCTTTTCCATCATGCTGCGGATTTCATCTTTCTCATAGCGGTTGGCTGTTTCCACACCGATGTTCTGGAAGACCTCGTCAGCATCATGTTCACCGTCATGATGATGGTGATGATGGTGATGAGCATGATCATGGTGATGCTCATGCTCGTCCTCGTCATGGTCATGATCATGATGATGCTCATGCTCATCCTCGTCATGGTCATGATCATGATGATGCTCGTGCTCATCCTCGTCATGGTCATGATCATGATGATGCTCGTGCTCGTCCTCGTCTTCATCATCATGATGATGGAATTCAAACTCCAGGGGACGGCCGTTTTCAATCACGTCCAGCATAAAATCAGCTTCCATGTCATCCCAGGGAGTGGTGATAATGCGCGCATCGGGATGGGCTTCTTCGATCAGCAGACGGCTCTTTTCCACGCGGTCCGGGCTGAGAAGCTGTGTACGGCTGAAGATAATGGTAGAGGCGGATTTGACCTGATCCAGGAAGAATTCACCGAAATTTTTCATATACATACGGCACTTGCCAGCATCAACGACTGTGGCACTGCCGCCGACTTCAATCTCAGGGTGGCGTTCAGAGGCTTCCTTGACTGCACCGAGAATCTCACTGAGCTTGCCTACGCCAGTGGGCTCAATGAGGATGCGGTCCGGGTGATAGGTGTCAATCAGATCGTCAATGGCCTTCTGGAAATCTCCAGCAAGTGTGCAGCAGATGCAGCCCGAATTCAGTTCGGTGACAGTGATGCCGGCATCCTTCATGAAGCTGCCGTCGACACCGACCTCGCCATATTCATTCTCGAGAAGAATGACCTTCTCCTCGCGCAGTTTTCCCAAAAGCAGTTTTTTGATGAGTGTTGTTTTCCCGGCACCAAGAAAGCCGGAAATGACATTGACCTTAACCATAAAGAATATCTCCTTTTTCTTCCCTGCATGCTCCATGCATGCACGGGGGATTATAGCACGACTCAGGTCTGGGAACAAGAGAAAAGACAAAGAACATCAAAGTCGCAATGGGACAGAATAAAAGGCTGCCATCAGAATTGACGGCAGCCAGAAAAGGCGTCTTTATTCTTTCATATCTTCTGCCATGTCTGCTTCCGGCAGCGGCAGAAGGGGAACATCTGCGGTCCTGCGCAGCGTCCATGGCGCGATCCCGGAAGCGCGCCGATCCCTGAGAACCATCTGCGAGGCGTCCGGCTGGGCTGTCAGGGAGAAAGCCTCTACGTCATCCAGAGAAAGAAGATAGCCGTGAAGAGACCAGATATGACTTTCACCGTCCAGCTCGGCTGTGCCATCGCCGGAGAGCAGAAGACGGTGGTCATCGTTTTCCCAGATCCCCAGAATCTGCAGATCCCGCCGTGCTTCGATCAGTTCCTGCACACGTTCACTGTCCCAGATGCGCTGAAGATAAGGATAGGCCTTGGCGTCCTCGCCTTCTTCAAGAAGCGCAAATCCTTCCTTCTCACAGGCGGACTGATACAGGGAGAGGAGATCCTGATAGCTGTCCGGCAGTGCATCCCAGTCGAGCGACTGAAGAATCCAGGCTGCATAAGCCCAGTTTTCTTCCTCAGCGGCCTTTCTGGCCAGTTCCGCAGGCTCCTGATAGAGCATTTCCCAGACACTTTCGGAAGACACCGGGGTCGGGGCAGGCGCAGGCTCTGTTTCGTCTTCAGCGGGCGTCACCTCCGGTGAAGGCACAGAGGCAGGTTCTGCGGTTGGCGTAAGCTGCTCTTCGATCGCAGCATAGTGTGCTGCTGCAACCGGATCATCCGGGAGAGCGGCAAAGAGGGCTGCAGCTTCCTTCAGTGACCCGTCTTCTTCCAGGGCGAGTGCTTTGGCAAACTGGATGGCGTGGACCTGCTCAGCACTGTCCTTATAATCGCCCAGTGCCTGGAAGGCGGAAAGCGCGTCATCAATATCTCCCGCACTGCGGGCAAGGCATGCCAACTGATACTGGCATTCCGTGACATGCGCATCGCTGTCTCCGTACCCCTTGAGCGCCTGGAACGCCGCGAGTGCTTCAGCATACTGCCCAGATGCTTCCAGCGCCTGTGCAAGGGCAAGATCGCAGTCCTTGACGCGGCTGCGGCTGTCACTGTAGCGTCCCAGAGACTGGAAAGCATCCTTTGCTTCCGCAAAAGAACCGGCATCGTACAGAGCCTGTGCCTGACGATACTGGATTTCCTGCATTCGTTCCCTGGATGCGGTATCGCCGACCAGTGCATACAGTTCCATGGCCTCGTCATAGCGGCCGTCTGCAAAGAGAACTTCTGCCTGTGCAAAACGCGCTCTCTTCATGTATTGCGCACTGCGCAGATAGGATCCCAGCATTTCATACTGAGCAATGGCGTCCTCATAGCGGCCTTCCTCTTCCAGTGCCTGCGCATAGGTATAGCGGGTATGCGAGATCATGCGCACGGAATCCTTATAATCCCCCAGAGACTGGAAGGCGAGAATGGCGCGCTCATATTCGCCCTTCTGTACCGCTAGAAGGGCGGGGGCGTACACGCATTCCTTGCGCATGTCATCCGTATCCTCATAGTCTACGGGCAGGCGGGAAAGAAGTGTCGTTGCCCGGGTATACTCCTGGTCCTTGAGCGCGTCCTTGGCGGCCAGATACAGACACTGCAGGGCAAGATCATCCGCATCCAGGTAGCCGGGAATGGATGCGAACATGTCCGCGGCAGTGAGATAATCCCGGCTGTTCATAGCCAGACTGGCCGGCTCATAGATGCACAGCCGCGCCTGATCGGTGGCATCCGCATAGTTACCGGCAAGCAGGTACTCCTGCCCGGCCTCCACTACATTGCCGGCTTCATAGAGCGTGCCGGCAATGGCATAATGCGCCCTCTGGCGCAGAGATACTGCATCATCCCCCAGAAGCGTATCCGGAAGCAGTGAGAGTGCGTGCTCGGGATCACCGCTGTCCAGTGCACTTTCCGCGGCCTTGATTCGGCACTCCCTGGCCATTACCTTGCTGTCCTCATAGTCGCCCAGCGCTTCAAAGGCGTCCATGGCGGTCTCATAGTTTCCGCTCAGGAGCATTTCGTGGGCTTTCATATAACTGCATTCCGTGACGCGTGCCGGACTGTCCTTATAGCTTCCAAGGGAAGAGAACAGCGCAGTGGCATCGGAGATCATGCCCTCGCCCAGAAGCAGTTCGGCTCGCTGATAGTCTGTCTGCTTGAGCAGTGTGGCAGAATCCAGGTAGGTACCCAGCGACTGGAAAGTTTCTCTGGCATGCTCCAGCGTTTCCATGTCAGCACTTTCCAGGGAGGAACGGGCCTTCTCATAGCGTGCGCGCATAAGCCAGTCTGCGCTGTCCCGATAGGGGTCCATAGCAGTGAATGCGGCAATGGCAGCGTCATACTCGCCGTTCTCCAGGAGCCGCACAGCGGACTGATAGTTCAGGTACGGGATGAGATGAAAGACGGTGGCGTAGCCTGCCACGGCCAGAACACAGACAATGGACAGTGCGATGAGCCAGTGCTTCTGCCTCTGGTGCTTCTGTTTCAACTGTGTTTCCCGCTGCAACTGACGGCGGTTGGATGTCTGCATGGCTTCCATGGACTGTGCTTTCAGACGGTTTTCCTGTGCCTCAATGCGTGCATGCACAGCTTCTTCACTGTAAAGCCGAAATACTTCCTCCCGGGAATTGCCGCAATGCACGCACTGCTCGGCGCCGTTGGCATTGGGACGTCCGCAGACACAGAGCCATACCCGTGCCTGCTGCTGCGGATAACCGACGGCCTGGCGGCCCGCCACATACCGGAGACGCTCCAATTCCCGTCCGGCGGGCAGTGCGTTGGATTCATACTCTGTGAGCGGCGCCTTGCCCCGACGCCATACCGTGGCATCATCGTACCAGATCTTTTCAATAATGACCTCGATTTTCTCCGGGCTCGAAGGCGTATCCTCGGGGAGCGGCACAGGGAAGGTAAAGGGGTCACCGCCTCTGGCGTGCAGGTCATGGACACGATAGAGCACGCGAGTGTTTTCCGCTTCTTCGCGCATGTGCAGGACAAGAGTGACTTCGGTGGAAGTGACGGTTTTGTCCGCAAGATTGTTGAGTGTCACATCGGCCTGGTTATGATTTTCATCATTGAGTCGGCAGCGGAGTACTTCCGCGGGACAGGTCAGATCAATCTTCATGGTGGGCTGGCCCGGAAGGGCTGACCTCCTTTCCAAATGGAACATGCGGGTGGATGCCATGGCTTTTTCTGCATGCAGGGGTCTGCAGCAGACGAACCCGGGCTCGAGCCCACACGGTGGCAGACTCGATACAGTGTCTGGGCAGATAAAGGAAACAGTATGGATCTGTGGAGAAAATGTGCCAGGCACCTGACAGGCATTATACACGCAGACGAAAACCTTTTCAATTGGAGACAGCAAACAGCTTGCGCGCCTCAGACGGCTATGGTATAATCCTCCCGTCAAAAAGCAATGACGGAGACCATGCCGGAGCATGGGCGGATACAGCGAGGAGCAAGGCGGTGTGAGTGCTCCATTCGGCCACCGGAAATTCCCTCCTGAGCTGCAGGGCTGAAAGCATATGTAGGCTCTGCCGGTTCGGCCCCGTGACAGGCAGCGAGCGCATACAGCTATCCGGCTGAGTGCGGAAGAAGGGTGGTACCACGCGGCAATTGTCACGTCCCTTTCGGGGGGCGTGTTTTTTGTTGCAGAAATACGAAAGGATGAACAGGCAATGGGTGTCAAGGAAAAAATTTCCGAACTGCATGAACGCATGCTCAGTGAAATGGCGTCGGCGGAAAACCGGCAGACACTGGAAGAAATCCGAGTGCACATGCTGGGTAAAAAGGGTGAACTGACGGCTCTGCTGCGCTCCATGGGTCAGCTGGCTCCGGAAGAGAGACCGGCAGCCGGACAGCTGATCAATGAAGCACGGGAAAAGTTTACCGGCATGATTGAAAAGCGTGCAGCGGAGATCAAGGTACGGGAGCGTGAGCTTGCGCTGGAAAGGGAAACGCTGGATGTGACGCAGCCGGTGGAAAAACCGCTGATCGGGTCCAAGCATCCGATAAACCGTGTCATGGATGAGATGGTGGAGTGCTTCACAGGCCTCGGCTTTGAAGTGCTGGAAGGTCCCGAGGTGGAGCTGGATCACTACAACTTTGAGCTCATGAACATTCCGAAGAACCATCCGGCTCGTGATGCACAGGATACCTTCTATGTGGACGACAACATTGTGCTGCGCACGCATACCAGTCCCATGCAGGCCCGCGCCATGCTCACACGCAAGCCGCCAATCCGTGTAATCTGTCCCGGCCGCGTATACCGTGCCGATGAGGTGGATGCCACGCACAGCCCGGTCTTTCACCAGATGGAAGGACTTGTGATTGACAAGGATGTCAATATGGCAGATCTGCGCGGTACGCTCAACGCGTTTGCAGAGCGTATCTATGGGAAAGGAATCACCACGCGCTTCCGTCCCAGTTTCTTCCCCTTTACAGAGCCTTCTACGGAGGTGGACCTGACATGCTCTGCCTGTCATGGCGCCGGCTGCCGGATATGCAAGGGCACCGGCTGGATCGAGGTGCTGGGCGGCGGTATGGTGAACCCGAAGGTTCTGGAAATGTGCGGGATTGATTCAAGCGTCTATTCCGGGTTTGCCTTTGGCATTGGCCTGGAGCGTATTGCCATGCTGCGTTATGGGATCAAGGACATGCGCCTGATGTACGAGGGCGATGTCCGATTCCTGGGACAGTTCCGTTGAGGCAGGGAGGAATGTGCGATGAAAGTACCGATGAAATGGATCCGCAGGTATGTGCCGGAGGCGCCCTCCGCCGATGTGCTCGCGGAAAAAATGATCATGATCGGCAATGCCGTGGAAAACGTGGAAAACCTGGGCAGTGAAGTGGAAGGCGTGGTTGTCGGAAAAGTGCTGACCTGTGAACCGCATCCCAATTCTGACCATCTGCATGTGTGTACGGTGGATGTCGGGGAAACAGAGCCGCTGCACATTGTGTGCGGCGCACCGAATGTAGCGGCCGGACAGCTGGTGCCGGTAGCCCGGATCGGCGCACGTCTGCCGGGTGGCGTCAGGATTAAGAAAGGAAAACTGCGCGGTGAGCTTTCTGAGGGCATGATCTGCTCCGGTGATGAGATCGGATGCCCGCCGGAACTCTATCCGTCTGTGGGAAGCGCCGGGATTCTGGTGTTCCAGGAAGAGTATCCGCTTGGCGCGGATGTAAAGCCGATCCTGGGACTGGATGAGGATGTACTGGACTTTGAAATTCTGGCGAATCGGCCTGACTGCCTGTCCGTATGGGGGCTGAGCCGGGAAGCCGCCGTGGCCAGCGGAACGACGTTCCATATGCCGGAGATTGTAGTTACGGAAAAGGGCGGGGATATCCATGACTATGTGTCTGTGGAAGTCCATGACGAAAAGCTGTGTCCGCGCTATATCGCCCGCGTGATCCGCAATGTGCGCGTCGGGCCGTCTCCGCTGTGGCTGCGTCAGTACCTGTACGGTGCCGGCATGCGCTCCATCAATAACGTGGTGGATATCACGAACTTCATCATGCTGGAGACGGGACACCCCATGCATGCCTTTGACTTGGACATGGTGGAAGGCAGAAAGATTATTGTGCGCCAGGCCGTGGAAGGCGAGCACATCACGACGCTGGACGGAAAACAGCATGATCTGACGCCCGGTCAGCTGGTCATCTGCGATGCCGTGAAACCCAGCTGTGTAGCGGGCATCATGGGCGGTGAGGAAAGCGAGATTACGGAAAAGACGCACACCATGATGTTCGAGTGCGCTGTGTTCGACTATGCCGCAACGCGCCAGACGAGCCGTGCTCTCGGAATCCGGACGGAGTCTTCATCACGCTTTGAGAAAGGTGTATCCGTGCGCACTGCCATGCAGGCCATGGATCGCGCCTGCCAGATGATTCATGAAATGGATGCCGGCGATGTGGTGAGCGGACTGATTGACCTGTATCCCCATCCGGCGGGACAGCAGACAGTGGATGCAAGCTGTGAGCGGATTGCCCGTCGCGCGGGCGTGCCCATGTCACCGGAGGAGATTGAAAGCATCCTCAAAGCATTGCGCTTTGAAGTTACAAGGGACGGGGATGCGCTGCATGTGGTCGTCCCGGATGATCGCCAGGATGTGACAATGGAAGCAGACCTGTGCGAGGAAGCGCTTCGCGTGTACGGTTACGACAAGATCCCCGGTACACTTCTGCGAGGCGAGACAACACCCGGCGGGCGTTCTGCTGCCATGCTGATGCGCATGAAGATTTCGGATCTTCTGACGGGGCTTGGATTCTATGAGATCATGAACTTCTCCTTTGTATCCCCTCGGAGCGTGGAGAAGCTGGGCCTGTCCGCGGAGGATGCCAGGTATCAGATGCTGCCGATCCGCAATCCCCTGGGCGAGGATACATCTGTCATGCGCACAACCCTGGTGCCGGATCTTCTCAGGACATTGGCTCTGAATATGAATCACGGAAATACCGCAGCGCGTCTGTTTGAGATTTCCCGTATATTCGATCCTGTCCATCGCACAGAGGAAGGCCTGCCGATGGAACATATGCGGCTTTCCATGGGCATTTATGGCAATCATGAAGACTTCTATTCTCTGCGCGGACTGGTGGAATGTCTCCTGCAGCAGCTGGGGATTGAAATCGTGATTGCGCGAGGCAGAGAAACCTTCCTGCATCCCGGACGCAGCGCTGTGCTGCAGGCGGGTGACTGCGTCATCGGTACGGTGGGCGAAGTCCATCCGGATGTAAGGGATAATTTTGAGATGCCGGTACGCGCATGGATTGCAGACCTGGATCTGGAAGCCATGATGGCACTGTCCACTGCCATGGGCGAAGTGAAGCCCATGCCGCGCTATCCCGCAGTCAACCGGGATCTGAGCCTGGTAATGCCCGAAGACACGGAGGTCGGTCCGCTGATGCGCGAAATGGCGCAAAGCGCAGGCAGTCTTCTGGAGGATGTGAAGATGTTTGACGTCTATCGCTCCCCGGTGCTGGGCCTGGGCGTGAAGTCCATTGCTTTCTCCTTCATATTCCGTGGACAGGATCATACGCTGACGGAAGAGGAAATCTCATCGGCAATGGGAAAGATTCTGAAGACAGCGGAACAGTATCAGGCTGTGATACGTTCGTAATGATAAATGCGACTGGAAAAATGGGGTGCAGGGGAGGTTATCGTCCCCTGTACCCCGTCGCCTTTCAGGCGTCAGAGTCTGAATATTACGGATGAACGGAATCGTGTACTGGATTCCGGAACGCGTTATTGATCTTTTGCGGTTCCTCTTTTCTTCGGAAACAGTTCAGGCGGCAGAAGCAAGTTATTCTGTACGGATCATCGGCTGCGCTGTCGACAGACGTCAGCAGTTTTTCGTGCAGCAGATACGTCACAGTAAAACCGAGCGGAAGATCAGGTTTTGTGCTTTTTGGCTCCTTGAAAAGCCATGAGCGATGAAGCGTTCTTTTTTGCTGTGGTTATGAAGCGCGGCAAAGGACTGGCTGACCCGGGCCAATGGCAGATGAAGGATGCGTTCATGTGCAATACATGTCTTAGGGAACCGGACATGAATGCCTTTCCGTCCCGCTTTCTGTGCATGCGGAAAACAAAAAAGAGCCGAACAGCGAATTTGCTGTTCGGCTTTTGTGGCTTTCCTGTATTATTCAACGGTGTAAAAGCCAGTGAAGATAGCCATGGCGTATACGGAGCTGGCCAGGTACTGCACCAGAGTCTGGTTTGCGTTCAGTTCGTTTTCTACAATCAGGCTTTCGCGCAGATTCCATTCCTGCTCAATCATACTAATGCAATTGGAATTGTTCAGCTTCGCAAATGCGTCTCGCATTTTACGGAGCCACTTGGCACCGATGACCATCTGCTCACTGGCATTTTCGGCGGCCTCGTTTTCAGCGCTCATCTCGCTTACGCCGCTCTGGAGCTGGTCGATCAGCTCCTGGGAGGTGCAGCACTCTTCTACTAGCAGGGTGGCCAGCTTAACAGATGTAAACAGTGCATTCACGGTCTGGCCTTGGAATTAATACAAAGCTATTTTTCCACTTTTTCGGATGATGAAACGATGCAGACCAAAAAAAAGGCGCAGCCAGTTTACGGATGGATAGGGATGGGAGCCATCAGGCAGAAAAAGTGACCGGCTGATGCGGATGGCTCATGGCAATCCGCGGCCGTGCATTTTCCGGCGTTGACGAATGCCGATCTTTTTCCCATGCGCTGCTTCATTTGAATTGCAGGGGAACTGTTGACTGCAGAAACATTTATAGGTATACTTTTATACAGAGATACGGCTTCTTTTGCCGGAAAGGAGAATACAGACCATGAGCGAGTACAGCGGAAGACCGGATGAAAAGAAAGCACAGGCGTGGGCTGACCGCATACCGGACGATCTGGAAGACCGGGAAGGCGTCACCTGGGAGGTGCAGGAGGCACATGAGGAAGTCTATCGGGACGGAAGCGTGCGCCATGAGTGCTGGCACGAAGACTGAAACACGGAAGACGGGGAGGCATCGCCTCCCCGTCTTCCGCCGCATACAGAGAATCAGTAGTTTTCCGCTCTGAGCATAAAGTAGCTCTGCGGATGATTGCAGACAGGGCATACATCGGGGGCCTTGGGGCCGACGACAATATGTCCGCAGTTCGCGCACTCCCAGATGCAGTCGCCATCGCGCGAAAAGACAAGGCCGTCCTGGATATTGGCAATCAGCTTGCGATAGCGCTCCTCATGTGTCTTTTCAATGGCACCGACCATTTCGAACTTTTCGGCGATTTCGTCAAAGCCTTCTTCCCGGGCTTCCCGGGCCATACGTGCATACATGTCCGTCCATTCAACATGCTCGCCCTCGGCAGCCTGCATCAGGTTGGTCAGGGTGTCCTGGACACTGCCGCCTTCGAGATACTTGAACCAGATTTTGGCATGCTCTTTTTCGTTGTCAGCGGTTTCTTCAAAAATCTTTGCTATCTGGACATACCCGTCCTTTTTGGCTTTGGATGCGAAATACGTATACTTGTTGCGGGCCTGGCTTTCTCCGGCAAAAGCTTCCATCAGATTCTGCTCGGTACGGGTGCCCTTCAGTTCCTTGTGTGCCATGTGATATACCTCCTTTTTGTGCCGAAAATCGGATGCTGGCATTATACGCATATATCCATATCTGTGTCAATGCGCTGAAACCGTGACAAAAATGTTACAAAGTGATAACAAATAGGCCCAAAATGTGAATTTTTGCTGTCATAGTATTGCGAAATTTGCCTGTTCCCGATACAATCGAGAGGAATATATTCGTCGCGTTCCGACAGGCGGCGTACTCTGCGAAAGGCAGGTAACGATGTATGAAAGAATCCAAAAAGCGGGATCCCCTGAAGGGTGTCATCGCGTTTACCATTCTATTTGCGATTCTCGCGGCAGGTGCATTCTACGGGGAAACCCGGATAAAGGCCATGAAGGATGAGCAGCTGACTGCGATGCAGAGCGAGGTGGAAGCGCGCAATCAGCAGGCTCAGAGCCAGTATCAGGCGGCGCTGAGCGAGTTTGAACAGCAGACAACCTCCGGCGCCAATCTGGCCTGGCCGCAGCAGAGCATGACAGGCTGGGATGTCGTGGATCTGACCAGTTATCCGCTGGAGAATGTGACAACCACAACGCTTTCGCGTCAGGAGGCCATGTATGAGGGGATGCTTCTGGTCAACGAATGGCATTCCCGGCCGGATGACTTTCTGGAGGACAATCTGGTCAGTGTATCCAAGGCGACGGAGCGCAAGGTTTCCGTGAAAGACAACACGGTTCGGCTTTTCCCGCAGGCAGTGGAGGCGCTTCAGTCTGCGATTGAGGACGCCGGCAAGGAGGGGCTGGAGAACTATGTGGCCTGGGAAGGCTACCGTTCCTGGGATGAACAGAATACCATGTTCCAGGCCAAGATGGCGAAATACAGCAGTCTGTCTGAAGCCGAGCAGATCGAAAAAGCCAAGAAAGAAGTCAACTATCCCGGAACCAGCGAATTCAATACCGGTCTGACAGTGGATCTTCGCATTTACAAGCAGGGAGATGCCACCATTAACAATACTTCCTTCTTTGAGAGCGAGCAGGGCATCTGGATGTATCAGAACAGCTGGAAGTATGGACTGGTATTCCGTTTCCCGCTGGCGGACTATCCTCTCAAGGGCACACAGGACAAGAGCTATAAAACAGGCGTGAGCGTCAAGATCCGCGGTTTCCGCTATGTAGGACTGGGGAATGCGGCAGCCATGCACGCGATGGACCTGTGCCTGGAAGAATATATTGACTACCTCAGCGAACATCCGCATATTGCCGTGTTTGAGAACGGAATCCTCAAGTATGAGATTGTACGCGAGTATGTAGGGGATGTGGATCCTATCACAATTCACGTGACACAGAAGCCGGGCGTGCGTTCGCGCTCTACTTCGCTGGATAACATGGGATATGCTGTTACCGTATTTTCCTACTGAGTTCTGAAAAAGCGGAAGGAACTGTGCAACAGGCACAGTCTCTTCCGCTTTTTTCATGCTCTTTTCTGCAGGGATGCCTTTATGCAGCCTGTACAGGCCGTGCGAAGATCATGCGCCCTGCATTTGTCTGCAGACTGCTGGTGATCTCAACCTCCACGACTTCTCCGACCCGATTCCTTGCGTCCTCTACCACGACCATGGTACCGTCTTCGGTGTAGCCGATGCCCTGCTGACGCTCCCTGCCTTCCTTCATGATCTGCAGGGACAGATGATCCCCGGCCACCACGGAAGGACGCATGAGTGCGGCCAGTTCATGCAGGTTCAGTGCAGGCGTATCTGTAATGCGGCTGGCTTTGGTCAGCGTCGTGTCACAGGTAATGACCGGTGCATGCAGTTCGCGGCTCAGACGCAGGATCATGACATCGGTATCGTCAGTCACATCATCCTGATCCCTGAGAATCTGCAGGGAAAGATTCGGGGTGTGCTGCATTTCATGAATTCTGTCCATACCGCGGCTGGCACGGTCACGCTTGACAGGGTCTGCTGAATCCGCCATGCGGGAGAGCTCATTTACGACAAAAGCGGGAACCAGGAGCGGACCGCGGATGAAGCCCTTTTCCGCCAGCTGCTGAATTCTGCCGTCAATCAGGACTGACGCGTCGAGAAGATAGGGCTGCGCAGGCCGGTCCTGTGCTTTCTTGGCGGCTTTGGCTATGCGCCTGCGCGTGATGGAATGGGAAGAAAAACCGGTCAGCGAGCGCAGTAGTCCCAGCACATCGTTTCCCCGCCGCAGTCCCAGCACATAGCCGAAAGAGCCCAGCGTAATGGTCAGAAGTGCTGACAGGGCAGTTGTGAAGATAGAAGAGCCCATGAAATGAATGGGCCCGTTCAAAAGCGCAGCGACAATCAGACCCAGAATCATGCAGAGCATGGCGGAAACGAACTGTCCGATGGGCAATCGCTCCACCCGCTGGAAGATCTCCTGCCCCAGACGCATGATGGAATCCGTCAGGCGCCGGGAGAAGAACAGAGAGATCAGAAAGAAGAGCGTACAGAGAATGAGATAGGTGAGCATGATACTCATCAGCTCAATCTCGCGATCAGGTGAGGCCATGCGGAAAAGAGTAATGCCGCCCGCAGCCAGGGCAGCGCCGACACCAGCACCCAGCAGAAGAATCAGTATACGCACAAGCGTGCGCAGATAACGAAATTTCAAGGGAACCTCCTTAGAAGAGAACGGAAATGGCCTGCATCAGGGTATCAACGCCCAGCAGTTTCATTCCTTCCGGGGTCTTGAGCGTCTTCAGGTTTTCCTTGGGAACAACAATGGTGGTAAAGCCGAGACGCTGACATTCTGCAATACGGCGTTCGCACTGGGGGATCGCACGCACCTCACCGGCCAGTCCGATCTCGCCCAGCACTGCGATATCGCTGCCGATACTCTTGTCGTGAAGGGAAGAGACCACAGCGATGGCAATAGCCAGATCAGCGGCGGGCTCGGAGAGCTCCAGACCGCCGGCAATATTGATATATACATCCTGGTTGTACAGTTTCTGCCCTGCACGCTTTTCCAGTACAGCCAGCAGCAGGGCAACGCGTGCACCGTCGGCGCCGTTGACAGTGCGGCGGGGCGTTCCGAAATAGGACTGGGCGCAGAGTGCCTGTACATCACAGAGTATGGGACGGGAGCCCTCCAGGCCGCAGAAGACCACGGAACCGCTGGCGCCTTTGGCGCGGTGAGACAGCAGCTGTTCACTGGGATTGGGCACGACACGCATGCCTTCCCCGGTCATTTCAAACACGCCCAGTTCATTGATGGAGCCGAAACGGTTCTTTACAGCGCGAAGCAGACGGTACTGCTGCTGATTGTCGCCTTCAAAGTAAAGAACTACGTCTACCATATGCTCCAGCATCCGCGGACCGGCAATAGCACCTTCCTTGGTCACATGGCCTACCAGGAATATGGAAGTCCCGCTTTCCTTGGCAAGGCGCATGAGGAGGGATGTGGATTCCCGGATCTGGCTGACAGAACCCGGTGCAGATGCCATTTCAGGACGGTACATGGTCTGAATGGAGTCCACGATCATCACAGAAGGTGCAAGGGAAAGCATATGGGTTTCCACGTTGTCCAGCGCGTTTTCGGCCAGAATATAGAGATTGCTCTCATGAATCCCGAGACGGGCAGCGCGCAGCTTGATCTGACGGGCAGATTCCTCGCCGGATACATATAGAACCTTGGCTCCGGCGCGGCAGAGATGGGCGCAGACCTGAATCAGAAGTGTGGATTTTCCAATGCCGGGGTCACCGCCCAGAAGCACCAGTCCGCCCTCCACAATCCCACCGCCCAGCACGCGGTCCAGTTCAGAGATGCCCGTGGATGTACGAATCGTATTGTCCTCCGGGATGTCCGTGAGCGGCAGAGGCTTGGAACCGGTCCCGGGACGCTGGCGCAGCGGCTTGGCGGACAGTGCGCTTTTCTCCGGTACGGCTTCAATGGATTCCTCCATGGTGTTCCAGGAACCGCAGGAGGGACAGCGGCCGGACCACTTGGCGGACTCGTATCCGCAGTTGGTGCAGGCAAAACAGGACTTGACTTTCGGCATGGCAAACGCTTCTTTCCGTCTGTCAATACAGACTTAGGGCACATTGTAATGGAATCAGTGTGGGAATGCAAATGCTGCTTTTCCTGCAGCCGTTCCCAGCACAATGACATGCTTTCCTTGACAGCGTATCTCTTCGGTGGCAGAATGAATGCACTATGATTTATAAAGAACAGGGGGATCCATATGGCTTACGATTATGATGCACAGGGGAACCGTGAGGAGAACGGGTATGTGCCTGCCTCGAACCCCGTTAATGCCTATCCGTATGCGGCACAGCCAGATCCTGCCCTGTACCAGAACTCCCAGGCTATGCAGACAGGATACAGCCAGACGGGAGGCATGCAGACAGGATATATGGGTGCATCCGCGGGATATTCTGCAGACCCTGCATGGCAGGGCTACAGCGACCCTGCGGGCGGAAACAGCGGAATAAACGATCCCATGTACAGTCAGGGTATGCAGGCGAATCCGTATGCAGGCGCTTCCGGCGCCTATGCCGGCTATGACGGACAGGGAATGCCGGGATATGCTCCATCCCCGAATGCATACGCACAGTCCGGCAGCTGGAACGGATACAGCCAGGGCTATCCTGCGCAGATGGGAACGGGAACAGATGCACAGCAGGGCTATTCGCTCTATAATCAGCAGGGACAGTCCTTTCAGCCGTCGCGGGAATACAGTACGATCCAGCGCAGCTACACAGCGCCACAGGCCACGCTGTATACAGGACCTGTGGAGGGGCTGGGAAACGCAGCCCAGGGAAGCGCCATTCCCACGCCGCAGCGCGGTATGCAGGAGAAGATGGGCAAACTGAAACCCTGGATGAAATGGGCAATCCCTGCGGCAGCGGTATTGCTTATTGCAGTCATTGCGTTCGTTGTCTGGCCCAGAGATCCCGGGTATACGGCAGAGGATGTGGTGCGGGCTCTGTATAACCGGGGCATTCCGATCGCACAGGCGTATACCTATACCGTGGATACAGATTCGGAACATCTGCTGGGCACACCTGGGGGATATACGTCCAAGGCCGCCTGGGTGGATCAGACACTGGAAAACGGGAACGGAATCCTGGATAACGGCGGTATGGTGGAGGTCTTTGCCAGCAGTGCCGATGCGGAGCGGCGATATGAGGAACTGAGCACCATGAAACAGGCGGAGTCCGGACGGGTGATGCAGATTAACCGTGTGGTCATGCGTCTGAGCCTGCGTCTGAGTCCCTCCAGCCTGTCCATGTATCAGACAGCGTTCAAGACCATGTTTAATCAGCGATAGGAAAAGGCAGCCGGCTGGCTGCCTTTTCCTTTGCTTTCATGCTTACGGCATGGAGCCGTAATTGCGGGGGCTTGTATTATCGATGCCGTCATAGAACTCCGGAAAGAGTCCGGCAGTGGAATAGGGTTCGCCGCCGGCATAGAGGTGCGACATATCTCCCAGCTGAATGCAGCGGAAGACAACCTCTCCCTCAAGGCGTTCCTCGGAAACCAGGGTGGTTACAGAGGATGGCGCCATACAGAATTTCTGCCAGAGCGTTACAGGCGACTGATGAGTGAGATAGCCCATGACAGCCATGGAAATGGCAAAATGGCAGAAGAGCAGAAGCGTGCCTTCCCGGTTTTTCCCGCAGTACCAGACCTGTCCCTTTCGGGTGTAGCCGAAGGAAGCAAGCAGCGCGTCCACGCCGTCGGTGGTTTCTTTCCAGATCCTGGGTACATTGCTGTCCGCAAACAGGGGGTCTTCGAGGAATCGATCCGGATCCTGCCACAGGGGATGGGCCTCATAGGTATGCGGACGGAAGTCCCAGCAGTTGCGCTCGCGTCCGGCATCCGGGTCAAAGCATCTTCCGCGGAACTCTTCCAGCCAGGGGAGCACCTGTGCCGGCCAGTGTGTCTTGTTCAGCGTATAGGCAGCCGTATCCAGGGCGCGCCCCCGGGGCGAGAGGTAACAGCCGAGCACATCTGTGACACGGCTGATGCGCCGGGCAAGCAGTTCGGCTTCCACACGCCCCTTGGGGGTCAGGGAATCAATGGAATAGTCGGGTTCCGCATGGCGGATAAGCATGATCTTCATGGCATACTTCCTCAGGAAAAAAGTGAGAGATTATTCTTAAAATAATCGATACCGCTGAGCAGAGTAATGACAAGCACCCATATGGCACCCACTGTCATGAAGGGATCGGCAGGCACCGGACGCCGGAAAACGAAAAAGAGAATCACCAGAATCATCTGACTGACAGTCTTGATCTTTCCCAGTTTTCCCGCGGCAATGACCTGTCCTTTGCTGGCGGCCAGCATCCGCAACCCGTCTACAGCCAGCTCTCTTGCCAGAACGGCAATGGTCAGATACGTGGGACACAGAGACAGGGCTGTAAACATGATCAGGCTGGAAAGAAGCAGCAGCTTGTCAGCCAGCGGATCCAGGAACTTGCCCAGATCCGTGATCAGACCCTGGCTGCGCGCAATCTGTCCGTCCAGGTAATCGGTCAGACAGGCCAGAAGAAATACGGCCAGCGCACTGTACCACGCAGCGGACCCGGGAAGCAGCATCAGGATGACCATGACCGGTACCAGCATTACACGCAGCAGCGACAGTTTATTGGGAAGATTCATAGGACCACACCTCGCATGTCATAGACATCAGCGGATGTCAGGCGTGCACGCACATAGGAACCGATCGGAAGCGCCCGGGCACTGGAGACCAGAATTTCGCCATCCGTCTCCGGGGCTTCACGGCGGGAGCGCCCACGATAGAGACTGTCCTGCTTTCCGGTGATGAGGACTTCTGTCTCTTCGCCGATGCGGGCTTGGTTGGCGCGGAGGGAGATTCGGGACTGCAGTGTCATCAGGCGGTCCAGACGCTCCTGCTTGACTTCCTCCGGTATCTGATCGGGCATATCGGCTGCCGGTGTGCCCTCTTCGGGAGAATAGGCAAAGGCGCCCAGCCTGTCAAAACGGGCTTCCTCCATAAAGTCCAGAAGCTCCTGAAACTGCGCTTCTGTTTCTCCGGGAAAGCCCACGATCAGAGAGGTGCGCAGGGTAATGCCTTTTTCGTGTGCCATGCGGACACAGCGACGGATATCTGCACTGGTGCCGCGCCGGTGCATGCGGCGGAGAATGGTGTCGTTAATATGCTGGATCGGAAGATCCAGGTAGGGACAGGCCTTGCTGTTTTCCGCCAGAAAATCCAGGAGTGCTTCGTTTGTCTCGTCTGGATAGCAGTACAGCACCCGGAGCCAGTGTACGCCATCTATCTCGGAAGCTTTCGTGAGAAGCGCAGGAAGCGTGGTATGTCCGCCGTGGTCGGTGCCGTAGCGCGTGGTGTCCTGCGCGACCAGAACATGCTCGCTGACCCCCTGATCGGCCAGGGCTCGTATCTCTGAGAGAATGTCCTCCTGCGCACGGCTTCGATAGTTTCCGCGGATCAGGGGAATGGCGCAGAAGGTACAGCGGTTGGAACAGCCTTCGCCGATGCGGATATAGGCGGAATAAGAGGGGGTGGTGAGTACCCTGCGATGTTCATAAAACGCCTTGGGATCCTCCACGGAGGCGACCCGCTCACCGGTTTTCAGCGCTTTCTCAATGGCCTGTGGCAGGCACTGGTACTGATTGACGCCAAGCAGTACGTCAATCTCCGGCATGTCATCCATGAGAGCCTGCTCATAGCGCTGGGCCAGGCAGCCGCTGACGACCAGCAGACGGCATTTCCCGGTCTGCTTGTACTGGGCCATCTCCAGGATGGTGTCAATGGATTCTTCCTTGGCGGGCCCGATAAACCCGCATGTATTGACCATGAGAATGTCTGCCTCGGCCGGGTCAGGGGTCAGGCGATACCCTGCATCCTGCATCAGTCCCAGGGCGATCTCAGAGTCGACCCGGTTTTTGTTGCAGCCAAGGGAAACAATACCGACTTTCAGCGCCGTCATGTCATGCGTCCTTTCATCCTGTTATCGATTGAGATTGTATCACGAAACAAGGGAAAAGCATAGCTGACGCACCATAACGGATTGCCACGAGCGGAGGAAAACAGTACAATACATTCATGGCCAGCCGAAGGGGGAATAGGGATGAAGCGAAAGGCACTGTGCACAGGAGTCATGCTTGGACTGTGCCTGTGCATGCTGTCCATGGCGGAAGCCACAGATGGGGAAGCGCTGTACGCACCGATCCTGGAAGCGTATACAGAAGGACTTCTGGGAAATGAAGCGCTCTGGGAGGATGATACCCTGAACTTTTCGGTTCGGCAGGCTACCTATTATACAGGGCTCGATCCGTTGGAAACAGTCGGCTTTCTCTGCAGGGATCTGGACGGGGACGGTCAGGAGGAACTGCTGATCGGTGAGTCCGGCATGATGAGTGCAGAGGGCTATCTTTTTGATGTCTGGACCCTGCGGGATGGAGTACCTTGTCTTGCACTGCGAGGCTGGGAACGGAACCGCATTTATCTGATGCAGACGGAATCCGGCTATGGATTTTATAATGAAGGCGCGAACGGTGCCTCTGAGTCGATCTATGCCAGAGGTCAGTGGGAAAACGGAAATGTCGTATTTCCGCAGAAGCTTGTGGTCAACAGCGAAAAGGAGACTGTCTGGACGCTGAATGGACAGACCATCCGAAGCAGTCAGGTGCAGGAGATGTGCAGCGCATGGCAGGAGGCGGTCATATACCCGCCGCTCATGCTTCTGTATGACTGGTGGGAAAACAGGCAGCAGGAGGCTCCGAAAGCCGTGGCGCCGGAGAAGGAAGATGGCATTTTCCGCCTGTCCAGCCTTGTCCCCCAGTTGGGGGGACTTGTGGATGTTTCGGTGTCGGAGATGCAGGAACACACGGTGGATGCGGCTGGATATGTCTATACACTGAAGGCAGAGATCCAGTCGCGGGATCATACGTTTTCCCAGACGCTTACCTATGAAAGCCGGGAAACGCCGCGCATGGATGAAGCGGCGTCCATGGCACGCCTGTACGATATCAATCAGGATGGTTTCCGGGATCTGGTGCTGTCGGTGCGTGCCGACGCAAGCAATCTCCATGAGAGCTTCTGTCTGTGGAATCCTGACAAAGGCGCTTTTGATCCTGTCATGAAATGCGCAGGGTGGAACGGAGGCCCTACGGAGGGACAGCTCGAACTGGCTGATCTGTCGCTGACAGTTACCGGGGAGGGTGAACCGGTGCTGATCAGCTATGAAGAGTATGGAGCGACGCATGCGGAAACTGTGTTCTATCTCTGGGAGAAACGGCAGCCGGTGCCTGTGGCGGCTTATACAGTGGACACACCGGACGAGAAGACGGTACGGGAAAGCCTTCTGCTGATGAAGCCGTCGCAGATGACGCTCTGGGACAATACGTATGCCAGTGACTGGTATTACGGCGATACCGCTCCCTTTCTGAAAAGGGAAGAGGGAATAAAGCGCCTGGTGCTGAATGCGCCCACATATCGGAAGGTTGCCGGTGTGGACTGGGTACATCTGCGGGCACTGGACTCCAAACAGTCCGCGTCTCTTGCGCATCTGAACCGCGGCACACAGGTGCAGGTGCTGGCGGAGGACTGTGCGGACGGCTGGATTATGGTCTGGTGGAAAAAGCCGGACAGTGATACGGGACAGACCGGATACATATGGCACCGATATCTGCAGTAAATAGTCATTCAATATAAAAGCAGTATGATTCTGATAAGAGAGCGGAGGAATGAGACCATGGCAGAACAGCAAGGCAGAAGAAGAAAAGTACAGGGGACTGCATCCGAACTGGAACGCAAGGAAGAGGTGCAGACCCAGGGGCCGGTAGGCAGGCCCGGCGCACAGGAAGGCCGCGAGAGCGTCAAGCGTCCTGGAATGGGATCACGTCCCCAGACGGGAAGTACGCCGGTTCGCCCCACCGGCACGTTTCAGCGTCCGCAGACAGGCAACGGAGCGGGACAGGCACAGCGTCCGCAGACGGGCAATGTGACCGGGCAGGCGCAGCGCCCTGCAGGCGGGTATCCGCAGCAGCGTCCCCAGGGTATCCCGCTGGGCGGTCAGGCCCAGCGCCCGCAGACGGGAACGACGGCTGGGCAGGCGCACCGCCCGCAGACAGGAAGTACGACCTCTGCGCGTCCGGCACAGGGGCAGCAGTCGTCCTCTGCCGGTTCAACGCCTTCCTTTATTCCGCCCGTCACCGGCAGCGGCAGCGGCAGCGGGAGCAGCAGTGGACGTGCCGGCGGACGCGGTGGATGTCTGCCGCTGATTATTGTAGCGCTGGTTGTCCTTCTGGGCGGAGGCGGCATGGTTTCGGGACTTTTCGGGGGCGGAAGCGATACATCACAGACGATTTCTCTGCCTACCAGTGTACCTTACACTTCCAGCGTGCAGTCGCAGAGTTCGACCAGCAGCTGGTCGGATACGACCGCCTCTTCTGCAGATCCTCTGAGCATGCTCTCCGGCTTCCTTTCCGGGTCTTCGTCGGGTTCGCCGCTGGAAAGCATTCTCGGCAACAGCTGGTTTGCCAGTTCATCCCAGGCAGCGCTTTCTTCCAGCAGCGGAAGTGGTGTACGCACGGATTCCACCAAGCTGAATACCATGGTGGCTTCCGGCAGCCGCAAGAAGTACACGACAATCAAGAGAAATGGCAAGGACAAGATTACGCTCATGGTCTACATGTGCGGCACGGATCTGGAATCCCGCAGCGCCATGGCTACACGGGATATTCAGGAAATGCTCAAGGCAAGCTTTGATGATTCCATTTCCCTGATTCTCTATACCGGAGGATGTACACGCTGGCAGAACAGTTCA
The DNA here is from genome assembly GCA_902764915.1 of uncultured Eubacteriales bacterium. Classification (GTDB taxonomy): domain Bacteria; phylum Bacillota; class Clostridia; order Christensenellales; family Aristaeellaceae; genus UBA2943. The sequence goes on along the minus strand of CACWXY010000001.1, from coordinate 182,685 downwards.
ATCTCTTCCTCCACCAATCAGGTGTGGCAGGTCAGAAACGGGCAGTTTCAGAATCTGGTCAGAGATGACGGCGCCAAGGCTATGACTGACCCCGCTACGCTTTCGGCATTCATCCGCTACGGAAAGGAACATTACCCGGCCAATCGATATATGCTGATTCTCTGGGATCACGGCTCCGGTGCTGTGGCAGGGTATGGGTATGATGAAAAGTTCACACGTTCCGGTTCCATGAGCCTGGCCGGTATCCGCAGGGCGCTGGAGGACGGCGGCGTTAAGTTTGACATGATCGGATTTGACGCCTGTCTTATGGCCAGTGTGGAGAATGCGCTCATGCTTTCAGACTATGCGGATTATATGATTGCTTCCGAGGAGACAGAACCGGGAGTGGGCTGGTATTATACCGAGTGGCTGACGGCACTGGGACAGAATCCTTCCATGGGAACCCTGGAATTGGGCAAGAAGATTGCCGATGACTTTGTCAGTGCGTGCCAGAGCCAGGCACGGGGACAGGATACGACGCTTTCTGTGGTGGATCTGGCTGAGCTGAGCACAACGGTTCCGGAAAAGCTGACGGCTTTTTCCAAGGCGGTTACTGGGCTTGTGAAGAATGCTGAGTACAAGCAGGTGTCGGATGCGCGCGTCAACTGCCGCGAGTTTGCGGCATCCTCTAAGGTGGATCAGGTAGATCTGGTGGACTTTGCGCTGAAACTGCAGTCCACGGAAGGCAAGGCACTGGCGGAAGCGGCGCGTGCGGCGGTGAAGTACAATCGCTCCGGATCCATGACCAATGCCTATGGTCTGTCCGTATTCTTCCCCTACCGGAAGATGAGCAATGTGGACAAGGCGGTTTCCACTTTCCAGCAGATTGGTATGGATGACAGCTATAACGAAGCGCTCCGTGCCTTTGCCAGTGTGCAGGTGTCCGGTCAGGCAGCTACGGGCGGATATCAAAGCATTCCGTCAATCTTCTCCTCTGCTTCCTCCTATGGCACTTCGTCCTCGTCTTCCGGATCCGAAGACATGATTTCGTCTCTGCTTTCTGCTTTCCTGGGCGGAGACATGTCTTCCATGGGCGATATTGGCTCTCTGGATTTCTTCTCCGGTCGTACGCTTACCGATGCCGAGACTGTTTCCTATGTACAGGATCACCATGTCACCTCGTCTGATTTCATCTTCCAGAAGATGACTGACGGGCGCTATGCGCTGGAACTGCCTGCGGAAAAGTGGGCACTGGTGCACAGCATAGAACAGAATGTCTTTTATGATGATGGCAGTGGGTATCTGGACCTGGGTCTTGACAATGTGTACGAGTTTGAGGATGGGCGGCTGATTGCAGTCAACGACGGAGCCTGGGTATCCTTTGCCGGCAAGATCGTAGGCTACTGGTGTCTGGATACACAGAAGGATGGCGATGCATGGCGGACGACCGGCTATATTCCGGCCCTTCTCAATGATATGCAGTGCGAGCTGCTGGTGGTCTTTGACAACGAGCATGAGGACGGCTATATCGTAGGCGCACGGTTTGACTATGACAGCAGTGTCACGGAAACCGTTGCCAAGAATCTTCTGCCGCTGGAGGCGGGCGACAAGATCCAGTTCATCTGCGATTACTATACGTATGATCTTCAGTATCAGAAGAGCTACGCCATCGGGGATCCGATCATCTATTCTGAGGATATGAGCATGGGTGCTCTTTATCTGCCGGATCCGGCTAAGGTGGTTACCAGCTATCGGTTTACGGACCTGTATAATCAGGTATACTGGTCCAATGTGATTCCTGTGGCATAAAAGCTATCGTGAGAGAGTGACAGAAAACCCTGTCACTCTCTTTTTACGTCGTGAAAACGAGTAGGTGATGCGGAGAAAGCCCGGAAATCCGAGGTTTGGGCAGGTCAGGCTGAATTGACACACTGCACGGCGATTCCTATAATGGAAAGGCTGATTATTCAGCGCTGCGGGAGGCAATCTATGCGTAAGATTCTTTGGAAGACGGCGCTTCTTGCCGTGCTTTTTGTTTCATTGGCCTTTCTTGTGCCCAGTGCGGTTCCGCGTGCAGGAGCAGAAGAGGTGCCTGTCTATGATCAGGAAAGTGTCAGGCTTGCAGAGGGAACCTCGATTCCCTATGACGTCCTGGCACCGACTCCGGACAGCAATGCATTTTTAGCGGACGAGGGCGGGTATCACGACGACAGTCTGGATATCCATGTGGAAACCTTCCGTGCTTATGACACCAATTGCTGGGCAGCCTGGGTCACGGTAGCGGATGCGAGCCAGATCCGTACGGAGCTGTGCAAGCCCTATCCCTCCAAGAGCACTGCCTGGGCAGAGCATATTTCACGCCGGGTCAAGGCCGTACTTGCGATCAACGGGGATTACTTCATTGACCGCAGGGAAGGCTTTATCGTTCGAAATGGCGAGGTGCTGCGTCGTACCTATTACGATGGATATGATGCACTGGTGATTGATGATGAGGGTGACTTTCACATACTGGTCAATCCCACTGAAGAAAGCTTTGCGCCATATGAAGGCCATATTGCGCAGGCCTTTGCCTTTGGCCCGGGAATTGTGATTGATGGTGAGCGGATTACGGAGTATCCCTCCAGAATGATGGCACCCCAGAAGAAGACACAGCGCATCTGTCTGTGTCAGATGGATCACCTGAAATATCTGATCATTGCCACAGAAGGCCCGGAGCAGCGCAACTGCAAAGGCCTTACCATGCTGGAGTTTTCCGAACTGGTATCACGCTTTTCACCGCAGAATGCCTATAACCTGGATGGCGGATCGTCCACCTGGCTGGTTCTGGATCATCAGAAGCTGAATGCGCGCACGAAAAAGCGCACGATTGCCGACATTCTCTATTTTGTCACGACTGTCCCGGAGGTCACAGAGGCAGTAGAGGAGGAGGCACCCTGATGGGCGAAAACAGGATCCTGTGGGAAGGTACAGCTTTCGCTCTGACCGGGTATGGACTGGCCATCGCACTGGGCGCTCTTTTGAGCGTCTGCCTTCTGTTTGTCTGCATGCACAGACGAGGTGCGGACCGGGAAGCCAGCATACATCTGGCACTGGTCAGTGCAGTCGGCGCGCTGGTTGGTGCACATCTTGTCTACTGTGCGGCCATGGCGCCGTCCCTTGTTTCGGACTATGGCGGGCTGTCGCTGATAGTTGCCTTCTACAGAGGCGGATATACACTGTATGGGGCAGTGTTCGGGGTACTCTTTTCCGTGTGGCTTTCCTGCCGGGTGCGTGGGGAGGATTTCCTGCGCAGTCTGGACGCACTGGTGCCGTCTGCGGCCCTTATGCTCTGCGTGGGCCGTGCTGCGGAGGTATGGACAGACCAGGGGCTGGGACCAATGGTGGAATCTGCCTTATGGCAGCGTTTTCCCTTCGCGGTCTGCACCTATCAGGATGTGGACTGGTCGGAGTGGTATCTGGCTGTGTTCATATTTGAGGCGCTGACAGCGGCACTGTTTCTTGTGCGCTCCTTTGCCTGGCAGAAGAAAGCGCGGAAGAGCGGAGAAACGGCGATACGTTTTCTGACATATCTGTCATGCACACAGATTTTCTTTGAACAGATGCGCCAGGACGACTGCATTCGCTTTGGGTTTGTGCGCTTTTCCCAGCTGGCGGCGCTCTGTGTTCTTCTGATACTGCTGTTTATGCGTCTTCGATCTGTGGAGAGGAAAAAGGCCGTTCTTGCCTTTGTACGCTTTGCACTTTGTGCACTGATCGTCGTATGGATTGAGTTCGCTTTTGAAAAACCGCAGTTTTATCCGCATCTGATCGTGACATCCCTGGCAGCCTTTGTACTGTTTCTCCCGGTATGGGACAGGACGTGGAATGCGTGGCGTATTCTGCGCACAGTGCTGCTTGCATGCGGGCTTGTGCTTCTCTTCTTTACCGTACGGGAAGAGTATGCATTTGAGATCCAGGTGCTGTATGGTGCCATGGCAGTGGCGCTTGCAGGGCTTGGTGCTACGGTACTTGAAAACAACTGATGTATGGAGGCTGAATGCATGCAGCAGCATCTGCAGCATCCGACGGGGCTCTTTCAGGGCATGCCGCCGGAGAACGTATTCTTTTTGATTGATGAGCTTGGTGTACAAAACGGGATGGGGTATGTAGTGTATCAGTATCAGATGCATCTTGACCCGGACTGTCCGATAAATATTTACTTTCACATGGAGCCGATAGGTGATGCTTCTTATCAGCTGCTGGGTGCTCTGGTGGCGCGTGCCCGTCAGATGCGGGATCAGGCGCTGGATGTTAAGGCGCGGATCTATACCAATGTGGCACCGGGGGATGAGAATACCCTGGCGTTCTTTGCACATAACGGACTGAGTGCCGAAGACAGCGAGCGGGTGATGCTCCTGCATATGCCGGTGGGGGAAAGCCGGGTGCCCATGAGCTGCAGTATGGATCAGGTACCGCTGAACACCATTGAGGAGCAGATGGCGCTTCTGGGCCGTCTGCAGCAGAATGATATTGCGCATCTTTCCTTGATGGATCTGCAGCGGATGATGCGTACACCGCATTTCCACTGCCTGGGCTTGTTCCGTGCAGGCCAGCTGATCGGGGAAGCGATTGTCTCCGGCACAGGCTCGCAGTGCGAGTTGCAGGCGGTGTATATACTCCCCGGATATCGTCGACAGGGCTTTGCCAAAGCCCTGATCCATCGCCTGATGGCAATCAAATCCAGCGAAGGTGTACAGCAGGTGCTGGCACATTTCCTCAGTCGGTCCGGCCCGCAGCGCGGTCTGGCTCGGGCTTTTCAGGCTGAGGAAATGGCGGTTGTGACACTGTTCCCTAAACTGGAAATCTGAGAGTGAGGCACGAAAATGGCAAAGCTGTATTACCGCTATGGAGCGATGGGCTCCTCCAAGACGGCCAATGCGATCATGGTAGAGTACAATTATCACGAGCGCGGACAGAAAGTGCTCATGGTAAAGCCTGCCATGGAAAACCGGGACGGCGCGCGGACCGTGATGAGCCGATGCGGTCTGTCCACCGAGTGCGTGTACATGGAAGAACTGCCGGCGATGGAGATCCGGGATTATGACTGTGTGATTGTCGACGAGGCTCAGTTCCTGACCAAGGAACAGGTCCAGTTTCTTGTGCATGTTGTGGACGACCTGAATATCCCGGTGATTGCCTATGGCCTGCGGGCGGACTTTCAGGGCAATTTTTTTGAAGGCAGCCAATGGCTGATGGCCTGGGCGGATACGATTGAGGAGATCAAGACAATCTGCTGGTGCGGGAAAAAAGCGATCTGCAATGCACGGGTCATGAACGGAAGAGTCGTCAGGGAAGGCGATCAGATTCTTTTGGGCGGAAACAGTCAGTACGTTTCGCTGTGCCGGAAGCACTGGGCAAACGGTGATCTTGGCAATTTCAAGGATCTGCATCTAGGTGACTGAAAAGGAAAAGTCCTTTGTGCCGTCTGACAGGGCGGAGAAAGGACTTTTTTGCTGAAAAAGACGGAGGACACAGGCATGCGGGTATTGATTGGAACGTATTCTGAACCGATTGTCTTTGGGACGGACAAGCTTTTCAGCGGGAATGGCAAGGGACTGTATGACTGTGTGTTTGACGGCGAGCAGCTTACCGTAAGGCATGTCATGCCCATGGGAAATCCGTCGTTTATGGCTCTGGACGAAGAACGGGGAATGCTCTATGCGGTTCGGGAAAACAAAACGTTTGCAGGCACGTATGGCGGCGGGATTTCGGAAGTCATGATCGGAAACGGATCCGTGTCGATGGGATCATCCTTTCCTACAGGCGGAACGGATCCGTGTCATGTGGCGATTGATCCGTTCAGGCACTGGATCGCTGTGGCAAACTATGGGGATGGATCGGTCTCATTCTTTGCCCTTGACGACAGCGGGCATATGACAGGGAAAAGAGAACATTTCCAGCATACGGGACAGAGCGTGGATCCGGTGCGTCAGAGTGCGGCGCATGCGCATCAGGTTATCTTTGACCGTCATGGATATGCGTGGGTGACAGATCTCGGCTGTGACATGGTAATGCCTTACGCGGTTTTCAGGGATCATATTGCGCCATGCCCGGAAAAGAACGTTCAAGTTGTACCCGGAAGCGGTCCGCGTGCCGGTGTGTTCTCCTCAGATGGCCGCCACTTCTATCTGATTCAGGAGCTGGGATCCTGTGTGACGCATTTCCGGATCGGGGATGATCAGACAATGATGCTGGCGGAGTCCGTATCCACACTGCCGGATGGAAGCATTGTCGGTAACACCGCTGCAGATATTCAACTGGCAAAGGATGGAACGCATCTGTATGCGTCCAACCGTGGTCATGACTCTGTCTGTGTATACCACGTAGACGGGAACGGCTGCCTGAAAACTGTGGAGATCGTTCCCTGCCATGGAAGAACACCGCGGCATATGGCACTGAGCCCGGATGGAAGATGGCTGCTGGTGGGACATCAGAACAGTGACAGCATCGCTGTGTTCCATGTTCTGGCGGATGGAAGGCTTGCCTGGGACAGGAATCTGCCGTTCCCGACGCCTGTGTGCATCCGGTTTGTGAATAACATGTGAGGACACAGCATTAGGTGGTGCCAAGGTGATCCATAGCGAAGAGGTCATGACGGGAAGTCTTGACGAATGCATGGCTGGGAGAATGGCTTTGACAGACAGAGAAGCGCACCTGGGGGAGGGCGTTTCTCCCGTGCAAGGGAGGCAACGGCATTGATACAGGGGTTTTATGGGAGCATGTTTGTGCTGTCGCTGGCACTGACAACAGTCTACATATATCGGTGGCACAAGCACTTTGATGCAGACTTTACCATGATATTTACACTGGTGCCGGTATCCTGCCTGGGCTATGTGCTGCAGGAACAGTCGAAAAGCCTGGAAGGGCTGATCCGGGCCATGCAGATCATATATATCGGAGGGTGCTTTCTTCAGCTATTTATTCTTCTGAGCATTTTTCATCTGTGCGGGATTTCCATACACAAAGGGCTGCGCACGGGGCTGTTTCTCGTCTGTGCATGTCTGTATGCATCGGTTCTGACCATTGGAAGGCGGGACTGGTTTTACAGCGATATCGCCTTTGGCATGATCGGGTCTTCACCGACACTGATACGGCGGTATGGACCTATGCACAGTGTCTTTTATGCGGTTCTGATTCTGTTCTTTCTGGTGGGCATTGTCACGATTGCTGAATCCCTGTATCGAAAGAAACAGGTGCCGCGAAGGATTCTTTATCTGCTGATGATCCCGGACGGGATCTGTATGCTGAGCTTCTTTGTCGGCCGAAGAATCATTCGTACGGTGGATTTTGTGCCGCTGGGTTATGTGATAGCGGAATTTACCTATCTTCTGATTGCCCATAGAGTCAATCTCTATGATGTGAGTGATACCGTGATTGATTCCATGGTTCAGGAACAGGGGATCGGTTATATTTCCTTTGACTTTCATCAGCGATACCTGGGAAGCAATGAAGTGGCACAGAAATTGGTACCTGGACTGGCAGAACTGGCAGTGGACGCACGACTTCCGGAGAAGTCGGGCATGCAGAAAATCCGCCATTTTCTGGACAGCTTCCTGGAAAACAGGGAGAATGGGCGCTTTCAGTACACGGTGCACGCAGACAGCGGGCATCCGGAGGATGACAGGTTTTACACTGTACAGGTCAATGATCTCTATGAAGAGCGAAAGCGGCGAGGGTATATGGTTACCTTTACCGACGACACTGCGCGCCAGAAGTATATCCGGCTGCTGGACAGCTATAACGAAGACCTGAAGCAGGAAGTAGAAGCCAAGACACGGCATATCGTGGAAATGCACGACCATCTGATTCTGAGTCTGGCCATGATGGTGGAAAGCAGGGACAACTCCACGGGCGGACATATCAAGCGAACCAGTGAAGGCGTCCGTATCCTGATTGGTGAAATCATCCGCGAGGGTACGCTTTGTCTGACAGAGGAATTCTGCAATGATGTAATAAAAGCTGCGCCAATGCACGATCTGGGAAAGATCGCAGTGGATGATGCTGTACTTCGAAAGCCTGGGCGGTTTACACAGGCAGAATATGAGAAAATGAAGTGTCATGCGGCGGAAGGCGCCAGGGTGATTCATGAAATTCTGATGGATACGGATGATGCATCCTTTCAGACGGTTGCAGAGAATGTGGCGCACTTTCATCATGAGCGGTGGGATGGCTCCGGCTATCCTCTGGGACTGTTCGGAACACAGATACCATTGGAGGCCAGAATAATGGCGATCGCAGATGTATATGACGCACTGGTCAGCAAGCGTGTATATAAGGATGCGATTGGTTTTGCACAGGCTGACCGTATGATTCTTGAGGGCATGGGAGGACAGTTTGATCCTGGGCTGCGAAGCGCCTATGAGCATGCAAGGCCCAAGCTGGAAGCGTATTACAGTCAATGCGGAGAAAACTGAGAGCAGAAATGAAAGAGCAGCCAGCCGAACGCGCAGCAGATGACGGTTCGACTGGCTGCTTTCATTTTGAGACGGGGCACGAACCCTGCGCCGGAATACAGCGCTATCAGAAGAAGAGCCAGCGGGAGAGCAGGAAGCCCGGTACGACTACGATCAGGAAGAATGCCCAGCTGACGCCGGTGAATATCTTGATGAACTGTTTGCCGTTGCCTGGGTATTCACGGACATATATGCGGTAGTTGATGACCGATGCCAGAGACCCGATCAGAGAACAGAGCCCGGCAGTATCGGCACCGTAGATCAGTCCGGCAAAGTTTTCAGTAAAGGGATAGAGGACGATTGTTGCAGGAACATTGGAGATGATCTGGCTCAGACCGATGGCCCAGAAGTACTCGTTCCCTGCCACGGCCTTTTTCAGGACTGCCGCAATTGCGGTGTTGGAGGCAATGGAGGACGAAAAGACAAAGAAGCAGAAAAAGGTGGCAATCAGTACATAGTCAACCTGAAGCAGGAGCGTTCGGTCAAGAAGTACAATGGCTGCCAGTACGAGTAGAACTGCGAAAGGCCACAGGGAGGTGCGGGTGACAATGACGGCAATGATCAGGAGAAACAGCAGAATATAGCCGATGCGCCGCATTTTTCCGGAGGCTGTCCACGGTGTTTCATGGCCCTGTGTGGCAATGGCTTCCCCGGGATTTCTGCGGTAGAGGAAAAAGATGAACCCGATCAGCAGAAGCGCGGAGGATGCGCACAGGGGGAGCATGTGAAGCATGAAATGTCCTGCGGACACATTTGCCTGGCCATAGAGAAACAGGTTCTGCGGACTTCCAAACGGCATCAGCATGGACCCGCGGATGGCGGCAATGTTCTCCATGGAGATGACAGGAAGAATATAGTGCTCCTTCTGACCGCTGCGGAACAGCAGTATGGTCAGCGGAACAAAGATGATGAGAGATACATCATTGGTGACGAACATGGAAGTGAAGAAAACACCGAAGACCAGGAAAAGGGAAAGGGTGGTCATGTGCTTCAGGTGCGAAGCAAGTCGCACTACCGGCTTCAGCACATCTTCCTTCTTGAACCCCTCCAGCACGCACAGCATCATAAACAGTGTGCCCAGTGTTCGCCAGTCGATATCGGCAAGCAGATGCGCTGTGGGCGGTGTAATTATCAGAGCCAGAAGGGCGGCGAAAACGGACAGCGTGAGCATGAGCTCCTTTTTGAAAAACTGCAATGCTTTTTTCATTCCCATGGTTCCTTTCAGACGGAGTCGGTACCGATAGGAGACTATAGACTGACTGCGGGGAAAAGACAAGCACAGGAAGGGATAATAAAGGAAGGAATTCTCAAGCACAAAAAAAAGAATTGTAGAAAATGGGAAAAATGACTTGACAAAGCGACATGAATCGGTATAATGGAGACAGAATTCCTAACACAAAAAGCCGACTGCTCCTGAACTTCCTTGGCAGTCGACTTTTTTATGCGTCAGAAAACGCGTCTGTGATGGCACAGACGCGTTTTACAGTTACATGGTTACGTTCTTGTCGGGAATACGTCCCAGGGTTACCGGGAGATTCCCGTTGCGGGTGCGGATCTGATCCAGGCACTCCCGGGAAGAGAGTGTTTCAGAAGGCCGGACAGTATAGGTAAGCTGGTAAATGCTTCCCATTTCTGCTGTCTTGACCCGATCCAGACGGGAGAAAGTAAAGTATTTTTCCAGGAGATCATCAAACAGTCCTTCATAGTCCAATGACTCCGGTACACTGATGCGCAGTTCGCGCATTCTCTCTTCATCCTCGCCGAAGTGCACGGCACGGAGCAGTAAACTGAAGAGAATGTAGAGAATCAGGAGCATACAGGCAATGGCTATATATCCTGCCCCCAGTGTGAGTCCCAGTGCTGCGGCAAGAAACAGGGCCAGGATTTCATGACCGGTGCCCTGAGCCGAACGGAATCGGATAAGACTGAATGAACCGGCTACCGCAATCCCTGCGCCTAAGTTCCCATTGACCACAAGGATAATCGTTGCGGTGATCAGAGGCAGAAAGCAAAGGGTCAGGGCAAAGCTTTTGCTGGTAGGGGTTGTCTTTATGTAAAACAGTGCAGCCAAGGTACCTAATACCAGGGCCAGCCCCATGATAAGAAGCAGGGAAGAAAAGGTAATGGTTTCTGTCAGAATACTGGTAAGCATTGTCAGGCTCCTTTCTTATAAAACGCGCACGGCGACTGAGGACTCAGAAACTGGGTATAGGCTTCCCCATACTTGGAGAAGTGCGTACGCGTGGCGCCTGCTTCCTGAATCATATCCAGAAGCCAGCGCGGATAGACACCGGGGATCTTGATTTCCATCAGGCGCTGGGAAGGCGCAATGAGTGCGGTGCCCGGAGCGGCGATGCGAAGGTCGAGATGATCGCTGCGGAAGGTAATCTTCCGGTCAAAGGTAATGCGAACCGTGGGGTCGTGGGGATGAACATAGGCATCCCGGTCATAGGTAATGATGACGCTGGGGCGAAGCGTGTAGCGGCGCACCATCCAGTCCACTTCCAGCCCGATCTGTCCCGGGCAGGAAGTAGGAGTGAAAGGGGAGAGCAGATCTTCAGCATCCGACAGAAGCAGCGCGGTACGGCGCTTGTAGACCACATGATTATATTTCTTCTTGATCTCAATAAATCCCTGGGTCTGACAGTCGGGCTCACCGTAGGTGCGAAGACGCAGTTTTTCCTTATACAGGGGACGCACCAGAGACTGCCGGATGAGCGCGTAATCGGAAGTGTCATAGTACAGGCTCTGGATGCGGGGAGAATCAAAGCACATTTTTTCAAACCCGCGCTCTGTAAGACGCTGTGCGATCCATTCTGCCTGCAGGGTATCGAGCATGAACTTGGTTTCTACGCGAGCAAAGGTTTCTTCCATGGTATGTCCCTCCTGTGATTAGCGGCGTCCGCCGCCGAAATTGCCTCGTCCAAAGCCGCCCATCATATCCGAGGACTGGAGTGAGGAAGCCTGCATGGTACCGGAATAAAGCACCGAATTGCCATACAGAAGAGAAAGGGTATCACCGTCATTCAGAGAACCGGATGTAATCAGAACCGTGTCGCAGCTGCCACTGAGGGTGAGTGCGGCCAGCGTTTCGCTGTCGGCATTCTGCAGTATCAGTGTGCTTCCCGCCTGCAGTGTCTGTGAAAGCGGAATACTCATGATACTCTGTCCGGACAGCTGTGCGGTATCACTCATGACCCCACCGAGGCTGGCGATAATCAGTGTCGCTCCGGAAACAGTACCGCTACCGTTGAAATCAATAGCACCTTCCCCGCCTGTGGTGCGGGCATAGACTGTAATGGTTCCACCGCTCAGGGCAAGGCTGCCGTTGGCATCCAGTGCATCACCGCCGGCAGTAACGGTGACAGTGCCGCCAGTGATGAGAAGATAGCCGTCGCCTGCAGAGGTACTGTCCTGTGCTGCGAATGGTTCGATTCCGCTGCCGGTTTCCGGCATGCTCCCGTCCGGAGGCGTCATGCTGAAACTGTTTCCATTGCTGGGATCCGGCATATCCCCGCTCGGGGGCGTTAAGCTGCTTCCCTGAGGCGCATTCTGATTGCCCCGGCCGCCCTGCATGTTACGGCCGTGCATGCCCCAGGCACCGCCCTGCTGGGCATCCCGGCCTCCGAAGCCGGACATGTCATTGCCGCCGGAGGCGTTGACACCATCATCGGATGCGATGATGGCAATATCGCCGCCGGATATGGTGACATTGGTTCCTTCAATGCCTTCATAGCATTGTTCGATCGTGATGGTGCCGCCGCAGATCAGTGTAGTCTCGTCGGCATGAATGCCGTCATCACCGGTGCGGATGTTCATCGTTCCGTTATAGATGGATATGTTGACAGCGTGCAGCCCGTCGTCGGCACAGTCCAGTGTCAGGACACCGTCCAGAACATAGAGCACTGTCGCAGCTTTAATGCCTTTCTGGGAGACACTGTCATCCGTAGAGGCTGTCTGGCTGTACTGACCAAACCCGCCCCGCTGCATTTCTGCATAGGAGGATGTCTTTGCTTCTCCTGCCCCGTCACCGGTTTTAATCTTTATAGTGCCGCCGGCGACCATGACATAGCCTTTGCCTTCCTTTTCAGTATTTGTGGCGCAGATTCCATCACCCTGGGCGGCCAGTTCATAGGTGCCGCTGAGTACAAGGACGGAATTTTTGCCTCGGATGGCGTCCTTGGCACTGGTTACCTGCAGTGTGAGTCCGGAGAGCACAATGTCTGCTTTGGACTGAATGCCATGGCCTGCATTTCCGTTTACAGTCAGGGTGCCTGCACCATTCAGGGAAAGATCGTCCTGGGCATAGAGCGCGGCTGCGAGTGTATCGTCATCCCATGTCATGGATGTAGCATCTGTCAGAGTATTGACAGTACCTTCCTGCACTGTGACGATGATCTTGTCGGCGGACGTCTCCATGATTGCCGGACCCTCTTCACTGACAATGCTCACACCAGAGAGTACCAGCTGGATTTTTTCGTCTTCGGGGACGGTCACCCGGATCTGTCCGTTCCAGGTGCCGGTGAGTACATAGGTACCGGATGCGGAGAGGGTGAGGACTGTGCCGGAAAGCGTAATATTGTCCGTTCTGTCGGCAATGAATGTGTTTCCGCCGAGGGTTATATGGATGCTGTCCGCTTCATCCCATGTATCTGTGACATCCTTCTTCTTGTAATAGGTTGTTACATCAGGCATGCTGTCGTCTCCCATAGCGGAAGAAAAGCCGATCAGACAGGTAAGGAAAACTATTAAAGCAGTGATCAGCGCAGTGGCGCGGTTCAGTGTTTTCGTGTACATGAAGATACCTCCTTTTCAGTGGCAGAGTCGCGATAGGCAAGAATACTGCGAAGGATTCCCAGAACACAGAGAATCGCCAGAAGTGTTTGGGAAATCCCATTGTTGACAAAGTTCATCAGTGGATTGAACTGATCAAGAACCAGAAAAACAAGAAACATAAGGCTGAGGATCACGATGGCGTGATGCAATGCGTAGATGCCTTTATTCATACTGACTGACCTCCGCAATTACAAGTGCGTCACTGGAAGCCCGTCCGCCGCCGGAGGGAGTGTTGATGACTTCTCCGTCCCAGACCATGACAGACGAGTTTCCGCCGTCCAGGTTATAGGCTGCCGTACATCCCAGATCGTAGAAGAGCTGAGAAAGCTCCGGCAGTGTGATGCCGGCAGATTCTCCGCGGCCGTCCACGACAATCATGCAGTAGTGTCCGGGTTCATAGTACCCGATGGCAGTGCGCGGATTCGCAGCGATAATGCGGCGGGTGGACGAGAAGTCAGTCAGTACACTTCCGTCTGTGTTTAGCAGAGCGGGACCGAACGTCCAGGCCTGCCAGGCACCATCTGCAATCGCTTCCTCCACAGAGAACTGACTTCCGGGAATAACCCGCATGGAACCGTCATAGTAGAGAATACATACATCGCAGGTAGTGGGATTGGCACGGTAGATCACGCCGTTTCGGATCACTACCCCTTCATTGGTATTGCCGTAGTAATCACCGTTAATGGCAATCAGGGCGGAGGCGTTTTCAGCCATGGCCGGGATTTCCTGCCGATAACCGGTTCCGTAGGTATTCCCGGCCAGTACCGACTGAAAACAGGTAATATCCCGCAGATATATGTCGGCCAGATAATAGGTGATATCTCCGTTTTCCAGCGTTTCCTGGGTGACAGTTACGCTGATATCAGAACTCTGATAGGACGTATCCGTGACAGCAATGCTTTCCGTATACATCTCGGAGAATTTCTCCCAGATTGGGGTATCGTACTGTACGTCCTCTGTCTCCTCGCCGGTCTCGCTCAGGGCACTGCCGCCTTTACTGCTGTTAACCGTGCCTCCCCGGCTCTGGGAGCCGTTTCTGTTTCCACCTTTGGATGTGAAGGAAACATCGCTGAGACTGCCGGAGGCGGCAATCAGGCGACTGCCCTCTGGCAGACGGGATGTATTGCTGTCCTCTGCGGACGGACGTTTATAGGGGTTTTCAATGACAATGCCCACGCTCTGTGACTGGCGGGGAATCACATGGTGAAACAGAGCAAAGATGACAAGAAAGACGGCAGTCAGCAGTATGTCGATCAGAAGATGGATGAGGACCTGTCGGACTGCTGTATGTGTTTTCAAGTGGATTCCCTCCTTTCGCTTTGGGCCGGTGTTTCATCCGGCATGCTTATGGTAACAGGGGAATATGGAAAGGAAGGGATAGAAAACTGAAGAAAATGTGAAATCAAAGTGAATCTGGTTATAAAAAGTTGTATCATACAATTCTTGATCTTTCTCTGTTATGGTTGTAAGATAGAGAACGCGTGCCGAAAGCACAGCAAATCAAGGTGAGGAATCATATGCTTACGATATCGGACCTGTATGATCTGAAAGAAACGCTCGCAGGATCCTATCTTGCGGGTTTTACGTATCCCTGGGAAGCACTATCCGGAATCAAGGAATGTATTCTGGAACTGGAAAAAACACTGCCTGCGGATTATGAGGAAGTGACGCCGGGCGTTTTTGTCCATAAGACAGCCACGATAGCGCCGACCGCTTTTCTCGGAGCCCCTGCAATCATCGGAGCGCGTACTGAGGTACGTCATGGTGCCTTTATCCGCGGAAGCGCACTGGTAGGCGAGGACTGTGTGGTGGGCAATTCTGTGGAACTGAAGAATGTGATTCTCTTCAATCATGTGCAGGTGCCGCACTACAATTATGTGGGTGACAGTATTCTGGGTTCCTATGCACATATGGGAGCGGGTTCCATTACTTCCAATGTGAAATCGGACAAGACGCTCGTTGTGATCCACAATGGAGAAGAAAGCGTGGAGACACATCTGAAAAAGACAGGTGCGTTCCTGGGGGATCATGTGGAAGTAGGATGCAATTCCGTATTGAATCCGGGTACAGTCATCGGCCGGGGAAGCCGCGTGTATCCTCTGTCCTGTGTCAGAGGTGTTGTACCGGAGAAGAGTATCTACAAGCATCAGGGTGAGATAGCCCGACAGAGGGGAGAATAAGCGATGGGACGTTATTTCGGGACGGATGGATTTCGCGGCGAAGCCAACAAAGGATTGACGGCGGATCATGCCTATAAGATTGGAAGATTTCTCGGATGGTATTATGGGGAGATGCGCCGCCAGCGCGGGGATATGCGCCAGCCCCGGGTGGTTATCGGCAAGGATACGCGACTGTCCAGTTATATGCTGGAGTATTCTCTGGTGGGCGGGCTTACTGCTTCCGGGGCGGAAGCCTGTATCATGCATGTGACGACCACGCCTTCCGTGGCTTATATCGCTAGAGTGGATGATTTTGACTGCGGCATCATGATTTCTGCCAGTCATAATCCTTTCTATGACAACGGCATCAAGCTGATCAACAATCACGGCGAAAAGATGGATGACAAGACAACCGCGCTTATCGAGGATTTCCTGGATGGCAAGCTGGAAGTTTTCGGGAAGAAATGGACGGAGCTGCCTCTGGCAACGCGGGATCAGATCGGCCGCACCGTAGACTATGTGGCAGGCCGAAACCGGTATATCGGCTATCTGATCTCCCTGGGCATCTATTCTTTCCGCGGAATGCGGGTGGCACTGGACTGCGCCAATGGTTCCACATGGGATCTGGCACGGCGCGTGTTTGAAGCACTGGGTGCCAAGACCTATGTCATCAATGCGGATCCCAATGGGTTGAATATCAATGAAAATGCGGGGTCTACCCATATTGAGGGGCTGCAGCAGTATGTGGTGAACAACCATATGGATGTAGGCTTTGCCTACGATGGCGATGCAGACCGCTGTCTGTGCGTGGATGAACAGGGCAATATCATTACGGGAGATCATATTCTCTATATTTATGCGCGGTATATGAAGGATCGGGACAAGCTGCTGCCCAATACGGTGGTCACGACGGTCATGTCGAATTTTGGTCTGTACAAGGCACTGGATGAGCAGGGCATCGGCTATGTACAGACACAGGTCGGTGACAGGTTTGTGTATGAGTATATGTCCCAGCATGGCTGCAGGATCGGCGGCGAAGAGTCGGGACATATTATCTTCTCCAAGTATGCAACAACCGGCGATGGTATCCTTACATCTCTGAAGATGATGGAAGTGATGATGGCCCGCAAGCAGAAAATGTCCGAGCTGGCGCAGGATCTGGTGCTGTATCCTCATGTGCTCAAGAATATCCGCGTGATGGATAAGAAAGCGACCCGTGAGGATCCCCGTGTGGTGGAAGCGGTGAAGAAAGTAGCGGATGCACTGGGTGATACAGGCCGGATTCTGGTGCGTGAGTCGGGTACAGAACCGGTGATCCGTGTGATGGTGGAAGCTAAGGATCGGGAATTGTGTGATCAATACGTGGACGATGTCCTGAAGGTGATCCGTGAGAGCGGGTATGCCACAGGAGACTGACAGAGAGCGGCAATGCTGGAAACGGCATTGCCGTTTTTTTAGCGGATCCGAGTACATGGCGGAAGGCATATGTGCGGGAAGGTTGCCAAAGAACGGCCATGGACGTATATTCTTGTGGTCTTGTGTCCGGCATGAAAACAGCGCCGGGAGACTTTTCTGTCAGCGGGCTTGGAGGACACTTTCTGTGAGGCACAGGAGCATATGCATGGAATGTGCCTGATAAAAGAAAAAGGGACGGAAGTCTCGGAGGAGAAGATATAAGATGCAGGAAATGCGAGTGGACGCTTTTACCGATGCCCTGGCAGCGAAAGTATCGGTTCCGGGTGGAGGAGGAGCCAGTGCATTGGCCGGAGCACTGGGGATGGCACTGGGAGAAATGGTCGGAGCATTTACCGTTGGCAAGAAAAAATATGCGGATGTTGAAGCAAGAATGCAGATGCTGATGGAGGAAGCCCGGTCGATTCGCGGAACACTTCTTCGAGCCATTCAGCAGGACGCGGAGGCCTTTGAGCCTCTCTCCCGGGCCTATGGGATTTCCAGAGATGATCCGACAAGGGAACCGGTGATGGAAGCTTGTCTTCACGCTGCAGCAGATGTGCCGATGCAGATCCTGGAAGCTTCCTGTCGGGCTGTGGAACTGCTGGAAGAAATCGCACAGATCGGAAGCACGATGATGATCAGTGATGCGGCAACCGGTGCAGCACTGTGCCGCGGAGCCATACTGGGGGCTGCGGTGAATATTAAAGTGAACACACATCTGATGAAGGACCGGACACATGCAGAGGCTGTGAATCATAAAACCGATGCATATGTTGCTGAATATGCGGTCAGAGCGGAAAAGCTGTGTATGGACATCTATGGGAGGTATGCGTAAGATGACCACACTTCTGCGGGGACTTCCTGTTGCGGAGGCCATGAACAATGAAACAAAAGCGCGTGCTGAGGTGATGATCGGGCAGGGGATACTGCCAACGCTTGCCATTGTACGCGTCGGACAGAAGGCGGATGACATCAGTTATGAGAAGAATGCATCCAAACGCTGCCAGAGCCTGGGTATCGGCGTGCAGAATGTCGTATTTGAAGAGAGCATTGATCCGGATACTTTCTTTCGGGCCATGGGAGATATAGCGCAGAATCCGGCCGTGCATGGAATTCTTCTTCTGCGGCCTCTGCCCGGACAGCTGGACGGGGAAAAAGCCCGGTGCATGATTCCCCAGGATAAGGACGTTGATGGATGCACAGATGCTTCACTGACGGGTGTCTTTACCGGGAACGGGCAGGGGTTCGCGCCATGCACAGCACAGGCAGCCATGGAAATCCTTCGGTTTTACGGAATGCCGGTGAGCGGAAAACGGGCCGTTGTTGTCGGGCGGTCACTGGTTGTCGGACGTCCGCTGGCCATGATGCTGATGCATGAAAATGCCACTGTCACAATCTGCCATACGCGCACACAGAATCTTGCGCAGGTGATCCGGGAAGCCGATCTTGTTGTTGCTGCCTGCGGACAGATGGAATCCATCGGGGCAGAAAGTCTCCGGCAAGGGCAGGCGGTGATTGACGTGGGTATTTCCTGGAACAGCAAAAAACAGAAACTGTGCGGGGATATCCGTCAGGAAGAAGCGGAAGGACTGGTGGATGCACTGACGCCGGTACCAGGCGGAGTGGGAAGCGTAACCACGGCGGTGCTCTGCCGTCACGTGGTGGAAGCCGCGGAAAGGATGCATGTATGAAATATCTTTCGGTATGGATCCGGGGAATTCTGGCGGGCATAGCGATCGGACTGGGTGGTACGGTATATCTGCTTCTGGATAATCGATTTCTTGGCGCTGCCATGTTTACTGTGGGACTCTTTACAGTATGCACTCGGGGGTTTGCACTTTTTACGGGACGGGTTTGCTATGCACTGGAGAAGGATCGGTCGTACCTTCTGGAACTCCCGGTGATATGGCTGGGAAACTTTGTCGGCGCATGGCTGCTGGCACAGGTGGAAAGCGTGACACGTACGGGACCGCAGCTTATGGAAAAAGCAATTTCCGTTTGTCAGGTAAAACTGTCCGATAACCTTCTGAGCATATTTGTGCTGGCCGCTCTTTGTAATGTGATGATCTTTATTGCGGTGGACGGGTATGCCAAAAATCCCCATGAGACAGGCAAATATCTGGCACTTTTCTTTGGTGTTATGGTCTTTATACTGTGCGGTTTTGAACACTGCGTGGCGAACATGTATTACTTCTCCATGGCACATGTATGGAATGGGTCGACTTTATTGTATCTTCTTGTGATGACGGCAGGGAATACGATTGGGGGACTGCTGATCCCTGTTCTGCAGTCTCTTGTGTGATGGACAGTCTGAAGAACGCGCAATAACGAACCGTGGATGATACTTCTGGAGGAGCGGAAGCAGTGCTTCGGACAGAGAAATCTGGGAGACTGTGGCAGGAAATGCAGTGTCCTTGCTTTCTGTGCATTCACAAGACGCTGACAGCTGATACATGAGAATCATTCTTTGGGAAAAGGCGCAGTGTATGCCGGAAGCTCGGAAAGCACCTTTGCCTTTCCTTGCACGGATTACAAAGTCCCTTCGAACAAACGCGTTCGAAGGGACTTTGTAATTTCATGCCTGTATGGTCTGAATTCTGGAAAAGGATACTGCAGAACGTGGTTCAGAAAGCACGGAATAAGCGGCCATGGCCATTCTCCCATGCCTGTTTACAGGGGAAAGACAGCAGTGCGATGCCTTTTGAGCGGCTTACCTGTCGGCTTTCGTCAGGCAATGCGGGCGGAAGAGCCATTATCGTTCCATCTGGATCTTGAGATTGCCCAGTGCGGTTGCTTCAATAGGCAGTGCAATAACATGCTTACCGGACATCTCCTCAGTCAGCTTATTGAGGAAGGCATTCTTGGCCCCTCCTCCCACGATATAAAGATCCTGATAGCTTTCACCGGTATTGTGTTCCAGTTCCTCAATGGCATGTGCATAGCACAGGGCCAGGGAACGATAGGCACAGCGGAAAGCATCAGCAGGCTGAGCCAGTTTGCATCCCAGGGCATTCTCCAATGTCTGTGACATGGACTTGGGAGCCAGGAAAGCGTCTGCGTTCACGTCGGTCATTGCATCAAACGTGCTGTTTTCTGCTTCTTTCACGATTTCGCCGAAGTCTTTCCCAGGGCAGAGTTCATCCCGAAGCCGGTTGATCAGCCACATGCCCATGATATTCTTCTGATAACGGTTGTAGCCGACGCCGCCCTCATTGGACCAGTTGGCAGCCCGGCTTTCATCGGTGGTAATGGGATGCGCTGTCTTGACGCCCAGCAGAGACCAGGTGCCGGAGGAAATATAGAGCTGGTTGCCATCCATGGGGATACCCTCCACCGCAGAACCAGTATCATGGGTTGCGCACAGAACGACGGGAATGCCTTTATAGCTTCCCACAGGTGTTCCAGGCTGGGAGAGTGCACAGAACAGGCGCTGCGGAAGCCCCAGGGCATCAATGATCTCCTGACAGTAGGTGCCTGTCCGGGCACTGAGGAGACCTGTAGTGGAAGCGTTTGTATACTCCCTGGACATATGGCCAGTCAGCTTATACATGAGATATTCGGGCATCATCAAAAGCCCGGTTGCCTTGTCAAGTCTTCCGCATAGCAGGTCCGCGTACAGCTGATAGACTGTATTAAACGGCTGAAACTGGCAGCCGGTGAGATGATAGAGCTGCGCAAAGGGAATCTTTTCATGAACCAGCGGTATTACGCTTTCCGTCCGGCTGTCACGATAAGCGTAGGCAGGCAGGATTTCCTGGTCACCATTCATCAGAACGTAGTCTACGCCCCAGGTATCAATAGACAAGCTTTCAATGGAAGGACATACTTTCAGTGCCTCGTCAATTCCGCTTTTGACATACTGCACCAATGCCACAATGTCCCAAGTCAGGTGGCCATCTTGGGAGATGACGCCATTGGGGAAACGGTACACTTCCTTTGTTTCCATTCTGCCGTCTGCTTTCCATCCGAGAATATGTCTTCCTGAAGATGCGCCGATATCAATGGCAAGATACGCTTTCATACATATCGCTCCCTTTTTTTTGCTTTCCATTGTATTCCGAATGCCAGGAAAAGCAAGTACTCCATTGTGCAATCGCGATTGGTTTTTTATGAAAAGCAGACGTTTCTGAGGAATACAGGAAGCGGGGAACCCTGTTCTGCAGCGGTTGATTTCGGATAATAGCTTCAAGGTCATTTGACAGACAATGGGGTTCGCCCTATGATGGAAGAGATAAGGAACAGAGAGGGGAATGGTAGTGCCATGCGACTGTCAACAAAGGGGCGGTATAGTCTGTATGCCATGACATATCTGGCAAAAAACTATGGAGAGGGCCCGCTGCCGCTGCGATGTATTGCGCAGATGGGGGTGCAGGAGGATTATCTGGAACAGCTTATCAGCATGATGCGAAAGGCTGGTCTTGTTATGGCACACAGAGGCGCCAACGGCGGATATACACTCTCACGGGCACCGGAAAAGATTACCATGGGGGATATTATCCGGGCCGCGGAAGGACCGGTGCAGTTCTCAGACTGTGTGGACGATGCTTCTTTCTGCTCAAAAGCCTCCCAGTGTCCCACTCTGCCCATCTGGAAGTACATGACAGAACAGATTGACATGATACTGGACAGTATTACACTGCAGGATATTCTTGATGAAAAGCGCTTTGATGGGGGAGAGGAGATGCGATGATGGACAGGATCTATCTGGATCATGCGGCTACAACCCCAGTGACAAAGCCTGTGCTGGAAGCTATGCTTCCCTACTTTACGGATTGTTATGGCAATGCGTCGAGTATTCATGGAACCGGCCGGGACGCGCGCAGGGGCGTGGAAAATGCGCGGGAAAAGGTTGCCAAGGCGCTTGGAGCTGACAGCACTTCCGAAATCTACTTTACTTCTGGCGGTACAGAGAGCGACAACTGGGCGATCAAAGGGTACTGTCTGGCGAATCAGGACAGGGGAAGGCATCTGATCTGCAGCTGTATTGAACATCATGCTGTGCTCCATACCTGTGAATCACTGAGAAAAATGGGTTTTTCTCTAACCGTTCTTCCGGTCGACAGTGAAGGGTTTGTAGATCCTGAGGATGTGCGGAAAGCTCTGCGGAAAGACACAATTCTTGTGTCTGTAATGACGGCAAACAATGAGATTGGCACACTGGAACCGATCCGGGAAATAGCACAGATTGTTCACGGGCAGGGTGCCCTCATGCATACGGATGCTGTTCAGGCCGTCGGCGCGATTCCGCTGGATGTATCGGAAGTGGGAGTGGATATGCTCTCACTGAGCGGGCACAAACTGGGCGCACCCAAGGGTGTCGGTGCGCTGTATATGAAAAAAGGAACACACATCCAGCCATTCATGGATGGCGGAGAACAGGAAAGGCGACTGCGCGCGGGAACGGAAAATGTCCCGGGAATTGTGGGACTCGGGCAGGCGGTGGAAGATGCGGTACAGCGACTCCCAGCGTTTACACAGAAAGTCCGGAGCCTTCGGGACGATCTCAGGTATCGCATTCTGGAGGCAATCCCTGATGTGCTTGTAAACGGCCCACGGGACAGTCGACTGCCGGGCAATCTCAATATTTCGCTTCTGGGACTGGAAGGAGAATCCGTTCTTCTGCGTCTCGATCTGGCAGGGATCGCTGCTTCATCCGGTTCTGCCTGTACGGCTGGGAGTCTGGATCCCAGTCATGTGCTGATGGCGATTGGAAGAACCAGACAGGAAGCGCAGAGCTCGCTTCGGCTGACATTGGGATGGGAGAATACAAAGGAAGAGATCGATGTGACGGTGGATGTGCTCAAAGAGATCGTCCATGATCTTCGAAGCCTTCGTCTGCACTGAGCAGGTCTTTGATGGCACATTCATTTTCATCGGGAAAAGCAGCAGGAGAAGAAAACTGGCAAGCGTTTGCTCGAACAAAGTAAGGGTATGCTGCATGGCTGCGCTGAAGGGAGATAGGGCCCGAAGTACGAAAAAACCAGAGCACTCTGGACAGGGCTCACGGAAAAAGCTTATGACCTGTCTTGCCTGCAGGCAAGTCCCCTGCTTACGATAAGCAGGATGGTTCTGCAGTACCGGCTGATTTGCAATCAGCGATGCATCCCCGCCGTTTTTTGACTCTCCCCGAAAAATGAAAGCCCCGCTTTTATGCGTGAACGCGGACAGGACAGTGAACAATCCATGAGACGGGTAGCCGGTTCGCAGAATCGGGTTCTGACACACAGATTGGATCAGGGGGCAGGCATTCGGATATGCCTGCCCCCTGATCTGCTTTATGTGGCTATATTTAGGGACAATCGGTACTGTCCGTTTTTTTCCCAAGTATCTGGTTGAGAAACTGCTGTGCAATGCGTCCGGAGAACCCGCCGTGGCGCAGTTCATATCGATTGGCTTCCATCAGCAGTTCATCCCGGCTCAGATGCAGTTCCGGATGTCTCGCGGCCAGACCGCAGACAATTTCCTTGAAAAGCTGAGGACTCGGTGCACTGTAGAGAATAGTGCATCCAAAACGTGCGGCGAGAGAAAGCTTTTCCTGCATTGTATCTGAACGGTGCACATCCTTGGTATGTTCCATATCCTGACGATCGTCCCAGCTTTCCTTTACCAGATGCCGGCGGTTGGAGGTGGCAAGGATCATGACGTTATCGGGCCGGGTTTCCAGTCCGCCTTCAATCACGGCTTTCAGGAACTTGTACTCGACTTCATTCTCTTCGAAGGACAGGTCGTCCAGGAACAGGATAAACCGATAATTGCGGTTCTTTACCTGAGAGATGACAGCAGACAGCAGGGAAAACTGGTACTTATTGATCTCAATCACGCGCAGTCCTTTTTCCCAGTATTCATTGAGAACGGCCTTCACCGAAGTTGATTTTCCTGTTCCTGCATCTCCGTAGAGCAGGGTATTGTTGAAGGGTCTGCCTGCGACGAAGGCTTCTATATTGGCACGCAGGGCTGCCTTCTGCTCCTGGTATCCAATCAGATCATCCAATGTTACCTGATCCATATTATTGATTTCCTGCAGGACAAAGCCATGCTCCCGGGTCTGAATCCGGAAAGCGCGGTTCAGTCCGAACAGACCTACACCGTATTGTTCCAGATGCTGGGTGAGCAGTTCCAGCATTACTTTGGCATCAGGTGCCCTGTCCAGCTTTTCGGAAAGCGCACAGACAATCTCGGAAACTTCCCGATTATAGAGCTGCTGCCGTTTCTGGATCGAATGATAATGGCACAGGGTGGAGAAAACGGTTATGCCCAGATCCTTTTCCATTGGCGCAAAATCAAAATGAAAGAGAGTGTGAAAGACATCACAGTCATTCTCTGCTATCAGCAGAATGCTTCCGTCCTGATGACGCTGCCGTTCACAGGTAAGGGAAAAGGAGTTCTCGTGAGTGATCATGAGAAATGTCAGATAGTTCTGCCAGAGATTTCGGGAAAAACCGTAGGCGGTAGAAAGGTCAAGTATACGCTTCGCTTCCGCATAGATCCTGTGTACCAGGTGGCTTTTGGTGTCCTGGCCGGTTTCCCAGTCCGCGTAGATTGCGCGCAGACGCACAAGAATGCTGTCCTCAGGCAGATCAGAGTAGAGTATCAGTCGGCTGATGGAATCGACCATGGGGATCAATCCTCCCAAACAGTTATTCATCTTCCGGCATATCTTCCGGATGCTTGCGGGTGTAGGCATTCAGACGGTTCACGGCACGGATATAGGCATACAGGGAGCCTTCGATAATGTCTGTGGACAGTCCACGGCCAGAGAAGGAATGGTCACCGGCAATGAGCTTTACATGTACCTCTCCAAGTGTATCTTTGCTTTGGGAAATACCGTGAATCCGGTATAGTTCAAATGTATGCCTGACCGGCTGCATGATTTCATCAATGGCTGAGAATGCCGCATCAATCGGTCCATCGCCTCTGGCAACTGCCTGAACGCGCTCTTCTCCGTGGCGAAGGCAGACAGTGGAGGTGGCACGGAAATAGTTGGATGTGGATACTGCGTACCATTCCAGGGCATACCCATCCTCGGTGTCGTCTGTGACCTGGTAATGCGTGACCAGCGCTTCGATATCGGCATCCGTAACATGCTTGACTTTATCGCAGAGTTCCTTGAATTCGGCAAAGCAGCGGTCCAGTTCATCCGGGTCCAGTTCATAACCCATTTCCTGCAGATGACTTTCGAAAGCGTGACGCCCGGAGTGTTTGCCCAGCACCAGAGGTGAATGATGGATGCCAACAGACTCCGGAGTCAGAATCTCATAGGTGCGTTTATCAGCCAGTACACCATGCTGATGAATTCCGCTTTCGTGCAGGAATGCATTGCGGCCCACAATGGGCTTGTTCAGCGGTGCAGACTGTCCGATGATGGAGTATACCGTATGCGATGCCTGACTGATCTGTGTGGTGTCAATATGGGTGTGCAGGCCCCGGTAAATATCGGGACGCGTGCGCATGGTCATGACAACCTCCTCCAGAGATGCATTTCCAGCGCGTTCCCCAATCCCGTTGATCGTACATTCAATCTGCCGGGCGCCGCCCTGCACGCCCGCAAGAGAATTGGCGGTGGCCAGTCCCAGATCATTATGGCAATGGACGGAAAATACAGCGCGATCACTGCAGGGAACGCGTTCACGAACAGTGCGGATCAGATTTTCCATTTCCTGCGGGGTTACATATCCGACTGTATCGGGCAGGTTAATGACCGTTGCCCCGTTCCGGATGGCAGTTTCCACAACCCGGCAGAGAAAGTCAATTTCGCTTCGGGTTGCATCCTCGCAGGAGAATTCCAGGTTGGAGACCCGTTTTTTTGCATAGGCGACACTATGCTGCACACGCTCCAGTACCTGTTCGCCTGTCAGGTGCAGTTTCTCCTGCATGTGCAGGGGTGAGGTGGCTACAAACAGATGCAGCCGTGGATTACGGGCTTTCTTTACGGCTTCCCAGGCAATGTCGATGTCCTTGTCCAGCGTACGCGCCAGAGCAGCAACAGTGGTATTGTGAACGGCATGCGCAATCTTTTCCACAGCTTCAAAGTCGCCGGGGCTTGCTACGGGAAACCCTGCTTCAAGAATATCGACATGCATTTTTTCCAGGATCCGGGCAATCTTCAGCTTTTCTTTCAGGTTCATGCTGCAGCCCGGTGCCTGTTCGCCGTCCCGCAGCGTGGTATCAAAGATTTGAATGGTTTCCAAGACAGATTCCTTTCCCAAAAAGCAGAAAGTAAAACAGAGAACTCCCGCGGAAATGCTCAGCGGGAGTCAAAAGATTACAGAAGAATGGCACCCTTGTCGGCAGAGGATACTAGGCGTGCATAGCGTGCTAGATATCCCGTCGTAATCTTCGGAGGAGGACATACCCAGGCTTCCCGGCGCTTCTGAAGTGTTTCCTCATCTACCATGAGCTGGATGGTATGCGCGGGAATGTCAATATGAATCAGGTCGCCTTCCTCAACCAGCGCAATGGGACCGCCGGAAGCGGCTTCCGGACTTACATGTCCGATGGAAGCACCGCGGGTTGCACCGGAGAACCGTCCATCTGTGATCAGCGCGACGCTTGAACCCAGTCCCATGCCCACAATGGCACTGGTGGGATTAAGCATTTCACGCATGCCGGGACCGCCCTTGGGGCCTTCGTAACGGATGACAACTACGTCACCAGGCTGTATTCTGCGTTCATAGATCGCGGCAATCGCGTCATCTTCTGAATCAAAAACACGGGCCGGACCTTCATGAACCATCATTTCAGAGGCGACAGCGCTCTGCTTGACTACACATCCATCGGGTGCCAGATTGCCCTTGAGTACGGCAATGCCGCCGGTTGAGGAATAGGGTGAATCTACAGGACGGATGATGTCAGGATCCAGATTTTCTGCATGTGCTATGTTTTCGGCCACGGTCTTTCCGGTTACAGTCATCAGATCCGTGCGGAGAAGGCCCAGCTTATCCAGTTCATGCATGACAGCACTGACACCGCCTGCATGATCCAGGTCTTCCATGAATGTGTCACCGGCAGGCGCCAGATGGCACAGGTTCGGGGTATGGGAAGAGATCTCGTTGGCCATGTCCAGGTTCAGTTCCACGCCTGCTTCGTGGGCAATGGCCGGCAGATGCAGCATGGTATTGGTTGAGCAGCCCAGGGCCATGTCCACGGTTTCGGCATTGTGGAAGGCATCGGCGGTCATGATATCACGGGGACGGATATTGCGCCGCACCATTTCCATGACCTGCATGCCTGCTTTCTTGGCCAGTCTCAGTCTTGCAGAATAGACACCGGGGATTGTACCGTTTCCAGGAAGTGCCATACCGATGGCCTCACACAGGCAGTTCATGGAATTCGCGGTATACATGCCGGAACAGGAACCACAGGTAGGACAGGCGTTTTCCTCATAGTCCCGTACGCCATTTTCGTCCATGGTTCCAGCCTTATAGGCGCCGACAGCTTCAAACATATGGCTGAGACAGGTGCGGCGGCCGTCTTTCAGAGTACCGGCAAGCATGGGACCGCCGGATACCATGACAGTGGGAATGTTAAGGCGTGCAGCGGCCATCAGAAGACCGGGTACATTTTTGTCGCAGTTGGGCACCATAACCAGACCGTCAAACTGATGGGCCAGAGCCATGGCTTCGGTGGAATCGCAGATGAGATCGCGGCTGACCAGGGAGTATTTCATGCCGATGTGGCCCATGGCGATGCCGTCGCATACGGCAATGGCTGGGAACACGACGGGATAGCCGCCGGATTCGAGAATGCCGGCCTTTACGGCTTCTGTGATCTTATCCAGGTTCATGTGTCCGGGTACGATCTCATTGTAGGAGGAGACCACACCGATGAGCGGTCGGGCCATATCTTCCTCGGTCATGCCCAGCGCATAGAGCAGAGAACGGTTCGGGGCGCGCTCAACGCCTTGCTTGATCTGATCGGACTGCATATGTATTCATCTCCTTGTCTGTTAGATCATGAGAAGAGGTCAGGGAATTCGCGGAGTACATTCTTGCCGTAGTCGAATTCGCCCTTTTCCTTTGTCTGTTCATCAATGGTGTACTGTCCGCGCTCGAGGGCAACCATACCGGTACGTACCAGTTCCAGAATACCGAACTCCTGCAGAAGGTTCTGAATGGCTTCGGTCTTGGACTCGTCACCGATGACGGCGAGGGTAATGCTGGACTTGGATACATCGATAATGGAGGCGCGGAATATATTGGCAATCTGAATGATCTCGTTGCGCTGCACACTGTCGCCGGAGAGTACTTTAATCAGCATCAGTTCACGACGAATGGCATGCTCGGGAGTGAGTGCTTTCACGGAATGCACACAGATGAGCTTGCGCAGCTGATTGCAGAGCAGCTCCAGCTGTTTGTTATCCGCCAGGACCTCGATGGTGATACGGGAGATGGCGGGATTATCTGTGGTGCCTACAGCAAGAGATTCAATGTTATAGCCTTTCCCGGAAAAGAGCCGGGCTACCCGGGAGAGAACGCCGGACTCGTTGTCGACGAGAACGGCGAGTGTATGACGCTTGAGTGGGTTCACTGTGTCCGTCCTCCTCTCAGTTGAGCATAAAGTCAGTGATATGACTGCCGCCGCCCACCATGGGACGGACCTTCTCGTCGATATCGATTCGACAGTCAATGACGGAGCCGCGGTCCGAGTTCAGAGCCTTGGAAAAGGCTTCCTGGAAATCCTCCAGGGTTGATACGCGGAAACCGTTGAGGCCATAGGCCTCAGCCAGTTTTACAAAGTCAGGTGCGCGATCCAGGGTTGTCTGCGAGAAGCGTCCGCCGTAGATGAGGGCCTGCCACTGCCGGACCATACCGAGCGTGCCATTGTCAAACAGAATCGTAATGATCGGCAGACCATAGTAGGATTCAGTGGAGAGCTCATTACAGTTCATGCGGAAGGAACCGTCGCCGGTCACATGTATGACTGTTCGGTCAGGGAAAGCGGCTTTGGCTCCGATGGCAGCCCCCAGGCCAAAGCCCATGGTACCGAAGCCTCCGGAGGTCAGAAGCTGTCCAGGGTAGTCAAAGTGGAAATGCTGAATGGCCCACATCTGGTGCTGACCTACATCGGTGGAGATAATGGATTCACTGGGAGCAAGACGCGTGATGGCGGAAAGTACATCACCAGGGGTCAGACAGCCGGGACGCTCATCATACTTGGTTTCGGTGGGATGCGAGAATACCACCTTCTTCCAGGCTGTATGATCAAGCTGGTCCAGCATGGGCAGCAGAAGCTCCAGAATACGTCGGGCGTCGCCAATGATATGATGATCTGTCTCCACGTTCTTGTTGATTTCAGAACGGTCAATGTCGATCTGCACAATCTTGGCGTGCTGGGCAAAGGTGTCCGTCTTCAGTGCTACGCGGTCGGAAAACCGGCAGCCTACGGCAATAAGCAGATCGCATTCGTCCACGGCAATATTGGAAGCCTGAGAGCCATGCATGCCAATCATGCCTGTCACCAATGGATCGGAGCCGGACAGTGCGCCGGCACCCATGACCGTAATCGCGGCCGGGGCATCCACCCGGTGAACAAACGTGCGCATTGCCTCGTGAGCGCGTGAACGCACGACACCACCGCCACAGATAATGAAAGGCTTCTCGGATGTGCGGATCATGTCTGCCAGAAGGCGGATATCTTCCATATCGGGTTCCGGCGGCTTGAAGTCATAGCGCTCCATCAGGGAACGAAGCCGGCCGTTGGTTCCGTGATCCCGTCGGCTGAGGGGCTCGTACTCAGCTGTCTGTGCCGTGACATCCTTGGCAATATCAATCAGTACCGGTCCCGGACGTCCGGAACGGGCAATGGCAAATGCTTCACGTACGGTATCAGCCAGATGATCCACGCTCCGCACCAGATAATTGCACTTGGTGATGGGCATGGTGACGCCGGTAATATCTACTTCCTGAAAGGAATCCTTCCCGATCAGCCCTGTGGATACGTTACAGGTAATAGCCACAACAGGGGAGGAATCCAGATATGCCGTGGCAATGCCAGTGACCAGATTGGTAGCCCCGGGGCCGGATGTGGCAAAGCAGACGCCTACCTTTCCTGTAGCACGGGCATAGCCGTCTGCTGCATGACAGGCACCCTGTTCATGACTTGTCAGGATATGCCGGAACGTATCCCCCAGTTTATACATTTCATCGTACACATTGAGTATGGTACCGCCAGGATACCCAAAAATCGTGTCGACACCCTGCTCTTTCAGACATTCCAGCAGGATTCTTGCACCGTTATACTGCATGCGCGATCGCCTCCCTGGCTTTAGCGAAATGATAGAAAAAGAAGCCTGCTACCGTTTCCTGGGCGGCAGACACCGGACTGCAGGCGCGCGATAATACGCTATCCTGCAGACGAAAACAATTATACACTTTGGAAAAAATGAGTGTCAATGAAGGAAATGCGCGGATTTGCAGAGAAAACAGGGGCTTTCAGCACGCTGGCCAGTGAAGGAACATCTGGAAAAACGCATATATATGGTTGTGTCTGGGTGAAAAAATGCTATAATAGACCATGTTTAAGTGAACGGCGTTTACAGATGCATATTATTGTTTTCTTTCTGAACGGTGATTCAATGCCGGCACTTGACCAGATTTTACACGGGAGGCAGTAAGTATGAAGAAGTTTCTTTCTCTGGTTCTTGCATTCGTGATGGCGATGAGTCTCACACAGGCACTGGCGGATGTGGCAGCCGATGTAGCGGAAGGCGAATTGCTGAGCCATGACGAACTGGTGGAAAAAGCGCTTGCTGAGAGCGGTACCTTTGTTGTTTACGGAAATACCAGCCGTATTGCTACGGCAGCGGAAGACTTTGCAGCACTGTATAATATTCCTCTGGAATCCAGCAACCTCAAGGACCAGGAGATCTATACCAAGCTGCGCAATGAAAACGGCAATGCTGCGGCTGACATGGTCATGATCCAGGATGGTGCACAGCTGACCGATGCCATTGACGAGGGACTGGTCATCAATTTCGTACCCTCCGAAGTAAAGGATGTGCTGGATGAAGCAGATCAGCAGCCTGCTCTTGTGCATCAGTACATCAACAAGCTTTTCATCTATAACAATCTGGGTGACAGCGTCCCTGCCATTCACAATGTATGGGAACTGACCGCACCGGAGATGAAGGGGAATGTGATCTTCAAGAATCCTGAAAGCGAGAAGGTCAACATGAACTTCCTGGTTATGTGCACCAAGGATGAGTGGGCTGACAAGCTGGCAGAGGCATACAAGGCATGGAAGGGCGAAGACATTGATCTGGGCGAATACAAGAATGCCGGTTATAAATGGATCGCCGAATTCCTGGACAATGTAACTTTTGGCAAGTCCGATACTTCCATTGCTGAAGAAGTCAGCCAGGAAACAGCAGCCGGCAAGATCGGCCTGTTCGTGCTCAGCAAGCTGCGTTCCTCCTCCGTGCTTACGGATAACCTGACAGTTGCCCAGTATGATGCCACAGCTTCCGGTTATGCGGTGGAACCGTTTGCCGGTTTTATGTATCCCATGTATACCATGATCAATACTAAAGCAACGCGGCCTTATACAGGCATGCTCTTTATTGAGTACCTGATGACCCAGGAAGGCTTCCAGCCCTGGGGAAAGAGCATTGGTGCCTATTCTCCCAACAGTGCGATTACCGTCAACGAGGGAGATCTGACCATTGATGTGTGGAAGAACACCCTGGTGATGGAGGACGCGGACTATATTCTGGAGAATTTCGAAGTGGAAGACTTTATTCTTCAGCACTGCCAGAACTGATCCGCAGCGTAAGGCCCCAACCGGCGGGACGGAGACAACCCGTCCCGCTTTTTTACATCGATTTTTAGGAAAGGAGGCATTCCCATGGACGGAGTCAAAGCTTCAAGCACGAGCTTTCTGCGTTTCAGAGGGCGTGTGCGCTCATGGTTTTCCAAGCCGGCAAACCTGATTCTCCTGATTTTTTTCCTGACGCTGACAGTCCTGACACTGTATCCGCTGATTTCCATGCTGGTGGAGACTGTTACGATCCACACGGGAAGAGAAGCGAGGGCAGCGAAGGAAGCGGCCGGCACGCTTTCCCTGTATCATTTTACCCGGCTTTTTGCCACCCAGGAGAATGATTACAGCTGGATTCAGTTTTATCAGCCTTTCCTGAATACGCTGATTGTGTCAGTGGCAGCCTCCGTGATTGCCATCCTTTTTGGCGGCGTGGTCGCCTTCCTTGTGACACGAACCAATCTGCGCTATAAGAAGTTCATTTCCGGCGTGTTTACTTTTCCCTATATCATGCCGTCATGGACATTGGCCCTTTTCTGGGAAACTTTTTTCAAGAACGTGAATATCGGACTGAAGACATCCAATGGCATCATGGCGTCCGTGTTCCACATTTTCCTCCCGGAATGGTTTGTCTACGGCGCGTTTCCTATCGCACTGGTTCTGGGGCTTCACTATGCGCCTTTTGCCTATATTCTCATTGGCGGTATTCTGCGCAATATGGATGCCAACCTGGAAGAGGCAGCTACCATTCTTAAGACCAGCCGTCCCCGGATCATATGGCGGATTACGCTTCCGATCGTGAAGCCTGCCATGCTATCCACTTTTCTGCTTGTGTTTGCCAGTTCCATGAGTGCTTATTCGGTCCCTGTATTCCTGGGATCTCCGGTGCGCTATTATGTGCTCTCCACCAAAATGAAGTCCCTTATGGACAGCTATCCGGGGCAGGCCTATATTATTGTCGGTGTAATGATTCTTTTTGGTGTGGGTATTCTTCTTCTGAACCAGAAAGTCACCAACAGCCGCAAACAGTTTACAACCGTCACCGGCAAGTCCGGACAGATCAGCAAGATTAACCTGGGCAAAGCCAATCGTCCGGTGGCGATCCTTCTGGTCATTGTCCTCCTTCTTGTGGCTGTGGTTCCGCTTGTCACCTTTGCACTGGAGTCAGTGATTATCAAAGCCGGGGATTACAGCCTCAGTAATATGACACTGGATTTCTGGATCGGAACGGACCTGGACAAACGTCTGGATCAGGGAGACAGCACCGGCATACTCCTCAATCCCAAGGTATGGAATGCCCTGGGGTACAGTCTGGGACTGGCAGTGACATGTGCGCTGGTTGCCGGCACCTGCGGTATCCTGGTAGGGTATGGCGTAGCGAAGCGCCGCGGAAGCAAGCTCGCTTCCTGGGTGAATTCCCTGTCCTTCTTCCCCTATCTTATGCCCTCCCTGGCTTTCGGTGCAATTTATCTGGCCATGTCCTCCAAACTGCCATGGCTCAGGGGATTCCTGCTGCTGGGACTGGTGGGCTCAGTTAAGTATCTGCCGTTTGCTTCCCGCTCCGGAGTCAATGCCATGCTGCAGCTCTCCGGGGAGATTGAGGAAGCGGCAGTGATTACCGGCGTTCCATGGTGGAAGCGCATGATCCGTGTTATTTTCCCGATACAGAAGTCCTCTTTCCTTTCAGGGTATCTCCTGCCTATGGTATCCTGCATGCGGGAACTGTCATTGTTTGTGCTGTTGGTTCCCACAAGCAATACCATTCTGACAACCATGCTCATGCAATACTCGGAGAAGGGCTGGGCCCAGTTCGGCAACGCGATAAACCTTCTGATTATCGTGGTAGTGCTTCTTGTGAACTTTACCGTCAATAAGCTGACGGGTGCATCCATAGATAAGGGGGTCGGCGGCTGATGCCTGCAATTACACTGAAGAATGTTGCCAAGCGTTTTGGCAAATTTGTTGCGGTTGACAATCTGAATCTGAATATTGAGAGCAATTCGTTTATTACGCTGCTGGGACCTTCCGGATGCGGAAAGACGACAACGCTGCGTATGATTGCTGGACTGGAAACGCCCACAGAAGGGACCATTGCCATTGATGACAAGGTTGTCTTTGATGCGGACAAGGGCATTAATCTTCCGCCTAACAAGCGGGACGTGGGTTTTCTCTTTCAGAACTATGCGCTGTGGCCGCATATGACCGTATATCAGAATATCGCTTTCGGACTGGAAAACCTGAAATGGGATAAGAACCGGATACGAGAGCGTGTAACAGAACTTCTGAAAATGCTGAAAATCGAAGCTTTTGAGAAAAGGTATCCCAGTGAGCTGTCAGGTGGCCAGCAGCAGCGCGTGGCGATAGCGCGCACACTGGCGCCTGGACCGAAAGTGCTGTTCATGGATGAACCGCTTTCCAATCTGGATGCCAAGCTGCGCATGGAGATGCGCACAGAATTGAAGCGCCTGCACAGAGATACGGATTCTACGTTTGTCTATGTGACCCATGATCAGCTGGAGGCAATGACGCTGTCCACAAGAGTCTGTATTATGGAAACCGGTGTGCTTCAGCAGTATGCTCCGCCGCTGGAAATGTACAATAATCCTGCCAATCTCTTTGTCGCCGACTTTATGGGCAATCCTACAATGAACTTCATTGACGGTCATCTTGAGCACAACGGCATGCTCTCCTTTGGCGGCATGAAAGCACAGTTTTTCAAAGAAAACAGCGAAGAACTCGGTGAAAGGGAAGTTGTTGTCGGAATTCGGCCGGAATATATTCATATCGATGAGGACGGGGATGTAGAAGCGACGGTATATTCTACGCTGCCGTCTGGCATGGAGACGACCGTGAAACTGGATGTGAACGGAACCTCTCTGACAGCCGTTGTGTTCGGGGATGTGGACTATCCGGTGGATGCGCGTGTGAGATTCTCTTTTCATAAGGCGGCGGTACTGTTTGATAAGGAAACCGGGAAGAATATCGGGAAAGGGACGCTTGCCATGTGAGGCAGGACAAAGGCATGGACGGGTCATCCGGACATGCCTTTTCCCTTGCTCCGGTGCGAAGTGGCTGATAAGGCTGTGACAAGGGACTGTGGGTTTGTGGGGAAGCGGCTTTTTTCCGCGTCAGGCTGCTCCTGCGGACGCTATTGATTGCAGGGAGCGGGACGGACGCGGGAGAGCGCATGAAATGGCGCAGCAGGAAAGGAAAAGACGGATGGAAACATATGATCTGATACCTCGGGCCGGAAACCCCAGAAACAGTGAAGGGGCATTCATCGAAAATGGACCGAATGAACTGCTGTTTCTCTATTCTGCTTTTTCGGGGGAAAAAGCACGGGACTACACGCATGCGGACATTCATGGAATTCGATCGACAGACAACGGACATACCTGGAGCGAGCCCTGGGCTGTAGCACGAGCCAGGGATTATAACGCTATGAATATCATGAGTGTGTCTCTTATGCGGATGCAGAATGGTGATATCGGTCTGTTTTATCTGGTACGGAGGAGCTGGCTGGACATGTCAGTGGTTTTGCAGCGCTCCAAGGATGGCGGAAGAACGTGGAGTGTACCGATTACGTGTTCAACGCGCAAAGGGTATTATGTCATGAATAATGATCGGGCAATCCGGACCTCATCCGGCAGAATTCTTCTGCCTGCAGCGGAGCATCAAAATGAGCTGACTGCGGACGGAAGACTGCGATTTGTTCCTTCACGAGTCGTCTTTTTCTATTCCGATGACGATGGACATGCATGGCATGAGAGCGATGAGCACATATCCTTGGACATCCCCCTTTCACAATCCGGCTTACAGGAGCCAGGCATTGTGGAGCTGAGCCGTGGGCATCTCTTTGGATGGGCAAGAACAGACATGGGGAGACAGTATGCATTTGTGTCACGGGACAATGGAGCACACTGGTCTGAAGCCAGACCTTCATGGTTTACATCTCCTCTGTCTCCTCTGTCCATGAAGAAACTGAAAAACGGAGCACTGCTCGCTGTCTGGAATCCTGTTCCGAAAAACAATCTGTCACAGGAAGATACGGTAACGGATGGACGATATCCTCTGGTCTATGCACGCAGTACTGACGAGGGAAGCACATGGAGTCAGCCGCAGATGATTGAAGATGATCCGTCAGCAGGTTACTGTTATACGGCGATTTATGAGCATGGAACGGCGCTGTATCTTGCTTATTGCGCAGGGGGTATACAGGATTTCGGATCCTGCCTGAATCGACTGCGCATCCGACGAATGCCATGGACAGACGAAGGATTGGCGCCGTAGCATTTTTACCTGGAACCTCATTCCAATGCGTCTTCTGCGCTGTGGGCAGGCACGCGATCTTTTTTCGAGGAGTGTGCGGCAGGCTTACATGGTGAGGTCAGAGCGGCAGTCCTTCCAACCGTTGAAAGCTTCCATAAGTGAATGGCGCAGGCCTCATCAAACAGTCCTACCCGCCCGAAGCACAGAGAGCTTTTTTCCTTCCAGTCAAAAATCAGACGAGAAACCGCTTGGATAAAAAGCGGCATGCCTTCTTGGCAAAAGAAAAAACAATCTGTGCGAGAGACAATGCTTTCCAAAAAACAAAAAAAGCGACTGATGCCGCTTTTTTTGTTTTTTGGTCTTATGCCTCAACTTCAACAGTGTGGGTCTTCGGCACAGCGCGCTGCACATTGCCGCTGCGCAGGCAACGGGTGCACACATTCATCCGCTTGACAGCCCCGTTGACAACCACATGAACACGCTGCACATTGGGTGCCCAGGTGGTATGGGTCTTGCGGTTGGAATGGCTTACCAGATTGCCGTTGAGCAGACCTTTGCCACATACTTGACAAAACTTACCCATGTTCATTCCCCTCCTTAGTGGAGTCAAGACACATCAAAGCGGGCTCATTGTAGCACGATCGGGGACAACGCGCAAGATGAAAAATGCAGGGATTTTCGTGCTTTCTGCTCTTCTGCAGGAATAAAGGCTGCAGAGGAATTGATGGTCGCTGAGAAGATAGACATTCGGCGGCTGATGACCGCGACTGCAGAGATGCCTTTGTCTGCAGGATAATGCATGGGTCAGGAAAACATTCTTTCCAGTTCTTCATACTTCTCATGCGTGATCAGCGCGTCATGTTTGGTTCCTTCCAGTTTTACAATATAGGTCCAGCGGCCATAGGGTGTGATATCTGTAATATGGTTAAGGTTGATGATGTAGGATTTATGACAGCGGAAAAAGACCTGCGGATCCAGACGGGATTCTGTCTCGGCCAGCGTATCAGAGGTGACAAAGCGTCCTTCTCCAGTGGTATATATCACTGTGGAACGGTCTTCCCTCTGGATCAGGAGAATTTCGTTCATATCCACAAAACTGATGCCGTCCTTATGCCGCAGCATAAGCCGTCCGCTGGCTGTACGCTGAAAACGAGGCGCTGCAGAGACCGGGGCTGACTCTCGCTGTATAACCCGCTCGCGGATCCGATCCAGTGTCTGCTCAACACGCGCAACCTTGAAGGGCTTGATCAGATAATCAAAAGCGTAGACTTCAAACGCATCCCCCATATACTGATCATGTGCAGTGGCGAAGATCAGAATAATCGATGGATCCATGTCCTGAATCAGCCGGGCACATTCAACGCCGGTCTTTCCGGGCATTTCCACATCAAGAAAGACGACCTGAGGATGGCTGTCCTCGACGAGCTGCATAAGTTCGATTCCATTCCGGGCCTCTCCGATAAGGACAAAGCCCTCGGCTTTCTGAATCAGTTTCCTTTCAATCAGCCGCATGCCTTCATCGTCGTCGGCAATGATGACAGAAATGTCGTGCATGGTCAGTTTCCTTTCTGTAATGCAGGCGCTTTCCTGGGTCACAGGAAAGCGCCTGATCGGTTATCTTCCGCAGTAGGGACGCTGCCTTCGGGGCAGGACCTCCTGCAGGATGACGGCATTGACATATTCGTTGTCGGAAAAGTGCAGTGGGGAACGGGCCGGTTCTGGCGACGCACTGACCGTCTGTTTTTCAACAAACAGCTCTTCGCTGTGGTCCGAGGGCATATCCATGATACTGCCTTCTGTCTGATCGGTGCTCAAGCTTCCCATAAACATATCGGAGTGATCATGAGGTGTCACCGCGACTGTGGGCTGTAAGGATTCTTCGCGCGGCGGAAGCATGGTGTCTTCCTGAAGTGACGGATCAGGCTTTACAGGAGAGGGGCTGCTCTCTTTTTCGGCTTTCACTGTCTTTGCCTGCACGGGATGGGTGACGGTGCGAGGATGAACCGGAAGGGAAGATTTTTTGCCCGACTGTTTTCCTTTCTTTTTGGTTCCGAACGCACTGAAGAGAAAATAGATAATTAGGAAAATTACAATGGTGCTGGGTGACATGGGAACGCCTCCCTTCCTGGGTCATTAGGCCTTCTTCCCGTTCACGGGCATATCCGTGCTGTGGGACTGCGGGCTGCTGGCCTTGGCGATGGATTCGCGCATGTCGGTATCGGCATTGACATTCTTCATCTGATAATAATCCATGACGCCAAGCTTGCCGGAGCGCAGCGCTTCCGCCATGGCGCGCGGTACGTCGGCTTCAGCCTCGACGACTTTGGCGCGCATTTCCTGGACAGCAGCTTTCATTTCCTGCTCGTGAGCGACAGCCATGGCACGGCGTTCCTCTGCCTTGGCCTGTGCGATGCGACGATCGGCTTCCGCCTGGTCCATCTGCAGCTGGGCACCGATGTTGCGGCCCACATCCACATCAGCAATATCAATGGAAAGAATTTCATAGGCAGTACCGGCATCCAGACCTTTGGTCAGTACAGTACGGCTGATCAGATCAGGATTCTCCAGAACCTGCTTATGGGTTTCTGCAGAGCCAACAGTGGTAACAATGCCCTCGCCGACACGAGCGATAATGGTTTCTTCACCAGCGCCGCCGACAAGTCGCTCGATGTTGGTGCGTACAGTGACGCGGGCTTTGGCACGCAGCTCGATGCCATCCTTGGCAATGGCGGCTACCACAGGCGTCTCTATGACTTTGGGGGTTACAGTCATCTGCACAGCCTGGAAGACATCACGCCCGGCCAGATCAATGGCGCAGGCCTTTTCAAAGGCAATGGGAAGGTTTGCACGCTGTGCGGCAATGAGAGCGTTGATTACATGGTCCACATTACCGCCGGCCAGATAGTGTGTTTCCAGCTGTGTAATGGAAAGATTCAGTCCGGCTTTGTTTGCTTTGATCAGAGGATCAACCAGACGGGTAGGGGAGATGTGGCGGATACGCATGCCGATGAGAGAGCGAATGGAAACATGTACACCGCTGGCGATCGCACGGATCCACACACCAAAGGGAATGTAATGGAATAGAATAAGAAGAAATACAAGAGCCAGTACAAGAATGATGGAAAGAACGATTGCCTGATCCATGATACAACCTCCTTATGTAAGTTCACGTACGGTAACAGTGCTGCCGTCAGTATTGACGATACGCACCTTCCGACCGCTTTCAATGTAAGCCCCTTCACTCATGACGTTGAGACGCACTTCGTCAAATTCCGCGATACCAGCGGGACGCAGGGGCGTGGTT
This sequence comes from uncultured Eubacteriales bacterium, assembly GCA_902764915.1. Taxonomy (GTDB): domain Bacteria; phylum Bacillota; class Clostridia; order Christensenellales; family Aristaeellaceae; genus UBA2943. The sequence continues at coordinate 143,437 of CACWXY010000001.1, read as the reverse complement.
GTTATACCTTCATGTCCAATAAAAACCTTCAGATCCTCACCTGCGACGTATCCGCTCTCTGGATTTTCGGTACTGTTCAGAATCATTTCACTGCGGCTCAGTTTTCCTTTGGCCGCCGAGCGCAGGGAAATGGAGAGTACAATGGCAACCAGAGAGAGTATGATCAGCGTCATTCCCAGTGCGGAAGCCACGCCATGGTGCAGATAAACCAGCACAATGGCAGCGATTTCCAGGCAGATGCCGGATACGCCGGGAATGCCAAAGCCCGGCATGAATGCCTCCAGCACAATCAGCCCGGTACCAAACACCACACAGATGATGATGGGAAGATTGAGTGTCAGAAACTCAGCCATCACATTACCTCCTTTCGGCATGAAAGAAGTGTATCAGATTATGTGCGGGAAAGCATGGGATAATGTTCCAAAGATACACTTTTCCGCCTCAATTGTCAGGTATGTTTTTCTTCAGGTAGTCGCGAAGGCGAAGCAGATCGGCTTCATAGGTTTCAGAGAGGGAACGATTGTAGATAATGGCAGCCGGGTGATACAGCGGAAAGAGAACGGTCTGTATGGGGTCATATATCTGTATCGGTGTTCCGTGTACATCCCCGATCGTTTTCCTGTCAGGCAGAAGCTGGGACAGAGGTGTATTTCCCAATGTTACAATCATGCGTGGCACAATCAGCTGAATCTCTTCCCTGAGGAGGGGAAGAAACAGAGCACATTCTGTCCGGGTGGGCGTGCGATTGGAGACAGTGCCTTTGGGGGATATACGGATCGGACGGAACTTGACGGCATTGGTGATATAGATGCTTTCACGGTGGATTCCCAGCACTTCCAGAAAACGGTCCAGGTTTTTTCCTGCCTTTCCGACAAACGGACGTCCCTGTGCTTCTTCCTGCCCTCCTGGCGCTTCTCCGATGAGCATGAGACGAGGACTGCAGGTCAGACCTTCGCCAAAAACCAGGGGAGAGGTAATGCCGTTTGCTTCGGCAAGGGACTGGACCCTGTTTTGAAAATCAGTCATGGGATTTTCGCCGCCTCTCCGTAAATGTCGGGATACAGTCCAAGCGAGGTCAGCTTGTCCCGCAGCGACTGCATGTCTTCCCAGGCGTCTTTCTTTTTTGCGGGGTCCCGGAGCAGCGCTGAGGGGTGGTAGGTGGGCAGCATCCATACGCCTTTTCGCTCTTCCCAATGGCCCCGGTCTCTGGTAATGCGTACCTGCTCTCCCAGAGTAGCACGGGCAGCTGTAGCACCCAGCAGCAGAATGACTTTAGGCCGTACGAGATATACCTGCATGCGCAGATGATTCCGACAGGCGGTGATTTCTTCCGGAAGCGGAATACGGTTCCGGGGAGGACGGCATTTGACGACATTGCAGATATAGACCCTGTCCCTTGGCAGAGAGATCGCCTCCAGCATGCGGGTGAGAAGCTGACCGGCAGCACCCACAAAGGCCTGTCCCTCGAGGTCTTCTGTTTCTCCGGGACCTTCCCCGATAAGCATCAGCGGGGAAGCGGGATCTCCCTGCCCCGGCACTTTGTGATGAATTCCTTGACATAGGGGACAGAGCGTACATGCCTCGACCTGTGAGTGAAAGAGGTCCCATGTAATCTCGCTCATGACATACCTCCCAGATGCTGTTTCAGCAGAGGAAAGGTTTCCTGGAGGTCGTTTGCCACAAACTGCCACAGCTGATAGAGCATGCAAATAAGAAGAAACAGAACAAAAACACCGAAAATGGTGAGAAGCACATTGCCAATCCCGGCACTGACGCGGAGGTGATCCAGCCGCCGCTCGCGTTCCTCGCTTGATTCGGGAGAAAGCACGTCGTGCAGATGCATAAAGGCATCCTCGTTCATGGAATCATCGTCGGTCAGAAGGGGTGTATCTGAAGAAAAACGGGGCACATGATTCTGCTCCGGGTCAGAATGATTCAGAAAGTAGGCCATGAAACCTCCTTGTAGCTGCAAACAGAAGGGAAAAACAGGGATAAGCGCATGAAATCAATCAGAGGAGAATCTCTCTATACATAATCAAGCCAGGGACCGTCTGCTTCATTCCTGCCGGTCAGGGCACCTTCTGCGGAGAGTCCCGGAAATCCTCTCTGGCGGAGCGCTTCATACAGAACAATGGCAACGGAATTGGAAAGATTGAGGCTGCGCGCTTCTTCCCGCATGGGAATGCGGATACAGCGGTCATAGACCCGAGCCAGAAGGTTTTCCGGAAGCCCCCGGGTTTCCTTGCCGAAAAAGAGCATGTCATCATCGTGATAGGCGATCTCGGTATAGCTGCGAGGTGCCTTCGTGGAAGCATAATAACAGGATGCCTGGGGATGTGCATGATAAAAGTCTGCCAGATTCTCATACAAATGCATTTCCATCAGATGCCAGTAATCCAGGCCGGCACGGCGCAGATACCGGTCATCAAGGGAAAACCCGAGGGGCTTGATCAGGTGCAGAACCGCACCGGTAGCGGCACAGGTACGGGCAATATTGCCGGTATTCTGCGGAATTTCAGGTTCAACGAGCACAATATGCATGCAATGCCTCCTTTGGCGTCATCCCAGATTGTAGCATTCACGCGGAAGCGCTGCAAGGAAGAAAAAAGCGGAAAACTCTGACCTTTAAGCGGAGGTCAAAGCGCAAGAAATGAGGAAAAAGGCAGAAAAAATGGGTCTTTAGCACATCTGAAAAATAATTGTCAGAAAAGGTCAAAAAGTGCTTGACAAAGAATCAGACCGGTGGTATCGTATGCACCGTAGATTAGCACTCGCCTTTCGAGAGTGCTAACAACTACCGGAAAGGAGCGCAGACCATGGGAATGGACGAAAGAAAGTTCAGAATTCTGCAGGCCATCATTGATGACTATATTCTGACTGCCGAGCCTGTGGGATCGCGTACCATTTCCCGCAAATACGGAATGGGGCTGAGTTCCGCCACAATCCGCAACGAGATGAGTGATCTGGAGGAACTGGGATATCTGGATCAGCCGCATGTATCTGCCGGACGGATTCCATCAGCCAAAGCATACCGCCTGTATGTGGATACACTCCTGCAGAAAGGGCAGATACCCTCCGAAGACGAGGTGTCCATTCGCAGGCACTTTCAGGGCAGGGCCCGGCAGATGGAAGAAGTCATGGACCAGGCAGCACAGGTGCTGTCTCATGTAACACAGTACATGGCCGTTGTGCTTCCACCCACCGGAAACAGCCCGCGGCTGCAGACAATACAGCTGGTCAAGGTTTCTTCCCGCAGCGCGCTGGTTGTCATCGTGACGGATGGGGGCATTGTCAGGGATCAGGTAATTACCTACCAGGATCCCATAGACGAGGATACGCTCTATGCCATTTCGCGGGCGCTTACGGAACAGCTGCATGGATGCAGCATGGAGGAAGCGTGCGGAAAGATGCCCGATCTGATGCAGCGGCTGCATGAGAACGGAGAGGTTCTGGAAGGCCTCAGCCAGTACTTTACTTCAAGACGGGATGGCAATCACCGCTCTCATGTGGCGGTAGGCGGAGCCAGCAATATGCTGACGTACCCCGAATACTCCGATATGGAGAAAGCGAGAAATTTCCTGAGTCTTGTGGAAACGAGAGAACGGCTGGCATCTATCATTTCACAGCATGGGAATGTTTCTCTGACCGTTCGCATTGGCCCGGAAACGGGCATCCCGGAAATGGAAGACTGTTCCATAGTGACAGCCACCTATGCGACACAGTCGGGGCGGCATGGCACGATCGGGGTGATTGGACCGACGAGAATGCAGTATTCCCGGGTGCTGGCCGCACTGGGAGCCATGGGACAGCAGCTGACAGATCTGTTTGGGGTGACGGAAAATGAGGAAGAAAACCAACAAAAGGAAAGGTAGAGGAGGCCGGAAGATGGCTGTGAACGAGAACCAGGAGACGCAGGCAGCTGAAGAAGTCAGGGAAGAAACAGCGGCGGAAAGCGTTCAGGAAACAGCACCGGAAACGGCAGAAACGGTACAGGACAGTGCCCTGGAAACATTGCGCGGTGAACTGGATGCGGCCAAAGCACAGGCAGAAGAGTATCTGAGTCTGGCGCAGCATGTACAGGCGGACTTTGATAATTTCCGCAAGCGCAACGCCTCGGTCCGCGCAGAAGCCTATGCAGACGGTCAGCGGAATGTAGCCGGTGCCATGCTGGGTGTGCTTGACAATCTGGAACGCGCGCTGGAATCGGCAATGGAGGATTCGCCACTAAAAAGTGGTGTAGACCTGACGCTCAAACAGATGCGGGATGCGTACACAAAGCTGGGCGTGACAGAGATCAACCGGGTCGGAGAAAAGTTTGACCCGAACCTGGAAAATGCGGTCATGCAGGGTACGGCAGACGAAGGCGCACCGGGAACGGTGTGTCAGGTGCTGCAGAAAGGCTACAGCATGAACGGCACAGTGATCCGCCATGCCATGGTAAAAGTTGTGGCGGACAATTAAGTAAGACAGTAACGGATACACCGAAGAAATAGAGAAAAGGATTTTAAGAGGAGGACACAATTATGAGCAAGATTATCGGTATTGACCTTGGTACCACCAACAGCTGCGTCGCCGTCATGGAAGGCGGACAGCCTGTAGTTATCGCCAACGCAGAAGGCAGCCGGACCACACCGTCCGTTGTCGCCTTCACCAAGGATGGAGAACGTCTGGTAGGCCAGGTGGCCAAGCGTCAGGCTGTGACCAATCCGGACCGCACGGTTATTTCCATCAAGCGTGAGATGGGAACGTCCTATAAGGTTGGCATTGACGGAAAAGATTACACTCCCCAGGATATCAGCGCCATGATTCTTTCCAAGATGAAGGAAACGGCAGAAAGCTATCTTGGTGAAAAAGTGACAGAGGCTGTCATCACGGTTCCTGCCTATTTCAATGACTCCCAGCGCCAGGCGACCAAGGATGCCGGCCGTATCGCCGGACTTGATGTGAAGCGTATCATCAATGAGCCGACAGCTGCCTCTCTGGCTTATGGCCTTGATAAGGAAGGCAACCAGAAGATTCTGGTATATGACCTGGGCGGCGGCACTTTCGATGTCTCCATTCTGGATATCGGCGATGGTGTCTTTGAAGTGCTTTCCACCAACGGTAATACCCGTCTGGGCGGTGATGACTTTGACCAGCGCGTGATTGACTGGATTGCTGATTCCTTTAAGAAGGAGAATGGCATTGACCTGCGTCAGGACCGCATTGCGGCACAGCGTCTGAAGGAAGCTGCTGAGAAGGCAAAGATTGAACTGTCCGGTACAACCACTGCTTCCATTAACCTGCCCTTTATTACCGCTGATGCCACCGGCCCCAAGCATATTGACATGACGCTGACCCGTGCCAAGTTCGACGAGCTGACCCGCGATCTGGTGGATGCCACCATTGAACCCATGAAGAAAGCACTGGCCGATGCAGGTCTGAGCTACAACCAGATTGACAAGATTATTCTGGTTGGCGGTTCCACCCGTATTCCTGCCGTGCAGGAAACTGTCAAGCGCATCACCGGTAAGGAACCCTTCAAGGGCATCAACCCCGACGAGTGCGTTGCCATCGGTGCAGCCATTCAGGGCGGCGTTCTTGGCGGCGAAGTGAAGGACGTACTGCTGCTGGATGTTACGCCTCTGTCCCTGGGCCTGGAGACGGAAGGTCATATCTTCACCAAGCTCATTGACCGCAACACCACCATCCCCTGCGAGAAGAGCCAGGTATTCTCTACCGCCGCAGATGGTCAGACCACTGTGGAAATTAACGTTCTGCAGGGCGAACGTCAGATGGCGTATGACAACAAGTCCCTTGGCCGCTTCCAACTGACGAATATCGCACCGGCTCCCCGCGGTGTACCGCAGATTGAGGTAACATTCTCCATTGACCGCAATGGCATCGTCCATGTCACGGCCAAGGACAAGGCAACAGGCAATGCCCAGGATATCACCATTACCGCATCTACCAATCTCACTGAGGAAGAGATCAATCAGCGCGTGAAGGAAGCCGAGCAGTATGCGGAGCAGGATAAGAAGCGCAAGGAAGAGGTGGAAACCCTCAACCAGGCTGACAGCATGATCTATGAGATCGAGAAGCAGCTGCGCGATAACGGTGACAAGCTGTCTGATGAGGACAAGAACACCGTGCAGTCCGAAGTGGATGCCTTCAAGAAGGTCCGTGAGGGAGGCAATGCGGAAGAAATCAAGAAGGCTATGGAAGGATTTACACAAAAGGTGTATGCTATCTTCGGCAAGCTCTACCAGCAGCAGGCACAGCCTGGTGCGGAAGGCCCGCAGACGGGTACCACGAATGATGACGGTACCATTAATACCGAGGGCGAAGTACACTAAGACGCATGTGCCCGGGGGCATCCTGTTCGGTGCCTCCGGACTTTGTACGTCTGTGTCCCCATCGAAGAGGTGAGTCAATTTGGCAAACAAGCGCGACTATTATGAGGTTCTGGGCGTCGATAAGAATGCCACAGCCGAGGAGATCAAAAAAGCTTATCGTCAGAAGGCGAAGCAATACCATCCTGACCTGCATCCCGGGGATAAGGAAGCGGAGGCACACTTCAAGGAAGTCAATGAGGCTAACGAAGTCCTGTCAGATCCGGATAAGCGGGCACGCTATGACCAGTTCGGCTTTAACGATCCCATGCAGGGTGGCAATCCTTTTGCCGGCGGAATGGACTTCAGCGGCATGGGTGGCATGGGCGATATACTTGATCAGATTTTCGGCGGCGGGTTTGGCGGCATGGGCTCGTCACGCCGCTCCAATGCGCCGGTGCAGGGCAATGATCTTCGGTATGATCTGAAGATCAGCTTTGAAGAAGCTGCTGACGGCTGTGAAAAATCCTTTGACTTCTACCGTAATGAGGTCTGTGATGTCTGTCATGGCACAGGCGCCAAACCCGGTACCAAGCCTGGCACCTGCCCGACCTGTAAGGGACAGGGACAGATACGCTCCAGCAGCGGCTGGATGACACAGGTGCGCACATGCCCGACCTGCGGCGGTTCCGGGAAGGTTGTGACGGATAAATGTACCAGCTGCGGAGGGTCTGGACGCATGCGCAAGCGCCGCACAGCGACGGTAAAGGTGCCGGCCGGCATCAATCATGGCCAGACAATTGTCATGGGCGGCCAGGGGGAACCTGGACGCAATGGCGGTCCAAACGGCGACCTGTATGTAACCGTATCCGTGCGGGCACATAAGCTGTTCCGGAGAGACGGATATAATCTGCTTCTGGACTTCCCGATCAGTTTTACCCAGGCAGCACTGGGCGCGGATGTCGATATTCCTACACTGCATGGATCGGTCAAGTATCATATTCCGGAGGGAACGCAGAACGATACGGAGTTCCGCATCAAGAATCAGGGAATCCCGGTGCTTCATTCATCGGGCAAAGGCGATCTGATTGTGCGGGTGCGGGTGGAAGTCCCGCGCCGGCTCAATGAGAAGCAGAAGGATCTGCTGCGGCAGTTTGAGGCGACCACGTCCGGAAAAGAGTATGAGACCCGTAAAGGTTTCCTGGACAAGCTGAAGGAAGCATTCAGCTGATCCAAGAAAGAAATAGCGCAAGAGAAAGCGGTACAGTGCAAGCTGAACCGCTTTTTTTCATCGGATTTCTTCCCTGTGGAATTTCTTGTCATTCGAAGGACTCACAGGTATAATGCATTATGGATTTTCTTGCGCTGAAGGAGGGATGCGATGTACGCGCAGGTCATTGTGGACATTGTCCACGAGAATGTGGATAAACCTTACACGTACCGTATCCCTGAGGGCATGGACATTCAGGTGGGACACCGGGTGCATGTGCCCTTTGGAAGGCAGGAAAAGGAAGGCATCGTACTGGCGGTTTCCGAAGAATGTACACTGGATCCAGATAAGGTCCGATCAGTTGTACGGCCGATGGAGCCCTATCCTGCGGTGCTTCCTGAAAATGTGCGTCTGGCGCAGTGGATGGCGCAGGAAAACCATTGCCCGCTGGCGGAAACGCTTCGGCTGATGATACCATCTGAGCTTCGACGCAAAACAGTAAGAGTCAGGTATCATAAAATGGTTGCCCTGACTGTTTCCCGTGAAGCTGCTCTGGAAGCAGCACAGGCAGAGCGCAGCAGGAACCGTGCCCATATCCTGCGCTTTCTCTGTGATGGTGTGCCTCACAGCATGGAGGAACTGCGTGCACTGGTGTCGGAACCGTATGAAGCGCTCAGACAGCTGGAGACAAGGCAACTGATCCGTATCTGGCAGGAGGAACTGCTACGCACACCGGGACAGGCGCTGCACGCAGGCCGCGAAGAAGAACCGGAACTGACGGAGGAACAGACGGAAGTGCTGGCGCGTCTTCTTCCTGCCATGGAGTCTGGAAAGGGGCATTTCCTTCTCTATGGGGTGACAGGGTCCGGAAAGACAGAGGTATTCATACGCCTGGTACGTGCATGCCTTGCGCAGGGACGCACAGCTGTCATACTCGTTCCGGAGATTGCGCTTACGCCGCAGATGGTGGACTGGTTTCGCGCACGTTTTGGCTCCGTCGCTGCCGTGCTGCATTCCGGGCTTTCCCCAGGGGAAAAGTACGATGAATGGCGGAGAATCCGCCTGGGACAGGCGCGGGTGGTGATCGGCGCCCGATCAGCTGTCTTTGCGCCCGTGGAAAATGCCGGACTGTATATCGTGGATGAGGAGCATGAGAGCACTTATTTCTCGGATCGGCACCCGCGGTATGACGCGCGAGAAATCGCAATCTGGCGAGCGAAGGAGAGCGGCGGAATCACGGTTTTTTCCAGTGCAACCCCCAGTATTCTCTCCTTTGCGAAAGCTCGCCGACAGGTATATGAACTGCTAGAGATGCCGCATCGGGTGGGCAATCGGCCCATGCCAGAAGTTCAGCTTGTGGATATGAGAAAGGAACTGCAGTCAGGCAACCGATCCATGTTTTCGCGTCCCCTGCAAAGTGCGCTGGCGGCATGCATCGGGAGCGGGCATCAGGCCATGCTTCTGATGAATCACAGAGGGTATTATTCCTTTGTTTCCTGCCGGAACTGCGGGACGACCATAAAGTGTCCGAACTGTGATGTATCCATGACATATCATCTGGTGCGGGGCGATGGGAAACTGCACTGTCATTACTGCGGGAATGTAATGCCGGTTCCGGCAGCCTGTCCGGATTGCGGAAGTAATAAGATCCGCTACTTCGGTTCCGGCACACAAAAAGTCGAGGACGAGCTTGCAAAGATGTTTCCGGGGCTTCGTGCCGGACGAATGGACCTGGATACTACTGCGGGCAAGGACGGTCATGCCAGGATCCTGGAGGATTTCCGACAGGGACGGACGCAGGTGCTTGTGGGCACGCAGATGATTGCCAAGGGGCTGGATTTTCCGCAGGTGACACTGGTCGGAGTTCTTGCTGCAGACATGAGTCTGCATATTCCTGATTACCGTGCGCAGGAGAAAACATTCCAGCTGCTTACACAGGTTGCCGGAAGAGCCGGCCGCGGGCAGGAACCGGGAAAGGTGATTGTACAGACCTATGAACCTGACAATCCGGTACTGCAGTTGGCAGCCCGGCAGGACTATCGTGCGTTCTTTGTGCAGGAACTGGAGCGTCGGCGCATAGCGCTGTACCCACCCTATACAGCCATGGCACGGCTTCTGGTGGAATCCAGAGATCCGATGATTGCGCGCAGAGGAGCGGAAGGACTGTATGCAAGATGCGAGTCCCTGCTTCAGGCACACCCGGAGTATGCGGAGTGCCGGATTCTCATGCATCTTGAACAGCCGGTCATGGGCTTTCTCCGAGGGAAAGAACGCTGGCAGGTACTGATGAAACTGCGGATCCGGCCGCAGCTGGATGGCTTTGTTGCGTCTGTGAGCGCAATGGCTCAGGAAGGGCTGGAAGCTGCGGACGTCTATTTTGAATATAATCCCTCAACAATGATGTAGGAGGCATGAATACCATGGGAAAACGGCAGATTCTGGTGGACGGGGATCCGATTCTCCGGAAGACCAGCAAGAATGTGGATAAGTTTAATTTGCGCCTGCACCTGCTTCTGCGGGACATGGCAGATACCATGTATGAAGCGGACGGTGTTGGTCTGGCGGCGCCTCAGATCGGCGTACTGCGCCGCATTGTAGTGATTGATGTCGGGGACGGACTGTTTGAAATGGTCAATCCTGAAATTCTGGAGAAGAGTGAAGAGACGCAGACGGGCAGGGAAGGCTGTCTCAGCGTGCCGGGACGTGCCGGTATTGTTACCCGTCCTCAGCGGGTTAAGTTCCGCGCGCAGGATCGTCATGGCAGCTGGTATGAACAGGAAGCGGAAGGACTGTTTGCGCGGGCAGTATGCCATGAACTGGCTCATCTGGATGGCCAGCTGTACACGGACATCATGGATCGGGAAATGACGCGGGAAGAGATTGAGGCGGATAATGCCCGCCACGCCAAGGAGGAAAATCAGGATTGAGGATCGTATTCATGGGGACACCGGCGTTTGCCGTGCCCGCACTGGAAAGACTCACGGAAATCTATGAGGTGGTGGCTGTCTTTACTCAGCCGGATCGCCCCAGCGGACGCGGTAAAAAACTGAAGATGTCCCCGGTGAAACTGCTGGCGCAGGAAAAGGGCATTCCGGTGTATCAGCCGGAAAAGATACGACGGGAGAGTGTAGAGACACTGCGGGAGCTGCAGCCGGATCTCTGTGTAACAGCTGCTTTTGGACAGATCCTGTCCCAGGAGATACTGGATATTCCTCGGATGGGAACTGTCAACGTACATGCTTCGCTTTTGCCGCGTCACCGGGGCGCCGCACCGATTGCCTGGGCGATCTGGCAGGGTGACAGCCGTATCGGGGTTACGACCATGATGACGGAAAAGGGAATCGACAATGGAGATATGCTTCTGTCCAGGGCCTTTGACCGGGATCCCGCGCTGACATGCGGGGAATGGACAGAACGGCTGAGTGTGGAAGGCGCAGATCTTCTGATGGAAACCCTTGCCAGAATGGAAAACGGTACATGTCCTCGGACTGCACAGGACGAAGCAGAGATGACATATGATCCAATGCTGAAAAAGGAAATGGGTGATCTGTCCTTTGATGAGACAGCCCATAGCGTGCGTGACTGGATTCATGCACTGAACCCGTGGCCGTGCTGTTCGGTGCCATATGCCGATGGGCGGATGAAGCTTCTGCGGGCAGAGGTGACAGAGGGCTCCGGATTGCCTGGGACTGTACTGAAAGCCAGTGCACAGGACGGACTGGTGATTGCGTGTCGCGAGGGTGCTGTGAGACTTGTGGAAATCCAGCAGAGCGGCGGGAAAGCCATGCGGGATGTGGACTATCTTCGGGGACATCGGATAGAGGTCGGGCAGAGGTTTGGACAGGAATAAGACAGGGAAAGGGCAGAACATGAGCGACGAAAGAAAACCAGCCGGACAGACATCCGGAAATCGCAGCGGATACCGTTCGAGTGGGAACGGACAAAAGCAATTCGGAGAGAATCGGCATCAGCGTGGAAGCAAAAGAACAGAAAAAGGCCCAAACGATAGAAACAGTGGGAAAGACACTGAAACCAGGGGAGCAAGACGTTTCGGAAGACCTGGGAATGCAAAACAGGTTCCGCGGAGTACAGGCACCGAAAAAGATTCGGCGCGGAACACGCAGCGCTTTTCATCTGAAGACAGAAAGACTGGCTTCCATCGGGATGGGGAAAAGCGTGTCCCCTCGGGAAGAAGACCATCTTACCCGGGGCAGGAGAGACGATTTGAGCGACGTACGGAACCACTGAGCCGTCCGCCCAAGGACGGTCTTGATCCGCGGCGCGTGGCACTCAATGTGATCCGCGCGGTAACGGAGGAAGGCGCATGGGCTTCGCTGGTACTGGACAGGGAACTCACCAAGGCTGGCCTGAGCCCGCAGGACCGTCGTCTGGCAGCACGCCTGAGCTATGACACGATCGATCATCTTCTGTATCTGGACTGGGTGCTCTCCCAGGTTATGGCACGGGAGGACACGGATATCCGTCTGCGCAACATTCTGCGTCTTGGTGCCTGTCAGCTGCTTTTCTTTGACCGGATTCCAGATATGGCCGCAACGGATACATCGGTAAAACTGTGCAAGGAACTGGGCATGGAGGGGCTTGCCGGCGTATGCAACGGCATTCTTCGCAACCTTATCCGCAAGCGGGAAGAACTGGTTTTTCCGGACCGGGAGACGGAGCCCATCAAGTATCTGTCCATTCAGCATTCTGTACCGGAGTTCCTGGTGCAGCGCCTGGTTGACGATTATGGCTGGGAGGAAGCAGACCGTCTGATGGCACTGACGGGACGTGACATGGCGATTACTATCAGGCCGAATCTGATGGTCATGGATGATGCAAAGTTTGAAAAAATGCTGGAAGGCAAGGTCTGGGAGAAAGAGCGGGGCATGCTTCCGCATGTATGGAAGATACGGAACATGGCCAATGTGGGGTCAGACAGTGACTTCCTCTCCGGTCACTTTTCGATTCAGTCTGAGCCTTCCCAGATGGCCTGTCTGGCACTGAACCCCCGAAGAGGCTGGAATGTGCTGGATGCCTGTGCCGCGCCCGGCGGAAAGAGCTGCTATTTGGCAGAACTCATGGATGGGACCGGACGCGTGCATGCCTGGGAAGTACATGAACACCGCACACGCCTGATTGAAGCACAGGTCAAGCGTCTGGGACTGGAAAATGTGCGTCCTGTGACACGAGATGCCACACAGATCCGGGAAGAAATGGCGGAAACCATGGACGCAGTGCTTCTGGATGCACCGTGCACCGGGACGGGAGAAATGCATGATAAGCCGGACAGTCGCTATCGGATGAAGGAAGAAAATGTGGAAGAACTGGTGCATCTTCAGAAGCGTCTTCTGGAGGCAACAGCCCGCCTTGTGAAGAAAGGCGGTGTACTGGTATATTCCACGTGTTCGATTCTGACAGAAGAAAATGAAAAGCAGGTAGAAGCTTTTCTTCAGCAGCATCCGGATTTTGTGGCCGAAGATCTGCCGGAGACAATTCCGGAGGCTATCCGTGCAAGGAGAAAACTGGGAGTGCAGCTTCTGCCCGGGAAGGACGCGGATGGCGGATTCTACATCTGCCGCATGCGGAGGAAGCGTATATGACAGAACTTACGCGTCTGACAGAGGAAGAGATACGGGCCTTTTGCGTGGCAGAAGGTTTTCCTGCCTTTCGTGGCGGTCAGATTTTCTCCTGGATACACCGGGGATGTGACTTTGACGAGATGACCAATCTCCCGGAGGCCATGCGGGAAGCCCTGAAGGCGCGGGCTATCGCCCAGCCGGTGAGCATACTGACCTCTGTTCAGTCGCGCATAGACGATACGGTGAAGGTGCTGTTCGGGCTGAAAGACGGCAACTGTGTGGAGGGCGTGATCATGCGCTATCATCATGGGATTACGCTGTGCATCTCTACACAGGTGGGCTGTCGTATGGGGTGTGCTTTCTGCGCCTCTACGCTGGATGGCTGTATCCGTTCACTGACAGCTGGAGAAATGCTGGGAGAAATACTCAGTGTAAATCGTTTCCTGGGAGAAAAGGAGCATGTGCACAATGTGGTGCTCATGGGCTCCGGGGAACCGCTGGATAATTATGAAGAGGTTACGCGTTTTTTCCGCCTTCTCCGGGAAAAGAATGGAATCTGCATGTCACTTCGCAATGTATCGCTGTCCACCTGCGGTCTGGTGCCGCAGATGCGGAGACTGGCGGAGGAAGATCTGCCGGTAACACTGTGCGTCAGCCTTCATGCGCCGAATGACACTGTTCGCATGCGTACCATGCCGATTGCCAAACGTTATTCGATGGAAGAAGTTCTGGCAGCCTGTCACTACTATGTAGAGAAAACAGGACGTCGGGTGATCTTTGAGTATGCGCTTATCGGAGGCGTCAATGCTTCTGAAAAGGATGCACATGAACTGGCGGGACGGCTGCGCGGTCTGCAGTGTCATGTCAACCTGATTCCCCTCAATACAGTCAAGGAACGGCATCTGGAAGGCGTCAGCGAAAAACAGGTGCAGGCCTTTCTGCGCGTGCTGGAAAGCCATCACGTGTCCGCCACCCGACGGCGTGAGATGGGGGATGATATCGCGGGTGCCTGTGGGCAGCTGCGGCGAAGCGTTATGAGTCCTAAGGAAAACGAGAGTACGGAGACAGTATGAAGCAGCATCGATTTCACCTGAGTCGGGAAGTCCGCGAGAAACTGGGGACATTTGACCTGTTTGCGATGCGTCGTGCGGACGGGGACACAGAGGAAGAGAAGGGGTGCGACATGGAAGATCGGAGCATGGAAGCAGCGGTCATGGATCATACGCAAGGAGATGGCCTGTATGCGGTCAGTCTCAGTCATATCGGATGCGTGCGCACGAGCAATCAGGATGCAGTGATCCTGGACCCGCCTATCTTCGGTGTGGCCGACGGTATGGGCGGCCATCAGGGAGGCGAAACAGCCTCACGGATGTGCCGGGACGGCGTAGTGAGTCTTCTGAAACCGAGGGAACAGGACCTGGATACTCTGGTCAATGCTGTGCGTATCGTGAACCGTCGGATTCATCTGACTGCGTCAGAGGATCCCAAGCTGCTGGGCATGGGCACTACACTGACATGCCTGTGGTTCGGGAAAGAAAGGGTGCATATTGCCCATGTGGGGGACAGCCGACTGTACCTTCTGCGGGAGGGTGCGCTGCGTCAGGTGACGGATGATCATTCCATGGTCATGGAGATGGTGCGTGCCGGGATCATTACGCGGGAACAGGCGCGAAGCCATCCCATGCGCAATGTCATTACACGGGCTGTGGGTACGGAGCGTTCACTGGAAGTGGACGCGCTTTCGGACAGCCGGAAAAAGGGTGATGTGTGGCTTATCTGTTCGGACGGCTTATACGGACAGGTGACGGAGGATGCACTGCAGAAGGCTATGGAAATGGATGATCTGGAAGCAGCAGCACGCACACTCATGGAAGCTGCCCTGGAAGCTGGCGGCCCGGATAATATTTCTCTGATTCTTCTCAGGGACGAGGGGGCAGAGGATGAGTGACAAAGTCTTAGCCGGGCGCTACCAGCTGCTGGAACAGAGCGGCATGGGCGGTATGGCGATTGTTTACCGCGCCTATGATATGCGCACTGGCCATCAGGTGGCGGTCAAAGTCCTGCGCCCGGAATTTGCACAGGACGCGGATTATGTCAGCCGCTTTCAGCGGGAGGCAGAAGCCGCCTCCAAAATGACCCATCACAATATCGTGAATCTTCTGGATGTGGGCATGGACGGTGAAAACCGATACCTGGTCATGGAGTATGTGCAGGGAAAGACCCTTAAGCAGGTGATCCAGGAGCGAGGACGCCTGGCACCGCAGACGGCGGCACAGATTACGATACGGATACTCTCCGCCCTGCAGCATGCGCATGAGAACGGCATCATTCACAGGGATATCAAACCGCAGAATATATTGGTCAATGCGGACGGACATATTAAGGTGGCGGACTTCGGAATTGCACGCATGGCGAATACCTCTACGATTACCCATGGGGATATTGTCATGGGATCAGTACAGTACTTCAGTCCCGAACAGGCGTCCGGACAGGCGGCCGATGCGCGCAGTGATATATATTCTGTGGGAGTCGTGCTCTATGAGATGCTTACCGGAAGGATTCCTTTTGATGGGGACAATCAGGTAGCCATTGCCATGCAGCACATTCATTCTCGGCCTGCGCCGATTGAGTCTCTGGCTGCCAATGTACCTCCTGCCATCTGTGCAGTCTGTATGAAAGCCATGTCCAAAAATCCCAAGTATCGCTATCAGACGGCCAAGGATATGGCAATGGACCTGCGTCTGGCACTGGAGGGTCGCGGGACGGCCAGTATACCGGTTGTGGAGAGTGGAGGTCTGCAGAATGTGCCAGTCGTGCCGTCTAAGATGGCGGAGATCGCGCAGGCGCCAAACCGGAATACACAGCCCCGGAACACGAAGACACACCGCAAGCTGAACCCTACCTGGTGGATTGCCATTACCGTGGTGATTCTCATGGTTATTGTCGCTTCCATCTGGTGGGTCTATTCCATGATCCAAAGCTCGAATAATATCGTGGAAGTCCCGGATTTTTATGGAATGACCGTGGATGAAGCCGAGCATGCCGCGGAAGTCAGGGGACTGAAAACCAAGATTGTGGAGAACAACCATCCGACGATTGAGGCAGGTCGTGTGGTTCTGCAGTCTCCCTCTGTCAATACAAGACTGGGACGCGGGGACACGGTGGCACTGACTGTCTCTCTGGGACCGGCAGTACTGACGGTCCCGAAGGTCATCGGATCGACACTGCAGGACGCAATTTCATTGGCACAGTCTGCGGGACTGACACTGACCGTTGTTGACCGTGTGGTAACCAGCGATATGCAGGCAGGTCTGATTATCTCCCAGGTTCCCAGTGAGGGAACGATCTGTGAAAGCGGGGAAATCATTCAGGTAACCCTTTCAGGCGGTCTTGCCATTGTGCCGGAACTGGAGGGCATGACACTGCCGGAAGCACAGGCGCTGATATTGGACGCAGGGCTTACGCTTTCTTCCACAATGAACTTTATCATTACCGAAGATCCAGACAAGCATGACATTATTGCCTCCCAGTCGATTGCCAAGGATACTCAGGTGATTGAAGGCACCCAGATCATGCTGGCGGTGTATCAGATGCCATCCATGACGTATTCAGCAGAGGTGGTGCTGGACCTTCCGGAGTCTTCCAGCCTGACCAGCGTACGGGTAACGCTTGTGCATAATAATACGGAGTATACGGTATTCCAGGCTGAGTATCCGGCAAATACGACGCGGCATCCTACTGCTACATTGGTGGCACAGGAGAGCGGAGATTATCTCTATCGCGTCTATTGCAATGACCGGTTTGCCTATCAGCAGGAGGTTGTAATGGAGTGAGTGAGTCCTCACAGGAAAATCGGACGATCCGCGGTGCTATAATCCGCGGCATTGGAAGCTTTTACTATGTGCGCTCCGCAGACGGGACTGTGTATACCGTGCGTGCGAAGAAGAAATTTCGGCACCAGGGAATTTCCCCGATGGTTGGCGACGAAGTGGATATACTGCCCGGTGAGGGGGAAGAGCACGGTTGGCTGGAGGCAATACTTCCCAGAACCAGTCAGTGTATCCGGCCGCCTGTAGCCAATATTTCGCTTCTTTGGATTGTGATCTGTCCGGAACCTGCACCGGACATGCTGCTGGTGGACCGCCTTCTGATTCAGGCACGAAGGCAGAACGTGCGGTGCGCACTGATTGTGAACAAATGTGATCTGGATCCGGCATTGCCAGACCGGGTCCGGGAAGAATACCGGGACGCGGATGTGCAGGTCTACGCAGTATCCAGCGTTACCGGGGACGGACTGGAGACAATCAGGAATGCCATGCACGGGGAACTGTCCTGCATTGCTGGCCAATCGGGCGTAGGGAAGAGTACGCTTCTCAATACGCTGTTTGGGATCGGGGCGGAGACCGGGGAGATCTCTGAGAAAATCCGCCGCGGCAGGAATACCACACGGCGTGCGGAAATGTTTGTGCTCGGAGACATCCGTGTTCTGGATACGGCTGGTTTTTCGCTTCTGGAGATGGAAGAGGTAATGGATCCGGTACTGCTGAAGGACGCATATCCGGAGTTTGCAGCACTGGAAGGCCAGTGTCGATTCCTGGGATGCCTTCATGATCAGGAGCCAGGCTGCTGCGTGACAGAAAAGATGCGCTGTGGTGAAATTGCGCAGCAGCGTGTGCTGCGCTACCGGCAGATTCTCAGCGACGTGCGGAATACCTGGAAAACACGTTATCAGTGAGGAGGCAGAACATGATACAAATTGCACCCTCGATTCTTGCAGCGGATCCACTGCATCTGTATGACGAAGTACGCCGCATGCAGGACGCAGGCAGTGATCTGATTCATGTGGATGTAATGGATGGGCACTTTGTGCCAAACCTGTCCTTCGGACCGGAAACAGTACGCTGCCTGCATGCCGCTTTCCCCGATGTCCGGCTGGATGTGCATCTGATGCTTTCTCATCCGCTGCGCTTCCTGGATTCGTTTGCGCCAAGCGCCTGGTCTGTGACCGTACATGCGGAAATGGAAGATCATGCGGAGACTACACTTCGAGCAATTCGGGAAAAAGGCGTGCGGACCGGACTTGCGCTGAAACCGGGTACACCGGCTGAAGCGGCGGAGGGACTGTTTTCTCTGACCGATATGGTGCTTGTCATGACCGTGGAACCGGGTTTTGGCGGACAGAGCCTTCACTGGGATATGCTTGAGAAGATTCGGAAGCTGCGTGCCATGGGTTTTCATGGCCTGATTGAGGCCGATGGGGGAATCACACCGGAGAATCTGCCTTATCTGTATGATGCGGGACTGGATGTCGCAGTGATGGGGACTTCCATGTATCATTCCACGAATGTATTACGGGATGTGGAAGCCATGCATCACCTGGAGCGGCATAAGGAGTGAAGCTATGCGGCGATGGATATGGGCTGCGCTTTTTGTTCTTATGATGCTGCTGTCTGAAGCCTGCGCGGAAACACCCATAAGCGGGCGGTGGCAGACATTGACTGGCGATACGGTGACAGTAGTCATACAGGCATCAGGCGATGTGACTGTGGACTTCCCGGATGGCCCGAAAACAGGCGTCATGGCTGCAGCGGACGGCGGGTGGACGCTGGGACTGGAAGACAGCACATGGACGCTGGAGAAAAGCGGGGATTTTCTGATTCTCCGACGGGATGTCGGTGAGGCATATGTACTGGTAAGGGATGTTTATGCACTTGCGGAAGGCAGGAGCGATGTCAGTGAAGCGGAGTTTGCGGGACAGTGGGTCTCAGACTTTGCTCTGGTAAGCGGTTTTCAGCTGCCGCTGACAGAGGAAAGTACGCTGGTTCTGACTATTGCGGACGGAACGGTTACGTTTTCCATGAAAGCCCTTGAATCCCCTGTGACGCTTCCTTATGAAACAGAAGATGGAAAACTGTGTGTCAATCCTGGAACCGAGGATGCGCTGCTGACTCTGGAAATGCTTTCGGATGGCACGCTCATTCGACGTACGCATGGGATAATCTATCATTTTGTGAAGACTGAGGACAATGACGGATGAAGAAGATCGCTTGGATACTGGCTATGGTCTGCATGTTCTCCATGGCCAATGGAGAGAAACTGCCGGAAGGCCTTTATATGGCGACAACGCTGGAAAGCGCGGGTGAAACCTATGATGTTTCCGCACTGGCGCCCGTATATCTTTATGCAGACGCGCAGGGAAAGGCTGTCTGGATGGATCGCCTGGGATTCCTGGAAACGCAGGAGACGGAAGATGGAATCCTTCTCAGCGGTATTCCTTATCAGGTTACAGTCCAAAACAGCGGTTTTTCCCTTAAGGGGGACCGGCTCACCTGGCTTTTTGCACCGGCCGAAAACATGCTTGCCGGGCGCTATCGTGCCGACAGTACGCAGGTCAATGGAGCGTGCATTCCGCTGGAGTGTACGGGAATGGTGCTGACAGTGGACCTGGGGCTTGATGGAGACGGAATGGCCTACAATGGAGAGGAACCGATGCCCATCCGCTGGACGGAGGATGGGACCGTGTATGGGGCCGATGGAAGCACATGGCTTTCTGTATCTGCCATCGAGGATGGTCTGGAAATTGTAAAGGGCAGCATGCGTCTGCATGCTGTGAGAGACACAGTGCTGCCTTCTTCCGATGCAACTGTGCAGGAAGACGTCGTCGGCGTTTGGACGCTGATGACGGTGAAGGATACGGCGTTGGATGTCATTGTAGACATGCCGGTCTCTTCAAGCCTTTTCTGGGTAGACGACCAGGGAAATGCTGCATGGATGGAAAAAGGACAGTGTCGAGAAAACTTTAAGCAGGAAGGTGATATCCTGCGCTCTGAAGACGGACAGTATACAGCACAGGCAGAAAATGGTGTACTCCTGCTTGCAGATGCTTCCACATCGCAGGTTCTGGTGTGGAGCCGGATGACCGACATGTGGGACCTGGAGTGGCCTGCGGGCATCTGGGAAGAAAAGGAATAAGGAAAAGCGGAAACGCCCAGGGTGGCGCTTCCGCTTTTTTGGTGCATTCCTTTTCTGCATGGCCCTTTCCCTTTTCAAGGAGCACAGAGAGAATACAAGGATGAATGGAAATCAGCCAGGCGTGCAGAATCACCTTGATCTGTATTTACACATCTGCCAGGCTGCCGCGGAGGATCATACCATATGCCAATTCAGCCATTGCTTCGGCGGATTCCTGGCAGTTTCGATTGACCCATGCGCGAATGATACCCGCACAGCCGAATACTACGAAACTGTAATGGTAATCAAAATCCGCTTCCCCCTTTTCCCTTAGACTGTCGGGACAGGCCTTAAGACATTTCCCGCGCACCACTTCGTTGAGTCTGTGCAGGAAACTCATATCACCGTGGGGACTTAAAAGCACCCGGCACATTTCCTGGTTGTCCTCGATGAAACGGAACAGATCCAGCAGAATGAGTTTGGTCTGCTGGCTCATGTCGTCGTGTTCGTGCAGGGATACAATGGCGTTCAGAGCTTCAAACATCCCGTCCTCGATCTTCTCCAGCATATCGAATGTGTCCTTATAATACAGGTAAAAGGTCCCCCGGTTCATGTCTGCCAGATCGGTCAGTTCTTTGACGGTGATTTCATTGATCTGCTTTTCCTGTAATAGTTGGGTCAATGCCTGTGTCAGCAGTTTTTTTGTCCGCCGTACCCTGCGGTCTTCTTTTTTTTCTGTCATTGCGGGGGCTTTCGTCATGGAAACAGCCTTCTTTCTCAACAATTTCAATGCAGTTTGTTCAATAAGCAGTTGCTGAGCACCAAATGTTGTTTAACAAACGATTGATAATCAAATTGATTATTGAAAACAATCACGTGAGTGATTATAATTCGCGATGTTGATAAAGTCAACACTGTGTCTTAAAACGGCATTTTTGTTGGGAGGTAACAGATGTGAAAGGATTCACAAAAGGATTGGTCAAGCGCAGAATCCTGGTCATCGTGGTATGTCTGCTGTTGCTGGTGCCCTCTGTTCTGGGCATAGCTGCAACAAAAACCAAGTATGACCTCTTGTATTATCTGCCTCAGGAATTGGAAACAGTGAAGGGTCAGGAGATCCTGCTGAAGGATTTTGGAAAAGGCGCCTTTTCCCTGCTGGTTACAGAAGGCATGAGCATGAGTGAGCAGGCCGATATGGAGAATGCGCTCAAGGAAATCCCTCATGTGGACAGTGTGATTGGCTTCGCGTCCATTACCAAGGGTATGTTTCCCACTGAAATCATTCCCTCGGACATTCGGGAAATGTTTCAGCGAGGCGATTGCATGCTCGCTGCTGTGTTCTTTGATGAAGGATCCTCGTCCGAGGAAACCATGGAAGCCATCAGTCAGGTGCGGAAGACTGCCGGGGAAAAGTGCTTCGTTTCCGGTCTTTCGGCTGTTGTCACCGACACCAAGCAGCTGGTGGAGGATCAGGAAGCAATTTATGTCGGCATTGCTGTAGCACTGTGTGCTGTGGTGCTGATGCTTACCATGGACAGCTTCCTGCTGCCTCTTATTTTCCTTGCCTGTATTGGCGTTTCCATTCTGTGGAACCTGGGCAGCAACTATTTCCTGGGAGAAATCAGCTATATTACAAAGGCTGTAGCTGCCGTGCTGCAGCTGGGTGTAACGCTGGATTACTCAATCTTTCTGTGGCACAGCTACAAGGAGCAGAAGGGACTGACCGAGGACAAGGATGAAGCCATGGCACAGGCCATTCACCTGACATTTACGTCCATCCTGGGTTCCAGTCTGACTACCATTGCGGGTTTCGTTTCCATATGCTTCATGAGCTTTACACTGGGGAAAGACCTGGGCATTGTCATGAGCAAGGGCGTTATCATGGGTGTACTGGGTACAGTGGTGCTGCTGCCCTGTGTTATACGGCTCATGGATAAGCCCATCGAGAAGACCAGCCACAAGCCGCTGCTGCCCGACGTGGGCCACATTGGACACTTTGTGGTCAAACACTACAAGGTGCTGGCTCTTGTGCTGGTGCTGATGATTTTCCCGGCTTTCTATGGTTACAGCCATGTGAATGTGTACTATGACATGAGCAAGGTAATGCCGCCGGAGCTGAAGTCCGTCATTGCCAACAAGAAGCTGGCTGAAACCTTTGATATGGCAACCACGCATCTGCTGCTGGTGGACAGCGATGTGAGCCAGAAGGATGTCCGGGATATGACCGAAGAAATGCAGCAGGTAGACGGTGTCAAAAGTGTGTTCGGCATCGACAGTCTGCTGGGTGCTGGCATCCCGGAATCCATTATCCCCAGTGATGTCCTGTCCCTGGTAAAGGGAGACCGCTATCAGCTGATGCTGATCAATTCGGCGTATGTGATCTCCTCCGATGAGGTCAATGCCCAGATCGACAGCCTGAACGATATCTTGAAGAAATATGATCAGGGCGGCATGCTGATCGGCGAAGCCCCCTGCACGAAAGACCTGATCGCCTGCACCGATCACGATTTCACCGTGGTCAGTCTCATTTCCATTCTTGCCATCTTCGTGATCATCATGCTGGTGCAGAAGTCATTCTCCCTGCCGGTGCTGCTGGTAGCCATTATCGAACTGGCGATTGCCGCCAACCTGTGCATCCCGTATTACACGGGAACAGCGCTGCCTTTCGTTGGGCCTGTTCTCGTCTCCACTATCCAGCTTGGCGCTACAGTGGACTACGCTATCCTGATGACGACCCGGTATAAGCAGAACCGCCTGAATGGCATGGATAAAAAAGAAGCTGTGGGGAAAGCCGTTTCTTCCGCTGCACAGAGTGTGCTTGTCAGTGGCCTTGGTTTCTTTGCGGCTACCTACGGCGTAGGACTGTATTCCAATGTGGACATTATTTCCTCTATGTGCCGCCTGATTGCCCGAGGTGCACTGCTGAGCGTGGCCGTAGTACTGCTGCTCCTGCCCTCGATGCTGCTCCTGCTGGACAAAGTGATTGTTCATTCCACCCTGGATATGAAAGAAGCACGGTGACGGGGCATGGATCCTGCTTCGAGAAAGCTGTAGGGTTTTGAAACGATAGATTATCCATCTGAAAACAGAGAGGAAGAAAACGAAAATGAAAAAACAGATCATTGCGTTGCTGCTTACCGCAATTATGGTGCTGGGCTGTGTGCCCGGTTTGGCAGACAATACCAAGCATGAGCGGGTGTATGTTGTTGCTGCCGCGGACGGTACGGTGAAAAGCATCACTGACAACATCCGTCTGGAAAATGCAGATGGACTGGATGAGATCGTGGATCAGACGCTCCTGAATGCCATTCAGAATGTGGGCGGTCAAGAAACCTTCAAACTGGATGGTGAAACGCTGACCTGGCAGGCACTGGGAAAGGACATAACCTATGAAGGCACGTCTGAAAAAGCGCCTGCGATTCTTCCCACTGTGACTCTGACACTGGACAATGAAGAAATCACGGTGGATAGCCTGAAGGAGAAAACCGGTGATGCGGTGCTGACGGTTGCCTATCAGACGAATGAACCGCTTTCCGCTCTGAGCATTACCATGCTGCCGCTTCCTGATACGGGCATTTCGGATCTCAAGCTGGAGAACGCTACCGTGATCACTGTTATGGGCCATCAGGTTCTGGTTGGCTGGGCTGTGCCGGGCATAGATGAGGAATTGAAGCTGCCCACATCCTTCTCAGCCTCCTTCCATGCTGATCATGCAGAACTGAATTGGATGATGACGCTGGCTTCTTCGGATCCTATTGACGCGGTATGCAAAGAACTGGATGAGCGAATCAGCCTGGATTTGCACTCCGAGTTGGATGAAGCTGAAAGCCTTCTCACAGCTTTGCAAAATGGCGAAGCACTGCCCGAAACCACCGGAAAAACCAAAGATATCGTGCTGAAGATCAATGAGCTGAATGACGGTCTTACGCAGCTGAACGATGGGGCAGTGACCCTGGCCAATGGCGCTGCGCAGCTTTCTGACGGTGCTTCCGCGCTCAAGAATGGCGCGGCACAGCTGAACAATGGTGCGTCGGAACTGGCCGGTGGTGCAGCGGAACTTTCTGCCGGTGCGGCCGATGCAGAAGGCGGCGCCGCCCTGCTGGATACGGGGCTTACGACCATTATTGCAAACAATGAAGTACTGAATAACGGCGCACAGACGATTTTTGCGGCGATTCTGACTTCAGCCAATGAACAGCTTGCTGCCTCTGGCCTGGATGCGGCTGGAATTGAAGTCCCTGAACTGACAGCGGAAAACTACGCTGATGTGCTGGATGCAGTACTGGCCCAGCTAAACCCTGAAGGCCTGCGAGCTGCGGCTCAGGAACAGGTGGAACCGGTGGTGCGAGCACAGGTGGAGAAAAACGTTGACCAGGTACGCGCTGCTGTAGAAGAGGCAGTTCAGGGTAAAGTACTGGAAGCTGTGCTGCAGGCTGGCGGGCAGGATATGACGGCCGAGCAATATGCCCAGGCGCTGGAAGCTGGTCGTATATCATCTGAACAGGCTTCCATGATCAGCGCCGCTGTTGAACAGCAGATGGCAACCGAAGAAGTAAAGGCACAGGTTGAAACGGCTGTACAGCAGCAGGTTGAACAGCTGATCCAGGAAAACACGGAAGCCTATCTGGCTTCCGATGAAACCGTTGCTGCAAAGCTGTCAGCCGCGCAGACGGCATATGAAAGCCTGAACGCCCTGAAAGCACAGCTGGATCAGGTCAATACGTTTGTGACAGGGATCAGGACCTATACGGATGGGGTATCGCAGGCGGCCCAAGGCGCAACAGCGCTGCATACAGGTCTTACACAGCTGAATGAAGGTGCTGCCGCATTATCAGACGGTGCCGCTACACTTTCGGAAGGCGCAGCTTCACTGTCCGAAGGCACTGATTCCCTCTATAATGGTACTGTGGAATTGAAGGTCGGTGCTGAAGCCCTGCAATCGGAAGGAACGCAGAAACTGAAGGCCGCTTTAATCGATGCAGAAAAGGAAGCGGCAGAAAAGCTGATGCCTTATGTGACGGATAATCTGCCCAGGGCTCTGCGCATCTATGAGGAGACCCGCGATAATGCGCGAAACAACAGTGGATACGATCTCCGGCCTGAGAATATGAAGACCGTGACTGTTTACATCATACGTACAGATCTGCAGTAACCTGATGACGGGATATCTCGTCTGACCCATTTGAAGGGAAAAAGCGGATCTTGAAAGGCGATGCTTCCAAACGTCTCCCGCAAATGCCCTGAAACAGCATTTGTGAAAAAACCAGATCATGAAAATGACAATCAAGGATATAACAGAGACATGAGGTATCGGTCCCATGACCTTCTGCTATCACTTCAGGGATCTTCATGATCTGGCAGGTTTTGGACTCTGCAGGAAACGCTACATGCTGCCATTGCCGGTAATCATGCTCATGATAACTGACAAAAGGGGTTCCCGAATCTGCTGGAGAAGCTGAAAACACATGAAATTCTGATTCTGAACGCCTCTGTGCCATGGATCAGGAAATAGGCCCGAAATGTATTCGCGCAGGCGGTGAAAACATGGCTGCTGCCGCCAGTGGCGGCGCAGGCAGCGGATTCAAAACCGGCGAAAAAGGAAAAGCTGTGGTTGCAGTGATGCAGCGGATACAGCGGAATATGGTGGCGCCTCCTCAGAAAACGGATGCCATCATGATCCATGGTGATTTCCGTCAGCCTCTGGAAATCATAAGTCAGTACGAAGCAAAAAGACAGAATAAAAACGTTCCATTCAATGTGCGGCTCCGTTCAGTATCTGGACCGGGCCGCTTTTCCTGTGCTGTTTTTTCTGACAGAAGACCCAAGGCGCATAGAGCCTTATCCAATGCTCTGGTCTGCAGATGTCATAATTGTTTTCTGACAATTTGATGCAGCTTTTCCGCGAAATCAATACGCAAGCAATCAGCGGAGGAAACGGCATGCATGGCTTCGCCCTTTGCGCTGTTTCCGGCAGATGCAGTATATGGTATCAGATGATGCATGAAAAATGAGAACAGTCTTTCGGAGACACGGGTTTTGATTCGGCTCATTTGCGGTCATCGGAAGGGAATATTTCACACACATTGTTCATTGGTGATAGGAGCTGCCTTTTCTTCCTGCAAGGGATGTTCCAGAGGATGTGCATATATTTGCGGTAACTCCACAGAATGGAAGATGGCAGGGAAAAAGAAGGCTCCACGCTTTGAAAATGCAATGCACCCATACGACGGCTGCTTCGGGTTTTGTGTATGGAAAGGACGGGAACAGAACACGAGGCGGAAAGGAGCCGGCTGTTTTTCGGAACATGCGAAAAAGGATGGCATTCAGCAGGGACTGCCTGATCCAGCAGAAAGACAGATGCGAGGAGGCACAGGCATACAAAACCCCCGTATTCCTTTTGCGGAGAATACGGGGGTCTTACAGCATTGCTGATCAGATATGGCACTCGAAGTGCGCGAGTGCATCCTTCACATAGTTGATAATATACTCGGTGGCTTCTTCTACAGGTACATTTTCCTTCAGCGTCTTATCACGGCTTGCAATTTCCAGTGTTCCGTTCTTCAGACCTTTGGGGCTTACAATCACGCGCAGCGGAACACCGAACAGATCCGCATCGGAGAACATGACACCAGCGCTGACAGGACGGTCATCCCACAGGACTTCGAGACCGCGGGACTGCAGTGTATCATAGAGCTTTTCAGACATATCCCGGACTTCATCCTGATCGGCGCGCAGGGAACAGATCTGTACCTGCCACGGTGCAATGCTCATCGGCCAGATGGGACCATAGTCGTCATGATGCGCTTCACAGACGGAAGCAGCCAGACGGCCAATACCAATGCCATAGCAGCCCATGATCGGATGCTTGAGGCTGCCATCCTGATCCACATAGTTCATGTCCATGCTCTCTGTATACTTGGTGCCCAGCTGGAAGATGTTGCCCACTTCGATGCCACGGCTGGTATAGATGGATTTCTTGCCGCAGACAGGGCAGATTCCGCCTTCCATGGCTTTCGCGACATCCACAAAGGTGACAGTCCCCATCTCGCGGGCAAGATTGAATCCCACATAGTGCCGATCGGGCTCATTGGCACCGGTGGCAAACCATTCGATGCCTTCAAGTGAACGGTCATAGACGACGGTGATCCCAGCGGGCAGGCCTTTAGGACCGATGAAGCCGGCAGAGAGCGGACTGGACTCGGTGAGAACGGCTGGATGAATCTCACAGCCCAGGTAATTGCGCAGCTTGGTTTCATTAATATCCAGGTCTCCGCGCAGGAAAGCGACGACAAGGCTGTCATCGCTGTTGCGCTGATAGACAACTGCCTTGCAGGTCTGCTGGGGCTGAATCTTCAGGAAAGCACACAGGTCCTCAATGGTCTTGACTTGAGGCGTGTCAACTTTTTCCAGAGGCGCAATCTCTCCCTTTTCATTCTCAATAATGCAGGGAGCAGCTTCCATATTGGCACGGTAGTCACATTCACGGCACAGAACAATCGTATCTTCGCCGATATCCGTGAGCAGCATGTATTCGTGGGATACCTTACCGCCCATCATGCCGCTGTCGGAGGCGACTGCCACGACCTCAGGGACGCCGCAGCGTGCATAGATGCGATTATACGCATCATAGCAGTGCATATAGTATTTTTCCAGGTCTTCCTGGGATGTATGGAAGGAATAGGCATCCTTCATGGTAAATTCGCGCACACGGATCAGGCCGCCGCGGCAGCGGGGTTCGTCACGGAACTTGGTCTGGATCTGGTAGATCATGAAGGGATACTGGGTATAGGAATCAGCCAGATCGGTCATCAGATGAACGGCTGCTTCCTCGTGGGTCATACCCAGCACCATGTCTCCGCCGGAGCGGTCCTTAAAGCGCAAGAGTTCGCTGCCGATAGAATCATAGCGACCGGACTTACGCCAGATATCGGCCGGCATGGCCACAGGGAAGAGGACTTCCTGGCCGTCGATACGGTTCATTTCCTCGCGGATGATGTTCTCAATCTTTGCAGTAATGCGTTTGGTGATGGGAAGCAGCGTGTAGATACCGTTGCCGACAGGCTTGATATAGCCGCCGCGCATCATAAGTGTCTGACTCGGTATGACACAGTCTGCGGGAGTTTCCTTGTATCGCTTGGATACGAGCTGTTTGACTTTCATTGGACAACCTCCTCAAAATTAAAAACGCTACGCCCCACTGCAGGGGCGAAGCGATGCTTCGCGGTACCACCTTGCTTGACGACGCAGCCGTCCACTCTTTATGCTCTGTAACGGGAGCACCCGGCAGCTTTCACTGCATACTCGGAAGGTGGGAAGCATGGAAAGCAATGCACACGTCTTGCAGCCAGGGACATGTTCTCTTAAGCATTCTTTGCCACGGGGCCTTCGTCAAGGTATCCTTGGCGATTATAGACAAGCGGACAGGGAAATGCAAGGCGTTTTTGAAAAAATACTGCTTTCTCTCTATAATAGGGGAGAGTTCAGGAAGAAAGCGGGAAAAGCATGACTGTGACTGACGCGGCGAAAGACTATGTGAACAAACTGTTTGCCGGCAATGCCGGAGGACATGATTATGCGCATACAATGCGCGTGTATGCCAACGCCATGCTTTTGGCTGATACGGAGAAAGAATGTGACCGTACGAAAGAATGTGACCGTACGATTGTGGCACTGGCCGCACTGCTGCATGACGTGGATGATCATAAGCTGTTTACGACTGAAGAGAATCAGCATGCCCGTGCCTTTCTTGATGCACAGGGCTTGAATGCGGAAACAACAGAGCAGATTCTGCATGTGATTCGTGGGGTTTCTTTCAGCCAGAACCGAGGAAAACATCCGGATACGCTGGAAGGTATGATTGTGCAGGATGCGGACCGACTGGATGCCATGGGCGCGATCGGAATTGCCCGCACCTTTGCTTACGGCGGGGAGCATGGAAGACCTATGGAAGAATCACTGCAGCATTTCCATGAAAAGCTTCTCATGCTTCGGGATGGAATGAATACACAGACAGGCCGATGCCTGGCAGAGAGGAGACATGCATTTATGCTGGCCTTTCTGGAAGAACTGCAGCAGGAAACCAGCGTATGGCAGGGGGAAGAAATCCATGCATGAGACACTTCAAAAGCTCATCGGTGTGAGTGAAAGGATTGTATTCTTTGGCGGCGCGGGGGTGTCAACAGGAAGTGGCATTCCTGACTTTCGAAGTGCCAAAGGACTCTATGCTGCAAGATATCAGGGGCTTACGCCTGAAATGATTCTTTCAAAATCCTTCTTTTATCTGCATCCGGACATTTTCTTTGCTTTCTACAAGGAATACATGCTGTTTCCGGATGCGGAACCCAATGCGGCACATAAGGCACTGTTTGCCATGGAAAGGGCAGGACGACTACGCGGCATTGTCACACAGAATATAGATGGGCTTCACCGAAAGGCTGGCAATCATTGCGTATATGAGCTTCATGGAAGCGTACATGAGAACCGATGTATGGATTGCGGTGAGAACTATTCGCTTCTTTTTATGGTGAAATCCTCCGGGATTCCGCGATGCCCTGTATGCGGCGGGATTGTTAAACCGTCCGTTGTCCTCTATGGTGAGTCCCCGGACAGGTTTGTGGTGATGGGTGCCAGTCGGGAAATAGGGAATGCGGATCTGCTGATCATTGCAGGTACAAGTCTGCTTGTGGAGCCAGCTGCGTCGCTTCTCTCTAATTTCCGTGGCAGGCATAAGGTTGTGATCAACCGTACACCTATCCCGGCAGAAGAAGACGCAACGCTTGTGATACGTGACAGTGTGGAAAGCGTACTGGAAGGCATGAACATACCGCCGGTTTCGGAAGAGCTGCGCAACCGGAATGCACTGCGCGTGCACAGATACCGGCCATAAAAAACCGCAGAAGGCATTTTTCTGCGCTTTTCTTTACATGCGATGTTCTTCGTCCCGAAGCATGGCAGAGAGCGCTGACAGACCCTGACGAAGTTCATTGGTCTGACAGGCGTAGCCGATGCGGAAGCTATGGGGAATATCAAAGCAGTCGCCGGGGGTTACCAGTGCGCCGTAGTCTGTGACCAGACGTCTGCAGAAGTCCACGGACGGAATGTCATAGTCATAGAAGACCAGAGCTGTGGTTCCGGCCTGAGGTTTACAATAGGAAAGATGGGGCTCATGCTTTATCCAGGTATCCAGAACCGCAAGGTTTTCCCGGATCAGGCTTTGACTGCGCGCCAGGACTTTTTCTTTTCCTTTCAGTGCGATTGCACCAACATGCTCATCCCACATACCGCAGCTGATCAGGTTATAGTCCCTGTGGCTGAGACAGCTTTTCCGCACTTCCGGGTCTCTGGTGGCAATCCATCCCAGACGAATCCCTGCCAGAAAGAAAACCTTGGACATGGAGGAGACAGAAATGCCTTTTTCATAGAGGTCAGCGATGGATGGGATATAGATGTCTTCCTGGTTCAGATGGCGATAGACTTCGTCACAGAGAAGATAACAGTCTGCCTGTCTGGCGATCTCCACAATCTCCTGCAGCATGGACTCGGGCATAAGCGCGCCGGAAGGATTATTGGGATTATTGATGCAAAGCATACGAGTGCCTTTTGTGACAAGAGAACGCAATGTGGAAAGATCAGGCAGGAAGCCGTCTTCCGGATGAAGCGAAAGCGTAATGACCTGGGCTCCGTAGCTTTCCGGAATGGAGTAGAGCTGCTGATAGGTGGGGACAAGGGTGACAACCCGATCTCCGGGCCGCACAAGGGAGTAGAATATATGATGATTTGCACCAGCTGCACCATGCGTGGGAATGATATGCTGCCTTTTGATAGTCGTATACAGGGAGGCAATACCTTCCAGAAGAGATGGTGAGCCTTCAATGTCACCATATGTCAGACGAAGACGGGAAAATGATTTCCAGAAAGCCTGAAGATCCTCGCCGGTAAGCGAAAACAGTGCCTCAAGGGATATGGAGTCCACACAGGTTTCCGCAATATTGTAGCGGCACTGTGTCTCATAGGCATTCATCCATTCTTCTACCTGGAACGGTTTGATATCCATAATCAGCCAGTCCTTTCTGCATGTGAATGCACTACAGTATAGCAGGCTCTAACGAGTAATGAAAGTGCAGCATTACTGTGAGTTGTGGCAATTGGGCACATCTGCGCCGAAACGATAGCGTTGACATATGCGGTACAATTAGTATGTCGGATCCTTGGATTCGGCCAGAATTTAAGAAAGTGAAGCGCCAAAGATGGGGAAATATACAATCCGGAAAAAAACACTGGCGCTGGAGGCAAAAATAGAGTATTATGAGTAATCAGCGGATGATAGCTATGGAGCAGTATCGTACTGCCCTGCGCGCGGGACAGAAATACTACAATGACAGTTTGCAGAAAGGTGTAAGTCCCTATCCGAGAGTGCTGGAGGATATCTACAATGAGTCGATGTCCGCAGCTCGGGTGGATATGGGCATTATTGACATTCCTTCGGACTCCATTGTGGGCACACTGGCCAGCGGGCGAAAAGCTGCCTTTGCCGGGAATTTTATGCCTATTCTTCCACTGGGCACGGAATTTGCCGACAAATGGGTGAACCTCTGCACAGCGCATCTGGGCACGGAAGGAATCACAGATCCCATTGTCTGCTTGGAGTATATGGGTCGTTTTTATGTACAGGAAGGTCATAAGCGGGTGAGTGTGCTGAAGTCATTCGGCGCACCGACAGTTCTTGCACATGTAACACGCATTATACCGACCTGGTCAGAAGCAGAAAATGTCCGGGCCTATTATGAGTTTATGGACTTCTATAAACTCTCGGGGATCTATCATATGATCTTCCGTCGTGTGGGCTGCTATGCAAAGCTGCAGAAACTGCTCGGCTTTGAAAAGGATCATGTGTGGACGGACGAAGAACGGGCTGATTTCCTGTTCATGCAGTATAAGTTCCGGGAGGTCTGTGATGAGCGCATGCTGGAGAGCATGGGTGATCGCGGATGCAGTGACATTATTCTGTCATGCCTGGAGGTGTATCCGTATGAGGAAATCAAAAACCTTTCCAGCAGCGATATTCGCAAGCGCATTCAGACAATCATGCCGGACCTGCGGTTCCATGCGGAGAATGAACCGACCGCTGTATCAACCGAGCCGGAGATTCCAGAGAAGAGCATTGTGTCCAAGATCTTTGACGGGATTGCCAAGCCTCGGCTGAAGGTGGGCTTTATCTATGTGGATACCCCCCAGAACAGTGTGTGGACCCGCGGGCATGATGAGGGACGTCAGGCACTGGAAGAGAACATGGGCAATGAGATTCTGGTAAAGTGCTATGTGGTTACGAAGGACAATGCTTCTGAAGTGTTTGAAGAAGCCGTCACAAAAGATGGCATGCAGGTTCTCTTTGTTACGGCTCCCACACTCATTGCCTATGCCCGGAAAACCGTGGCAATGCATCCAGGACTGATGGTACTGGTATGCGCATTGACACTGCCTTTTGCCGGCGTCCGTACCTATTACAGCCGTATCTATGAGGCAAAGTTCATCGCAGGTGCCATTGCTGGCGCCCTTGCGGGAGATGAGCCTATTGGGTACATCGCACGATATCCGATCCTGGGGGTGCCAGCGGCTATAAATGCTTTTGCTCTGGGAGCACGCATGACCAACCCGAAGGCGAAGATTCTTCTGGAGTGGACATGCCTGGAGGGCGATCATCTGGCAGCACTTCGCGCACAGGGAGTGACCATTGTTTCCGGTCATCCTGTAATGAGCCAGAATACACCGGAAGGCAGCATCGGGTGGAATACTTCGCGTATTGATCTGAATGGACGTCTGCAGCCGTTGGCTTCGGACCTCTGGGACTGGGGACGCATGTATGAACAGATCGTACGGGGCATCATGAATGGCGCATGGAAAACCTTTGATTTCAGCAAGGCCAGTGCGGTTAACTACTGGTGGGGCATGAATAGCGGAGTGATTGATGTCATCCTTTCGGAGAGCGTTCCGACAGGCGTCAGACAGCTCGCTTCCATTCTGCGGCGGGGGCTTATTGAAGGAAGTCTGAAACCGTTTGAGTGTCCCATGGTGGATCAGAATGGTGCTATACGCAATGATGGTGAGAAACGGTTCATGCCGGAAGAAATCATGAACATCAACTGGCTATTGGACAATGTGGAAGGACGGATACCGAGCATCAATGATGTTCTCCCTATGGCGAAGGAGACAACGGAACTTCTTGCACTGAAGGAGGACAAGGATGATGCGAATGAAGAGATGAAAGAAAATCAGGACGCCGGACAGGTGCCTGAGGATACAGAGCCGGAGGAGACGGACGATATTCGGGTTGAGCCTGTGACGACAGGCATCTGATCGTGCTTCTCCGGGAAAGGACGACGCATGAAACTGCTTCTGGTTGCCGATATGGAGTGCCCTGCCCTGTGGGATCATTATCAGCCAAGCCGTCTGGAAGGCATAGATTTGATTGTATCCTGCGGAGATCTGAAAAAGGATTATCTGGAGTTCCTGGTGACTATGAGCGGAAAACCGCTTCTGTATATTCCAGGAAACCATGATAAAGGGTACCTGAAACGGCCGCCAGAGGGCTGTGAGTGCATTGATAACTGTGTATTTACGTATGGCGGACTGCGCTTTATGGGATTGGGCGGATGCAAGAAGTATTCCCTGGATGAACCCTACCAGTATACGGAGGAAGAAATGCGAAAGCGCATACAGAAGATGCGCAGGGAAATCCGGAAAGCTGGCGGGGTTGACGTAATTGTGACACATGCGGCAATTACCGGATATGGAGATGCGGAAGACTACGCGCATCGGGGCTTTGATTGCTTCAAGGACCTTCTGGACGAATATCATCCCCTGTTTTTTCTTCATGGGCATATTCACCGATCCTATGGCTGGAATATACCCCGGTCCTTGCAGTACGGTGAGACTACAATCATCAATGCATTTGAGCGTTATCAGCTGGAAATACCGGATGAAGTGGTGGAAGCGCGTCAGAAGAGTACGCTGGGCAACAGAAAGCGCTGGCCGGGCAGACTGTTTCATGCCTGAAACGAAAAACAACGAACAGAAACGGCAGAAGGAATGAAGCCTTCTGCCGTTTCTGTTAGGAAAATGCTTTCTTACGGCGCTGCTTTTCTGCACTGCGGCGCTTATGGCTGAGCAGGCGGAACAGACCGTCAAAGATCAAAAAATGACCGCAGGCGTGTATGTACCAGAGGGTCGTGTGCTGAGGCGCAACAAGAATGAAACCACCCAGAAGTATCGATATGATGGCCTCAAAAACATGTCCAAGACGAATCCAGCCTTTGGGAGCCTCCCGTATTTCCGCGGAGCGCATGGTGGCGTTGAGAAGAAATCCGATGCCAAAAATGGCACTGGAGAGCAGAAAAAGCGCGTTTTCTTTGGCAAAGATAATCAGCGAGAGACTGAGAAGCAGCATGGTGATGGACAGTACGGGCTGTTCCTGACGAAAGTTCCAGTGGGACGTATACAGCTTCTGGACACTGACAACAATCTGTCCGCACGTAATGACGACGATAGCGAGTGTGGTCAGAAGATCCATGAAATGTCCCGGAAGAAGATGACATAGGATACCTGTGAATATCATCAGACCATCCAGGAGAGGAATTCGCTTCCAAAGACTGACTGCGGGTTCACTCGTACGGATTTTTTCTGGAATGTCCCCGAAAATAGCATGCTCAGGAAGGCCCATGGCTGTTTTGAGTACAGGAGACCGGATTCCAATGACATGATAGACAACGTTCTCAAAGCCCACAATGCCTTTGGATGCAAACTGATCCAGCGTTTCTGTTCCGTCTTCCATCATGGGATCAAACAGGCGTTCGACCAGCGTCTTACGGTCTTCCAGAGAAACGGAACGAATCCAGCTATCAAGAGCTTCGTTCAGATAGGTGCTGGCAGGGTCGGGACTATCGAGCAGATCCAGACCATCAGGAGTAATGCACCAGGACATCATATCATGCTGCATAATGGTACTTTGTGTACTCTGAACGATGCGAGTGTCGGAGATCTGGGGAAAGAACAGCTGTCCGATGATAGAATATCCAGGAATAATACGTGTGCAGATGCTGTCGATATTTTGGATGCGACTGATATCCAGAATTTCCGGACAGAATCCGGGACCATCAAGGAGAAAGGCTCGCTGTATATGCTTTCTGTCATCTTCGGATAGATAGGCGCATGCATACAGTGCGAGGTTTCCGCCTTTGGAGTGACCTGCAACGAGAATGGGAGTATCCGGATGGCAGCGGATTTCATCCTCAAGGTATGTCAGGGCATATTCCTGACTTCTGACTTTGGTGAAGGAAATCATGAAATCCTCTTTCCATCCCGCGATCGTCTGATCTGTGCCGCGATAGGCAATGAGACGCGTGCCTTCCGGAAGAACATAAGTACAGGCAGCAAACTGCAGTCCGGATTGAGAATCAAATGCTTCCTGAAAAGAGTCTACCAGAAGCTCCCCGAAACGCCTCGAACAGGCACATGCGTGAGCAAAAGCGAGAGAGGACGCTTCATCTGTGAGACCTTTTACTTCCAGCGTATCTTCTTGTGTCAGAAGCCAGTCATGAACCGATACAGGACATCTGTCGGCAGGAAAAGAACAATAGGTGAGCTGGGAAAGCGTAAGGATATCGGAGATGACAAGGGGATAGTCGGACATGGGCAGATCGCCACGCCATGCCACATAATCGATGAGATGAGCCATTCAAACACCTCCTGATATGATTATAGCATGAAAGAAACAGAATAAATGGACCTATATCAGAGAGACGATTGCGCTTCAGGAGACGTTTTTTTGAAAGATGGCTAGATAACAGAAAGACAGAAAAAATCTGACAGCAGACATTGGCATGTATATGATAAATACTACGAAACATACTATGAATACGTTCCACAGCGACTTGCAGCACAATATATGGTGCCACTGCTCCGCCGCCATCTTTTTTCATTTTTTGCTTGCTTTTTTCGAGTTTCGTGATATAATCTCATACGTTGCTTCTGACGCTGATATAGCTCAGTCGGTAGAGCGCATCCTTGGTAAGGATGAGGTCGGCGGTTCAAATCCGCCTATCAGCTTTAACGCCGAGGCCCGAAATATCCGGGTTCTCGGTTTTTCTTTTGCCAATTTCTGCCAGCTCATGTGTTCCGCATGATCGCGGCTGCCAACAACTTCGCTTTGAAAAGTGGTCTCAAGCCCCGAAATATCAGGCTTCACGGCTGACAACATTTGCCAACTAAAGAGAAAAGAGCCATGTTTTCGACTCTTTTCGCTTCCAGTCCTAACCGAATACGATCTCTCGTCCAGATCCCTTTTCAATGATATACCCTGTAAGCCATCCAAACGAATCCCTTTCACCGGGACCAACCCAATAACCGCGACTACTTATCTGATCTTTCATCTCCGTCGCCGGTCCGTGTGAATCACACTCAAACCAGTCGAACAGAGACGGATCAGCGTCGTAATCCTCGATTATTGGTCCGTGCTTCCAAAGTTCATCATTCTTAAATGCCTTGTCCCAAAGTTCCCATTTGCGCTGATCCATCATAAGGATTATCTCCTATTCGTTCTTCACGAATAGGCATGTTCCTCATGCGAAAAGAGTCATGGTTTAGCAGAATATGTGCTGGGAAAGAGTTCACAGGGGCACTATGTGTGTCCCAAGATAAAAGTTCGTGATGGACACTGTTTCCAGAACCTGCCAGAGAGGTCAATTCGGGGAAGCGTTGATTCTTGTCTGCTCCAGCCAGAGCTTTAGTGCATCGATGGCCAGGCTCATCTTATTGAGATTGTTTTCAATGCTGTGAAAATCACGCTTTTCGGATTCATCTATGATGCCGTCTGACATGATTTCAATTAAACGATCCTTCTTCTGGTTCAGAGTATTCAGCGTGGCCAGCATTTCCAGGGTGGTTCGAGCAATATCCTTGATTTCTATTTTTGGAGTTTCCAGCGCGTCTCCAATCGCACAGACTTCAGCACAGTAATAGTTGCACAGCGACGGGTCTTTGTAGCATTGCGCCATTGCTGCAACATCACCCGGAGAAGCGTCGACTTTTCCGCTTTCTATGCGTTCAATTCGGTCTTCTGACATCCAGCCAATGGCTTCCGATGCTGCTTCGCGGGACAGTCCCGCCTTTTCACGGCTTTTCTGATATTCGGTTTTGTTTTCCCGGGTGGATTTTCGAGCCATTGTATCGCCTGCTTTCCAGAATCAATTTCCTATTCCCGCAAAAAATGCAAATTACGCCTGTATATTTCGCACTCTGTGAGATGGATGAGCAAGTAACGCTATCATATACTCTTGTCATCAGGTGCGCAAGGATACCTGATGACAGACCTGGACAGTACACAGCATAGGGAAAGGGGAGGATGCGATTTGATTGTAACAGGGCACCGGCGCTGGATATGCCTT
Source organism: uncultured Eubacteriales bacterium (assembly GCA_902764915.1). Taxonomy (GTDB): domain Bacteria; phylum Bacillota; class Clostridia; order Christensenellales; family Aristaeellaceae; genus UBA2943. The sequence continues at coordinate 105,948 of CACWXY010000001.1, read as the reverse complement.
CTGATGCCAAAAAAGCGGGAACTTGAAAAGACGGCCGGAAAACGGGGATTCATGCCTGTACAATCCAGTGGGGAAGCCCGGAAAGGAAAAGCATTGCATGAGTGACTTTGCCAAAGGTATGCTGGTAGTATTGATGTTAATCTACATTGTATCTCCTGTTGACCTGGCACCAGGTCCTGTGGATGATCTGATTATTGCGCTTGCTGGGTGCAGTGCAATGAGAAAGAAGGTAGCAGAACCATGAATATGAACGATGAGGCATTCTTTGAGGAACAGGTGGAGAATCCGGAGCAGTATTTTCCTTCATTTGAGATGTCTATGGCGGCGATTCGAGAGACGCTCAGACGGTATTACGGTCGGGATGGAATGTACCAATATATGGAAACATCACTGCTCAGACGCCTTTGGGGCTGGGAAGATGATGATGTTTCAAATGATCTGATACCGATTTTTCGGAACGCATTTTACCCGTTTGCTGCACTGAAAGCGACACTGCGTGCATGTGGTTTTGGCGCGACTGAGGCAGGTGCCGTTGTAGCGGAAGCCAGGAAACTGGCAAAATCCGGAGTAGAAAAACATATTGCATGCGTCCAGGAATGAGAAAAGACTGCTGCAGGGAAGCGAGGCCCTGCGGCAGTCTTCTTTTACTCGAAAGCCAGATGCAACGGGATGGACACATAGATTTATAACGATGAAATGAAATGCGGCTGCGTGCGGGAAACATTATCGGCATCAAGAACAGATGAAATCATATATATGTTAAAGAGCGTATTGAACTCTGCAAAAAAGAGGAATGTGTGCTGGAGGTACAGATAACCGGCATGAAAAGCAGACCGCGAAGAAAACAGGAGCGTTGAGCAGGAAGTAAGATATACGTATTGTGACAAAGTCTGGCGAATTATCAAAATTCCTAAGTTTTGAAGAAAATAATGCGACGATTCGAAAGGAAATCCTTGATGTCTTTGTGGTATCCTGTCTGTGCGTTGAAGATTCTGGTATTTGCTCGGTGAACCTGTCTGGAAAGGATGAAGGCATATGAAACTCCATTTCCCGAAACTCTATCACTACGATCGTTTGGCAGAACCATGCTTTGCTGCCATTCCTTTTGCACAGGGTTGCTTTCGTGAGGGTATGGCGATACGTGTCCTGGACCAGGGCATAGAAATGCCTGTTCAGGCAAAAATCACTTCCCGCTATGCGGATGGCAGCGTACGTTATCTCTTTGTACGTTTTACTGCGGATCTTCCGGCTGACAGGGCGAAAGAACTGGATGTGGAAATGGGAGCGGATGCTGGAACAGATTCCCGAAGACTCACATCTGAAACAGAGGACGGTATACTGGTTGACGGAGGCCTATCTGGACTTCGTTTTACAGTGAAAAACGGAAGCTGTCATCTTGTGGAGTCTCTGACAGATACAAGAACTACATACGGTGCGGAGCGCTTCGTAGGCCCTCTGCTCAAGGACGGCCAGGGAAACAGCTATCTCCCTTTTTATGAGAGATGGCGCGTGACGGAAGATGGTCCGCTGGTGGCGGTTCTCCATGCAAGTGGCTGCCTTCTGCCTGCAGATGGCGCAAAGAAGGAAGAACTGCCATCCTTTGAAACGAAAATCACTGTTTATGCAGGGAAACCTTGGATGGAAGTCAGCTTTCGTCTGATGAATACCACCAGCGAAGCATTGCATGCAGCGTCATTTGTTTTCAGTGTCATGGCGGAGGACGGTAAATTTGATGATTCGCTGAGCCGCAGAGCTCTTCGTGAAGGCGGAGATGCATTCGGAGAAGGAAGCGCGGCAGCTGGTTGTGTTCTGCACCAAGGGCGCATACTGGAAACAACAGGATGGAAATTCCTGAAAGAAGTGGAGCAGTCGTTTTCGAACAGCAGTGTACGCTGCTGCGTGGGAAGCTCGAATTATAAGACGAATTTTACTGTCAGCGACGGGGATTCAGTTGAGCGGGTGATTGATACAGCATACCTGATGGCAGAGGCGAATGAACATATTCCGGAAGTATTCTATGGTACATTCTTTACTGATCGTACCGATAGAAAAGGTGGCATCTGCGCAACAGTCTTCCAGGCGCAGCAGAATTATCCCAAAGCGGTGAAAAGCGATAACTCAGGTCTTTATGTGATGCTGGTTCCGGAAAATGTGGAAAAAGTCGTGTTTGAATCCGGCATGAGCCGCGAACAGCGCTTTCTTCTGCACTTCCATGACGCAGAGACGTCCCTGACTGATCTGGATAACCGCAGTTTGATCTATCAGATGCCCGATCGTCCCTGGCTGGATGCAGATGTGTATCGGAAAGCCGGCGTGGGCCCGGATATATTTGTGGCGGAGGAAAGACAAAATCAGGATGTAGAAATCGCGCTGATGTCCCGCTGCGACTCCCATAGCCGAAGCTATGGCATGCTGAACTTTGGGGACGCACCGGATATGAACTATACCCGTCAGGGTCGTGGAAAGGGTATGCTGGTATGGACCAATAATGAATACGATTTTCCGCATGCCTGTGCTCTTCTGTATATGCGGACCGGAGAACGACGTTTTCTCGATTATGTTATTGCCGCTGCGTCCCACTGGATGGACGTGGATGTATGCCATTACAGCAAGGATCCACTGCATATGGGCGGCCAATGGGAGCATTGCCGCCGGCATGTGCTGGACAGCTGTATGGTGTGTTCCCATGAATGGGTGGAAGGTCTGCTGGATCTGTATCATTTTACGGGAGATGAGCGTGCCCTGGAAACGGCACTGGGGATTGGAGAAAATGTTCTGCGGCTTCTCGAAACACCGATGTACCAGGTGCGCGGAGAAAGCAATGCCCGTGAAACCGGATGGGCACTTCGTTCTCTGACAGCTCTGTATGTGGAGACGTCTGATCCCAAATGGCTGGAAAAGACGGAATGGATTGTGGAACAGTTCTGGGCATGGACCCGTGAGTTTGGCGGATGGGTTGCAACCTATACCGATAATACCGTGATTCATGTACCTTTCATGATTGCCGTTGCCATGGGTAGTCTCTATCGGTATTACGAGGTTTTTCCCAGCGAAGAGATCAAATCTCTTCTCCTGGCCGCTGCCGATGATTTGATTGACAGTGCACTCATGCCCAGCGGTCTTTTCTACTATAAGGAACTTCCCAGTCTGAATCGGCTGGGAAGCAATACCATGATTCTCGAATCGCTGACGATTGCGTATCGGCTCAGCGGAGATGATAAATATCTGAAATTAGGTTTGCCCACATTTTGGCGGGACCTTTCCAGCGAGAAGGGGTCATGGGGCGTGAAGAGCGTTATGGAGGATACGGTCATTCTTAACAGTGATCCGCCTAAGCATTTTGCCCAGAGTTTTGTTCCCGTCTCCCTGTACTATAAAGCAGCGGTGGATGCGGGGCTGATCGCTCATTCCTGATGGCTGTGAGCCTGCCTGCGGAAAGCCCTGGGGCTGATCCCCATGCTTTCGTGAAAGCGTGAGGAAAGGTAATCACCGTTGCAGAAACCGCAGCGAAGTGCGATTTCGCTGACTGGTTTATTCGTAGTGCTCAGCAGTTCACATACATGTCGGAGACGAACCCGGAAAAGGTATTCCGAGAAGGTGACCCCCAGCTGTAGACGAAAAAGGCGTGACAGATGCGCCTCAGAATAGCCCAGATTCTGGGCAATGACGGAGAGACGGAGATCCTCTGTGTACTGCTGTTCAATACGGGCCAGGGTATCTATGATCGGAGCACTCAGCCGGGAGGGAAAGTAAGCTGCACCGGAACCGGTGTGTTCATCGTGAATGATGGTAAGAAGCCGCAGCAGAAGTCCCTGCAGGACCAATTCCTTATAAGGTGCTCGGGAAGAAAATACGGTGAGCATATCGTCCAGAAGCCATTCGAGTCGTTTCTGTATGGCCTCCGGAAAGTGGTGAATCTTCTCTTCAAACATCTCATCCAGAAATGTGTGTCCCAGAAGCTCAAGAAGCGGCTCTACAGCGCGGGATGTGAATTTGACCAGATAACTTTCATATGGCACACTGCTCAGGGACACAGTTCTGTGATACAGAAAAGGCGGCATGGTACTTACATCGCCGGCATGGGCGTCATAGCTCTGCTGCTCGGTAATGGTTCTACGGTCCCCGGAGAGCAGCAAACCAACAGAATAGTGATCGGTGGACATATCCATCGTGGGCATTTGATAGTCTGAGGGCAGACTGCGGCGCGCAATGCTGATCTGTACGCCCGGGGGAAGCCTGTTCGGCATGGAAACACCTCCATTGACTGGAAATCTACCATAAAAATCCTGAAAAGCAAGTCTGTGTCAGATATCATCTCACAGCGCGGACAGAGTATGATGAGTAATAGAAAACGGGACAGGAAAATCGACATGACGCATGGACCGATCATGCGCAATGTATTGCTATTTGCACTGCCGCTGGTCCTGGGAAATGTACTGCAGCAGCTATACACCACCGTGGATACCCTGGTGATCGGAAAATTCAGCGGTACGGCATCCCTGGCTGCGGTTGGCACCAGTGCACAGCCAGTGGAAGTGGTTCTGTGCGTGTTCCTTGGTATGGGAACCGGCGTTTCCATACTGGTGTCACAGTATGTAGGTGCGGGAAACTGGCAGAAGACACAGGCGATCTGTCACACGGCGTCAGCCTTTGTATGGGTATGCGGGATTGTTATAGGGCTCCTGGGCATATTGGTTACTCCACTGATACTGCGGTTCATGCAGGTGCCGGATGATGTGAGTGATCTGGCAGCACGGTATGTACGCATTGTGCTGGCAGGATCATTGGGAAATATCGGATATAACATGAATGCAGGCATACTGCGAGGAATGGGCAACAGTACCGCTTCTCTCCTTTTTCTGCTGGTTTCCTGCATTGTCAATATTGTGCTTGATGTGGGCCTCGTAGCAGGCGCGGGGATGGATGTGACAGGCGCAGCGCTGGCAACGAGTGCAGCGATGTATTTCTCCTGGTTTGCGAGCATCATCTATATTCGCAGACACTATAGGGAATTGCGGTTTCCAGTCTGTACGCTGCGCTTTTCTGCAGAGGAGCTTCGTGCCATTGTTCGCATCGGGCTTCCTATTGGACTGAATAATTCTCTGTATTCTCTTGGACATATGGCCATGCAGACGCTTGTCAATGGGAATGGTTCCCTGTTTATCGCTGGACAGGCAGTCGCTGGGCGCATCACGGGCGTTACTTCCATAGCCATCCAGAGCATGTCAGCTGCGGCGACCACTTTTTCCGGGCAGAATTATGGTGCACAGAATTATGACCGTCTCAGACAGGGGTATAAACGTCTTCCTTTGGCTGCCGGGCTTGTAACGCTGGGACTGGGGCTTGTGCTCCTCACCGTGCGCATGCCGATTCTTCGGCTTTTCTCTTCGGATGATACGGTACTCATGTATGCTGATCGTTATGTGACGGTACAGATACTAGGGCATTGGATGTTTTCTGTGTTCAATACCATACTATGCATTGTCAATGGGGTGGGCATGGTGCGATACACTACGGTAGTGAATCTCCTCATGCTCTGGGCGGTACGCATTCCCAGTGCGTACCTGATCAAACGTCTGCTGGATGGAACCTGGATAATGCTCTGCTTTCCGATTTCTTTTCTTTTCGGTATGCTCTGCATGATCGGTTTCTATATGTTTTCCAAACAGTGGAAAGAGATTATTTCCCGTAAGTCTTCGGCTCAGTGATGTATCCTGATGGAAAGGAGCACAAATATGGAAGAAAAGAAACTGGGTTTTGGCTGCATGCGTCTGCCACTGATCCAACCGGAGGATCCGCAGAGCATTGATTTGGCTGCGGTTACTCAGATGGTAGATGATTTCCTGGAACGTGGATTCCGCTATTTTGACACAGCCTACCCCTATCATGGAGAACGGTCAGAGGCAGCAGTGCGGGAAGCAGTTGTCAGGCGCTATCCCAGAGAATCGTTCCATCTTGCCGATAAGATGCCGATACTGCGTGTGAAAGGGCCGGAGGATTATCCGCGCTTTTTTGAAGAACAGCTCCAGCGCTGCGGTGTGGATTATTTTGACAGCTATCTACTTCATAATCTGGGAAGAGACCGGTATGAAAATGCACAGAAGTTTGGCGCATTTTCTTTTCTGGAAGAAAAGAAACGGGAAGGGCGAGTGGGGCGTATCGGTTTTTCTTTTCATGATGACGCGGCAACACTGGAAAGAATTCTGACAGATCATCCGGAAGTTGATTTTGTACAGCTGCAGATCAATTATCTGGACTGGGACAGCGCGGTAGCACAGTCTGCTAGGTGCTATGAAGTAGCCTGCCGTCATGGAAAAACCGTGACAGTCATGGAGCCTGTAAAGGGCGGAACACTGGCCCGGCTGCCGGATGAAGCTATGAAGGTGTTTCGTAACTACTACCTGGGGCTTGGTATGGAGGAGTCAGACGTTCCCAGCCCTGCATCACTAGCTATACGATATGCAGCTTCTCTTCCACAGGTGACGACCGTGCTCAGTGGAATGAGCAGCAGGCAGCAGCTTGCGGACAACACGTCCTTTATGGCGGATCTGATCCCTCTTACCGAGGGCGAAAAGGAACTGGTACGTACTATCACGGACATTCTGAACAAAACGATCCGTGTTGCCTGTACAGGATGCCGATATTGCACTGAGGAATGCCCCAAGAATATCAACATTCCCGATTATTTTGGCCTTCTGAACCTGCATGCTGTGACAGGAAAGACGACGAACATGTATTATCAGCGGTTTGCCATGAATTATGGCAGGGCATCTGACTGTCTAGCCTGCGGGCGATGTGAGAAGATCTGTCCGCAGCATCTTGCAATACGGGATTACCTGAAGGAATTTGCAGCGCTTTACGAAGCATAATCAAAAGAGAAACTTTCCATAGCCGGACAGGCAGACCTCCTGTCTGGCTTTTCTGATTTTGAATCTGCGCACGGAGTGCGTAAACAAAGGCACAGACAAAATGCAATCAGCATGAAACCTGGGAAAGGGATAAAATCATTTAATAAAGCACTTGATTCCATGAACATTTCAATGTACAATGACGGTAGCTGCTTGGCAGTGCTTTGTGGAGGAATATTTCTTCCTTCCGTATATGGCACCGATTGGTGTAAAGCATATTTATCGAGGCAACATAACTCAGGCTAATGGCGGGTGAACCCGCTTTATGCACCGGATATCCGGGTTATCATTTTATGGGAGGAATCTGTTTATGAAGAAGTTGACAGCTCTACTTCTGATCGCGACACTCTGTCTTGGCCTTCTTTCCGTCTCTGCTTCTGCGGACGAGAAGATGAAGATCACCATGCTGATCGACGGTACAGTTCTGGATCAGAATAACGGTCGTGACGCAATTGAAGCCCGCTGGGAAGAACTCCATCCGGAGTATGATCTGGTGATCATCCAGCCTGACCACAGCGCCTATTATGATGTCATGCAGCAGCGCATGTCGTCCGGCGACTGGCCTGACCTGGTTATCCTTTCTTCCACCTATTATGCTGATTATGCTGCCGCAGGCGTACTGTGGGACATGACCGATGCATGGGAAAACAGCAAGACCAAGAACAGCGGCCGCTTCCATGGCGACAATGTGTTTGAAGGCCTGAAGATTGACGGCAGACTGTATGGCTTTGCTCCTACTCGCGGCAACGGCTGCGTCACCTATGTCAAGAAGGCATGGCTGGATGCAGTAGGCATGGAAGTTCCCACCACTTATGACGAGTATATCGCCATGTGTAAGGCTTTCAAAGAAAAGTACGACACCTATGCGATTTCTGCCGCTGGTTTTGTCGGCACAGAAGCTCCGTTTGTCAACTATCTGCCTGAGTTCTATCAGGATGCCTATCCCTTCTTTGTCAAGCAGGAAGACGGCACCTGGGTGGACGGTTTCTGCCTGGATAACATGAAGGCTGCTCTGCAGCGCATTCAGGACGGCGTGGCTGAAGGCATCATTGACAAGGAAACGCTGACCAACAAGACTTCCGATGCTCGTCTTAAGTTCTATGATGACCGCTTTGGCGTGTTCACCTATTGGGCTGGCACCTGGGCTACCAACCTGAAGACCAATCTGGAAGCTAACGGCCGTGACGGCGAACTGATCCCTCTCAAGCCTCTGGCAGAAATGCCCCCGTATTATGACCGTGTACCTCCGGTATGGTGCATTACCTCCAAGTGTGCAAATCCCCAGGCTGTGTTTGACGTGTTCATTGATACCATGCTGGATGGCGGCGATACCCAGATGCTGTGGGAATATGGTGCGGAAGGCACCCACTGGAGCACAGCTGCTGAGACCGTTCTGGCCGGCACTGACAAGGAAGCGACCTATGAGGAAGGCCAGTTCCATATGCTTGAGAACCTGGAAAAGGCTGGCACTCTGTACACCAAGAACCATATCGATCCGATGCTTGCTCTGGCGGACTTCGAAGAAGGCTACTATGATCCCAAGGAAGAGAGCGTAGCTCCTGAGGCCAAGGCTGCTTCCGAACTCTTCAATGAGAATTCCCGTCTTGCTACGATCGTTCCTGCAACCGACGTTCTCTCTGAACTCAATGGTGACCTGACTCAGATCAAGAGTGAAATCATTGCTGATATCGCTCTGGGCAACATCTCTGTCGAAGAAGGCTATCAGCGCTTCATTGACGAGGGTGGCCAGGAAATGTCTGATGAAATCGTGGAAAGCCTGAACGCACTCAACTGAATCTGATGTATCCTTGCAAGGGGCAGCAGCTTTCATGCTGCTCCTTCTTTCTTGATATGCGGATTTGCCATAGGTAATACCGGACAATCCATATACTTTGAAGTAGAAAGGTGGGCTCCGTATGGCTTCGTCCACAAACAACGGAACCATTCAGGTGCAGAAAAAGCCCTTGCTCCAGCGGATGCAGAAATACTGGGGTTTTTACCTCATGTTTATTCCGGTCCTGATTTTCGTAGCCGTGTTCCATTACGCGCCTATGTTCGGCATCCGGTATGCATTCTATTCTTGGAAAATCATCGGCGATCCTACATGGGTAGGTCTGGCTAACTTTGAAAAGCTTTTCAAGCAGAGCCAGTTTACGGTTTCCTTCAGCAATACCATTGTTTTCTCTGTGGTGAAGCTGGTCCTCAATACCGGTATGGCTGTTATCATTTCTCTGCTTCTCAACGAAATGATTTCTCTGAAGTTTAAGAAACTCAGCCAGACTATCATTTATCTCCCGCACTTTATGTCCTGGGTTGTGACCGCTTCCGTATTCTCCCTGCTGCTTTCACCTTCTGAGAACGGCCTGGTGAACCAGGTGCTTATTAAGCTACATGTCATTGACAAGGGTGTCTATTACCTTGCCGATAAGAATCACTGGCGTACGTGGTACTACATCATTAATCTGTGGCGTGAGACCGGCTGGCAGACCATTATTTTCATGGCGACCCTGACCGGTATTGACCCGGGTATCTATGAGGCTGCCTCCATTGACGGAGCAGGTCGCTGGAAGAAGATGTGGTATGTCACTTTCCCGGCATTGGGCAATACCATCATTACCGTGCTGATTCTGAACCTGGCCAAGATCATGAACCTGTTCGAAAGCGTGTTCGTGCTTCAGAATGACTCAGTACGTCGTGCTACCAATGTTCTGCAGACCTATGTTTACTACCAGACCTTTAACTCAGGTGCATCGGCTGACTACGGTTATACAACTGCTGTAGGCCTTTTCCGTTCTCTGGTTGGTCTGGCCTTGATGCTTATCTGCAATTGGGCATCCAAGAAGGTCCGCGGACGCGGTATTGTGTAAGGAAGGGGGAGCGAATATGGCTAAGCAGAATGAAGTCAAATATATCACACCGGGTGGTGTGGAAGTGCAGGGCCCCCCGCACCTCAACAAACCGAAATCACAGTATACGCCGTTCAATTTTGTCAATGGTGCGATTTTTGTCCTTGTCTGTCTGATTATTCTGGTTCCGATTTGGAAGGTATTGATCGACTCTCTGGACCTGACATCCGGCTATGGTATGAGGCTGCTGCCGACCAAGTTCGGTCTGGATGGTTATATGTCGATCTTCACCAATAAGTCACTTCTGCAGCCACTGTGGGTGAGTATCTATACCACGGTGGCAGGTACCTTTATTGGTCTTCTCCTCTCGACCATGGGCGCCTATGTGCTGATCCAGTGGGATATGCCGGGACGTACCCTCTTCGCCAATATCCTTCTGTTTACCATGATCTTCTCTGGTGGTATGATTCCCAGCTACCTGGTTATGCGCGCTGTACACCTGACCGACAATCCTCTGGGACCGATTCTTCTGCCGGCTATCAATGTGTATAACCTGGTACTGATGAGAAACTTCTTTGAGGGAATTCCGGCTTCGCTGTTTGAGTCAGCAGACCTGGACGGCTGCACACCGATGGGTATGTTCTGGCGGATTGCGCTGCCTCTTTCCAAGGCAGCTCTGGCTTCCATCGGCCTCATGTTCGCTGTGGCGTACTGGAATGACTATACCAACTTCAAGCTCTATATCACTGACCGTAATCTGTATAATTTCCAGATGAAACTGCGTGATATGATGCAGTCCTCGGACCTGCCGGAAGCTGTAGGTAATGCGACGGAGAACACTATCCGCAATGCCTGCATTATTACGGCAATCCTGCCGTTTATGGTACTGTATCCGTTCCTGCAGAAGTACTTCGTCAAGGGCATTAATATCGGTGCCGTGAAAGAATAACCAGATAACGGAACACTGATTTTTCCCAAGCATACTGCACAGACGGTTTTTTCCTGTCTGTGCTTTTTTCAATGAAAACTGCGAAGGAGGATGACTGTCCCATGTTGTATCATAATCCGATTCTCAAAGGAGATTACTCAGATCCAGACGTGATCCGGGTCGGTGAGGACTTTTATATGATCTCTTCCTCGTTCACCTATTTTCCGGGGATCCCTGTAATGCATTCCAGGGACCTGGTGAACTGGGAACTGATAGGGTATGCTGCCAAGAGTCTGCCGCTGCCGCGTTATGCAAATCCAGCTCACAAATGCGGCACCTGGGCGCCTAGCATTCGCTATCATCAGGGCACTTTTTATGTCTATGTGGGCCTGCCGGATGAAGGCATCTTTGCGTTTACAGCCAAGGATCCTGCCGGGGACTGGGAATGCCATTGGGTAAAGGATGTGAGCGGATGGATTGATCCCTGCCCGCTGTTTGATGAGGATGGACAGGTGTATCTTGTACATGGATTTGCTGCAAGCCGATGCGGGATCAATAATATCCTCTATGCCCATCGCATGTCTACGGACGGATTGAAGATACTGGACAAAGGCATTCTAGTCTACAGCGGAGCGGATCATGGGGATGTGACCGTCGAAGGCCCCAAATGGTACCGAAGAGGTAATACATACTGGATTCTGTGCCCTGCGGGCGGCGTGAAACCAGGCTATCAGCTAGCCCTGCGGTCGGACAGTGTATTTGGACCGTATACGAAGCGGATCGTGCTCTCACAAGGAAGTACAGACATCAATGGCCCGCACCAGGGCGCCTGGTTTGACGATGGGAAAGGACATGACTGGTTTATTCATTTCCAGGATATCGGTGCGTATGGGCGTGTGCCGCATCTGCAGCCGGTCGACTGGTCTGATGGATGGCCGGTTATGGGCAATGCAGGTGAGCCGGTTGCCGAAGGGGATACATTTCTTCCAGCCTGCCCTATGTCCATCCCTGCTTCGGACAGCTTTTCGGAATGTATCGGACTTCAGTGGCAGTTTCAGGCGAACCCGAATCCTGCCTGGTACAGTCTGCGGCATCCTGGTCTGCGGCTGTATGCTTACCCAGCGGACACGCTTTTTCAGGCAGGTCAGTTTCTTTCTCAGCTTATGCAGGCATACACGTTTGATATGGATGCAGTGATTACTTTCCGCCCGGAAGACGGCGATATGGCAGGCGTGGGAATGATGGCCTATCCGTATCATTATCTCGGATGGGAAAAGGACAGACTGGTACTGCGCAGGGGCGATATTACAGAGTTTGACCGGAGCATTCCTGAAAGAGTAGAAGAAGTACAGCTTGCGGAAATGCCCACAAAGGAAAAACGGTTGCGTCTTCGTCTGCATGTAGAAAATGGTTTCATGCGGTTTGGTGCGGCACCGGAAGGGCAGGAAATACAGTACATCGGGGAGACAATTCCGCTCTCAGCTGGCGGTTGGACAGGTGCGCGCCCGGGCATTTTCTGCATGAACCGAAACAGGCGGCTGGGTGGATATGCGGATGTGGAAGCAGTTTCATTCACTGCCTTTGACGGAATGGAGAAAGGGTGCATGAAATGAGGAGAACAGGGCTTGACAGGCGGATTCGCAGCTTCGCAGAACGGCTGCAGAGGGAAGACGTGAATATGTACGGCTTTCTTCTTTCTGTCTGCGGGAAAGAAAAGGCAAAAGCCTATTATGCGCCTATGGAGGAAGGGCAGCCGCATCGCATGTATTCCATAAGCAAGACAATGACAGGGCTTGCTGTTGGCATGCTGATCGATGCCGGAAAACTGACACTGGATACACTAATTGCGGATTGCTTTCCCGACATGGTCTGTGATGCAACCGATCCAAGAGTCCTGCGGCTGACAATACGGGATATGCTGCGCATGGCTACATGCTTCAGTAAGACGGCTTACCGTGAGGGATTCGATGACAACTGGGCCCGTTCATTCTTTATTCGCCCGGGGGATCATGAGCCCGGAACCGTGTTTGCCTATGATACCGGAAACAGTCAGGTGCTGGCTGCTCTGGTGGAAAGGCTAACTGGCAAGAGTGTCATGGAGTATCTGGACGAGCGGCTTTTTGTTCCGTCTGGATGTACGGATTCCCGTTTCTGGCTGCGGGATCCTTCAGGATGCTGCCAGGGCGGAAGCGGATTGTGCATGAGCCTGCGGGATTTGCACCGGGTATGCCAGTGCCTGCTGGAAGGCGGACGGGGCCTGGTGCCAAGCTGGTATCTGAAGGAAATGTCTCAAAAACAGATTTCCACAATTATGCAGACCAATGCGGAGGAACGGTACGGCTATGGCTGGCAGTGCTGGCGTACGCGGAGCGGCTGGTCCATGTATGGCATGGGCGGTCAGCTGGCTATCTTCTGTCCGGAAAAGCAGGCGTTGATGACGACCATTGCGGATACACGCCTGGACCCGAACGGCGTACAGCGCATTTATGATGCCTTCTTTGAGGAACTGGAGCCATATATTGGGATTGAGGATACGGATGCTGTGACGCTTGACTGCAAGGTTAGTGCTTTACCGGACTGTGCAGAAGTTGCAGACCGAACGACAGGCGTCTATTGCTTCCCGGAGAACAATGCCCTGAAGATTAGCACGATGCGCCTTATGAGTGATGCGCTGGTCTATGAAAATCACAGAGGGACCGTTACACTGCCATTTCAGCGCGGGAAGATTCTGCGTGCGACATTCCCAGGATGGGATGAGACACCGGCGCTGATTACAGCCGGATGGATTGCCGAAGGCGAACTGCGGATTCGGTGCTTTGCCATCGGGAATACACCCTGCGGTTTTGATATGCTGGTATGTCTGCGCGGAAATGCAGTAACGCTGCAGTCCCGCTGCTCCAGCGGACCTGTGACAGACGGATATCAGGGGTTTGCCAGCGGGCTGATCGGGGAGGAAGACGGATGAACTTGAAACAGGTATGTGCATGGATTGCATCAGGAGAACGGGAAGCATTGGCGCAATGGGCCAGAGACCGGAAAGACAGTGTGCTGACAGATGCGGAAAAGCAGATAATCGTGCGGACGGCAGCCCGGAATGGACAATCTGATATTCTCAGAGACATGTTTACCCTGTATCATTTGTCTGCGACCGATGCAGATGAAACCGGACGCACCCTGCTTCATGAGGCTGCAAGTTCCGGAGACCCGGAAACGATTGCCTTTGTGATGGATGTGATTGGCTTTGATCCTCTGCTGGGAGATCAGAACGGTGTGACACCGCTGGATGAGGCTGCCGGAGCCAAAAAGACGGACGGATACCGTATGCTTACGCAGCGTCTTGGTTTTGGTGTTAAGGAGTGCTACCGGAATCCGATCATCCGCGGCTTTCATCCGGATCCCTCCGTGGTGCGGGTCGGGGAGGATTATTATCTGGTTAATTCGTCGTTTGTGCTTTTTCCCGGGGTTCCGGTATTTCATTCCCGGGATCTGGTGCACTGGCGACAGATTGGACATGCGGTGGAAAATCTTGCAGCATCGGGGCTGGAAGGACTGCCGGGTGGATTTGGGTATTGGGCACCGGATATCTCGTACTCCGATGGGAAGTTCTGGGTTGTTGCGACATTGCGCCGGAACACCCCGCCCTACCGTCTGCAGATGATGACAACCGCTGTAGATCCCCGTGGACCGTGGACAGAGCCTGTCTTTATTCCGCTGGACGGTATTGATCCGTCTCTGTTTGTAGAGGATGGGCATCGGTATATGCTGCTGAACCCGGGTGCCATTCTTACGGAGATCAGTGATACGGGCGATATTCTGTCCGCACCACAGATGCTTTACTATGGGTCAGCCAAGATTAAGCCGGAAGGTCCGCACCTGCTGAAGAAGGACGGATGGTATTATCTCTTTCTTGCCGAAGGCGGGACAGGAGATGCGCACAGGGAAACGGTCGTGCGGAGCCGCTGCCTGAAAGGACCGTATGAAGAATGCCCCTATAACCCGATACTGGGACAGAAAGTCCCATGGTCATCGATTCAACGTAGCGGGCATGGAAAACTGGTATCGACGCCGGATGGCCGATGGTATATGATCTATCTCTGCGGTCGCAAGGTGGAAGGCCGCACCATGCTGGGGCGGGAAACTGCACTGGACCCGGTCACATGGACAGCAGACGGATGGCCGATTGTCAATTCCGGAAAAGGTCCCAGCTGTCTGCAGCGTATGCCTTACGTGACAACCTCTGTGCCAGATGAGAACGGGGAGGACTGGATTGCACCGAGAACAGATCCTGCGTCCTTTGTATCGGCAAATGGAGAAAAAACGATTCTTCAGTGTGGTTCGGATCCTGCAGACAGGGGACCGTGCAGTCTGCTTCTGTGCAGGCAGCGGGAAGCCGGCTTTGTTCAATCCGTCCATATAAGCATGGAAAACGTCGGAGAAGGAAGCTTTGGCGGGATGGCCGGATACTATGATGAGCGCAGTTTCTTCCTGTATACAGCACGCAGAGAAGAAGGGCATCTGATTCTGGAATTGACGGAACAGATCGGAAACGAGAGAAAGACGCAGCAGCTTACCTGTCTGGAAGGATACGAAGTAACGCTTCGTATCAAGGGGACGGGACTCACGCGTGTCATGGAGTACGTCACCGATGGGAAAGACAGGCAGGCGGGGCAAGTGTATGCTGATTATCTCAGCGATGAAGGTCTGCAGGAAGGAAAACGCTTTACGGGAGCGCTTCTGGGGCTGGCTGCTATCGGGAAGGGGCAGGTGTGCTTTACGGCACATACGGTTTCGTGGCAGGTCATGCACTGAGACGAGAATATGCAAAAGCCGCGACAGGTCATGATATGTCGCGGCTTTGATTTTTACCTATGCATCCAGCGGTGAACCGTAGAGCGGCAGGCACCGGGACCTTCCAGCATGCTGCGAAGCATGTCTTCGATTTTTGAGCCAACGCCTGCCGTATACAGATCAATACCGAAGAGCTGTGCATTGGAGAGATAGGGACGCAGCTGATCCCTGAGACTTTCCGGGTTCCCTAAAGAAAGGGACGAGAGTGCTTCATGCAGTTGTTCCGCCAGGGGATCCGGCGCTAATGGATAGGGCATGCCCTGGTCATCTGTTCCCATCATATACCGAAAACAGCCAGCAATTCCCAGCGGTATGGCGGTAAGGGATGCGGCGCTGCCAAAGTGCGCAACATAGGCATGTATGGTCTGACCAAAACGTACGGACCAGCCTTGCGTCACATCGGTACATAGCCTCAGATTGGTATCACCCAGGTAACGGTTGGGAAAACGTTCCTGGAAGAGTTCATCCGTAAAAGCCTTTGGTGACAGAATCCCCGGGTTTTCGATCATGGGCATGCCCTCTGTGTAGGCGACACGCTGCGCCATACTCAGAAGATCGGGATCCTCCAGAAGATCCGCAAACCCGTCTATACCCAATACAACTCCAATCGGCCCCAGTGCAGAATGCACAGGGTTCAGACAGGCGGTGACTTTCATCCGCTCACACAGGTTTACAGTCCGACGGTCTGTCATATATACGCCGTATCCCTTCTCCAGCGGCGGCCGACCGGCCGGGAAATCATCCTCGATAACCAGGTACTGAGGAACTTCGGCATTGGCGAAAGGCGCTATGTAGGTGCGCTTGTCGGTGACAACCGTGCTAATGTTTTCCAGTCCATATTCTTCCAGCGTATGCTGCCACGTTTCGGACGGCCGGGGCGTGATCTTATCAATCATGGTCCATGGGAAGGTGATGCGTGCTGGATCCTGGAGGTAACCGAGAAATCCACTTTCAATCCATCCACTTTTCTCCCATTCATGTGCTACGGAAAGGACGGCGTTTTTCAGCAGATCCCCGTTATGTGCGCAGTTATCCATGGAAACCAGAGCCAGAGGATGTGCACCGGCGCAGTAACGGCTGTAGAGCATGGATGTCAGAAGCGGGATAACTGTTGAGGGGGCATCCGGTCCCTGCGCGAGATCCTTTGCGACAGCGGGCAGATAGGCACCTTCCACATCTGTGAGCGCATAGCCCTTCTCGGTAATGGTAAAGGAAACCATCTGAAGATCCGGGCAGGTAAAGACATCCCTGAGCCGGGCTATATCGGATGACTGCTGGGGTGTAGCGAGGATGACCTCTGAAAAAGCACCGCATACGCGCATGTCACGCTTTCCGTCTTTGTGCAGGAGAATATTGAGTGCAAGATTATCGTGTGGCGCATAAATGGCTTCCACGATGCCAGGATCAAAGACTTCCACACAGGTGAGTCCTCGATCCATCCATCCCTGTTCGAGAAGCGTGTCTGCGATACCGCCGATAAAGATGCGGAAGATATTGCCGATGCCAAAGTGTGCCCATTGCGGGGCTGACTGTGTGCGGCGGGCAACTTCCTTGACTGGATAGGAAGGCAGGGATATTCCGCATGAATGCCAGAATTGAGGGTGAGAGAGACCGGCATAGTTCAGCTGCATAATCGAACTCCTCTCTGTTTGACATTTGAATGCGTGTTTCCGGCATTGTATCGGATGCAGACAGCACTGACAAGGCTGGAAACGCGAATCACGGAGATAATGTCAGGCATGGATGCAAGGAACGCTTGTGTATGGCGGAACATACAGGCATGCGGCAAAGGAAAAAACATGCAGAGGCAGGAAAACAAATTCCATGCACGAATAAGGAAGCTGCTTCCTATGTGGAAATGGGGACGAGAGTACGGAAAGGATGCGCATATCATGAACTTTCATCTGCTGGAGCAGTATCTGGATTCACTGGAAGAGGAGTATGGAATTCCGGGCCTTGATATGATTGTGACAAAGGATCACCGGGAAGTTTTCCGACGCAGTGTAGGTTTTGCCGATGCCCAAAGAACGCGTCCGGTAAGCGACAGAGACTTTTATATGTTCTATTCCTGCACCAAGGTGGTTACCATGACAGCTATGATGCAGCTGATCGAACAGGGAAAAGCCGGGCTCTATGATCCTGTCAGCCGATTCCTCCCGGAATGGGCTCATATGACGGTTATCAATGCGGACTATAAGACACGGGAATTCAATTTCAGTCCGAAACTGTCAGAACCGTCCCACTATGCCAGACAGCAGGTCCGTATCATTGACTGTATGTCCATGATGGCGGGACTGACCTATGATCTGCATTCGGAGGCAATCGAGGAACTTCTGTCGAAAAACCCGGAAGCGACGACCCGGGAAGTGGTCGGGGCCATAGCGCGTATGCCGCTGCTCTTTGAGCCGGGCACACATTACAAGTATTCACTGGGGCATGATGTTATTGCAGCAGTGATTGAGACTGTCAGCGGGGAGCGCTACAGTGATTACCTGAAAGCGCATATCTTTGATCCTCTGGGAATTACTGATCTTACCTGTCATCCGACAGAGGAACAGCTGGCTAGACTGAGCGCCATGTATGTCTTTGATCCCAAGAGCCAGAAGATGAAACTGATGGAAAAGCCTGACAACAGCTTTGCGATAACCCCGAATTATGAAAGCGGAGGTGCTGCTCTGTATGGCACTATGCGTGCGTATGCTGAAGTGCTGGACGCGCTGGCCAATGAAGGGGTTGGACGAAACGGAGTGCGGATTCTGAAAAAGGAAAGTGTTCTCATGTTCACACACTCTGTGACAACAGGGCAGGCACTCCAGGAATTTCGTGTGGGCAGATTTCTGGAGTATGGCTATGGACTTGGCGTGCGTGTGAAGACGGATAGTCTGCTCGGACATTCCCCGGTTGGAGAATTCGGATGGGATGGCGCGGCTGGCGGGTATGGAGTGGTGGATCCATTCCAGCATGTGAGTATCTTTTATGTAGAGCATATTCTGAACTTCTTTGAGGGATACAGTGTGATTCATCCGCGTGTGCGGGATCTGGTCTATAAAGGACTGAACCGATGAGCAAAGGGCAGCCTTCCATGTTTTCCATGGAAGGCTGCCCTTTGGGGTCTTTACTGGGCGGCGGCAAGCTGTCTGCGCATCCATGCACGCACAGCATCCGTCACCTGATCCAGATGATGATCATAACAGTGCGTATCTCCGGGAATCAGAACAAGATCGGACTGGGCATACAGTTCATGGGCCTTTTTCGCATAGGCAACAGGCACAGTTTCATCTTCTTCCCCGTGCACGATAAGCACTGGCCCCTGATACCTGCGTATGGCATCTTCCACATGAATGGTCTGTGCCACGCGCAGATAATTGCCGGATAGTGTTCGTGTCTCGTCAATCGTCAGCTGCGGAGGAATATGCTCCGGATCAAATATGCGTCCCAGCAGCATTCCATTGCGCGCATCTTCTGGAATCATCCATGCGGGCGACAGCGGAAGCAGTCCGGCGATCCTGTCTGCTTCCATGGCTCCAGCCAGCATGGTGATCATTCCGCCCTGGGAATGCCCGCAGAGATAGATATCACTGACGAAATGCAGGCTTTTTGCATAATCCACGACGGCCATGGCATTGTTCAGCCAATTGAAGAGGTTATGATCATGAAAACGGCCTTCGCTCTCTCCATGCCCGTACATGTCGACACGAAGTGTGGCGCAGCCTGTTTCTTCCAATGCTTCGGCGACAGCCAGAATATGCCGCTCCTCCTTATATCCGGTAAAACCATGTATGATGATCACCAGAGGGCAAGGGACGGTCTGGTGCACGGGTAGTGTAAGCTGCGCAGTGAGGCGGATGCTCCCGTCGAGAATGGTCATGGATTGCTTCCTCCCTGTTATGTGTCAGTCCAGTATCTTCAAAGGCTTCCAATGCAGATGATCCCCGGATACCAGACGGTATTCGATACCATCTTTTTTCCCCTGAAGGCTTTGATGAAAGTGCTGTTCTCCGTGGCAATGTGCATAGATTACCTGTTCTGCACCGTATTCCAGTGCCATCCAGGTAAAGGGGCTGCTCTTTTGCAGAATATTCGTGGGCGGATAATGCAGGAACATGATGAATTTTCGGTATCCGTGCGCTTTGGCAGCTTCAAAGGACTGGCGAAGCCTCTGGGATTCCCGTTCTACCAGACGTTCGCTTTCTGCCTGCTTTTTCTTATCCCAGTCGACAATATGCCCCTTATGATTCACCAGGAAGGGACCTTCAAAAGCATAGCCTTTGGTGCCCACAAGGGCATAATCCTTATAAAAGTAACAGTTGTTCTGCAGGAAAAGGAGCCGTCCCTCAAACATGCGGTTGAGTTTTTCTGTCTGCTTGACTTCCCAGAACATATCATGATTGCCCCGCAGAAGTATCTTGCGTCCGGGAAGTGCTTCAATATATCGCAGGTCTTCCTCGCATTCGGAAAGCTTTCGTCCAAAGGAATGATCGCCCAGAAGAACCAGGGTGTCTTCCGGGTGAATCAGCAGACTGCACCATTTCCGGAAAAGCGTTTCGTGATCTTTCCATGCAGGATCTGTCAGCTGGGAACGTGCTTTCAACGGCACCTGGAAATGCAGATGCAGGTCACCGATAACGAAAAGACTCAAGGTGTCTCAACTTCTTTCAAAAAGGATCAGGTCATGCTAAGCGGAAAGAAACGCCGTCTGTCAGGAGCATTGTATCATCTTTCGGTGAAAACTGCATTGCATGAAGCTGCTATTGTTTTTAGGAGTCTTCATGATTGGAAGAAAGGAAGAAATCTCTGGGCATTTCTTCGGGAAAATCATATTGCATGGGTGATGATTGCGTCCTATGATACTTGGGCATGGCCGTTCTGAAGTGAAAGATGGCCGTCAGCAATCCTGGAAATGTCCAGAAAAGGAGCCCTTTCTGCATGCGTAGAAGCCGTCATCTGTCCCTCACAGAAGGTCCGCTGTTTCCTTCGATTGTACGTTTCAGTATCCCACTCATGCTCTCCAATGTAGCGCAGGTACTCTTCAATATGTCGGATATTGCGGTCGTGGGACGGTTTGCGGGGCCGCAGGCGCTGGGAGCGGTTGGATCGACAACCATACTGGTCTCTCTCTTTACCGGGTTTCTGATTGGCATGGGCAGTGGGGTAAATGTATCCACGGCTCATTATTTGGGAGCGGAAAGATACAGAGATGTTTCGCAGACTGTACACACCGCAGCATTATTGCTGCTGCTCACAGGCGGAATCCTCGCTGTGCTGGGCATAGCTGCTACTCCGCTGCTGCTTCATCTGCTCGGCACAAAGGATGAACTGCTGCCCGGGGCGATCCGGTATCTGCGCATCTATCTGTTGGGCATGCCTGCATTGGCTGTCTTTAATTTTGGAAATGGCGTGCTTTCAGCATATGGTGATACTCGTCACCCGCTGATGTATCTCCTGATCTGCGGCCTTTTGAATGTTGCGCTGAACCTTCTTTTTGTTCTGGTGTTTCATCTGGCAGAAACAGGCGTGGCGATGGCTTCTGCCATTTCTCAGTACGGATCCGCGCTGCTGATTGTGATTGCGCTGTGCCGTACGCATGCATCGATTGGTCTTCGGCGGGATCAGCTGCATATGAATGCAGAAAAGGGAAGGGAAATCCTTCGCATATCCATTCCTTCAGGATTGCAGAATGCGATTTTCGCTATCGCAAACCTGTTTATTCAATCAGGTGTGAATACATTCCCTGCCGTGGTAGTGGAAGGGAATGCGGCTGCGGCAAATGCCGATGCGCTGGTTTATGATGTCATGGCTGCTGTATACCTGGCATGCTCCAGTTTTATGAGCCAGAATTATGGTGCGGGGCACAGGAAAAGGGTGCGGGACAGCTATCTGTTCAGTCTGGGTCTGTCTTTTGGGATTGCAGCCATTATGAGCGCTTTTCTTGTCATATTTGGACATGCCTTTCTGTCGCTGTTTACAAAGGACGCAGCGGTTGCAGAAGCAGGGCTTATGAGACTGCGCGTGATGGGATGTTCCTATGCTTTTTCTGCGCTTATGGATTGCACGATAGCAGCGTCCCGCGGACTGGGACGTGCGCTGGTACCGACAGTGATCGTGATCCTTGGGTCATGCGTATTCCGGGTTATATGGGTGTTTACCGTGTTTGCATACTATCATACGATCCAGTCACTGTATCTTCTCTATATTTTCAGCTGGACCATTACAGGGGTGGCGGAACTGGTCTATTTTCTGCATGTTTACAGGGAATGCATGCAGGGGATCAGAAAGCCGGCAGACAGTGAATGAAACTGCGAAAGCAGAAAAGACATCGCGATACAACACAAAATGGCTGCCTGCTGTCTTTTTCTGTGCTTTTCCAGAAATGGAAGGAAGCTGTTTTTTCTGTATACAGTGGTGTTTTGTGTTTTAAGCCAGAATAATGCTGCGTAACCGGAAGAGAGAAGGACTTTTGTCGATGAATGCCGAATAAAGCAAAGAGGGGAGAAATCCCGCGTATATGTCTCTACCTGATCTCTTTGGACCGACTGACCCGGGGAGGGGAGCAGAGCATCATGATCATCTCATTCATAACCGTATATTCATTCATATCGGTAGTTCTGGCAGCAATCGATTTCTATTTCGGATATAAGGCTTTTCAGAAAGCAGAAAAGATAGGGCGTTATCTGGGTATGGTGGCTATAGCCGCAGGGCTTGTATCTTTATCCTACCTTGTGAGCATACGAACCCAGGAATACCATATTGTTTCCATAGCCTCTTCGGTCTATTTCGTCGGGATCGATCTGCTGCTGGTTTCTCTGGCACATTTTGTCTTCTGGTTCACGGGACGGAACAGAAAACGAACTACGCGGCTCCTGAAAGTTGTGATGCTCAGCTATGCACTCTTTGATGGTCTGGTTTTTCTGATCAATATTTTCCATGAGATTGCAGTGCATTATGAATACCGGGCGACTGCATTTGCGGTGTATGCCTATGAGATGAAACCGCTCTACATCATGCACCTGATTTATACATATGTTCTGGTGGCTATGGTGCTCTATATCCTGGTGGATAAATGCCGTCAGGCACCTCGGCAGTATCAGAATCAGTATCTATTGATTATACTGGCAATCATGATTGTGGTTCTGGTCAATGCGATATTTCTCTATCCTGACAGCAAAGCGGTTTTTACACTCATCGATTACTCCATTCTGGGGTACAGTGTAGGGCTGTATCTGATGTACTGGGCAGCGTTTGAGTATCGGCAGAATGATATGCTCAAGTCCCTGTCCATGACGATCTTTGAAAATATTCATCAGGGGATCGTCCTTTTCGACTATGAGGGCTGTCTGATCATGCACAATGCCAAAGCGGAAGAGCTCCTGCGCAATGTCCGCTTTTCGGATAAGATGCGTGTCGCGGAATTTGCAGGTATGTGTCAGATTCCTGAAGACACGGCAGAGAAAGACCAGTACAGCATTCAGTGCGAAACACCGGGCCGTCCTGGGCAGCCATTGCGGTGTGATTATCGAAGGCTTCAGGATGCCAATGGTGGCACGACAGGAAAACTGTTTACTTTTACAGACGTGACCAATGATTTTGATATTCTGACAGGGTATCAGCATTGGGAAGACTTCCAGCGTTTCTGTGCGGAAAATCCGGGGCTGTTTGATCATCCAACTGCTGTTGTGATGTTTGACATTGTGGGGCTGGCGGAAATCAACCGCACTTTTGGCCGTGACGTGGGCGACAGCCGTATTCGTACACTGTCCAAAGTGGTGCGACGTGTCATGCCGGACGATGCTTACTATGTACGAGGATATGAGGCACACCTTGTAGTGATATGTCCGGGAAAGACCGAAGAACAGATGGAAGAACTGGTACAGCAGGTCATGCATGAAAGTGCAGGCACTATTCTGTATGGCATGAGCATGACCCTGGACCCCACATCCATCAACCGGGGGGATGCAGAGGAAAACGAAGAAGGACGCAATGTACTGCAGACAATAACCAAGGCCGGATGTGCCCTGCAGTCCAAAAAGCTTTTGAGTATACAGTCATCGCATTCACAGACGCTATCTTCCCTTGTGCGTGCGCTGCAGGAATCGGACTCAGATACAGAAGCGCATGTGCAGAGAACCCAGAAGATGGGAGCAGCACTGGGCAGACGGATTCATCTATGCGATGCGCAGCTGGCAGATCTGAATCTTCTGTGCCTGCTGCATGATATCGGTAAGATTGGCATACCTCTGGAAATCCTGAATAAGCCCGGACGGCTGACAGACAGCGAGTGGGAAGTTCTCCGTACACATGCAGAAAAAGGCTATCAGATTGCCATGTCTTCGGAAGAACTGAAGTCGATTGCGCGGCTGATCCTCTGTCACCATGAGCGATGGGATGGAAAAGGTTATCCTCAGAAGCTGTCAGGAAAAAGCATTCCGGTTCTGTCCCGGATTATCGCCATCGTAGATGCTTATGATGCCATGGTGAATAACCGCTCCTACCGCAAGGGAAAAACGCCAGAGGAGGCACAGGAGGAGATGCGGCGCTGTGCGGGCACGCAGTTTGACCCGAATCTTGTAGAGGAATTCCTTGCAATGCTGATGGAAAACCCGAATATTGCCAGGGGCGAAAAGATCGGGGGCAGTGAAGTGCGGGTTTTCCTGGAAAACAGGTTTGAAACAGTGGAAAGCGGGAATACATTCCCTGTGGCATACAGTCGGTATCTTCTCGACCTGGATGAAACCATTATTGAAGTAGATCCAGCATTCGAAGAAATCACAGGATATACAGCGTCGGAGACAGTCGGGAAGAAAACACAGTTTGATCTTGTTCCGCCAGAGGATCTCTCCTATTATATCCTGCAGGTGAATAATCAGTTTTCGAAAGGGAATATTGCCTTTCTCAAGCATGAAATCCTCCGAAAGGACGGGGGAAAGATATGGGTGGTCTGCTGCGGAAAGCGCTTCTTTGATTCCTCCGTAAAAGCGTTCCGCAGCGAGATACTGATTTTCCGCACCACTGGAACGGAACTTGATTTCTGAAAAGAGCAGGCTCCCTTCGGACAACCGAAGGGAGCCTGCTTTATTCTTCCTCCGTCTGTTCCCGATCGGGAATCTGGGAAAGATCGAAAGGTGTTGTCTGATAGACGAAATAGTTAAGCCAGTTGCAGAACAGCAGATTGGCATGGGACCGCCAGGTGACCTGCGGCGGATTCGCCGGGTCATCTCCGGGATAATAATGCTCCGGTATATGAATGGGCTTCCCGGCCTGCAAATCCCGCAGATATTCCTGCTGCAGGGTATCGGCATCATACTCGGAATGGCCGGTGACGAAGATCTGTTTATGTTTCTTCGCATAGACTGCATACACGCCGGCCTGTGGCGAGGAAGCAAGAATATGCAGGTCCGGACAGGCTTCAATGTCCTCACGATGGACAGTCGTATGACGCGAATGAGGCACATAGAATACATCATCAAAGCCACGGAAGAGAATGCTACGCTTGTACTCCACCATATGGGGATATACGCCGAAGAGCTTTTCCGACAATCCATATTTTCCGATTCCATAGTGATAATACAGGCCAGCCTGTGCACCCCAGCAGATGTGGAAAGTGGAGTGTACATGTTTTTTGGTCCACTCCATGATCTCACACAGTTCATCCCAGTAATCCACTTTTTCAAAGGGAAGGTGCTCTACGGGAGCACCCGTAATAATGCAGCCGTCAAAATTACGGTCACGCACATCCGAAAAGGACTTGTAGAAAGCGGACAGATGCTCGGGCGGCGTATTCAGGGAAGTATGGCTCTTGGGAGCCACCAGTTCCAGTTCTATCTGCAGAGAAGTATTTCCCAGAAGACGGGCAAACTGAATCTCTGTAACGATTTTTTTGGGCATCAGGTTTACCAGTAAGATCTGCAGCGGCCGTATATCCTGGGTGGTAGCCCGCAACTGTGTCATGACAAATATGTTTTCATTGCGCAGGACATCCACTGCAGGCAAATGGTCCGGAATCTTAATGGGCATGCAATCACTCCCTTGAGGCATTCAAGTGCCAGCATGATCTATCAGAAAAAGTATGGCGAGTGAGAATAAAAATGTCAACGGGAAACAGAAAGGCAGACGACGGGCTGATGGTTGCAAAAAGGTAAAGAATGGACGAATTTTGCCCTGAACACAGGAAAACTGTCGCAGCTTGACAGAGAAGGGAACTGTTTCCGCTGTATTTTTTTCGTTTTCCTGTGTATGACAGGGCGAAGCGTTTGGAATGATCCATCCGGATCATCAGCGGCCAGCAGCCAATGCGGAAGCTGCGATGCAGCAGAAGCACACAGGAAAAGCCCGTTCCGTAAGGCGGAAGGGCTTGACTGCTGATAAACGCTTTCAGTTATCCGCTTCACATGGGGCATGGCAGAAAACGAGGCGCTTTAGGCTTGAATGATTCTGGCCTCCATATAGTACCTTTTTTCACGCGCGTGACCGATGGAGAAAGTTTTGCGGGGAAATACACCATCCTGAAGAATGGCACTGAAGAAGTGTTCCTTGTCGATGACTGGAAGAAGAAAGCCGATGGAATTCGGTTTCTCTGCCAGCGCAAGCAGTGCGTCCTCGTCGTGAATGTAATCGATTTTTCCGGGATGGCTTTCGAGCCATGTGTCGAGAAAACTCTGAAGAATGGAGATAGGCAGTGCGCCTAGGGATGGATCCAGATACAAGGTACCGCTCTGCTTTCCGGAATGCCAGGGAAGCGGATAACCGTGCGAAGCACATATATTCTTCTTCATAGCAGAAAGAAGAAGTTCGGGATCCGTGGATGTGAGAATGCGGTGGATAGGCTCAAACTGCAGGGATGCATCCCGTAGATTGATGACTTCAACCATGGCATACCGTGCAATGCGCTGCGTCTCCACGCTGGAATGCGCTTTGCATGCTTCATAGCAGGCCTTTGCGGTCGCCAGAGAATGGTTGCCGTCTCCGACCGCATACAGAAGAGGAGCGGCTGAAGTCTGAGAACGACGCGTGTCTTCGTAGCTGTCAAGGATTGTGTCGACCGCTTTTTTTGCCTCGCCTGTGACGGCATATCCTGTGATATGCCCACCGTTTTCCATGAGATCCATATCATACAGGCAGGGCAGAGACGGTTTCCTGCTTTCAAGACAGCCAAGAATTGTATCTGTCGGATCGTCTGCAAACAGGAGAACGTGCGTCATTTCCAGCTTGGCATTCTGACGTACACGCATGCGTGGTGGGATCCGTTCGGGAACGGTACGCTCTGTCGGACGCACACAGGCACAGCTGTCTGCGGCAGCGTCATAGGCTTCCAGATCAATGACACCGACAAGACCACGACGGACCGCACCGCTTTGCAGCTGACGTTCGACATACACATATCCGTCGTCGAGAGAATGCAATGTTCCGTCTGTCAGATACTTCTGCATGGTCGTGTGAATAGAAGCAATACGCGCATCCTGGCTTTCCAGATCTTCTTCCAGATAGATTTCAGGAAGCACCAGGCGCAGTGCGGACGGTGCTTCACCCACTTGTGCGTTTACACGCTCCCAGTAGGAAGGATCAGAGGTAAACTGGTCACAGGCAATGACAGGCCAGAGGGATGTAACTGACGCGGGAAGCATCAGACGGGAAGAGGCAAAGATACGGGGCATTGTGTCCTCCTTTCGGACGCATTAGTCGGCCATATAAGCCTGATAACGGTCACAGACTTCCTGGGTTTCACCATCGGCCATGATGTGACCATGGTCAAGCCATATCACACGTTTGCACAGCTGACGGATGACGTCTATGTCATGACTGACCATCAGTACGGTGGTACCGTCCTCCATCATCTGCATGATACGCCGGCGGCTCTTGCGCTGGAATGCTTCGTCGCCGACGGCAAGAATTTCGTCAACAATGAGGATTTCAGGTTCGACGAGTGTGGCAATGGAGAAAGCCAGCCGCATGAGCATACCGGAAGAGTATGTTTTGATTGGCTGATCCAGAAAAGATTCAATCTCGGAAAAGCTTACGATTTCATTATACTTTCGCTTGAGCATCGCTTCGTCGAATCCGAGAATGGCACCGTTGAGAAAGATATTTTCTCTGCCGGAAAGCTCGAAATCAAATCCACTGCCCAATTCAAGCATCGGCGCGATGCGACCGGCTGTGCGCACCTGTCCGGCGGTAGGACGATAGATACCGGAAATCAGCTTGAGAGTGGTGCTTTTTCCGGAGCCGTTCCGTCCGATGATTCCGACGACATCGCCTTGCTGAATGGAAAAACTCACATCATCCAGGGCATGAAAGTTTTCGTATAGCAGCTGCCGACGGGCTTTTGCAATCACATACTCCTTCAGAGAAGAGGTCCGTGTCTTATTGATGCGAAATGACATGGATACGTGATCCATGCAGATGATTTCACCCATGAGCCGAAGCCTCCTTTCTTACAGATACAGGACAAACTGGTCCTGATGTTTTTTGAAGATCCATAGTCCCAGCCCTATGGAAAAGACGGACCAGGCAATGCAGCAGATGAGATTGACGGGAAGCGGTGCAAGCCCTTCCAGTGTAATGCGACGCATGGCGGTAATGAACTGGTAGAGCGGATTGGCATGGAAGACAGTCGTCCACCAGCCGTGCGGAATAATGGATTCCGCATAGAAAATGGGGGTAAAGAAATTCAGTGCTGTCAGTGCGACGCTCCACAGGAACTGCACATCGCGGAAAAAGACAATCCAGGCAGAAAGAATCATGGCAATTCCGGAGCAGAAGAGGATCAGAAGAACCAGGAACACGGGGATCAGCAGCAGCGCTTTTCCAAAAGGTGCTCCTGAAAAGAGCATGACCAGTAGGAGAACAATGGTGGAAATCCCCAGGTTCAAAGAAGAGGACACCGTTTTGGAAAGAGGATAGATATATTTGGGCAGGTACACCTTATTAATCAGTCCCGCGTTTCCAATTATTGCCTGCATACCCAGGGTTGTGGCATCACCGAAGTAATTGAAGATAACGATACCGGTAATCAGATAGACCGGAAAATTCTTTACACTGGACCGGAATATGGTGGAGAAAACAATGTAGTACAGTCCCATCATCATAAGGGGATGCAGACCGCTCCACACAAAACCAAGCAGGGAAGAACGATATTTGATCTTAAAGTCGCGGGCAACCAATGTCTTGAGAAGAAAGCGGTACCGACGCGCTGTCTGTAAAATGCGCAGTATGAGATTGCTGTGCCCATGTACGCTACAGGCGTGAACATACAGGGAAAGAGCCAGCAGTGCTGCGCCAAGGCAGAACATGACAGGAAGATAGAAGCGGGCGCTCTGCAGATAATGCTTTCCTTCCACAAGCATGACCAGGTTTCCGTTCAGCGGAACGCTATCCATGGACAGCTGGCCAATGTTTTCCACAGGAATATCAATGCGACCTGTATTCTGGCTGTTTCCATGCCAGAGAAGCAGATCAACGTCGGAAAGAATTCCAAGGGTGAGTGAGCTGCCACTGGAGAGCGTGACAGCCTGCTCCAAGGGAATTGCCGTCATTCCGTTTTCGGAAAGCATGCTGACAGGAATATCCTTTTCCCAGATCATTTTATCCGGAACAGCAAGAGACAGATGTATTGTCCCTTCGGCATTCGCAGAGAGCGGATGAACATCCAGGGCCAGCGAAGTCACGGCATCCATGCCGGGAGAAAAGGACTGATAAACGGAAGCACCGGCGGGAGCAGACACAATGTCTCCTCGGGTGACCGAAGGAAGAGATACGGCTGTCTCGCTCCAGTCGTCATGTACTACCCAGAAGAATAAAGCCGTCAGGCCAAGAAAAATCAATACGCCTTGCAAGAGACGTCTGACAAATGGGGAATGCTCCATGAGGTTTCTTTTCCTCTCATATGGAATAAATTCGGACACTGCGCCGAACAATTCATAATACCGCAAGTATGCACAATTGACAAACCAAGGAAGCCATACAAAAAAGTGCCAGCCCTGCAGGCTGGCATTGAGATGACGCTTTTATTACTTGAGTTCAGAAGTGCAGTTCGGGCAACGGGTTGCGTCGATAGCGATATCGGTTTTGCAGTACGGGCACTTCTTGGTGGTGGGAGCCTTGGGTTCTTCGGGCTTCTTCTTGAGAGAAAGAAGCTTGTTGATCCCGCGGAGCAGGCAGAAGAGCACAAACGCGGTAATAATGAAATTGACAACTACTGTCAGGAAATTGGACAGTCCGCCCAGCACGGTATAGCCGGCGTTGGCGTCCGGGGAGAAGATGACATTCAGCAACGGATTGATGAAGTTCTCGGTAAGGCTGGTGACAATGCCGGTAAAGGCACCGCCAATAATGATACCGATAGCCATGTCAAGGACGTTGCCACGCAGTGCAAACTCTTTGAATTCCTTGAGGAACTTTTTCATGGGAAATCCTCCTTTATAAAGTATAATGGGGTTTACATGTAGCAAGTATACCACAATTAATCAGGACTGAGAAGCAAAAAAATCGCTTGCACAATGAATACAGTTGTGATAAACTGACCGATGTTGCCGGAGTGGCGGAATGGCAGACGCGGCGGATTCAAAATCCGTTGGTAGCGATATCTTGCGGGTTCAAGTCCCACCTCCGGCACTATAGTTCACCCTGATCATACTGTAAGATCAGGGTGTTTTTGTTTTTTCTGTGCAGCAGACGATCAGCCTCCTGAAACGCTTTGCATAGGTACTGTTTTCGTGCAGATGTATGATCGGGCTGACGGCCAGAAGGGGAAACAAAGCAGATTGCGAGGAATGACTTCAGAGGTTTGACTTGTCTATAGGATCATGACGACAGGCAGCAGAGGGGGATGAAGGCTTGAATCCGATGCTTTGGGCCCAAAAGGAGGATCGTGTCTCTGAACTGAGTCGAGTCGGGCTGATTCAGCTTACATTCCGATTCTGTTGGAGAACGTGCTGCGTTCGACTGTCAGTCTGATTGACGTCGCTTTTCTCAGTCATGTCTCCGACCGACAGCGTGGTGAGTGCGGTCAGTGTGGCCGGACAGTGCATTATGCTGACCATGATGCTTGCATCCTCTGTATCATCCGGCCTCTTGTCTGTATTAATCAGGTACTGGGAATGAAGACGCAGCCTGGGATGTGAAGTATCAGCTGGTGGTGAATCAGCTTGGCGCGTGAATTGGTTCTCTGGGCGGTGCCTATCTGTTTGGAATTGTCTGTGGGTGAGGACTGTATGGAGTCTGGATGGCGTTTGCACTGGATGAAATGACGTGTGGACTGATTCTGTTTTTCCACTGGTGCTCGCAGAAATGGGTGGCTGTGGCAGAAAGTCGAAGAAGAATGATCGCCAGATGGGATGTCTGGTCTTTTCGCTGACAGGTTATATGAACGTTCCCGGAGGGTATTGTGGGAACGTTTTTTTTGATGCATTTCTCATAAAAGTAAAAGAAATAAGCAGAATCCCTCAAAAGAGAGTAGCCGATCTGTGAACGATTTTGTATAATACCTTTCGTTTCTCAGATTGATTTGGGGTGATGATAATGCTGGAAATGAAAAACGTTTCCTTCGGTGTTCTTGCTGACGGAAGCGATAAAGAGATTGTCCGCGGTGTGAATCTTACCATACCTGACGGAAAACTGATTGTAATTACAGGCCCAAACGGCGGTGGGAAATCCACACTTGCCAAACTGATTGCCGGGATAGAAGTGCCTACGGATGGAAAGATCCTTCTGGATGGTGAAGATATTACGGGCATGAGCGTGACTGAGCGCGCGCGGCATGGCATTGGTTTTGCGTTTCAGCAGCCTGTGAAGTTCAAGGGCATCCGTGTGCTCGATCTGATCCGGATCGCAGCAGGCAAACGTCTTTCGGTAGCCGATGCCTGTGAATATCTGTCGGCTGTTGGATTGTGCGCAAGGGATTATGTGGATCGCGAAGTGAACGCGTCCCTGTCCGGTGGCGAACTCAAACGCATTGAGATTGCGACGGTACTGGCACGGCATCCACGTTTGGCTGTATTTGATGAGCCTGAGGCGGGAATCGATCTTTGGAGCTTCCAAAACCTGATTGCAGTGTTTGAGCATCTGCGCAAGACCATTTCTGACGGATCCATCATGATCATTTCTCATCAGGAGCGGATCCTGAATATTGCCGATGAAATTATTGTTCTGAAGGATGGAGCGCTTCAGGCGCGGGGCACCAAGGAAGAAGTGCTTCCCCTGCTTGGAAGTGTGGTTGCGACGATGGGAGAATGCTACAGCACGGAACGTAGAAAGGGGGAAACACAGGCATGATCAAACTGGATGAGATGCAGAAGCGACTTCTGGAAGAAGTAGCTGATCTGCATACCATACCGGAAGGCGCCTACAATATTCGCTCCAATGGACAGTCGGCAGCTCGGCAGTCCACTGCGAATATCGAGATTGTCTCCAAGACGGATGTAAGCGGCCTGGAGGTGCATATCAAGCCGGGAACCCGGAATGAGAGCGTGCACATCCCGGTAGTTATGACGCAGAGCGGCCTGAAGGAACTGGTCTATAATGACTTCTATGTCGGTGAGGATGCAGATGTTGTGATTGTCGCCGGATGCGGCATTGATAATTGCGGCAACAGTGATTCCGAGCATGACGGTATCCATCGCTTTTTCGTGGGAAAGAATGCTAAAGTGAAGTATGTGGAAAAGCACTATGGCTCAGGTAACGGAAAAGGCAAGCGAATCCTGAATCCGGGTACGGAAGTGTACCAGGAGGAGGGCAGTGTTGTGGAGATGGAAATGGTGCAGATCAAGGGTGTGGATGACACGACCCGTACCACAACGGCCAAACTGGCAGCCGGTGCCCGCCTGACGGTTCGTGAAAGACTCATGACCCATGGAGAACAGCGCGCTATCAGCAGCTATGTGGTTACGCTGGACGGAAAAGACGCGGTAGCGGATGTGGTGTCGCGCTCTGTGGCCAGAGATACCTCCTATCAGAAGTTTGAGGCAAAGATTGTTGGCAATGCACCATCCCGCGGTCATACGGAGTGTGATTCCATTATCATGGATCAGGGACGTATTCTTGCCGTACCGGCACTGGAAGCCAATGATCTGGATGCGGCACTGGTGCATGAAGCTGCGATCGGAAAGATTGCCGGAGAACAGCTGATTAAGCTGATGACCCTGGGACTTACGGAACAGGAAGCAGAAGAGCAGATTATTAACGGATTCCTTCGCTGAAAACATGGCAAAGAGGACCGCGCCAAACTGCGGCGCGGCCCTTTTTGCGTCCACAAGGGGTCATCGGTAATGACGGAGTGTTTCTGCGATCTCGTCATAGTTGAGAGGCTTGGCGATATGGGCCTGCATGCCGGCTTCCATGGCTGCCTGCCTGTCCTCCTTGAAGGCATTGGCTGTCAGCGCAATAATCGGAACGGAAGCTCTCTGTGGATCAGGGAGTGCACGGATAGCCCGCGTGGCGGCATATCCGTCCATTACAGGCATCTGTATATCCATCAGTATGGCACGGTATGTATCGGGGGGCGAAGTGCGGATAGTTTCCACGGCTTCTGCACCGTTTTCTGCCGTGTCGACAAGGAAACCATGCTGTGTGAGCAGCATCAGTGCAATCTCCCGGTTAATGGGGTTATCCTCCACAAGCAGGATTTTCATGCCGGTAAAGTCTGTATCGCAGGTGGAATCCAAATCCTTATCCGGCGTTTCCGACTTCTCTTCGCCCAGAGGGAAGGTAAGAGTTACTGTAAAGGTAGTGCCGGATCCCTGCGCCGAATTGACCGTGATCTGCCCGCCCATGAGATCCACAATACTCTTGGTAATTGACATCCCCAGCCCCGTGCCCTGGGCCTTGCTTACTGTGGATGTGCGCTCTCTTTCGAAGGGAACAAATACATGACTGACAAAGCTTTCACTCATGCCAATTCCTGTATCGGAAACCTCCAGACGATATGAGGCTGTTTCATGCGCCTGACCGGTCTGTATCAATGAAAGCGTTACATTTCCGTCCTTGTCAGTAAATTTATAGGCATTGGACAGCATGTTCATAAGAATGCGGCTGAGTCTGGGACCATCGCAGATCACCCAGTGATTCTGTATACTCTGTACTGTCGTGAAGTGAATCCCCTTGGTTTCCATCTGTGTGCGGATCAGATCGGCGGAACGTTGAATAATCTGGGAAAGATTGGTGTTTTCCGGCGTAAGTTCCAGCTTCCCATTCTCAATGCGGCTCATCTCCAGCACTTCATTGACAAGTGTCAGCATCTGTTCGCCGGCTGATTCTATTTTTGCCAGATATTCGGGAAGTGCCTGCGGCGGAGCACTCTTTGCCAGGGTGGTATATCCAATGATAGCATTGAGCGGTGTGCGGATATCATGAGACATGTTGGAGAGAAAGTAGCTTTTTGCAGCATTGGCTTCTTCCGCTGCATGAATGCGCGCCTTCAGTTCCTCATGCTCACGGATACGATCAGTGACATGTGCGAAAAGGTACAGCATTACATAGACGAAAAGACTGCCTCCGAAAAGAATCAGAGAAATAACGGTGTCGGGATGCCCGAAAAGAGCAATGGCTGCATATCCGATGAGAAAAAAGAGAAGCAGAAGAACAGGAAAAGAAAAGAGCTGACCTTCCTTATTCCAGTCTCCCGATCGGCGCATGCTGTGCGCAAAGCGGATATATTTCCATACGTTGAGGGCCATGATCAGCGTACCGAGATATACCATGATGCGAGTGCCAAGATAGAGCATATTTCCATCTCCTGGAACGTTGATAAAAGAGCGTGCCTCCGTGCAGATGAAAACGGTATGGGTTTTCCCGCATGGATGTGCAGACATTCACAGCGGCTTTTTTCTGAAAGGATTGCATTCAGTATAAGGTTTTATGGCAGGAATGACAAGGGAGATCCCTGAGTGTTCACCAAAAACCATAAGCAAGAGCTTCATGAAATATAATTGTTACACCCGTGGAGAACAAAAAGCCTTGCAGAAGGCGCGAAACCGTTGTATAGTGCCTGATGAGCGGTTGCAAGGCCGCTTTTGCAGAATCTGAGTGTTCACGAAATGAAAGAGAGTTTAAATCTATGAACATACAGTCAATGGAAGTGCTGATGCAGCTTCAGGAGACGCCCGGTATCAGTCAGAGAGAACTGGCGGAAAAGCAAGGGTATTCCCTGGGAAACGTGAACAAGTGTATTCAGACATTACTGCAGGAAGGCTGGATCAATCGGGAAGGATTTGTGACGGAAGCAGGACAGAACCGGATGAAAATGAGTATGCCCCGGCGCGCTGTTATACTGGCAGCGGGGTTTGGCATGCGCATGGTGCCCATCAACCGGGAAGTTCCCAAAGGGCTTCTGGAGGTTCGCGGGGAACGTCTCATAGATCGTCTGATCAGTCAGCTGCATGCCTGTGGGATATTTGATATTTCGGTAGTCGTAGGCTTTATGAAGGAATCCTTTGAATACCTAATCGATTCCTTCGGGGTGCGTTTAATCGTCAATGAACAGTACGCATCCCGCAATAACCTGTATTCCTTATATCTTGCGCGGGATCATCTGGAAAACGCCTATATCGTTCCGTGCGATCTGTATTTTGAGGACAACCCGTTCCGCGTGCGGGAAATGTACAGCTATTATCTGGTGGGAAACGGCATGTCCCGGGAGGCAGGCGTCCGCCTGAACCGGCGTATGGAACTGTGCGAGACCGGCATGGGGGAAAACGGGAACCGGATGATCGGAGTATGCTATCTGACCGGGGAAGATGTCTGGGAGGTAACAAGCAGGCTTGTACGCATGCAGGCGGATGTGCGCTTTGAGGGCAGCTTCTGGGAACAGGCACTGGTGGAAAAGGGACGCTTTTTCATTCCTGGAAGACTGTTTCCACAGGATCGTGTCATGGAGATCAATACCTATGAACAGCTTCGGGATGCAGATGAAGGTGCACTGCATCTGAAGTCGGCTGCCATGGAAGCGATTGCGGAGGCCCTGGGAGTCTCAACCCGAGATATCACAGGAATTGAAGTGCTGAAAAAAGGCATGACCAATCGTTCCTTCATTTTCCGATGCGCCGGAAAGAAATACATTATGCGGATACCGGGAGAAGGCTCGGAAAAAATGATAAACCGGGCGCAGGAAGCAGAAGTTTACCGGGTGATTGCCGGGAAAGGGATGTGTGACGACTGCGTCATGATGGATCCGCGAACGGGTTACAAGATTACACGGTATCTTGAAGGCGTCAGGACGTGCAATCCTGATAACGAAGAGGACCTGCACCGGTGTATGGACAGGCTGCGGTCCTTTCATGCCATGAAGCTGACG
The DNA here is from genome assembly GCA_902764915.1 of uncultured Eubacteriales bacterium. Taxonomy (GTDB): domain Bacteria; phylum Bacillota; class Clostridia; order Christensenellales; family Aristaeellaceae; genus UBA2943. The sequence continues at coordinate 70,140 of CACWXY010000001.1, read as the reverse complement.
GTGCGACATGTGTTTGATCCCTTCCGGGAAATGGAAAGGTATGAAAGCTTCTGGGAAGGAAAACCATCAGTCTATGGAGATCATGAAAAGACAAAGACGGATGTGCTGGCTCTGCGGCCGTTTATTGAGGCACATGTGGATAAATGGCAGCTGTGCCATATTGACGCCAATCAGGACAACTTCCTCTTTTATCCGGGAGAGGATGGCACGGAACAGATTCAGCTGACAGACTGGGAGTATGCGGGCATGCAGGACCCGGACATAGATATTGCCATGTTTGTGATCTATGCCATGTATGACAGGAGACAGGCAGATCATCTGATTGATCTGTACTATGAAGGCCAATGTCCGGATGTGACAAGGCTGAAAATCTATGCATATATGGCCGTATGCGGTCTGCTGTGGAGCGACTGGTGCGAATACAAACGTTTTCTGGGCGTCGAATTTGGCGAATATGCTTTGCGGCAGTACCGCTATGCCAAGGATTATGCGAGACTGGTTCTGAAGGAGACAGGCGAAAAATATGCATGAAATAAAACGTGCCATTATCATGGCAGCGGGACGCGGGGAACGCCTCCGTCCTCTGACAGATAGGACGCCCAAACCACTGATCCGTGTTCAGGGCATACGCATGATTGATTCGGTCATTCGTGCACTGCATGAAAATGAAATTCGGGAAATATATGTAGTGGTCGGATACCTGCAGGAAGCTTTTCTGACGCTTCCTGTACAGTATCCGGGGCTTCATCTGATTGAAAACCCGGACTATGATTGCTGCAACAATATTTCTTCGCTTTATGCAGCCAGGGATTATCTTTCAGACTGCATGATTCTCGATGGAGATCAGATAATCCGGAATCCCGCCGTATGCGGGCGTTTCTTTGAAAGAAGCGGGTATCAGGCAGTATGGACCGAGGATGCAACAACGGAATGGCTGATGCAGACGGATGAGGATGGATGGGTAACGAAGTGTTCCCGCACAGGTGGGGAAAGAGGCTGGCAGCTCTATTCGGTGTCCCGATGGTCAGAAAAGGATGGGGCAGCGCTGAAAGAGTGCCTGCAGAAAGTCTACAGAGAAGAGAAGAAAACGAATCTTTACTGGGATGACGTGGCTATGTTCTGCTATCCGGAACGCTTTCATCTGGGGGTTTTCCCCATGCAGAAGGATGATGTAGTGGAGATTGACAGTCTGGAAGAGCTTCGTCAGGCCGACCCCAGTTACCGATAAGGAGTGATATTTATGCAAGATAAGAATCGGAAGCGTACCCTGGATCCGTCTACGACAGTGATTCCTTTCGTTCTGGTGCTGAGCCTGTGCATTTTTTTCCTGGTAAGTCCGGAACGGTCTACGGAGACCCTGACTTCCATCCGCGGCTTTCTTGGGGATGCCTTTGGCAGCTATTATCTGCTGATTGCGCTGGGCATTTTTCTGGTATCGCTCTGGATTGCCTTTTCTGATATCGGCAAGATTACGCTGGGAAAGAAAGGCGAAAAGCCACAGTACGGCTTCTGGAGCTGGGGAGCGATGGTCTTTACCTGCGGGATCGCGGCAGATATACTGTTCTATTCCATGTGTGAATGGATTTACTACGCACAGGAAAGCCATGTGCAGGAGATGGGTTCCATTCAGGATTGGGCGAGCACTTTTCCGCTTTTCCACTGGGGCCCGACTGTGTGGAGCTTTTATGCAACCCTGGCTGCCTGTTTTGGCTTTATGCTGCATGTGCGTGGGGTTCATAAACAGAAGTATTCGGAAGCCTGCCGGCCGATTCTGGGAAAACAGACGGACAGACTGCCTGGCAAGATCATTGACGTGCTGGCGGTGGTTGCGCTTATTGCCGGAACCGCGACTACGTTTTCTGTTGCGACGCCGCTTCTCTCCAATGCGCTGACGACGCTTCTGGGCGTATCGGCTTCCAAAATGCTGACCATTGCCATTCTGCTGGTAATCTGTCTGGTCTACACCTTTGCTGTGCTCAAAGGACTCAAAGGCGTATCCTGGCTGGCAAATGCCTGCATGTATCTGTTCTTCGCCCTGCTGCTCTTTGTGTTCTTCTTTGGAGGAAAGACAAGGTATATAGTGGAGACAGGGATTACGGCACTGGGGAATATGACCCAGAATTTCATTACATTGAGCACCTATACCGATGCCCTTCGGCAGAACCTGTTTCCGCAGAACTGGACGATCTTTTATTGGGCTTACTGGCTGGTATGGTGTGTTGCTTCCCCGTTTTTTATGGGTTCCATCTCCAGGGGCCGCACGGTAAAGCAGGTGATCCTTGGAACATATGTATTTGGGCTTTCGTCGACGCTCCTTTCGTTTATCATTCTGGGCAACTATGGACTGGGTCTGAAGATGTTCGGACAGTTTGACAGTGTGGCGTTCTATGAGCAGACACAGGATCTGTACGCCACCGTGATTGCCATCCTGTCACATCTGCCGCTGTCCAAGCTCTTCCTGCTGGTCCTGGCTTTTTCCATGATCGCTTTCTATGCCACGAGTTTTGATTCCATAACCCTGGTGGCCTCGCAGTACAGTTATCGGGAGATCCGGGAAGGGGAGGAGGCCAGCAAGAAAATGCGCCTGTTCTGGGCAATTCTGCTGATTCTTCTGCCGATTGCACTGATCTTTTCCGAAGGAAGCATGAACAATCTTCAGTCTGTAAGCATTATCGCAGCTTTCCCGATCGGCATGGTGATTGTTCTGATTATTGCCAGCTTTATCAAGGATGCCAAAGCCTATCTGAGAGAATGAAAGAGATCCTTTTTACAGCCGCTCTGTTCTGTGTGCAGAGCGGTTTTTTACGTAATGGGAATGGACAGTTATGATTGATGAGCCAGGCACAGTGTTCTATAATACAGACTGCCGAAGGAAAACAAGCACGAATGTGCTCTTTCTATTTGCACAAGAAATCCATGAAACGAGGTGTTTGTCGTGACGGTAATCTCCGGAAAAGAATATCGGATCAGTTTTCTGACATCGCGTCTGCTTCGGCTGGAGTATCAGGCAGAGGGCGTTTTCGAAGACAGAGGTACAACGTTTGCGCGGGTCCGGCGTTTTCCGGATGTGGAGGTGTCCCAGCGAAGAAACGGAGATCGGATCGAGGTGGACACGGCGCATCTGCATATAGTTTACAATGAAAAGGCGTTTTCTTCATCGGGGCTTTCCATAACGCTCAAGGGGCAGCATTCCCATCACAGCGTGTGGCATTACGGGGATCCGCTGCGCACCCTCGGGGGAACAGCCCGTACGCTGGATGGTGTCGACGGGCAGATTTCTGTGGATCAGGCAGTGATCTCTCGGCAGGGCTTTTCTGTGATCGATGACAGCGCTTCGGTTCTGCTTCTGGAAGATGGCCGGTTTCTTCCGCGCTCGGTTATGGAGACGGATCTGTATTTCTTTGGGTATGGGCATGATTACCGCGCCTGTCTGCGAGACTTTTATCGTCTGACAGGAAGCGTGCCCATGCTTCCGCGCTTTGCGCTGGGAAACTGGTGGAGCCGGTATCACGAGTATTCGGAGGAGAGCTATCTGCAGCTTATGGACCGTTTTGAAGAAGTAGGGATTCCTCTGGCGGTATCGGTTATTGATATGGACTGGCATGTGACGGAGAATCCGTATACCAGCGGATGGACCGGATATACCTGGAACAGAGCGCTGTTTCCAAATCCCAGACGTTTTCTGCATTCGCTGCATGAAAGAGGCTTGAAGACAACCTTGAATCTTCATCCCGCGGAAGGCGTTGCGGCGCATGAGGATGCATATGAAGCCGTATGCCGCTTTCTGGGACAGGATCCGGATACGAAACAGACCGTGGATTTCGATCCGACAGATGACAGATATATGCAGGCCTATTTTTCGATCCTGCATCATCCCATGGAAGAGGATGGTGTTGATTTCTGGTGGATCGACTGGCAGCAGGGCGGCACCTGCCGCATGGAAGGGCTGGATCCATTGTGGATTCTCAACGAAGCACACTATAAAGACAGTGCAAGGAAGGGAAAACGCGGTCTGATTCTGTCCCGGTATGCAGGCCCTGGCAGCCACAGGTGCCCGGTGGGCTTTTCGGGAGATACCGTGACCACGTGGGCATCCCTTGCCTTCCAGCCCCAGTTTACGGCTATGGCTTCCAATATTGGCTATCCATGGTGGAGCCATGATATCGGCGGACATATGCGCGGTATCCGCAGTGATGAATTGTCTGTGCGCTGGCTGCAGTATGGCGTTTTTTCTCCGATCCTGCGTCTGCACTCCACCAAGTCGGAATTTATGAGCAAGGAACCATGGACTTTTGGACGGGAGACAGAACGGATTATGACGGACCTTCTGCGGCTGCGCCATCGGCTGATTCCGTATCTGTATACCGCCGCTGAGCGCACACACCGCGAAGGGGAAGCGCTGGTACAGCCCATGTATTACGCCTATCCGGAATCTCAGGAAGCGTATAGGGTACCCAATCAGTTCTTCTTTGGTCCGTCACTTATGGTCTGTCCTATCGTGAAACCATGCGACCCTACGCTGGCACTCGCGTCTGTGGAGGCCTGGCTGCCGGAAGGATATTGGTTTGACTTTTTCCAGGGGACAATCTATACAGGGAATCGATGGCTGACACTGTTTCGTCCGCTGGATGGCTACCCGGTTCTGGCTTCTGCTGGCGCAATTATTCCCATGAGCAATACCCTGCGCGCGGATGAAAACCCTGCGGAAATGACACTGCGCGTGTATGCAGGCGCCAATCATACCTATACGATGTATGAAGATGACGGAGAGAGCCTGGAAGGGACTTCCGTGAGAACATGGATCAGGCTGGACTGGGAAAAAGGAATGCTTTCCCTGGAAACGGAAGGCAACACAGATGATCTTCCCGAAGTGCGGACCTGGCACGTCGAGTGTATCGGCTGGGAGAATACGGTCGTATACTGTGGGGAACAGCTCATGGATACGATGTATGATCAATCGCGCAATGCACTCTGCTTTACACTTGAGACCCATAGGCTGCAGCCACGCGTCCAGGTGACGATGAAGACGGCAAGTCTTGCACAGGATCGCTGGCTTGAGCGGACAAGGGAACGGCTGCAGATGACACAGTCTTCCAATGATGAAAAGCATCTTGTGTGGGATGCACTGCGCCATGCCCGGCGCAGCCCATCACTTCTGGGAACCCTGCAGTCACTGTGCACAACGCCTGGCATGGCGGATTGTCTCAGAGAGACCATCTTTGCACAGGACGAACCATGATGGGATGAGCCGCCCTGCTCCAGGACCAGCATCCGAATTGATCTGCGGATGGTGGTCTGACCGGGCCGACTGGAGTCAGCTGCAGGGGAGGCGCAGGAAATGCTGGGAAAGATTCGGATGATCTGAAAGAAACAGGGCTCATGCACGGCGCCACGGTCTTTTCTTTGGCGTCCGGATGATGCAAACAGATATGACATTTCAGATCGCATGTCTTTTGAAAAGGCTGTCTTCCAAGCTGATACGAGGGCATGGGAGAGCAGCTATGTACCATATGAATGCTCGGCTGGACGCGTGAAGGAATGCAAGAAAGCATCCGGTTCCTGTGGGAGAGCGAAGGGCTCTCCTGAAGGGATCGGGTGCTTTTTTCGACGTGGCAGACAAATCAGAAGGCACAACGGTAACGTCTTAGACATATTTTTGACAGGGCTTTTCGGAACGTGTACACTAAATTGATTCTCTATGCGCCTGCACAGGGAAGATAACGGGAAATGAGAGTACTATGAAAGAAAAGCTGAAGTCGGTCCTTACCGATTCTCTGTGGAGCATCGCGGGACTTGTGATCATGAACATGGTTCTGCAGTTCGTGGTCTATAAATTCTGGAACAGTGTTCTGGGAAATGAAATCAACGGAACCGTACTGGCTGCGATTGCGTATATGAATATCTTTGCCATTTCAGCCGGTACCGCATGCAACTATCTGCGGATGCGCTATGCGCAGACCGGCGATCCGGGCAACAATGGGTATCTTCTGATTCTGGCAGCAGCGTGTCTTGCGGGAGTTCCCTGGGCATGGGGCAGCCTGCTCCTGTCCGGCGCGCCGAAGGATCCCGCAACGGTGATACTGTTTGTGCTTCTGTGTCTTTTCACAATTGTGCGCTATTATGCAGACGTGGAATTCAAGCTGACCCTTCACTACAGGGCGTTTTTCGTCTACTATATCATCATTGCCCTGGGCTATCTTCTGGGATCCTTTCTGTTTCGGCTGACAGGACTGTGGCCGCTGGCCCTTCTTCCCGGGGACATGGCAGGGGTTGTCATGGTGCTTTGCAGGGGACGGGTGCTGCGCCGGGAACGTCCCGCAGAGGCGGAGGCTCAGACGGACCGGAAGCTGTTTATGGCATATCTGACGCTTTTTGGCACATTCCTTCTCAATAACGCACTGTTCAATGGAGACCGGATCCTGCTTAATACACTGCTGGACGGCACGAATGTGACGCTGTACTATCAGGCATCATCGGTGGGAAAACTGATGGCACTGCTGTCAACGCCCCTCAATGGGGTTATGATCGGATACCTGGCTCGCTTTGACGGGAAACTGAACCGGAAGATCATGAAGCTGACGACGCTTGCTGCCCTGGGCTTGACAGCTGTGGCTACGCTGGGCACGACTGTGGGCTCGCATATCTATGTAAAGCTTCTGTACCCGAATAATTATCTTCTGGAGAGACCCTGGTTCCTTGTGGCCAGTCTCAGCCAGGTACTCTTCTTTGTGGCATCCTCCATTACCGTTGTGCTTCTGCGTTTCTCGCCCATGTCCTATCAGGTATATGTGAATCTGGGATATGGTGCTGTTTATCTGATTTTGTGCATTCCGCTGACCATGCGCTTTGGCTTTGCGGGCTTCGCCTGGGGGCTTCTCAGCGCCAATGCCGTCTATCTCCTCTATTCGCTGTATCTGGGGTGGCGGGATGCCGGAAAGGAAAAGGAAACATGACACTGAAAGAAACCATGTCTCGCATTCATGAGGCGAACATGGAACTGCTTCTGGAAATGGATCGGGTATGCAGAAAGCATGGTATTCCGTATTATCTTCTGGGTGGTGCGCTCATTGGTACACTGCGCGGGGGGGACCTGATTCCCTGGGACGATGATGTGGATGTGCTCCTGTTCCGGGAAGATTATGAGCGCTTTGTCAGGGTCTGCCCGCAGGCACTGGGAGAAAAGTTCCGCTTTCTTGACTTTACGACATTTTCGGAATTTTTTGACTTTATTCCCAAGATTGCCAATATCTCAGTGACGTATGCGACGACAGCCTTCGGGGATGACGATTTTTATGGCCGCAGATATAATCATCCCACATTGGATCTGTTTATTCTGGATCATCGGCCGAAGGCATTTGGACGGCATACACTGCGGATGCGCCTGATCTATCTTATGGCCATGGGTCACAGAAAGACGATTCACTATGCCCAGTACAGGGGTATCTATAAGGCAGCTGCATTCCTCGGCGCTGCGGTGGGAAAATGCGTTTCCATGCAGACCATTGCCCGCTGGTATGAGAATGCACAGAAGTGCCGGGATGAAGGCAACGGTGCCTATTATCTGTCCAATGACATGATTGAGCCGGGACTGTGGGGCTTCCTCTATCGGGAAGAATGGTTTGCGGGCAAAAGAGAGGAATGTCTGCGGGGCATTCCGTTTCCTGTGCCCTTTGACACGGAGGCAATACTGACCATGCAGTACGGTGATTTCATGCAATTGCCCCCGGAGGACAAGCGCGTGCCGCAGCATGTGATGACAATAGTGGAGGATGGGAACACTTGATTTACCAGAGAAATACCCGGGTTCCCCGGTGGGTACCCTATGTGGTGGCTGTACTTCTGTTTATCAGTCTGCTTACGGCCTATCTCACCTTTCTTCCTTCGGAACCGTTTGTAGATGAAACAGACGTGTTTTCCGTCGGCGACGAGATCGCCAGAGGTGGAGACGTCTATAAGGTGAACATTTCCCAGCACATGCCTTTCTCATACTATATTGCAGCAGTCATGGGATTGACCCATCCGGTCAATATTATGGCTTACCGGCTGTACTTTTATGTGCTGATGTCACTGGGATGGAGTCTTCTGTATCTTCATATGCGCAAGCATCTCAATCCGGTTGCGCTGATTCTGCTGCCGTTTCTGTATCTGATGACATTGTCGCTCTATGACCTGTGCACAACCATGCTTTCTGAGCATTGGGCCGGTTTTGGGCATGCCGTGATGCTGATGGAGCTTCTGGCGTACATGAAGAATCGGCGGCTCTCCTGGTCCAGCTGTGTCTGGCTTTCCCTTTCCATTGTACTGACATTCGGATGTATCTTTACCAGCGCATATGCGGTATTTCTGGTAGCACTGGGAGTTGTCATCTTCCAGGCATGGATGATTTCCAGAGCGGGTGTCATGGAAAAGAAACAGCTGCGCCGTCAGGTGATTGCAGATGATGGAAAACTGGTGGTCTGCTGTCTGATCCCCTGGGTCATACTGATAGCATGGTATGCTGTATCCGGAAATCTGCAGAACTTCTTCTATGGGGCTTATTTCTTCAATACGCAGATTTATTCCAAATATATGGGCGGCCTGGGAACAGATCCCCTGGGCTCCTTCCTTCTGACATACCGTGCATGGTGGGATTATACGATTCGCTGTGTGAAAGGTGCCCTGGGCATCCCAACGGTATATAATGAACTGGAAAATGTGGAGAAAGCGCTGCAGTGGATGCGTTTCTTTGACGGCGCTGTGCGCAATCTTGCCCCGCTTTGTCTGGGTGCATGGCTTTTGACGCAGAGCCCGATCATAGCCGTCACTTTTGTGGTATCTACCATTGCGGTGGGGATCCGGGGCTATGACCATTACCACGCGATGAATTTCATGTGTGCAACAGAGCTTTCTCTGGCATTGCTTTTGGGAAGTGCGCTGCGCGCACCGTGGGGACACTGGAAGAAATGGACACGCTATCCCGGTGCCATGGCAGCGGTGAGCATTCTGGTGATCTATGTTCTGCACACGGAGGTTTTCCCCCAGTTCCCGATGGTACCTCAGTATGTGCGCAGTGCGCATCTGTTTGAGCGGAATGTGGACTCGGAAGATATCAAGACATTTACAGACATTATCCTGGATCCCGGAGATACGGTGCATATGACAGGCCTGGAAAATGGCGGGACTGTGGAGGTAGACCGCGGGATTGACTATGGAGCGGCCTGCTCTACGCCCTGGACCTGGGAAGGCTATGGGGAAAAGGAAATGCAGACACTGCGGGAAAACCGCACCAAGATGCTCTTTTATTCCTATGGCGGTGAGGTCTGGGGATATTATCAGGATGAGTATGCCAGAGAGCTTGTCAGCTATATACGGGACAACTACTATCAGGCAGGCACGGAGATGTTCATCCGACGGGACTATATGGGCGAAGCGATCCGGCGAACTTTTGCCGCGGACTATTCCGGCTATTTCGGTGTGGATACGTTTGAAGACCCGATTGCACTGTATGAGGGCAGCATTTCCGGTTATGTTCCGATCGCTCCGGTGCCGGCTGTGCAGCTGTATACGCCTGCACAGAGAGAACAGCTGGAACTCATTCTGTTTACACTGCAGGATACGGAAAAGACAGACCTGTCCGACATTGTTGCTGCGGTGACCGAGGCGGAAACAGGTCATCTTCTGTGGGCTTTGCAGGTGCCGGGGGATTATCTTGCGCCGGGAGAGGAAAACATGGTCTTCCTGGAGAATGTAATACTGGAAGAGGGTGTGACGTACCGTATACAGATTTCCTGTGCCAATCCGGAGAAAACACCCGTGGCACTGGGCACAGGCACGCCTGGCGGGGCATTTGACACGGCCTCGGAAGGGCTTTCTTCCGGTGAAGGCTGGGCCATTCGCCTGTCGGTAGCGGAACCCTATGAGACGTGGGAAGACTACAGCTATGAAGACTACGCGTGGGAAGAAGAAACCTATGATGATGACTGGACGGATGAAGAAGCCGATTACTGATTCAGAGGGGGGACATACGTGAAGGTAGTGATTCTTGCCGGTGGGTTTGGCACACGGTTTTCGGAGGAATCCCAGTTTAAGCCCAAGCCCATGATTGAGATCGGAACCATGCCGATTCTGTGGCATATCATGAAGGGCTATTCCTATTATGGATATCATGAGTTTGTGATCTGTGCGGGCTACAAGCAGCATATGATCAAGCAGTGGTTCAATGATTATGCGCTGTATACCTCGGATATCACCTTTGATTTTACCAAGGAAAACCCGCAGGACCGCATGATTGTCCATGACCGTTACACGGAGCCATGGAAGGTGACGGTCGTCAATACCGGTATGGATACGATGACGGGTGGGCGTATCAAGCGGATCCAGCCTTATATCGGGGACGAACCTTTCATGATGACCTATGGAGACGGCGTATGTGACGTGAATATCCGTGATCTGGTTGCATTTCATAAGTCCCACGGGAAAAAGGCTACACTGACATCGGTCACACTGCAGCAGCAGAAGGGGATTCTGGATATTGGCGGCGACAATGCCGTGCACTCCTTCCGGGAAAAGTCCGCCGGGGACGGTGCACCGATCAATGCCGGCTTTATGGTGCTGGAGCCCGCTGTCTTTGATCTGATAGAGGGAGATTCGACCGTGTTTGAGCGGGAACCGCTGGAAAGCCTTGCCCGGGAAGGCGAACTGATGAGCTATTCCCATCGGGGGTTCTGGCAGTGCATGGATACCAAGCGCGAGCATGATATGCTCCAGAAAATGTGGAACAGCGGGCAGGCCCCCTGGAAAGTGTGGAGCGATGAAGGGACTTGAGTTTTTTTCGGGAAAGCGCATTTTTCTGACCGGGCATACCGGCTTTAAGGGGTCATGGCTCCGGCGCATTCTTCTGGATGCCGGCGCGGAGATAATGGGCTTCAGCCTCTCTCCCCGGGAAGAAGACCTGCTCTATGCGCTCTCAGGGGACGGAACAGGCATGCGCGATGTGCGTGGGGATGTGCGGGACTATGAGCACATGCAAGCGTGCTTTTCCAGTTTTCAGCCGGAGATTGTCATACACCTGGCGGCACAGCCGATTGTCCGGGAGAGCTACCGTGACCCGCGCGGAACGTATGAGACCAATGTCATGGGCACAGTCAACCTGATGGAATGCGTGCGGTGCACATCTTCTGTGCGCTCTGTTCTCAACGTCACTACGGATAAAGTCTATCTCAACCGGGAATGGCCCTGGGGCTACCGGGAAGATGAGATGCTTGACGGGTATGATCCCTATTCCAATTCCAAGTCCTGTTCGGAACTGGTGACACACAGCTATGTGGCAAGCTTTTTCGAGAAGGGCCCCTCTGTCTCCACGGCGCGTGCCGGGAATGTGATAGGCGGAGGCGATTTTGCCAAGGATCGGATTATTCCCGACTGTGTGCGTGCCGCTTCCCGCGGTGAGCCGATTGCCGTACGCAATCCCTATTCTGTGCGTCCCTATCAGCATGTTCTGGAACCGCTGATGGCGTATCTTCTGATTGTGCAGCGGCAGTGGGAGGACCCTGTGCTTGCGTCCTGGTATAACGTGGGGCCCGGGGAAGACAGCTGTGTCACGACGGGTGAACTGGTAGATCTGTTCGTGAAAAAATGGGGCGGGCAGGCCCGATGGGAAAACCTGTCCGAAACGAATGCACCGCATGAAGCAAACTTCCTGAAACTGGATTGCTCCAGGATCCGTTCTGCGCTTTCCTGGAAGCCGATCTGGGGGATTGAGCGCGCTGTGGAGGAAACTGTATGTTGGACGCAGGTATGGCTGCAAAAGGGCGATATCATTGAGGAAATGGACCGGGAGATTGAAGCCTACCTGACAGAAAGGGGATAACAGAGATGGCCTGGCAGAACGAAGCCGAAGCACGAGAGGTGATCAAGGAACAGATCGCGCAGTATTATCATCAGTTCAAGGAACCGAAGAAACCGTTTGCTCCGGGGGACCGGATTGCGTATGCATCGCGGGTCTATGACGAAAAGGAGATGCAGGCGCTTACGGATGCCTGTCTGGATTTCTGGCTGACCGCAGGGCGGTTTTCGAACCAGTTTGAAAAGGATTTTGCGCATTATCTGTCTGTGCCGTATGTACACCTGGTGAACTCCGGGTCTTCTGCGAACCTCCTTGCATTCATGGCGCTGACTGCGCCGGAACTGAAGGACCGGCAGATTCTGCCGGGAGACGAGGTGATTACGGTAGCCTGTGGATTTCCCACGACAGTAGCTCCTATCATGCAGTACGGTGCGGTACCGGTCTTCGTAGACGTGACGATCCCGCAGTACAATATAGATGTCCGTATGCTGGAGGCGGCGCTTTCCGACAGAACCAAGGCTGTAATGATTGCGCATACACTGGGAAACCCATTTGACCTGAAGGCTGTCAAGGCTTTCTGTGATGCACACCATCTCTGGCTGGTGGAGGACAACTGTGACGCGCTGGGAAGCGAGTATACCATTGACGGCGAAACCCGGCTGACAGGCACATGGGGCGATATCGGTACCAGCAGCTTCTATCCGCCGCATCATATGACCATGGGAGAGGGCGGCGCGGTCTATACCCGCAATCCGCTTCTGAACCGTCTTCTTCTTTCTTATCGCGACTGGGGACGTGACTGTATCTGCCCGCCCGGGCAGGATAACTTCTGCGGTCATCGATATGACGGACAGCATGGGGAACTCCCGGCTGGATATGACCACAAGTATGTTTACTCGCACCTGGGATTTAACCTGAAGGCGACCGATATGCAGGCTGCGGTGGGCTGTGAACAGCTGAAAAAGTTCCCGGATTTTGTACTGCGCCGCCGTGAAAACTGGCAGCGGCTGCATGATGCGCTGGAACCGGTGCAGGATCAGCTGATTCTTCCGGAAGCCTGCGAAGGAAGCCGCCCCAGCTGGTTCGGATTTCTGATTACCCTGCGGGATACTTGCTGTAAGACACGTGAAAGCGTGGTACGGTTCCTGGAGTCCCGCAATATACAGACACGCATGCTTTTCTCCGGAAACCTGATCCGTCATCCGGCCTTTGATGCGATCCGCGGTACCGACCGCTATCGTGTGGTGGGTGATCTTACGGTAACGGATCGAATTATGGAACGTACATTCTGGATCGGCGTGTATCCGGGCATGAGTGACGCAATGCTTGATTATATGGCGCAGTCGATTCAGGAAGCGCTGAAGGCTTAAGACAGATAACAGGAGGCAACGGACATGCGGCAGCGGCTGGCAGACTATGTGGCGGACTTTCTGGTAAGAATGGGTGTCACCGATTGCATGATGGTCGTGGGCGGGGGTGCCATGCATCTCAACGATGCCCTGGGCCATCACACCGGACTTCACTGTACGTTCTATCATCACGAACAGGCCTGTGCCATGGCAGCGGAGAGTTATGCGCGGCTGGAAAACCGCATCGCCGCTGTCTGTGTGACCACCGGCCCCGGCGGCATTAATGCGATGACGGGCGTAGCCGGCGGATATCTGGACTCCATTCCCATGTTTGTTATTTCCGGACAGGTGCGGTATGACACGACCAGGCGCTATGCACAGCGATTCACGGACGGACTGTCTCTCAGAGCGGTAGGGGACCAGGAGTATGATATTGTCCCCTCCGTCAAGCCTATGACAAAGTATGCGGTGATGATTGAGGATCCGCAGACCATCCGCTATCACCTGGAGAAGGCCTGGTACCTGGCAAGAACGGGACGCCCCGGCCCTGTGTGGATTGATATTCCGGTCAATTTCCAGGGCATGATGATTGAAACGGATACACTGACGGGCTATACACCTGCAGAGTCGGATGCCGAGCTTCCCGGGCCTGTGGAGGCGTCGGTCATTGATCAGGTGCTGGACATGCTCGCTCAGGCCCGTCGGCCTGTTATTTATGCAGGCGGAGGCATTCGCCTGAGTGGTGGGTATGCGGCCTTCCTTCAGCTTAAGGAGGCACTGGGCATTCCCGTGGTAACCTACTGGAACTCGGTAGATCTTCTGCCCTCACTGGATCCGCTTTACTGCGGACGCGGCGGAAACATGGGTGACCGGGCCGGCAATTTTGCCATACAGAACGCAGATGTGATTCTGGCCCTGGGCACCAGGATTTCGATCCGCCAGACAGGGTATACGTTTCATTCCTGGGCCCGGGCAGCCAAGGTGATTATGGTGGACATTGACCGGGCGGAGATGAAAAAGCCCACGATTCATGTGGAACTGCCTGTGTGGGCAGACGTCAGGGATTTCATGACCGGTATGCTGCAAAAACTGTCCGGACGCAATACGCCTTTCTTTACCGGGAATGAATGGCGCGCACAGTGCATTCTTTGGCGGAATACTTATCCCGTAGTCACGGCAAGACAGAGAGCACAGGACAATGGTTTTATCAATGTCTACGCAGCTATGGATGTCATCTCCTCTTCGCTGGAGGAAGGCGCGCTGACTGCGGTTTCCAACGGTGCCTGCTGCGTCGCGGGGCATCAGGCCTGGGTCATGAAAAAGGGTACCCGCTTTATCATCAATTCTGCGATTGCGTCCATGGGCTATGGACTTCCGGCAGCGATCGGGCTGTGTCTGGCGGCGGGGCGTCGGCGTACGGTGTGCATGGAAGGTGACGGCTCCATTATGATGAACCTGCAGGAATTGCAGACCATTGTGACCAACCGCCTGCCCATCAAGATTTTCCTGATCAATAATGGCGGCTATCACTCCATACGCATTACCCAGTCCAATCTTTTTTCAGATCATACGCGCATCGGCATTGGTCCGGAGAGCGGGGACCTGGGTTTCCCTGACTTTGCGCTGATCGCGAATGCATTTGGTCTTCCTTTCCGGCGCTTTACGCGTCTGCAGGATCTGCAGGCATCTCTTCCGCAGATCCTGGCAGGTGACAGTCCCAGTCTGTGCGAGATTATGACGGATACGCAGCAGATCTGGGAACCTAAGTCAAGTGCCCGGCGCTGTGCGGACGGGACGATTGTGTCGCCGCCACTGGAAGATTTGGCGCCGTTCCTGCCAAGGGATGAGATTGAGAGGAATATGTATATTCCTCTGGAGGACGCATGATCACACGGGCGGTAGTTACAGGTCCCACCGGGGCGGTGGGTACGGCACTGGTGCAGTCGCTTCTGGACGAAGGCTGCACGGTCTATGCTGTGGTGCGGCCCGGGTCGTCCCGCATACCGGATATTCCGCAGGGCGCACGGATCATTGCCTGTGATATGTCGGAATACCAGCAGCTGCATGAGAAAATACCGGAAAGCGTGGATGCATTCTTTCATCTGGGATGGAGTGGGACAATCGGGCCGGAGCGGAATGACATGCACCGGCAGACGCAGAATATAGAAGCGGCGTTGCAGGCAGTAGAATGTGCGGCACGTCTGAAGGCGAATGTATTCGTTGGTGCAGGCTCTCAGGCGGAATATGGACCAAGGGAGGGGCTGCTTGCCGCAGACACACCATGCTTTCCCCACACGGGCTATGGAATGGGAAAGCTCTGTGCCGGCCAGATGACGCGTGTTCTGTGTGCGCAGAAAGGAATCCGGCATATCTGGGCCCGCCTTCTCAGCGTCTATGGTCCGCATGACAATCCGCGTTCCGTGCTGCCGATGCTGATACAGGCACTGCTTCGCAGAGAAGCCTTTCCGCTTACTGCCGGAGAGCAGCAATGGGATTATCTTTTTTCTTTTGATGCTGCGAAAGCATTGATTGCACTGGCTGAAAAAGGCAGGCATGGGGAAACCTATATGCTGGGTTCCGGCGAGACGCATTCGCTGGCCTGGTATTTTACGGGAGTCCGGGATGCCATAGACCCCTGTCTTCCGCTGGGACTGGGTGAGGTGCCCTATCCTCCCGGTCAGGTGATGGACCTGCATGCAGATATTCGCCCTCTGCTAAGGGACACAGGCTGGCAGGCGACCACTCCGTTTACCGAAGGCATCCGGATTACGGTAGAAGCATACCGTGCACGGATGCAGTGACAGAATAATAACGAGAAGCCTGCAGTGATCAGGCAGGCTGTCCCATGAATGATACAGGAGGAGCGGCATGAGCAGAAAAACCGTGAGTATTATGGTGCCATGCTATAACGAAGAGGAAAATGTGGAGGCGATTGCATCTGCGATTGTCACTCAGATGGAAGCGCTCCCGCAGTATGACTATGAACTGCTGTTTATTGATAACTGTTCCACAGACCATACGAGGGATCTGATACGCGCGATCTGTTCGCAAAACCCGAGGATCCGTGCCATCTTTAACGTAAAGAATTTCGGACAGTTTAATTCCCCGTATTATGGACTGATTCACACCTCCGGAGACTGTGCGATCTCGATCTGTGCAGATTTCCAGGACCCTGTGGAGATGATTCCGGTCTTTCTCCAATACTGGGAGGAGGGTTATCAGATTGTCTGCGGGATTAAGACCAGTTCCAAGGAAAACCGGCTCATGTATAAGCTGCGTGGACTGTATTATAAAATGATCAAGAAGTACTCCGCTGTAGATCAGATCGAGCAGTTTACGGGCTTTGGACTGTATGACAGGAGTTTTCTGGAAGTACTGCGAAAGCTGGAAGATCCGACGCCATTCATTCGCGGGATCGTTGCTGAGCTTGGGGGCCGGCGCAAGGAAGTGCCCTATGAACAGCCCAAACGCCGGGCAGGGAAAACCCATAACAATTTCTATACGCTCTATGATGCGGCCATGCTCTCCATAACCAGCTATACTAAGGCGGGCATGCGGCTGGCTGTATTTCTCGGGGCCGGTGTGTCGGTTATCTCCATGCTGGTGGGCATCTATTATCTGGTAATGAAACTGATTTATTGGGAACGCTTCAATGCCGGGCAGGCGCCGCTTCTGATCATTACCCTGTTTATGTTCTCCATTATCCTGGTATTTCTGGGATTCCTGGGAGAATACATTGCTTCCATTAATCAGCGTGTCATGCATCGTCCGCTGGTCGTGGAGGAAGAGCGGATCAATTTCCCTGAGGAAGAGGAGAAAAAAGAACATGAGTGAGAGTGTGCGCAGAGCGCAGAACCAGCGCAGAGCGGCAGCAGCATTGAAAAATGAAAAAAAAGGCGCTGTCCGATGGTTTGATTTTGTCATTTTTGCGATCCTGGCCCTGGCGTCGCACCTGGTATTCCAGGAAGGTGATATATGTCATACGAGTGCCGCCAGTTATGCGCTCCTGGAGGGGCACTGGCTGGACCTGTACAGCTATACACAGCCGAAGATCGGCGCCTGCGTCTACATGCCAACCACCTATTACCTGTTTGCCGTATGGAACCTTCCGATGAAGCTTCTGGGCATACAGACAGAAATGGCGCTGAAGACGTCATACTTTGTACTTTTCTGGGCGACTCTTCTTCCGATCACAGCCTATGTGCTCTCCGGCATTCTGATGATGCGCATTGGTGAACTGGTTGGCTTCTCCACGAAGCGGGCGCGTATCATGGCATATGCATTCATGACGACCCCTGTTGCTTTCTACAGCCAGTTTATCTTTGGACAGTATGATGCCATTACCGTGTTTTTCGTACTTCTGGGCACATATTTCTACTTTAAGGATGACATGGTCAAGTTCTCTCTCTGTTTTTCTGTGGCCATGACATGCAAGTATTTTGCCCTGCTCGTATATCTTCCGATGCTGCTTCTGAAGGAAAAGAATCTTTTTAAGGTCATCCTTCACGGAATCCTGTTCATGGCCCTCTTCCTTGCGGAGAATCTGTTTTACCGGATTTTTGACGCGGATATGTTCAATTATGGCGTGGAAGGCTTTGGCGCACTGAACTACATCTTTTTTGTAGGGTATGATGTGGCGATCAATGTGGGGCTTTCCATGGTCATGCTCTGCTGGGTCTGCATCTGCGCCTGGGCATTCTTTACCAATGTGGAGGGACGCGGAGAAACCTTCCGATGGTTTGTGTTTTTCGAATCCCTTGCCATGTTTGTGACATTCGGGCTGAGCTTCTGGCATCCCCAGTGGCTTCTTCTGGCAGTCCCATTCCTTGTCATGGGCACAATGATGCATGAGCGCAGTGATGCGTTGTGGGCACTGGATATCGTGTTCATGGGGGTGTTCGTACTTTATACCTTTGCGGTCTGGCCCAATGATCTTACGCAGAACCTGATGGAACTGGGCATTCTCAACGGGACGATCGGGCCCCGCTATCATGCGGGCAAGGAAATGTCCGCCATGTTCTCCGGTGTCTTTAATACACTGAATCCGACCATTCTCTTCTCCATGATGTCTGCACTTCTTCTCGTCAATGGAATCTTCAAGCATCCGAAGTTTCAGAGTGCAGATCCATCCAGGGAGATGGATGCCCATATGGGCTGGCTGCGCACCCGTTTTCTTGTGGGGATTGCGCTGTTTATGATTCCGGCGCTTCTGGCACTGCATTCCATGCTGCAGTCGCCCTATGCGTTCTCGTCGTTTATTCAGACATCCTATGAACCGCAGTGGGTGGTACCCGTGCAGAACGGGGAGGAGTATCATACGCTGGAACAGCATTTTATTGCGGAGTACGATTCGGTGGAGCGGCTGGATGTAAAGTTCGATGACGGTGGTGTACGCCGTTCCTGGGGCGAGGTTGTGGTACAGCTGGTGGACTGTGAGAACGACGAGACACTGGTGTCTTTTGGCTATGACGTTCCGCACATCATAACCGCCATTACGGAAAGCGCTACGTTTGATCCTGTCCCCCTGGAAAAAGGACATGAGTACAGGTGGGTATTTACCTGTGATGCCGAGGAAAACGGCATGCTGGGCATTTATTATACGCCGGACCTCGGCGGGATTGATGGCTGGACAGTCTATGTCGATGATGAGTGGCAGAGCTATGTGCTGGCAGCCGATGCCTTTGGACGATAAACAGCCAGGGAAAAAGGAGACCGATAGCCATGCTAGAGGATATTATTACCAGACAGGCCGCATATTTTGATTCACGGATGCAGTCCGTGCTGCGCGGTCACGAGAACCGTTCGCGCCGGGTATCGATTCTCAAGGGAAACCTTGTACAGAATGTGCGCAGTGAAAGCCGCGGCATCAGCGCACGGGTAACAAAGAACGGACGCCATGGTTTTTCTTCTGTAGCCTCCTATACTGAAAAGGATGCCAGGACCGTACTCCAGGCGGCAACGGACAATGCGCTGTTTCTGGACAGCCGTGCCGAGCGGTCTCGCGAGGGTTATCCCCCGCTTTCCAGCGGACGTGTGGAGCCGCATCGCCTGATTGTGGATACGGAGCAGAAGCGGATTATTGAAGCCTGTAAGACCGTGGATGCCTATATTGTGGCAAAGTATCCGGATCTTCTCAGCCGGACTGTCGTGTATACAGAGGACTCCCAGGATAAGATCATTGTTTCTTCCGATGCTGCAAGCGGGCATGTGACGTATCCGCGCTGCTATATTTATGTGATGATGAGCGCACAGAGCAGGAGCGGCGCACCGGTGGAACTGTTCAAGGCTTTTGGCGGCGCAGGCAGTTTTGACGATAATTTTTCGGAACTGACTGCGCTCTATCCCCGGATTGATCAGCTGTACACGCACCTCATGCATAAGACGGAGGGCGTGTATGCCGAAGCCGGCAACAGAACGGTGATTCTTGGCGGTATGATGGGCGGTATGCTGGCGCACGAAGCGGTAGGGCATACCGTTGAGGCTGATCTGGTCATGGGCGGCAGTGTTGCCGGGCCTAATCTGGGGAAGCAGGTGGCTTCCGATATGGTAACACTGGTAGATTATGCTTCAGAGGCCTTTGGAAAGCCTGTGCCTCTGCCCGTTTATCTGGATGACGAGGGAACACTGGCCAAGGATGCTGTTCTGATCAGGGATGGTATCCTGACTGGATACATGAACAGCCGGGAGTCAGCCCGCCTGTTTGGCGTGGAGCCCTGCGGGAATGCGCGTGCATGGAACTATGCGGATGAACCGCTGATCCGCATGCGGAATACCTGTATACTGCCTGGTACGCATACACTGGAGGAAATGATTGCTTCCATTGATGACGGCTACTACCTGATTGACAGTTCCAATGGACAGGCAGATCTTACCGGCGAGTTTATGTTCGGCGTTTCCCTGGGCTATGAAATCAAGCATGGGAAGCTGGGACATGCGCTGCTCGACACAACCGTATCCGGGATTGCCTTTGATATGCTGAAGACCGTGGACATGCTTTCCAATCAGGTAACCTGGTCTTCCAGCGGCTTCTGTGGCAAAAAACAGCCGATGCCGGTTGGCATGGGCGGACCCGATATGCGCTGCCGTATTACCATCGGCGGGCGCTGAGAGAGGGGGAGCAGGCAATGAATGATGTGAAGACCGTATCGGACAGACTGGAAGCGCTGCTTCGGGAAAAAGGCGTATCACTGTATGAGCACAGCGAAGCACAGACGGAAAAAAGGGAACTGAATACGGAAAAAGCGGATTTTACGCTGTACCGTACCATTTTCAGCGGCAGTGTATCGGTAAGCGTCATCATGGACGGGAAAAAAGGTTCGGCATCCGGCAATGATCTCACAGAGGACGGACTGAAGAAAGTGGTGGAGGATGCGATTACAGGCGCATTATCTTCCATGCCGGATGAGGCAAATGCGATCGCAGAGAAACAGGAGCCGGAGACCTTTCATGCAGGCCCCTGGGATGCGGACATGCCGCGCTTCTATACCTGCCTGACCACGCTGTTTGACACAATCCGCCAGGAGTATCCGCAGGTGAATCTGCTGCAGGCGATTGCGGATCATACCCGGATGCATCGCATCTATCGCAATTCCAGCGGTACGTGCTTTGAGCAGTTTGATGCAGCGTATCACGTGGGCCTGGAAATGTCAGGCTCGGACGGTGAGAAGAATACGGGTATTGATTATGCGGGCATTTCTCTGCATGAACTGGATACGCCGCTGATGGAACGGGGGAGCATTCGGGCGCATCTGGAGGCAACAGAAAAGAGCCTGCATGCAGTTGCGCTGCCCGGAAAGTTTGAGGGCACAGTCATCTTTACTCCGGATTGTCTGGGTAGTTTCCTTGATATGCTGGCCAGCAATTATCTGACGGGTTCCGTGATTATGGAAGGAACCAGCCAGTGGCTGAATCGGCTGGATGAGAAAGTAGCCAATGAAAAGATTTCCATTGCGCTGAAAGCGGAAGATCCCCGGATCGTGGAACTGAGCCCGATTACAGGCGATGGATATCGCGCTGAGAATGTAACGATAATGGAGAAGGGTGTGCTGAAGAGCTTCCTTCTTGGATTGTATGCTGCACGGAAGACAGGGAGAACAGTGACCAGAAACAGTGGTTCGGCACTGGTTATGGAGGCCGGAGATACACCGCTGGCGCAGATGATCGCTTCAGTGAAGAAAGGCCTGATTGTCGGCGGCTTTTCCGGAGGCCATCCAGGGGCAAACGGCGAATTCTCAGGTGTTGCGAAGAACAGCTTTCTGATTGAAGATGGAAAGATCCTGGGTGCAGTGACAGAAACCATGATTAATGGAAACCTGGAAAAAGTATTCCAGGACGTGGTTGCGCTGTCCAGTGAACAGATCTGTGACGGGAATACAGTGCTGCCATACATGGCGAGCAAGGGAATCGTGATTTCCGGTAAATAAGAAGAATACTGAAAACACCCGGCTGGAATCATGGCTCCAGCCGGGTGTTCAGGTATTCTCCATGGACACTGCGATGGCCAGACCTCGGCCACGGATTGAAGGCAGCGTGTCAGATGCAGGACAGAAGGTTAAGGGAAGGGATGAAATGTGAAGCGGTATGAGTATGATGCAGTGCTGCATGTAACAGAGGATCATGGCGGCGCGTATGTGGTGTTTCCCTGGGATATACGCAGAGAGTTCGGCAGAGGACGTGTGAAAGTGCGGGCATGGTTTGACGGCATTCCTTATACGGGAAGTGTTGTCAATATGGGGCTTACCAACCCGGACGGATCAGTGTGCTATATCATAGGAGTGCTGAAAGCAATTCGGAACCAGCTCGGCAAGGGAGAGGGCGACATGATTCATGTGGTGATGGAAGAAAGAATGGAAATGCCTCATGAGAAAGGCTGAAACGGATACGTTCCTGTTCTTTGATGGGCATCAGGATGTGCTGTACGAGAGCATTCCCTGACATGCAGCATCGAGTGCAGAAGACACAGATCACATTCTTTCAAAGGCATGCATTTGCCTATGTATCCTTTGCCAAAGTAAAGCGGAAGGCAAAACGGCCACAGGCATATATTGTTCTTACGCTTCTACTCCCCGTGCCCTATCACAGCGAACGGGTTGCGATAAAGATAGAACTCTGTCCCGGGAGATGGATGTATCACATTCTTCTCAGCAGGCGGGAAGAGATTGACGAAGAGGTGATGCAATGGATTCGGGAAGCCTGTGGTTTTACGCATAGGAGATATAGCTGTTCGGACGGCATTCCTTTGCATAGCTGTCACGGAATATGCGGGGAATGATGCTTGCAGCGTGTACATGCCCGTCAAGCCATGGGAAACTTGCGCATGGCGCTGCTTGTTCCCGTGACGCGCGATGGCCTGCACGTGCTTTATGCAATGTGCAGGCCATCGCGCGGAATATAGGAAGCTTATTTCTTTCGAAGGCTCATTTCCATTATATGGCTGTACAGCTGATCGAAGGACATGCCGGCAGTCTGGGCTTCCAGGAGTAGATGCGCATCCCGATAAAGCTGAGGCAGAGAATCACACTCCAGGCAGACAAAGGACTGATCAGGGCGGACAATAAAGTCCACTTTCCCATAGGCAACAACGCCCAGCACATCGGATACCTTTTCTGCGGTCTCCTGCAGTTTCCGGGCCAGTTCTTCCGGAATGTCGGCTGGACACTTTTTCTGATAGTCACCTCTCAGAGACTTGCCGAACGCCTTGTCGCGCGTTGCCAGCGGCAATACCTCAATGACAGGAAGCGCTTTTCCATCCAGAAAGCCGACGGCGAACTCACGTCCCGTCACATATTCTTCCACAATCAGCTCGTTCTCCCATCGGAAAGCCTCTTTCAGCGCTTTCTGATAGGACACCTTGTCATTGGCAACAGAAATTCCCAGGCCGATGCCGCCGTTATTGGGCTTGATAATGACGGGGTAGGTCAGCCCCTGGCTTTCCGGTTCCGGGATTGTACGTTCATGACTGACAAGGAAGCCTTTGGGAACAGGGATGCCAGCATACATAAGAAGCTGTTTGGAAACCGATTTATTGGAGGAAAGGGCTGACGAGAAGTAATCGCTTCCGGTATAGTCAATGCCTAGCAGATCAAACGTGGCCTGTACTTTGCCGTTTTCTCCCTCAGCACCGTGCAATGCGATGAACACCAGGTCTGCCTGGCGGCAGATCTGCAGGACATTGGGGCCAAAGTAGGCACTGGACTGATCAGCACGGCGCTTTTTTACTGCCCATAGGTCCGGGATCCCATCCGGTATTTCACTGAGCATGAGGGTATATTTTTCAGGGTTTTCGAAGGCATTGGCAATGATTTCTTCTTTGTCCCCATACCCCATGAAACTGTCCAGAAGAATGACGTGGTGACCTTTTTCTGCCAGCACACGGGAAACGAGGTAACCGCTGCGCAGCGACAGATTCCTCTCATTGGACAGACCACCAGCGAGAACCACAATCTGCAGATGTTCGGGAAGGTCCAGATGCGCCGGTTCTTCTACGAAATCCGTGACAATCCTGTCTGCACCGTCCATGTCAATGATCAGATTCTTGAGCATGTCCTTTGTCATGCAGACAATCTGCAGAACACCTTTGATCTGATCGGCAGAAAGGGAAATGCCATACTTTTTCCGGCACAGCGCCTGGACCTGTTTTACCAGGACACCACTGACGTGGTGAATCAGAAAATCGGAAAGATTGATGATCCGGCTCAGGCGCTGTGAGTCTATCAGATCCTGAAGCATATCCACGATTCGTACGATATTATCCGCCTGGAAGTTGTGCATGATATCCCGCACGGATGTAAGAAAATGGGGATTTTGCCGCGAATACTTGATGGTAAAGGCCAGAAGATAAGCTGTATTATCACTGTACTGGGGATCGCGAAGGAGATCGCAGATAAAGTTAATATACTCCGGAATGGTATGTTCCGTGCCGATGCCAAACCCCTTTTCTACAATCATCCCCACCAGGGCGTTATTCTCTTCCTTTTCTTTCTGGCTCAGTCCGGAGCGGACCATGCTGTTGATAAACTGATCCAGCGCCTGCATTTCAGGACGCTGTCCGTTGGGATTGACACGCATGGTATATTCACCGTTTTCGCCGAAATCAAAAAACGTATTGACGCCGTGGCTTTCGGCAAAGCCGTGCTTGCCGTAGTCATAACCATAGTAATACGTGCTTCTTCCGATATCGTTGAGCAGAATATTCACATAATCAAAGTCAATGTTGTGGTTTTCGATGATGCCCTGACGCATCTGTATCCGACGGCTGTAATGCTCCATAAACTCATCGGAGAACCCCTGCCCGTCAAAGGCGACACAGCGTTTGGGCAAGTCACTGAGAACGGCAATATATTTGGCTTTGTTTCCGCCCTTGGAATGCCCGATAACGGTAACATCCCAGTCCTGCAGCGAAAACTGCTCGTATATCTTCTTAAACCACTCCATGGCATTGATCTGCTGAAGAGAATCGACCTGATTGGCCCCCAGAAAATCATCCAGCCATTCGTTGTCGGATGTTCCGCGGAAGGCCACAACGGCTTCCTTTTCCTGATCATGCAGAAAGAGCACAGATACACCGCCGCCCCCGCCGTAGGCTTTGTCCAGATGTGTCTGGGCAATGCGCGCTTCCAGGAGCTGCGGCTTCTTATCCATGGCAAGGAGTACGTTTTTCCAGTCAAACCCGTTCATGAAGAAAGAATACTCCACGCCATCCTCAATCTGCGAACGGTCAATGGTATGAAGGAAGGCTCCGACAGTCATTCCATCGCAGTCAAGAATCGAATGAAAAGGCGCTACGTCTGTCATGTAAGTCAGATGCTCGAGAAAGAGCAGTTCATCTGTCTGGTACAGCATGGTTTTTCTCCCTTAGCTCTGTTCAATCTCTTCAATCAGTGCCTGATATACCATTTTTAGGTTCTCATTTTCCTTACGGATATTGCGCACCAGATTGACACCAATGAAACGAAGAAGCTTTACACCGCCTTCAGGATGTTCCTGACAGAAACGGTCAAAGCTGACCCTGTCAATACACAGCGTCTCACAGTCGGTTCGAGCGTTGACCGTGCTGGAACGCTTGTCGTGATCGAGCAGTGCCATTTCGCCGAATACGCTGTGCATACTGTCGTCAATGGTGGCGACGACAAAAGTGTCCCCAAAAACTGTTTTCTTGATGATGTCAACAGTCCCCTTGATGAGGAGATACATATCGTCACTGTCTTCCCCCTCGGTAATGATATTCTCTCCCTGTGAAAAATGGCGTGCCTGGAGGAGGGAAGACAGTGCAGTCAGGTCCGTCTGTGAGATGGAGGACAGAAGAGGAAACGCCCGAAGAATATTCATGGAATCCATGCCGCTTACACTTCCTTATCTGAGAATTTATGCTTCATTCCCCAGTATGATAGCTCCCATGTTCGGTCCAAGTATATATCCGTCATCAGGATTCAGGTGAGGGTGGTTCATTTCCATGCTCTTGACGGATTTCAGGTTCTGAATTATCTGGCCATAGTTGGTGGATTTCTGTGCGTCGGAGAGAATTCGGTGCTTCAGTTCCTTTTCCACCCCCATATTTTCCAGAATGCCAAGAAGCAGTATATTCTGCCTCCTTTTATACCAGGAGAACAGTTCGCCGTATGATTTTCCGAACCATTCTTCTGCAATCGGCGTAATCTGGACGGATACACCGTCGCCGTTGTCGAGAAACGAGGACATGACCTTGGACATGCCGCTGTAGTTGGTGGAGGTTGTCAGAATATACTGCGTATACTCGTCAACATACACAACCTCGGCACAGTGCTGGTTTTCCAGGTAATTCCGGTAGCGTTCGGTTTTGATCTGCGCACATATGTGACAGGTGGGATTGAGCTTATGGGCGAGCAAGGCACACACAAATACGCGGGAATCCACCAGTTCATCGTCCAGGCTGTCCTGGTTTTCTCCAATGATCAGTACTTTCATGGCTTCCCGGACATTGGCTTTCTGCAGGGTCTGCTCTTCCGTGAAATCACCGCGCAGCAGGTTCAGCCCTTTCAGTTCATCGTCCTCCCGAAGCGTCTGAAGCTTCACATCATCGGCATTGCATATAAGAATAATGCGGGAGGGATTCAGGTCACGGTTCTTGCGCAGTATCCCAAGAATCAGGCTTTTCAGATCATTTTTCCATCCGCAGATGAGAATGTGTTCACGCATGCTCTGCATCCTTTTGGCCTCTCTTTCCGGATTCAGCCGCCTGGCAACAAAGGCGGAGGATACATAACCGGTAATAGTGGAAAGCCCAATCATTCCGAGAATCAGAACGAATAGACCGATGACGCGGGTCTGGGGATTGTCAATGAACACATAGTCGTTGCCGGTGACGGCCAGAAGATTAAAGATGACAATATCCCAGAAAGGTGTGTCCGTACCCTCCCTCTGCAATATCACAAAGCACAGGGTACATAATGTGAGATAGAGGAGCAGAATCAGAAGGATGGTATCCAGATGAAACTGCCGGATTTTCTCCAGCCATCGTTTACCTCGTTTTTTCACGGAACTGCCTCCCACGCTTCTCCGGAAGATGGAAGAGGAGCGGTTTTTGGTATGCCGGTATATGCCGGAATTCTCATCAATTGACAAATCACAGTATACCAATGCCGCGAACATGCGTCAATCGTCTGTTCAGAATGGGTGAACAGAAAATCGGAGAGGGCATACCAGTTATTGCCCCTGGGGACATGAATAAAAACCGTTCTCCTGGCGATTCGCATCGGAGAACGGCTGTGATGAAGAACGCGGTCAGATAAAGACGGCAACGGACTGGAGAGTAGGTGCCACGCGAGAGGCGAGGAATTGCACGGTCATGCCCGATGCTGGAATCCCGTTGACTGACAGAATTCTCTTATATCCAATGGTGGCGGCATCCGCCACCTGAACGGTACCGGAAGGTGTATCCAGGAATACCTGGAAATGTTCGGCACGCTGGGAGAGCATGATATGCTCCATCAGCATGATATAGCGGACCGGCATGGTCTGCTCCCATGTAACATGAAAGGAAGCCTGCTCTTCTGTGGCCAGCCAGAATGTGGAAGCATCCGGGATAAGTGCCTGCTCAGGCGTGTGCCCCTGTGCAGAGGAGGAGGCGGTGACATGACTTGTCTGTGTAAGAAGTACATTCTGTCCGAAGGCTTCTTTCAGCCAATGTCCGAAATCGCGCAGTACGGATACGTCTGCTTCGTGAAGCAATCCGCGTCGATCCGGGGGTATATTGAGCAGAAAAGTAGCATTCCCTCCTACGGAGTGCAGATAAATATGCTGCAGTTCCGCAAGAGAACGCACCTGCGAATTCTCCTTCTCATGCCAGAACCATCCGGGACGGATCGAGGTATTGACCTCGGCGGGATACCAGATCAGGTCCGGTTCATTCTGAAGCACCTCCCGACTGCCCAGATCCTGGTCTCTGGCTGACAGGTGGCGCAGATGGAACGACGGATCATCTATGTGCTGGGAAAGGGAGGCGATCTTTTCTGTATCCATCATACGTCGGGGAACTACGCTCCATTCCTGCTCACGAGTATCGCCGGCTTCGTTTCCGCACCATCGGACATCCGGCCCGCAGACACAGATACAGGCGTCAGGCTGCAGACGCCGAACGGTTTCATAGTAGCGCTCCCAGTCATAATACTGTTTTTTTCCGTTGCTGCCTTCGCCGCAGGCGCCGTCCAGCCATACGGAAAAGATATCGCCATAGCCGGTCAGAAGCTCTTCCAGCTGATGGACAAAGTAATCGTCATACGGTTTTCCCTGACCGTAGAGCTGACTGTTACGGTCCCAGGGAGACAGATATATGCCAAATTTGAGACCCAGTGCATGACAGGCATCCGATACTTCGCGCACGACATCGCCTTTTCCGCTGCGGAATGGCGATGAGGCGACTGTGTGATGCGTATATCGACTGGGCCACAGACAGAAGCCGTCATGGTGCTTGCATGTAAGAATGATACCGCGCATACCTGCGTTTCTGATTTCGCGGGCCCATTGCATGGCATCCAGCTGATCAGGTGCAAACACCTCGGGGGATTCGGATCCGTCTCCCCATTCGCGGTCAGTGAAGGTGTTGACGGTAAAATGAATGAATGCGTAGAATTCCGTTGACTGATGGGCAATCTGACGGGGTGAGGGAATGGTTTGAACCAGGCGCTGTGAGAGCGCATTGTACATGACGATCATCCTTTCTACATCAAAGGTGCCACAAACTTGAGCATGGTTCCCAGCAGTTTATAGCCGAGCTTTTCCTGCTGTATGGTTTCCGCAGTCACGGCCGCGCACTGGCGCTGCGTGTGCAGAAAGTCACGGCGGATGGTGGCAATGCAGGACACACGGTCCAGGTAGACAGCACACTCGAAGTGATGATACAGGGAACGATAATCTAGATTAATGGTCCCTACAACTGCAGTGCGGTCATCGCTTACAGCTACTTTGGCATGGACAAAGCCAGGGGTATAGGTATACAGATGCACGCCGGCTGCGTACAGCGACGGAAAATGCGTTTTCGCCAGCGCATAAGCGGTTTTCTTGTCAGGAATGCCGGGCAGAATCAGACGCACATCCACACCCCGCTGGGCAGCATAGACCAGTGCGTTTTCCAGTTCCCCGTCCAGTATCAGATAAGGCGTCATGATATACACGTAACGTGTTGCCCGATAGAGCATGTCAAGATAGACGCTTTCTCCGACCTTATCCTCATCCAGAGGATTGTCGCCGTAGGGAATGACATAGCCTGGGGAAGGCACCGGGTTACAGGGCAGTCTGCAGGGAGAAAAGTCGGGAACCTTTTCATTGATATTCCACATCTGCAGGAACAGCAGTGTCAGAGATGGCACAGCGCTTCCGCGCAGCATCAGAGCGGTGTCCTTCCAGTGTCCGAAACGGCTGCGCCGGTTGATATACTCATCGGCGAGGTTCACACCACCCGTAAACGCCACCTGGTTATCAATGACAAGAATCTTTCGATGATCGCGGTAATTATAGGATGTGGAGACCAGGGGCGTCAGCGGTGAAAAGGCTTTGGCCTTGATGCCAAGGGACTGAAGACGGCGGGGATAGTCATGGGGTAGCTTGGATATTTCACATAGTCCGTCATACATGACACGAACATCCACGCCTTCCTGTACCTTCCGGGAGAGGATATCCAGAATCTGGCCCCACATCTCACCTTCCTCGATAATAAAGAACTCCAGAAAAACGCAGTGCTTTGCTGCCTGCAGGGCAGGGAGCAGCGCTTCCAGCATGTTTTCGCCCAGCGGGAAGTATGTGACCTCGGTATCTGTAAAGACCGGGAAGGGGCCGGTGCGGTTCAGATACTGCAGAAGCTGCACTGTGGCAGGACTTTCCCTCTCGGCACGGTGGAGCGTTTGAGGATTCTGGGGAAGGTAATGCTGCGTCTGCTGTATCAGTGCCTTTTCCTTTGCTTTCAGCCAGCGGTGGCCGAGCTCTTCCCGGGAATACAGCAGCAGTCCGGCTCCAGGAAGCGGGAACAGCGCAATCAGCATCATCCATGTGAGCTTTGCTGAGGAATCCATGCGGCAGTTAAAAAGATAGACAATCATGAGAACTGTAAAGACCGCATCAAAGACAGCATAGTGAGGGGCATATCTGCGGAACCAGTGGAAAATGCTGATGAAAAGCAGGATCTGCAGAACCATCAGCAGGAGAAGAATCGGGATACGGCTGAATACCAGTCTCCAAATGCCTTTTTTCATGGGCTTTGCGAGACGCATGATGGGGGGATTATTCTTCATCAGGTACCTCCGACTGCTTCATGGAGAATTGGATGGAGGAGGGTGGAAAAGGATTCTGTGCATGCCATTCTGGAAAAGTATCCAGATCCAGGTTCTGTACAGACGCGAATATGTTCTTTTCGGTATCAGGGGAAACTGTTTGCAGATGGGCCAGCAGGGAAGCAATCGTATCATTCGGATGAAACATGTCAAGAGGCATGTCTGGCGGGAAAATGCCGGTACTGTCTGCCCATGCACGGATATCGGCATCACGCAGAAAAAACAGAGGCCGAATGATTTCCGAGGAAGCAAGCTTTTCCTTGGGCGGGAGAGCGCGCAGCCTGCCTTCCATAAGCATACTATAAAGAATGGTGTGCACATTCTCCTCAAAGTGCTGGGGAACCGCCATTTTCCAGGAAGACAGGTCAGGTATGGCATCGGCATCCGTAAGGGGCACGGGTGAAAGGCCCAGACTTTCTGCCAGCTCGTTTGTCAGCGCATTTTCCGGGGAAGACGGGCAGAAGACAGACAGTTCAAAGGGAAAATCACTGTGTGCATGGAGCAGACTGAGCAGCACAGCGAGCAGCAGGGAAGAAACGGATGGCGCCAGGCAGACAGCGATATGCTCTCCCGGTGAAAGCATGGAAAAGCTCTTGACGGCGTGCACGAACGGACGGAAGAGGGGCTTGCGATAGCTGGTGAGAAGCTCTCTTCGAATACGGTCTGCCAGCGTAATGTCGTGGGACATGGATGCCTCCTGTGAATGGTTCTTCCTGTATCGTAGTTTTCTCTTCTTTTTCTGTCAAGCAGGAAGATAGACAAGGAAAACCCTCATCCGGGGATGAGGGCAAAAAACTCTTACTGCAGGCGCTTGATGACACAGTCGCCATACTCTTCCGTTGTCATTTCACCAGGTGCAGGGTGTATGCCTTCCGCATGCAGAATGTCCAGCACCTGACGGAGGGCAGAAGCTCTGTCGGTCTCTCCGATGTGATCCAGAAGCATTACCGTAGCGCGCAGGATACTCTCAGGGTCCGCATAATCCCCCAGTCCCTGCTCGATCAGGCGTGGCGCAGAGCCATGGATGGCCTCAAACATGGCATACTGACTGCCTGTATTGGCACTTCCTGCAGTGCCGACACCGCCCTGGATCTGTGCGGCCTCGTCCGTGAGAATATCGCCATAAAGATTGGGTGTAAGAATCACGTGAAAATCGGAGCGTATGGCAGGGTTCACAAGATTCGCGGCCATAATATCCACGTAGTATTCATCAACGGGAATGTCGGGATAGTCCTTTGCCACATCATGGCAGATTTCGGAAAAAAGGCCGTCTGTTTTTTTCATGATATTGGCCTTTGTGACAATGGTAACACGACAGTTGCCATGCGCATGAGCGTATTCAAAGGCTGCTTTGGCAATACGGCGCGTTCCGGCTGTTGTGATGACCTTGAAATCCATAGCCAGCGTATCTGCAATGGCAATCCCCTGGCTTCCGAGGGTGTATTCACCTTCTGTATTTTCACGGAAGAAAACCCAGTCAATGTTTTCAGCAGGCACCGACACAGGCCGTACATTGGCATACAGATCCAGTTCCTTGCGCAGTGTCACATTGGCACTGGTCATGGTCCCGCCGCCTGGGGTAGTGGTTGGTCCTTTGAGAAAAACAGGACAGCTGCGGATGGCCTCCAGCGTATCGGAAGGTACGCTTTCCTGTCGTGCCAGGCGGTTTTCAAGCGTCAGTCCTTCGATGGGCACCAGCGTAATCTGTCCCGCATTGATCGCATCTTGGAGGAGATGGCGCAGTACTTTTTCTGCCTGACGGGTGATTATCGGACCAATGCCATCACCACCGGCAATGGCAATGCGCAGCGGACGTGCACTGAAGTCGGTAAGCACGGTATTTTCAAGGGCTTGTGCGCGTGCAATCTGCTGCGTGAGAAGAGATGCAAATGCGTTTACCTGAGAAGAAATATCTACCATCGTGATTTCCTCCGATCATTTCTGGAGCTGCAGAATGGAACTGGTGGAAGCAGCGCGGATATGGGCCTGCATGAGCCGCTCGGCGGCATCGGGATCCCGTGCCTGAATGGCTTCAAAGATGGCTATGTGTTCAGAGAGCGAAATATGTGCTCGGTCCGGTGCGGAAATGGATGCTTTGCGGAACTTGACAATCCGCATCAGAAGCGGTTCCAGCGTATAAAGCAGCGCATTGCTTCCGCAGTTGAGATACAGGATGTGATGGAACTGGCTGTCCATGTTTTTAATGCTTTCCGAGTCTTTGCGCTCAGTGTAGAAGGCCTGAAGGTCCAGCGCTTCCTTCAGCTGGTGCAGCATATCTTCGGTCACATGCTCACAGGCTCTTCTTACCACGAGTCCTTCCAGACGGTAACGGATCTCGTAAATGTCAGCCATTTCTTCGTTGGACACGCCGACAACCGTGATTCCCTTGGATGTGATGTCTACGAGATGATCATGCTGCAGGCGGGAAATAGCTTCGCGAATCGGGGTACGGCTTACAGACAGTTCTTCTGAAAGTCGGAGCTCGGTGAGAATATCCCCGGCAGAATACTCGCCGGAGAGAATCTTGCGTTCCAGGAGATCATGGACCTGGTCCGCCAGAGAAATCATCTGATGTGCCATCTTTATGCCTCCTTACAGCCGATGGAGACGGCCCTGTGTCAGCTCTTCAATTTTGGTTTCCAGTTCATGGACGCTCAGTGAGGCTACACGCCCGCCGGCAAACTGATCATCCACCCATGCCTTGAGAGCAACAACCAGCGGATCCTGCTTTGTGACGGCTTCATTCGCTGTCAGCTGATAGTTTTCATTGACCCAGTAGGCAATGCCCGCCAGTCCTGAGGTAGGTCCGATAAGTACGGACGCTGGACGGTTGAGAAGTTTCTTGGTATTGAAAATATTGTAAATCTCCTCGTCCTTCATGAGACCGTCAGCGTGAATCCCGGCTCGAGTTACATTGAAGTTGCGTCCGACAAAGGGCGTCATGGGTGGAATGGTGTACCCGATTTCCTGTTTGAAGTAATCGGCGATCTCGGTAATCACTGTCAGATCCATACCATCCGTGGAACCACGGAGAGAGGCATACTCAATGCACATGGCTTCCAGCGGTATGTTGCCAGTGCGCTCTCCGATACCAAGCAGAGAGCAGTTCACGGCGCTGGCACCGTAGAGCCAGGCTGTGGACGCGTTTGTGACTGCCTTGTAGAAATCATTGTGTCCGTGCCATTCCAGGTATTCGCTCTCCACATCGGAATAGTGCTGGAGGCCATAGATGATGCCCGGCACTGAGCGCGGCAGAGCGACTTCTGGATAGGGAATGCCATAGCCCATAGTATCACAGGCACGGATACGGACGGGAATCCCCGCATCCGCGCTCAGTTTCATCAGTTCATTGACAAAGGGAACGACAAAACCGTAAAAGTCTGCACGTGTCACGTCTTCCAGATGGCATCGCGGCATGACTCCGGCTTCAAAGGCCAGAGATACGGTTTCCAGGTATTTCTTCATAGCCTGGGAACGTGTCAGTTTCATTTTTTTGAAGATGTGGTAATCACTGCAGGAGACAAGAATGCCGGTTTCCGGGATTCCCAGGTCACGAATGAGCTTAAAGTCTTCCTTGGTGGCACGGATCCATGTTGTAATCTCCGGAAAGCGCAGCCCCAGGTCCTGGCAGGCCTGCAGGGCCTCCCGGTCCTTTTCGCTGTATACGAAGAATTCGCTTTGGCGGATGATGCCGTAGGGACCGCCAAGCTTCGACATAAGCTTGAAAAGATCTACGATCTGCTTGACAGTGTATGGATCGACCGACTGCTGTCCGTCTCGGAACGATGTATCTGTAATCCAGATTTCCTCCGGCATTCCCATTGGCACGCGCCGATGGTTGAAGGGAATCTTGGGAATTGTTTCATAGTCATAGATATCCCGGTAGAGATTGGGCTTTTCCACATCCTGCAGGGAATAGCGATAGTTTTTCTGCTCCAAAAGATTGGTTTTCGATGAAATTTCCAGCATAGGGCACCTCCGACTGCATGCTGTATCCTGCATGCGTGAACACAAGTATACATGTATACAATTGCGCAAACAAGCAGGACCGCTTCAAAATACATAAAGAGTACAAAGCGGTTCTCAATGAACGGACATGACGTGCTTGTAGCAGCATGCAGAGCAGTGGACACTGGTACGGTGCAATAGGCATGTGCAGAAATTGGGAAACATAGGCTATGTGCCTCTGCGGGAAAAGTATTTTTACACTGACATAGGCTGCTGTTCCGCTTTCGGCGCATGCTTTGTGGTATGATGGGAAAGACCGTGCATGACAGAGAGCGCTGAATGGAGACCATGCATGTCAGTGCGATCGATCCCTTCAGGTACGGATGCTGTGACAGAAAGGGATGACATACTGGAAGGAACGGACTGCTCAACGGTATGGTTTCAGGTAAAATGACAGGGAGGCAGCGCGGGGTATGACTGTGAAAAATGAAGTTTTCACTTACTGCAAAGAGAAGTATGGTGTATGTCCGGAAACGCCATGGCCACGCTTTCCGGAATATGCAGTTTTACGACATCGGGATCAGAAAAAGTGGTTTGCCCTGTTTATGAATGTAGATCGGGAAAAACTGGGTATTCCGGGAAAAGAAAATGTGGATATTGTCAATGTCAAGCTATCTGATCCGCTGCTTGCAGATCTGCTGACCCGGCAGAGCGGGTATCTTCGCGGATACCATATCATGCGGGGCAACTGGATATCTATCCTTCTGGATGGAACGGTTGCTTATCCTGCGATTTGCCAGTGGCTGGATGAGAGCTTTCTTGCTACAGCAAGCGCGGCGACCAGACAGAAGTACAGACACTGTAAGGAGTGGATCATTCCGGCAAATCCTGCTTACTATGACATCATTCATGCTTTTGATCGGCAGGAGGAGATTGCATGGAAACAGGGAAGAGGAATACGGACAGGGGATACAGTATACATGTATGTGGCTGCGCCGGTATCGGCTGTCATGTACCGCTGCAGAGTCATGGAAACAGATATTCCGTATACACAGAAACATTCCAATATCCGTATTCCAAGTCTGATGCCGATCCGGCTGGAAAAGCGATATGATGAAGAGCGCTTTTCCTTTGCGGTACTGAAAGAAACATACGGGATCCGTGCTGTACGGGGTCCTCGCGGTATTCCGGACCAGCTCAGCAGGGACCTTCGGAAGGAGGAAACCACTTGAAAAAAGTACGAATTACTGTTAAGCATATGGCATCCTATCCGGAATTGATGGAAATGTATGAGAATCCACAGGATGTTCCCTGTACCATGCATATGGGGGAACAGTTCCTTGCCAATGGCTGGGAAAAACCGGAAGGCTTCTGTGACAGTGCCTGGAATACGCTTTCACCTTTTGTAATGACACTCGCCCATGGAGGCGAAAACCTGTACAGCGGCTGGATGAAGAATCCTCGATCTGCCATGCTTTCCTGCAATGACGGATTTCGGCCGGTGAGCTTCCTTCTGGAAGCCCTCGATGAGGAAGCGGACTGAGCGCGGTAAAGAAAGGAACGCAGAAGATGAAGATCATGATTGCATCCGATATTCACGGATCAGCTGTGTACTGCAGGAAGATGCTTGCATGTCTGGAAAGGGAAGGGGCGGAGCGACTGCTTCTCCTGGGAGATATTCTCTATCATGGTCCGCGTAATGATCTTCCGGAAGGCTATGCGCCAAAGGAAGTGATTTCCATGCTGAATGAACACAATGCATCCATTCTGTGCGTACGCGGCAATTGCGATACGGAAGTCGACCAGATGGTGCTGGACTTCCCGATTCTTGCAGATTATGCTTATCTGGCAGAGGGAAAACTACGGATATTTGCTACCCATGGACATGTCTACAACCTCTCGCACCTTCCGCCTCTTCGCAGAGGAGAAATCCTTCTGCATGGGCATACCCATATTCCGGCATGGCAGAATCATGATGGCCTATGGTACCTGAATCCAGGGTCGGTATCCATTCCCAAAGAAGATTCTCCCCACAGCTATATGATGCTGGAAAACGATACCTTTACCTGGAAAGATCTGAACGGAGCGGAATATCATCATCTTGTGCTGTCTTGACAGGAATTTCTCCAGCTGTTACTATTCGATGCATCGGCATGAGCCGGTGATTGTCTGCAGAAGCAGACAGCGTACCAGCAACGTCAACGCAGCAATTTGGTATCATGAAGGTACCTGAACCCTCCTCAGAAGGGGGATGTTTGGGCACCTTTTTTCGTGCCCGTTATCCTATCCTCTGGACAGGTGTCATACCAGAAAGGATCATTATTACGGCACACGAAAGGAAAAAACATACCGATGAATATGACACATGTACGTGTACAGAAAATGACATACTCTGCCCTTTTCCTTGGGATTGCCATGGTACTGCCGTTCCTTACCGGACAGATCCCTCAGATTGGTGCCATGCTGAGTCCAATGCATATCCCGGTTCTGCTGTGCGGTTTCGTATGCGGCTGGCAGTGGGGTATGGTGGTAGGCTTCATTGCACCGATCCTGCGGGGTGCACTGTTCGGAATGCCGCCACTCTTTCCTACTGGAGTGGCAATGGCTTTTGAGCTGGCTACCTATGGGGCTGTATCTGGTATTCTATACAGACGCCTTCCCCGGAAGAAAGTCATGATCTATGTGACCCTGATTCTTGCCATGATTACAGGCCGTCTCGTCTGGGGCGTGGCTCAGGCTGTTATCGCTGGCTTTACGGGTAAGACGTTTACGATGGCTTTGTTTCTGGCAGGAGCCGTGACGAATGCAATACCCGGTATAATACTGCATATTGTTCTGATTCCGCTGCTTGTCATGGCAATGGAGCATATAGGACTTACACTGAATGGATGAGGAGAATTTCGGTGAAGACACTGTATCTTGAATGTAATATGGGCGCTGCCGGTGATATGCTGATGGCTGCCTTGTGGGAGATCTGCCCAGACAGGGAAGGCTTTCTGACAAAAATGAACAGTCTGGGGCTTGTCGGTGTACAGATTGCCGCGGAGGATGCCGAAAAGTGTGGAATTCGTGGGACGCATATGCGGGTAACCGTTCATGGTGAAGACGAGGTTTCTCAGGATGTGGATACTGCCCGTATGGAAATGCATTCATATGAAGAGGCGCCTGAGGATGGACGTCATCATCATGAAGCGGAGGGAGGCCATCATCACCACCATGATGCAGAAGAGGGCCATCATCATCACCACCACGCCAGTATGGAAGATATCACACAATTGATTCAGACGATGCCTCTCTCTGACAAGGTAAAAACCGATGCGCAGGCTGTCTATACGATTATTGCTGAAGCAGAGAGCCAGGTGCATGGAACACCTGTATCTCAGATCCATTTCCACGAAGTGGGAACACTGGATGCTGTGGCAGATGTAGTTGGTGTCTGTCTTTTGATGGATATGATCGGTGCGGACCATGTTATCGTTTCTCCGGTTCATGTGGGGTGCGGATTTGTTCGCTGCATACATGGAATTCTTCCAGTGCCTGCACCGGCCACGGCACTGATTCTCAATGGTATTCCGACCTATGGTGGAAAAGTGCAGGGAGAACTCTGCACACCAACAGGAGCAGCGCTGCTGAAGCATTTTGCGAATGCTTTCGGAGACCGTCCAATGATGGCATGCCATGCCATCGGCTACGGCATGGGACAGAAAGATTTCGAAAGGGCCAATTGCGTACGTGCTTTCCTGGGGGACAGCCAGGGTGCAAGGGAAGAAATCGTGAAACTGGAATGCAATCTTGATGACATGACCGGGGAAGCAGTTGCCTTTGCATGCGAACAGCTTTTCGCAAACGGCGCCCGAGATGTATACACACAGTCCATTGGAATGAAAAAATCACGTCCGGGCATTCTTCTGTCTGTGATCTGCATGCCGGAGATGGCTGATAAACTCGCGCAGATTATGATGAAACATACAACAACGCTTGGTATCCGCAGGCAGGATATGAGCCGATATGTACTGGAACGTACGATGGAAGAAAAACAAACTCTGTACGGAACGATGCATATCAAAAAGGCCAGTGGCATGGGAATCTCCAGAGAGAAGATTGAATATGAAGACCTGGCTGCAGCAGCCAGAAGCCATGATCTTTCTCTGGATGAGGTACGGCATTTTGTGGAGAATGAAGACTGAACTGAGGGCATAATTCATGGGAGAACCGGAGTGCATGGCCTTGAGCCTTTTTCAGGAAGCGAGAAAACAGTCAGAAGGCATTGCAAACCGCATGCTGGCATGGATGTGCGCAGAAAGCATGTGCATGTTCTACGGCGTGATGCACATGACGAGAAATACGGCTGCTGTTCAGACGGTCATGCAGTATGGGAGCCTTCTCCTGATGCTGATCAGCCTCTTTTTTCTGGCTGTTCCGCTTATGGTGTACAGGGAAAGCATATTGGATGTGGCCGGAAAGCAGCGACTGGATAATGGCAGTCTTATGGAAGAAACCCGTAAGGTTATGCATCTGTGCCATAAACGCATGTGCTTTTTCAGAACAGCTCTGATTCTCAGTCTTTCAGCCCTGCTTTTATGGGCTATAGGCCATGCTCTGCTTCCGATGTAAAGAGAATCATGCGCAAGCAACGCACCGATATTGACGTCGGTGCGTTTTTTGCGAAAAATGGGATTGTCACGCAATTGTTACGCTGTCACCATTGACGGAAATATTACAAAATATTACAATACTAATGATTGTTTTATACATTGCGTCACAAAAGAACAATCACAGATACAGCCTATCTGCATAGGAGGTAACACTCCATGCTGCTGGAGTGGGAGATCAGGCACTGCCTGGTCTCTTTTCTTTTTTTGAAGGAAGCATCCGGTCGGGCATCGACAGGCATTCATGCTGTGGAACGGAAAGAAAATGAAAAGTCCTGCCCTACGACAGGACTTGAAGGATAAGAGAGAGTTATGTGCGATTGGCTTTTATCTGTTCTGTTCCGATACGGATGGCGTTCCTGGCCTCCTCTTTGGAAATTCGGATTTCTTCCATAGCCTTGTGGATTTCTTCTTCGCTCATCTCGTCCACGCGCTGCCCCTCCCTGGCATAGATGCTCAGAAGCTTGACAAACATGTTTCCTGCCAGATATACCGCCGCAAAAGCGATGACAGGGCCGGATATATTGCTCAATCCCGGAATAAAGGACGCAACCAGAGAGAGAATGAGGGCAGAAGTGAGATTTGCTGTTAGATTGGAAAATGCCGCGGAGGCCAGAATACGGAGCGTATTCTCGCTCATATGGATCTCCATAAGCTTGCAGAGAGAGGCATAGAGCGCTACCGTAAAGCCAATGGAACCGGTGACGAGCGCTGCGGTGCTGACTCCCGGAATAAAGCTGAGAGCAATATTCGAAAGGGATGCCAGTAAAGCATAGTCCATAATGTTCTTTTCCACCTGATCCGTGTTTCTGTAGACTCCCTGCAGTTCATACGCAGCAGCATTCGTGTTCATAGTCATTTCCTCCTTGTTTTTTTCATCCCGCTTGGGATGATTCTATGATAATCCAGGAGGTGAGTATGGAAATCTACTGGCAGTAGACAATCGAACGGGATGAAACACAGAAACAGTTGCGCAGACATCCTGCAGCCTTATGACCATTGATCGTCCCACATGTCGGATCCGCGGCTGTGGGAACCTGTATGTGAGAAGTGGCACCTGTCACACATGCTGTATGGCCAGTTCCAGGGCAATGGACGCCTGCATATCTTGCATGTGCGTGAATGCAGTTTCTGCGTAGACAGAATATGAATGATTCCCTGAGAGATCAGATCCTTTCTGTGCTGGATCATGGCAAGGGTATTGTATGGATCAGGAAGAAAGAGCCGCGCATAGTTATAGAGCAGATCGCACAGTTTGTACTGATCTTCCAGACGATCCAGGGACCCGATGACGGCGTCATCAGGATTGGTAAGTTCGGGCAGCATCAGACGAACGTCAAGATGTTCTCCGCGGTTTTCTGTCCGGTACATATGTTTCCATACATCGTACAGTGCTGTGTCTGTTTCATCAAAGGGGATGGTGACAAAGCGATAGATGAGTGTTTTATCGCTCTTCGGATCTTCAATGCTCTCTGTCAGAGCCAGCATACGCTGGGTGGAAGCCTTGGAAAAGCAGTCGTTGTCCTGCATATTTATCCAGGCGATGAGAATCTGCGACAGCGGGAGGGGAATGCCAAGGAGGGATTCCGGAAAACGAATAACCGCTTCAGTGAGCTGAGGCGCCGGTCTGCTGAGACTGTGTGCGATTGCTCTCTTGAAACCGTAAGCATTGACATATCCCACATCATACTGGCCATATCGACCGGCACGTCCAGCAATCTGCCGAATTTCTGAGTCCGTGAGAGGCCGGACAATATCTCCGTCATATTTCTGGTTTTCCAGAAACACGACGCGGCGAATTGGAAGATTCATGCCCATGGCGATTGCGTCAGTTGATACAACGATCTCATTCTCACCTCTGCGGAAGCGTTCTGCCTGGTTTCGCCGGACATCCGGGGGCAGTGCACCGTAAATCAGGGAAACACTGTGTCCTCGGTTCTTCAGTTCAGCAGCAACGGCATGAACGCGCATCTTGGAAAAAACGATCAGGGCATCTCCGGGCATGACATCCTTGGGAAAGTCAAAGGATGCAGGGTCCACTTTCAACGGGGCCATTCGCTGATGCCGCACAATGGTGTAGGTGTCTCCACAGTCATCAATCAGGTGACATAGAAGCTGCTCTGCATCCGGTGAGGCACACAGATGTATTTCATCGGCATATAAGCCCAGTACGGCAGCGCTCCAGGCACCGCCGCGGTCACGGTCCGTAATCATCTGGCACTCATCGACGACTGCCACATCATAATGTCGGGTAAGGTCCAGCATTTCAATGGTGGATGCCTGGACATGACTGCCAGGCACCTGAATTTCTTCCTCACCGGTTACAAGACTGCAGGGGGTATCGGTGAGATTCAGTTCCTCGAACTGCTCGAAAGCAAGCAGGCGCAGTGGCCCTAGATATATACCCTGACGTGCACCGCGCAGGCGCTGTACGCTCTCAAAAGTCTTTCCGGAATTGGTCGGTCCCAGATGCAGAAGAAAAGTGCGGCGAATCGTACGCGCTAAGGGGAAAAGATCTCTGTAATGCGGCGGAATGGCTTTCAGAAAGGCAGCTTTCAGCTGCCTTTCCCGTTCGGTGCGCAGATCGGCTTCCTTCTGCATGTCCTGAAGGCCTGGGTTGCGTCTGAGGCGGGCCTGGATAGCAGGGGCAGAGTATTGGCTCTGGATCGCCTTATAGCATCGCTGTTTGTACGGCTCAACAATCTGCGTGAGAATCTGTTCCAGCTTTTTCCCGTTTTCACAGGGAATGCGTCGGCAGCGTTTCAATACAGGGTACCTGCGATAAATCAGTTCCTGGATATGCCGGGAACAGGTGCTGGGAAAAAATATCTCATTCATCCAGCGGGTGAAACTGCTCTTTTGAATAAGGTCTTCCACGGCAAGGAATACCTGGTCTGTTGATTCGGGAGACACATACCGCGAGAAATCGCCATTTTCCAGAAAATGGCCGAAACGATCCGCCAGGCTTTGGGTGAGGGAAGGAAAAACTTCCTCCAGTACTGCCAGCGGTGCATTCTTTGCCATGAGAACACGGGCGTTTCTGGCTTCGCTGTATTTGACGCAGGCTTTCTTAACCGCCTGCAGAAAGGGAATATCCAGTGAATCTCCGCAGCGAAGAGCATCCGAGATCAGAGATTGTATCTGACTGAATTCCTTCTGATCTTTGGAAGAAAGCAGTTTTCCTTCCAAAAGGCCCTGATAGATGGAATCTTTATGGAGAAAAGACTG
Organism: uncultured Eubacteriales bacterium; assembly: GCA_902764915.1. Lineage (GTDB taxonomy): Bacteria > Bacillota > Clostridia > Christensenellales > Aristaeellaceae > UBA2943. The sequence goes on along the minus strand of CACWXY010000001.1, from coordinate 28,340 downwards.
GAGAACCTTTTCAAAAGAAGGACCCGACAGGTAAGCTGCTTTTTCTTCGCTGGACATGACACGGGTAATGACACTGACTTTTTTCAGTGCGTTCTCCCGCAGCACTTTTTTTCGCTCGGACAAAAGAGCCTGCGCATAGGCTTTCTGTTCTGCAGAAATGAATTCGCTGGTGTCCATGTCCATCATCTCCTGTCGTAGGGAACTGTTCAAAAAGCATTATAGCATGAATGGAATACGTCCGCACGGTAAGGGAAAAAGAGAAGAAAAGGGAAGGAAAGCATTGAAAGATTCCGAGAAAACTGTCAGTAAACAGCCTCTTGTCAAATGAAAGGAAATGCTGTATCTTGTTGCAACGGGTGATTATTCTTCCGATGAATAAATGTTAAGGGCTCTTATGCAGCGAAAGCTGCTTGGAGATAAATGTAAAAGGAGACGGATTACTATGAAAAAGTTCCTTGCTCTGCTTCTGGCTGCTGTCATGGCTCTGGGCCTTGCCGGCACCGCACTGGCCGAAGGCAATGCCTTCGTGTCCTGGTACACCTTTGGTGATGTGTATCTGACCTCTGTGCGTACGGCGCTGGACGCTGCTTTTGAAGCACAGGGCATCAATGTGACCGATAAGGATTCCAACGGAATCCAGCAGACCCAGATCGATGATATCAACACCGCTCTGGTAACCGGAACTGACGCGCTTGTCATCAACCTGGTTGACTCCGGCGCTATCGGAACCGCTCAGAACCTGATGGATGTGGCGCGTGCTCAGGACAAGCCCGCTGTGTTCTTCAACCGTGCGGTATCCACCGACGATGCGGAAGCCTCCGAGCTCTTCCTTGGCTATGACAAGACAGCTTTCATCGGCACCAACTTCGAAGATGCCGGCAAACTGGAAGGCCAGATGATCGGTGAGTATCTGGTTGCCAATTATGATGCGGTTGACCTGAACGGCGACGGCGTAATCAGCTATGTCATGTTCAAGGGCGACGAAGCCAACCAGGAAGCAATTGCCCGTACCAAGTATGCTCAGGAAGTGGCTGATGAACTGCTGACCGCGGCTGGCAAGCCCGCTCTGAAGTTCTATGACGATGCCAATACCAACAAGTACCTGGTTGACCTGAACGGCACCTGGTCCAATGTTGCTTCCTTCGAATATCTGCAGACCATCCTGGCACAGTATAACGAAGCTAACGGCAATATGGTCGAACTTGTTATCTGCAATAATGACGATATGGCTATCGGCGCAATCAATGCTCTGACGCAGGCTGGCTACAACACCGGCGACGAAGGTGCCAAGGTAATCCCCGTGTTCGGCGTGGACGCTGTGGATGCTGCCAAGGAACTGATCGGTGAAGGCCGCATGACCGGTACCGTTCTGCAGGATGCTGTTGGCATGGCCAATGCTGTGGCACAGATCACATCCAACCTGATCAACGGTGTTGACAAGTTCGAAGGCCTGGCTGAGAACGTTGTGATCGTTGACGACTGGTTTGTTCAGATCCCCTATGCTCCCTACACCGGTGAGTAATCCGGATCGTTGCCCGGCCTGTGCCTGAAGTGGATCAGGCTGAGATTTTGAGTATGCACGGGAGGGAATTAATGATCCCTCCCGTGCATTTGTCTTTCATTGTCATCGGCATTGTGCCGTGACGGCATTAAACATAAAGGAGCAGCAAGGCATGGACAATCAAAACGTATTGCTGCGCATGGAAGGTATCTGCAAGTCCTTCCCCGGTGTCAAGGCACTGGATCATGCGCAGCTCACGGTACGCGCCGGTACGGTGCATGCCCTGATGGGGGAAAACGGAGCCGGTAAATCCACGCTGATGAAATGCCTGTTCGGAATCTATTCCAAGGATGAAGGCCATATTTATCTGGAAGGACAGGAAATCAATTTCAAGTCCTCCCGGGAAGCGCTGGATCACGGCGTTGCCATGGTGCATCAGGAATTGAACCAGGCACTCAAGCGCAATGTCATGGATAACATTTGGCTCGGACGTTATCCTACCATGAAGGGACTCCCGTTCGTGAGCGAAAAGCAGATGTATGCAGACACCATGAAAGTGTTTGATGAACTGGATGTGCATGTGGACCCGCGGATGGTCATGAGCAAGATGCCGGTGTCACAGCGTCAGATGGTGGAAATTGCCAAGGCCGTTTCCTTCCATTCCAAAGTCATAGTGCTGGATGAACCGACCTCTTCTCTGACCGAACAGGAGGTAGAGCATCTCTTCAGAATCATCAATATGCTTCGGGAACGTGGGTGCGGCATCATTTATATTTCCCATAAGATGGATGAGATTCTGCGCATCTCTGATGAAGTCACCATCATGCGCGACGGTCAATATATAGCGACACGGCCTGCTGCGGAACTGACCAAGGCGGAGATTATCCGGCTGATGGTAGGCCGTGAAATGACCAACCAGTTCCCGCCGAAACTGCAGACCGCCAGCAGTGAGGATATCATGCGCGTGGAAGGCCTCACAGCACAGTACTCTCTGCTCAGCGATGTTTCCTTCAGTCTGAAAAAAGGCGAAATCCTTGGCGTAGCAGGCCTGGACGGCTCAGGACGCACGGAACTTCTGGAAAACATATTCGGTGCGGCTACGCGCAAGAGCGGCAGAATCTATAAAAATGGAACAGAGATTCACAATCAATCCCCCAAGGCAGCGATTAAGAACGGCTTTGCACTGGTGACAGAAGAGCGTCGCGCGACCGGTATTCTGGGCATTCTGAACATTCGTGAGAACACTGTGATTGCCAGCCTGAAGAAGTATGAAAAAATGGGATTCCTGAATGACAGAAAAATGGCAGAAGCCACGGATTCCATGATTCAGGCCATGAGCATAAAAACGCCCAGCCAGAAGACCAAGATACAGTCTCTTTCTGGCGGCAACCAGCAGAAGGTTATTTTCGGCCGCTGGATTCTCACCAGTCCGGATATTCTGCTTCTGGATGAACCGACCCGCGGCATCGATGTAGGTGCCAAGTATGAGATTTATCAGCTGATTCAGAACCTGGCTAAGGAAGGCAAGTCCGTGATCATGGTTTCCTCGGAAATGCCGGAACTCCTGGGCGTATGCAACCGGATTCTTGTCATGAGCGGTGGTCGGCTTGCCGGAGAAGTGGATGCAGATCATACTAGCCAGGAGGAAATCATGACCCTGGCAGCCAAATATGTGTAAGGGGGACGCATAACATGTCTCAAACGAAAGCACAGGCCAAGCAGCCTGTCAACATCGTCAACTGGATCCTGGATCATGCGATGCTGCTGATCATTATCCTTTTGGCTATCTACGTACAGATTCAGCGCCCGCAGTTTTTCGGCGTGGCATCTCTGGTCAATATTGTGAACCTTACAGCTGCCCGTCTGCCGATGGCGCTGGGCGTTGCCGGATGTATTATTCTGGCAGGCACTGACCTTTCTGGCGGCCGTGTCGCAGGTCTTACTGCCTTCCTCTCTGCCATACTTCTGCAGAAGGCGGGTGTAAACACCCGTTTCATTGTTGACGGATCGCCCTGGTTTGTTCCCTTTGTTATTCTGCTGGTCATGGCTGTCGGTTCTGTGGTTGGCATGGTCAACGGCTTCTGCATGGGCAAGTTTAAGCTTCATCCGTTTATTGTCACACTGGCTACGCAGCTGATCACCTATGGCGTATACCTGACAGTTTCCAATTCCAAGCAGATTTCCAGCCTGGATCCGAGCTATACCACGGATTTCGTTACTAAGCCGCTGTTTAAAATCGGGACAACGGCAGTTCCTGTGTATGTTCTTCTTGCGGTTATCCTCACTGCCTTGATGTGGCTGGTGTGGAATAAAACCCGCTTTGGGAAAAATATGTTTGCAGTAGGCTCCAACGAGGAAGCCGCCCGCGTTTCCGGTGTAAACGTGCTTCTGACAATCATGTGCGTGTTTATGATGGCAGGCGCACTGTATGGCTATACCGGTTTTATCGAGGGTGCCCGTATCGGTACATCCAGTCCGTCTCTGGGCCTCAACTATGAAAGTGACGCCATTTCCGCGGTGGTTATCGGCGGCGTATCCTTTGTCGGTGGTACCGGTAAAATCAGCGGTGTTATCCTGGGCGTATTCATGATGCAGCTGATCATGTCCGGCATGACATTCCTGGGTATCTCCGGCAATGTAACCTATATTATCAAGGGTGCCGTTATTCTGATTGCCTGTATCCTGGACATGCGCAAGTATCGCACCAAGAAGTAAAAAACAAAGGCGAAGGACCGAAAAGCCCTTCGCCTTTTTCTGGAGGAGAGACAATGTGGAAGAAGCTGTCTTGACGCTCCATGCGCAGTACAATAAGCGCAATATGTCGGAGTGCAGAGTGTATTCAGACCGCGTGGAAATGGAGACAAAGTGCACCGGAGGACTTCTTCCGGTATACAAAAATGCCATGCGAGTCATTTACTTTTCAGAGATTGTGCGTGTCGTCATTTCCAGCAGTACGACGGGATTTTTTGCGCATCATCCCAATGCCATTCATTTCATCACCGGAGAAGGACAGAGAACACTGGATACCTTGTTCCGGGATCCGAAATTTCTGAGCCGGGATTATATCGACGAGGGGGTGCAGCAGTTCTGTGCTGCGAATGCGCAGGATCTGACAGAAAAGATTGCTCTGGCTTCTCGGATCAAAGCATATATTGAAGAAAAGACAGGAAGAAAACTGTAAACCGGACAGCCGTGCTGTCCGGTTTTTTTCACAGAGTGGCCGTAAGCCCATCATAGGCGAGGGTGATGCCATAGGGCGCTACCATTTCGGCGTATAGATCATGCGGAGGGCACCAATGGGGAGACATGTGTGTGAGATAAAATGGATGACCGGGCGTAAAAGCACCGTGATCTTCCAGCCACTGCTTGAATTTCCGGTTGTTTTCCAGACACATATGTCCATAATACTGTTCGTTAAGGCCTGTGGTGCCTTCCATGATGACTATGTCAAAGTGGAAGTGAAGAAGGAGAGATTGCATATCCGGATCGTATGTGCCTGTATCCAGCGCATAGAGAAGCGTCTGACCATCTTTTTCGATCACATAACTGTGAGCAAACCCTTTTTCATGGTGATTTCCGCGAATGGGCGTAACACGGTAGCCGCTGGATGAGAATGGAACGCCTTCTTCGATGAGATGGAATGTCATATGCGGGGAAGGCTGTTCTTCCAGAAAGGGAGCCAGTGTTGACCGGACATGCGCGTTTCCGTAGATCTGCAGTTCAGGAAGCGGCGTAAAGCGCGGCCCGCCCAGGGAAAGGGAGGCAACATAGGGCTTTCCCACATGTTCTTCTTTTACTTCGCGCCAGTGGAGGTGCATGGGATAGAGATGATCTTCATGGTTGTGAGTGACAAGCAGGGTTGTGACCTGTGTAAGGTCCACACCAAATCGTGCTGCGGCATCAAAAGCCATAGGTCCCATGTCCAGCATCAGCGTGTCGTCAATCACGGCACAGCTGTTGGCGCGGATATTCCTGCCGCGATGCCTGCGGGCATACGCGCAGTGAGGACAGTTGCACCACAGACCTGGATAGCTCTCACCGGCACCGGTACCAAGGAATGTGATCTTCATGAAAGGTCTCCTTTCTTCTGGAGATAATTACGGGGACTGGAACCATAGATACGTGCGAAAGCCTTGCTGAAGCTTTCGACGCTGCGATATCCCAGCTTGTCTGCAAGTTCACTGACCCGATATCCTTCGGTAAGACGGACGTACGCCCACTGCATCTGCTGTGTGAGGACATACTGTGAAAAGGATTCTCCTGTCTGCTGCTTGAACTGGCGGGAAAAGTAGCTGTAATTGGTGTGCAGCTGATGCACAATATCGTCCATGCTGATCTCCGTATCCAGATGCTTCTGGACATAATCCATTGCAAAGGCAGCCGCGCTGCCTGGCCGGCGGGACGCTTGGAATGCCTCGCAGTATACTGTCAGGAAAGGCATCTGTGGCATCAGACTGTATTCCAGTGCTGCACATGCCTCTTTATATAGCTGGGAAAGATCTGTGCCTGGCTGGGAGAGCCCCCAGTGAATATCCGGCATCTGCGAAACCCAGATGGTGATTTCCTCCAGGCTTCCGCTGATCAGCGCACAGCCGTCCGGCAGACTGAAAATGTGCCAATGCGCAAAGGGATAAAAGCTCTCAGGCGCTTTGTTCCAGGTAAGGATACGAACAAGTGACGGTGCGTTTTCACCCTGCATGCCGCCAAAATCGGAGGCAGTGTAAACCTTGCCGTCATGAAGAAGACCGTGCAGCTGGCGCTCCCATTGGATGGATTGTGTTTCGCGCCGTGCCAGCAGACGGGCCCAGGCTTTCCTGACAGCGCTCTCCAGGTCCGTAACCGTGTACGGCTTGACCAGAAAATCGTCCGCACCCAACCGCATGGCCGTGCGCGCATAATCAAACTGATCATAGGCGCTGATAATCAGACATGCAAAGAGGTGCGGGATTGTCTGCAGACGGGACAGAAGCGTCAGCCCGTCCATATCCTGCAGGCGGATGTCGAGAAGGACAATGTCTGGCAGATGCGCAGAAAACAGCTTCAGTGCCTGTGAGGCACTCTCAGCGCAGAGAATTGTGTCAGCAGAGGCGAGAAAACGCCGGAGCCGGCGTTCTGTTCCCTGTAGAATGGCAGTTTCATCATCAACGACAAGTAGGGTCATGCGTACCTCCCGTCCATCATCTGCGAAAGAGGCAGTGTAAGAGTAAACTGTGTTTCATGAGGGGCAGAAGTCACGGAAATCGTGTACTGATCGCCGTAGGTCAGTGTCAGGCGCTGAATAAGATTAGCCAGACCATACCCGGGCTTGGCAGCCGTGTGCGGATTCCGGAAAACTTCGCGAATCATATGCAGATGCTCCGAATCAATGGGACGTCCGTCATTGGACAGTACAATCTGCAGATGTGCATCTTCATCCGATGCAATACACACATGCAGGTGCAGCGCTTCTCCGGGAATCAGACCGTGCTGCAGTGCATTTTCCGTGATGGGCTGCAGGATAAAGCGGGGCACAGACAGCTTGAGCAGGGCAGGAGAAGCGTCTATATCCAGTGCGATGGATTCCTGCTTCATCTCTGACATGAAGGCGGTGTATGCCTGAAGATGATCGATTTCTTCTCCCAGGGTAGCGCGAAGGTCTTCTGTCAGATTGTAGCGAAGTACCTGGCCCAAGGTGGCTATGGCATCGCTGGTATGATCGGGAAGGCTCTGCCGTTCCATTTCCATCTGGACCCAGAGCAGAGAGTTGAACAGAAAGTGCGGATTCAGCTGATACTGAAGAGCCAGCGCCTGCATTTTCCGCTTGTCCTTTTCAGCACGCACCTTTTCCTGACTCTGCTGTTCAATTCGATCCAGCAGTCTGTTGATGGCCAAGATCACACGTCCCACCTCGTCATCGCCGTCCTGAGGCAACGCTGTGGTTTTGTCTCCGCGGATATGGTCGGCGGCTACGGCCAGACGTTCGAGACGCTGAAGGAGTGCTTTCAGAACGCGACGTGAAATCATGCTCAGGAGCAGTACTGAAATCAGAAGCAGGAACAGAATGGCACTGTATCGGGAAAAATAGTCTGATACAATGGCGGACAGAGGGATACATGCGAAAAGAGTAAGTCCCATGTCCTGAATGATGCGGGAACGAATGAGATAGCCCCGATAGAGAAGATGAGAAGATGACAGAAGATCGGCGGGGGCAGGGAAATCAGCAGGCAGCGACGAGCAGAGAACCTGATCCTGAGAAACGAGCATGGCGGGATAGGGAGCAAGACGCCGCTCGACAGAAGCGGTAAAGGCATCCGGTGCGAGTGCGCATGCGACTGTGCAGCTTACGCGCTGGGATATGACATAGGGTCTGGAAAGATAGATCAGGCGGCTGCCGATCTGACGAAAGTCAAAGGAATGTGCTACATCCTCCGGCAAGGTCTGCTGCAGCCCACACCAGCTCTCACTCTGATGGGATGCGAGAAAGTCTGTATAGTAGGCAAGCGTCTGGAAACGATCTTCGTGAAGCAGGGTGGCCCAATGCTCGGAATAATGCTGATCATGGTCGTCAAAGATCAGTATGACCTTGGCGCTGAGAGAGGCAAGATAAGCCTCCACCCGTGTCGCTTCGCCATAGGCTTCTCCATTATACAGGGTGACCCATTCCGCGCTGGAGCGTGCCTGAAGAAGATGCGCCAGACTGTCCGAAGTGGAAAAGATGTGCATGACGTTTTCGGTCTGCGTACGGATCAGCTGGATATCGGTTTCACAGCTCGCCATCTGCGAGGCAAGGTCTGCAGCGGTTTCCTGCAGATGAAAGGAAAAGCTCATGAAGAGAAATACGATGAGCAGAGTGCACAGAGGAAGCAGGGCAAAAAGAAGCATGTGCCGGTTCATTTTGCGCTGCAGAGACGGCTGTCTTTTCACGGGCTTTCTCCTCTCTTCCATGAATGACATTATACCACAAAAAAACAGTTCGGGAGCACAGTATATGCTCCCGAACCATGAAAAATCATTACTTGGCAAAGGTGTAAGCGGTGCCATGCTCGGCGTTGTACTTCTCCAGAAGAGAGGAGCGCACCTTTTCGCCGCCCATGCTCAGATAGGTGGAAACGTACTCATCCCAGTCCTTATCAAGGTCGAGATCACCCATGATAAACTTGACAGTCTGGTTGGTGTAATAGGTTTTCAGTTCGCTGTTGAGAGAATTGTACTCATCGGTATACATGCCCATGAACAGGTTCTGATAGACAGGCGCCGTCATGCAGGTAGCGATACCGGCAGTTCTCTTGGCGCCATAATCGGAATTGTCCAGCACGTAGAGCTTTTGCTGCAGAGACAGGTTTTCGATGAACTTATAGATTTCCATGTCCGCGATATCGTCTCCGCGGCGGCTCTTTCCGGTCAGACCCCAGTACCAGGTGACATTGCCCTGATCATCCATCTCAAAGTAGTCGCCTTCCAGACCGCACTGTACGGTGTACCAGCCATAGGGCGTGATTTCCCAGTTGATGAGTTCCATCACCTTTTCCACATTCTTGCAGTTGTAGGAAATGGCCACAGTGCGCCAGATAGGATCGGTGGCAGGAAGTCCGGAGGCACCGTCAGGACCAACGATGGGATACATCATGGTGACTTCGCCTTCGGGATTGTTGTCCTTGAAACCATACTTCAGATATACGCTTCCGCCATGAGACCACCAGCAGGGCCAGTAGCCCATTTTCCCGGTAGCAAACTTTTCATAGGTCTGGGAATTGGACTGTGTGAATACTTCAGGATCCATATATCCCTTTTCATAGATTTCATGCAGGTAGGCAAGAGCAGCTTTGTAATTGTCGGAAATAACATTGGTGGTTACGGTGCCGTCCTCGTTGAGCAGATAGTCCATAAAGGAGGTTGCACCGAAAGCGCCAAAGAAGACACTGGAATAGTCGAGGCCGGTGCAGCTGACGCCGTAGGTGTTGTTCTGTCCGTCGCCGTCGGGATCATCCTCGGTAAAGGCACGCAGGACTTCGGTCAGCTCGTCCAGGGTTTCGGGAACCTTCAGGCCCAGCTTATCCAGCCAGTCCTGACGGATGGCAGCGGTATACATGGTTTTATTGACAGAACGGGTAGGCACACCGTAGATGGCGCCATCCACGGTCATACGGTCCCAGCAGTAATCGCCGGATCCATTCGTGTCAACATATTCCATCAGTTCCGGGTAATTCTTGACCAGATCACTGATGTCATAGAAAAGACCTTCCTTGGCGTAGGTGACATAGGTGTCGTAGTCCATCCAGATCAGGTCCGGAATGTCGCCGCCGGAAATGGCCAGAGCCAGCTGCTGTTCAAAGTTCTCGGTAACCTGCGTGAGCTGCAGGTCAATGCCGAGCGTTTCCTTGATGTACTCATGGGTTTCGTTCGTGAACTCGTTCTCAGGCCGTGCACCGCTCCACATGGCGGTGACGGTGACCACGTCGTCATCGGCTGCAGCCAGTGTGGGCAGAAGCCCGGCGAGCAGCATGACGGACAGAAGAACAGACAACAGTTTCTTCATAGGGAAATCCTCCTTTTGAAAGTATGATTCTCGTGCGCTGTGCGCAGATGAGACAGGGTGAACAGTCAGCCCTTGAGTGAGCCGACCATGACGCCTTTGACGAAGTAGCGCTGAATAAAAGGATACAGACAGATAATGGGGAGAGCTGTAACGACAATCATGGCGTCCTTGAGCATTTCCGAGGGTAATGTCTGTACTGCGGCGTCATACATGATGGTTTCGATTTCAGTGGTCATAAGCACCTGACGCAGTATGGCCTGCATGGGCAGCAGCTGACGCTTGGTAATGTAGATCAGACTGTAGAAATAGGCATTCCAGTAGTCCACAGCATAAAAGAGCGTGATGGTGGCAATGGAAGCGCCTGACAGAGGCAGCAGAATCCGAAGAAGGTACTGCCGCTGGTTGGCTCCGTCAATGGTAGCGGCCTCCTCCAGTTCCTGGGGAACAGCACTGAAGAAGTTGCGCATGATAATCATGTTGTAGGTGTTAATGGCTGTCGGCACAATGACGGACCAGAGTGTGTTGATCATCTTCAGTTCCCGGACCAGCAGATAGGTAGGAATCAATCCGCCATTGAAGAGCATGGTAAAGACAACAAATGCCGTCATAAGGTTGTGCCCGGGCAGTGAACGCCTGGACAGACAGAATGCACCGATTATCGTGAGAAGGATACTCAGCGATGTACCGACGATTGTAATGAACAGGGTGTTCAGATAGGCATTGGGAACCAGTTCATTGCGGAACACCTGCTGATAGGATTCCAGGTGCAGGCCATCCGGCCAAAGGATAAAAGTCGTATTCTGAATATGCGAGAGGGAGGAGAATGAACAGACCAGTACATACCAGAAGGGATAGATCATGATGACCATGATCAGAATCATGAGACAGGTGTTGAAAACGCGGAAGACTCTTTCCGATCGCGACATTGCATGCCACTTTACCATATGCCACCCTCCCCGTCTGTAAGCCTCCGGGAGGCTGCGTTCGTGCCGAGAATCATGAACAGTCCGACAATGGATTTGATCAGACTGACGGCTGTAGCAACGGAAAAGTTGTTGGCACTGGACAGACCCATGCGGTATACGAAATAATCCAGGGTTTCGCCGGTGTCCAGAACGGCATCATTGATAAGAATGTAGATCTGATTAAAGGAGACGGAAAGGATATTTCCGCTTTCCAGAATCAGCATGACAGCAATGGTGTTGCGGATACCAGGGAGCGTCACGTGCCATATGCGCTGGAAACGTCCTGCACCATCAATGTAAGCGGCATCGTAGAGCTGTTCGTCGACGCCGGTAATTGCCGCGAGAAAGACAATGGAGGACCATCCCAGGTGTTTCCAGATGTGGGAAAACAGAACGATCCTGTGGAAGTATCGGCTGATTCCGATATAATTTCGGGGACTCCCGCCGAAGAGAACAATCAGGTTATTCAGAGTGCCTGTATTGGGAGAGAGCAGCATGTACACCAGACCGCCTGCCACAGACCATGAGATGAAGTGGGGCAGGTAACTGGTGGTCTGCACCAGCTTCTTGAAGCGCAGGTTTGTGACCTCGTTGAGCAGAAGTGCGAAGAGAATGGGTAGAGGGAAGGCAAAGATAAGCTGCTGGAGTCCCATGATGACAGTGTTTTCTACTGCTTTTTTAAAAGAAGGCAGTGAAAAAAGGTAGGCATAGTTGGCGAAACCGACCCATTTGCTTCCGGCTATGCCCCGGAGAATCTTGAAATCCTTGAAGGCGATGATAATCCCGCCCATGGGAATATAGCAGAAAATCAGATACCAGACGGCTACCGGCAGAAACAGGAGATAGATCTCCCAGTACTTGCGCTGCATGCGGCTTCTTTTCCGGGATGAGAGTGATGCGGCTGCCATAGTAGACCTCCTTTCCGATGAGATTCTGATATTAGCATGTACATATTGTATTCAAAATATGCCAGATAAAACAGATGATCTATTTTACCAAAATCGGTTTTTATTTTACCCGAGGGAATGTGTTCCTTGCCAAGCCTCTTTTCAAGAGGTACAATCGCCGGCGGTAAGGAGGCTTTTATGCAGTATATTTATGAGACTCATATGCACACCTGTCAGGGAAGCGCCTGCTCGGATACGCCCGGACACGAGTATATTGCCCGGTATCAGGACATGGGATACAGTGGCATCATTATTACGGATCATTTCTATCGCGGAAACTGCCGCGTGGATCGAACGCTTCCGTGGCATGCGTTTATTGATCAGTTCTGCAGCGGGTATGAGGATGCGAAGAACGAGGGAGACAAGCGCGGTTTTCCGGTATTCTTCGGATGGGAGGAAAACATCAGCGGGGATGAATATCTGATCTATGGGCTGGACAAGGCATTTATGCTGTCTCATCCGGAAATGCCGCACTGGACGAGAAAACAGCAGTATGAGATTGTACATGCTGCCGGCGGCTGTGTAGTACAGGCCCACCCTTTTCGAGCACGGGACTATATCCATACGATCTACCTCTCGCCCTGCTTTGTGGATGGGATAGAGGCGGTCAATGCCGCCAATGTTCCGCAATGGAACAGTATGGCACTGCGATATGGCGAGATTATGGGATTCCCTATGACAGCCGGCTCAGACAATCATCATGTAAAAAGCATGGGAAAGGAAAACCTGGCCGGTGTGGCTTTTGATAGGCCGCTGACTGATATACAGGACTATGTACAGGCTATATTGGAGAAACAGTCCATAGGCATGTATCTACCGGACCCGGTTGCACCGTGGGATGAGAGCATGAAACCTGACAAGCCGGCTGTATGGCTGGATGCGCAGGAAAATGACAGCGGACGGGATGTCATGGATATCCTGCGCAATGGAAAAGTGTAAGATATACTACGCCTTTTTGGCCTGTGCAGAATGGCAGCGGTGTGCTTTCCGCAAGCTATGCAGGCTGAATGGTCTTTCATGGGAAAGGCACTATGACCTGCGAGAACTGCCGGGCGGGGAATGCCCGGGCATGTCTTGGAAAGAGGGATTACAAGAATACATAAAAACGGAGACCCTGCGGTCAGGCGGGGGCTCCGTTTTTTGGATGATATGAAAAGGGACATTTCAGAGAAGTTCATCCACGTCTTCCATCAGTGAGTCCAGTGCTTCCAGCTGTTCCAGCCATTCTGTATAGGCTTCTTCATCCTCTTCATCGGGAGACACGGCGTCCAGGGTCTCATACAGCGCATTCAGGCGTGCACTGAGCGCGGGGAGTGCATGCTGCGGCACGGTGGAAAGGTCTAGTTTCAAGGCTTCCTCCAGAGAAAGCTGCATAGGGTTCATGGGTATGTCCTCCTTTACGTGTATACGTTCATTCTTCGATCCAGGTGACAGGATTGCCCGTATGCATGAGGGGCTCGCGCACAGGTTCGCCGTTTATTCCATAGCCCAGAATCATCCCGCCGGTAACGTACTCGTCAGCAGTAAGTCCCATGTGCAAAAGTATGGGATGTACGAGCGGATCATCGGACAGCCAATGGATCTGGTTGATATAGCAGCTGCCAAGCCCCAGCGCATTGGCAGCGATCATCATGTTTTCCAGCGCACAGGCACTGTCTGCCATTGCGTTGCCGTAACCACGCCGATTGGCGGTGAGAATCAGTACCGGTGCGTGATAATGAAACACATATTCTCCTTTCTTTGCGGCGAGAACAGCATGCCGCAGCGACCGGTACATCTCAGGGGAAGGCTCCATCTGTGCAAAAGCCTGCTGTGCGGCCTGAGCAAGCGCGTCCATTGTCTTTGGAGCGGTAATCACAAGAAAATGGGTTGTCTGACTGTTCCCTCCGCTGGGGGCCATCCGTCCCGCTTCCACAATGGCTTCAATCTGGCGACGGGGCGGAAGCTCGGGTTTCATGGCCCGGGTACTGCGCCTGGTGTGGATGGCAGTCAGCGCATCCATAGGCGGGTGATTCTCGTCTTCAGCAAAGTCTTTCAGATAAACACCGACTGATCGGGACATCTCCCGGGAAAAATCGGATGTATATTTCCTCTGGCAGAATGCATGCATCCATTCCTCATATGGCTTTTCTCCGGCTTTTTCCTGCAGCATACCTCGCAGCTCATCCGGTGTATGCGGATGATAGATATCTGTCTGCACGATGTAGTGCAGAGGTACACGCGGTGGTTTTTTCCGGGCTTTCTGACTGTCTGTCGGATATCCAAAGGCCAGCATGGCACAGGGAAAAACATAGCACGGAAGCCCCAGAATGGCGCGCTGGGTTTCTGCGTTCTCCATGATATCTCCAATATAGCAGGAGCCGATGCCGAGGGACTGCGCGGCGACGACTGCGTTCTGTGCTGCAATCACGGCGTCGGTCACAGCCAGCATCAGATCTCCTTCTCTTGGCCTGCGGGGGTTGCAGCCGGTGTAGAGGAAAGCCTGATACCATTTTCTGCAGTCAGCGCAGAAGACCAGCACCAGCGGAGCCTGGGCGATAAACGGCTGATGATCGCAGGATTCGGCCAGCTGCTGTTTCTTGTCCTGGCTCTGCACACGAAGAATGGTATACAGCTGCTGATTGCCGGCTGTCGGCGCCTGTACAGCGGCAGAGAGTATTTCCTGGACGGCTTCCTCTGGAATGGGATCCGCCGTATAAGCGCGAACAGACTTTCTTTCATGCAGAGAATGAAGTATGGGATTCATGGTATCACTCCTCCTTTCATGGCTTGGGGGGAAGAGAACAGATCATGGTAAGCATGTTCAGATAGAAAGCACGGATATCGTGCCGGCGCATCAGCCCACCCTGCAGAGCCATGTGGTCACCGGCAAAGACAGGATATACGTTCCAGATGCCGGGTACAATATGAGATGGTTCCAGCGGACAGGATGGCGCCCCATAGGGACTCTGGGAAGACAGGGTATTGACGAGCCCGTCATTCTCCTGCCAGGACTGATCCAGATGGATGCCGCCCGCTGTCTGGCCTGTGTAGGCACCGATCTGTGAAGCGCGCATGACAAAGAGCGGCTCCATATCTTTTCGGGGACGCCAGGTTCCGTCGGGTGCCTCATATGTGTCACTGCAGGGAACAGAAAAGTAATAGACGGAGGAAAGCGTGGGCATTTTCGCATTTAGCGCTCTCGCTTCATCAATATGCATGTCATGGGCTGCGCAGTCCATCGGGTTTTCTTTTCCACGGTTCCTGCGGGACATGAGGCGTGCGAGAAGACGGTTTTTCAGGGGCACGGACACGGAAGAAGGGTCAAACGCTGGATCATGGGAAAGCTGATAGGCAGTGGTGCCGTTGAGCGGGGAAGCGAGCGCCACCAGTGCCCGTACCCGGTCTGACATACCGCCTCTGAAAAGAGGAGAGAGCGAGCCGTCATGAGTTGCCTCCTGCTCTTCCCTGCTTCCGATGGCAAGCAATGTGGAAAGCATGCGCACCGTGGCACCGCCAAAGGAATGTCCCAGGAGCACGTAAGGCCCGTTTTTTTCGTGTGCGGGAAGGAGCGGACAGTCGGTAAAGTCTCTTCCGTATCGTGGGTGTCCCAGTGTCTCGCTGTGATGTTTCCCATAGTCGACACGCACGCCATTGATTTGGGCATACAGTTCACAGGCTCTGTCCCATGCACTGCCGGTAGGAGATACGGAGGCGGCATATGCAGAAAAGCCATGGCTGCGCAGAAAAGCCATGAGGTCTCCGCCACGCATACCCCAGTAAGGGAGTTTTGCGTAGGCTTTGTCATAACTTCCCCAGCCGGACAGTCCATGAACAAATATGAAGCTGATATGATCCATGCCATGCCTCCTTCTGCCTTTCACTGCTCCTTGAATTCTGACTGTCATTATGATAGTAGCACGATTAGGAACTGCATTCAATGAACGGAAGACAGCGGATGATAATGACCGGAGGCCGGCGTGCATTCCCCTGCGTGGACGCGGTTTCCTTTTGCCTGGAAATTCGCTATACTGAAGTGAGGCGTAGACGAAGAATGAGACTATGCACACGGAAAGGAAAAATCATGCATGTGAGGATAGCACTGCTGCAGCTGCTGGCAGAAGACAGTCCGGAACATCAGAAAGTGAAGGGCGCAGAGGCATGCCGTCAGGCAAGGGCTGCCGGCGCTGATATCGCTCTGTTTCCGGAGATGTGGAATACAGGGTATTGGATCCCCGGAGACCGGGAAGGACTGGCAAAATGGGCTGTTTATGCAGATGATCCATGGGTACAGGATTTTGGTGTGCTGGCTGGAGAGCTGAACATGGCCATCGGGATTACCTACCTTGAAAAATTGGGTACAAAGGTGCGGAATGCGATCACACTGTTTGACAGAAAAGGCAGAGAATGTCTGCGATATGCCAAGGTACATACCTGTGATTTTGATGCGGAAAGCGTTCTGACAGCCGGCGAGGAGTTTCCGGTGTGTACGCTTGCTCTGGAAGAGGGAACAGTACAGGCAGGATGCATGATCTGCTTTGACAGGGAATTTCCTGAGAGCGCGCGGATCCTGATGCTGAAAGGTGCGGAGCTGATTCTTGCACCGAATGCCTGCCCGATGGAGATAAACCGTCTTTCCGCGCTTCGCACAAGAGCCTATGAGAATATGCTGGCTGTTGCGACATGCAATTATCCTCTTGGACAGCCGGATTGCAACGGACATTCCACGGTTTTTGACGGTGTGGCCTGGCTGCGGGATGCACCAGGCGTGCGGGATATGTGTATATTGGAAGCACCTGAAGAAGAGGGAATCTACTGTGTGGATCTTGATATGGACCAGCTGCGGATGTACAGGTCCGCGGAAGTTATGGGATGTAAGTATCGACATCCCGATGTATACGGTCTGCTGAGTATGCATTGAAGGTCTATGACCATTTGTTCTCAACGTCTGCTTTTGGCAGAGGCGGAAGAGAAAGAGCAAAAAAAAGGAGGCGGAACATGGCGGAGGTGATTCTGATCTGTGGCAGGATCTGCAGTGGGAAATCCTGGTATGCCAGACAGCTTCAGAAGAAAATACCATCGGTGATACTTTCAACGGATGAAGTCACCTGGGACCTGACGGATAATGCGCAGGGCGAAGGCTATGTGGCACTGGCACAGCGTGTCAACCGATACCTGCGAAAAAAAGCGGTGGAGATTGTAAAAGCCGGAGCCAGTGTAATTCTGGACTGGGGATTCTGGTCTGAGGAGGATCGAAAGGAGATCACCTCTTTTTTCCGATCCAATGGTGTTCCGTTCGTGTGGCATTATCTGGATACAGACGATGCATTGTGGCAGGAAAATATACGGCAGAGAAATGCTCGTGTTCAACGAGGTGAGGGCGGGTCGGACTTTTATGTGGATGATGGACTTCTCCGGAAGATGCGCGCACTTTTTGAAGAGCCGACTCGAGATGCTATGGACGTGTGGGTGGAAGTCACAGGACAGCATGAACAGAGGATCACAAGGAAAGGGGAAAGAATGGATTTTCCGCAGGAACAGGATTGTGAGGGGAAGACCATATGAAAATCTATGAAATAGGGGCAGCATCAGCCGGAAATGTTCTTATACAGGCCGTGGATGAACATGACTATTCTCTGCTGGAGCAGGAGTGTGCCAGTATCCGGGAACAGACTGATGTGCCGTTTATGATGCGCGCCTTTTTGGTGGAGGACTGGAACAGAGATCTTTCTCCCTGGGAAGCACCGGCTGTGTTTGGGAATGCTGGCTTTGGAAATGGTGCACAGGATACACTGAAAGCGATGCTGGATACATGCGGGGATTGCGAAAAAACCTATTTCCTGGGCGGTTACTCACTGTCCGGACTCTTTGCGCTATGGGCTGGATGTGTGACAGACCGATTTCAAGGGATTGCAGCCGCCTCGCCTTCAGTATGGTTTCCAGGCTTTGTGGACTATCTGAAGGCACATCCCATGCTGGGAAAGGCTGTCTATCTGAGTCTGGGAGACAGGGAAGAGAAAACCCGGAACCCGGTCATGTCTATGGTAGGAAACTGCATACGTACCTGTCGCGATATACTGGATGCACAGAGTATCCCGACAGAGCTTGTATGGAATCAGGGCAATCATTTCAGGGATGCCGATAAGCGGACAGCCCATGGCTTTGCCTGGGTACTGCGCAGGGCAGCGTATGGCGCATCATGAGCTGATGACAATGAAAAGGGAGCGTTTTATGGAGATTTTCTTTCAGCAAAGGCACGGTGTGCGCGAAAATGTCTTTTTTGGCTTTGAATGGGAATTTGCGCTGACGGATACCCAGGCATTTCCACAGGAAGATACGGCTTTCCGTTCGGTACAGCTCCCTCATGACTGGAGCCTCGATTATCCTGTGGATCCGGAAGCACCAAGCTGTGGTTCAGGCGGATATGCTCGATGCGGGATCGGATGGTATCGCAAACAGTTCCGTGTGGCCAGAGCGGACAATGAAGTGTACAGCCTTTTTTTGGAAGGCGTTTATATGCACTGCGATATCTGGCTGAACGGACACGATCTGGGCGGGCACATTTATGGCTATACCAGTTTTGAAGTGGACCTGACTCCCTTTCTCACAGACGGCGAGAATTTGCTTCTGATCCGTGTGGACAACAGCCATCAGCCGGGATCCCGCTGGTACACAGGAAGCGGTATCACCCGAGACGTGTATCTTGTGCGCCGTCAGAAGATCCATGTACGTACGTTTGGCGTACAGGTGACAACACCTGTTGTCGAAAAAGAGCGCGCAACAGTCGAGATACGAACGGATATATGGGGCGGGCGGCAGACGGAGGACTGCCTTGTTGTTGCAAGAATTCTCTCTTCGGAGAAAAACTGTGTGGCAACACATTCAGCGGTGGTCCCGGCGCAGAACAGCATGACCTGTGTGCAGACAATGGAGGTGCCTTTCCCGAAACTATGGGATCTGGATACGCCATATCTCTATGAAGCTGTTACAGAAGTATTCGCGGGCGGCACTCGCATGGATGAAGTGCATACTTCCTTTGGCATACGCAGCCTTGCTTTTGACAATACACAGGGCTTTTCCCTTAATGGGCGGAAAGTGATTCTTCAGGGAGTATGTCTGCACCACGACGGCGGTTGCGTTGGAGCGGCTGTGCCGAGGGAAGTCTGGGCGCGGCGCCTGCAGAGGCTAAAGGAGATGGGCTGCAATGCGCTGCGCATGAGTCATAACCCGCCGGATCCAGCGCTTCTGACACTGGCGGATACCATGGGCTTCTGTGTTCTGGATGAAGCATTTGATGAATGGCATACCATGAAAGGAAAGGAGTTCGGATCCAATACTCATGCCAGCCGTGGCTATTCTGAGTGGTTTGATACCTGTTTCCGTGAAGACATGACCTCCATGGTGGAAAGGGACCGCAATCATCCCTCTGTGATTATGTGGTCTATTGGCAACGAGGTCAGAGAACAGGTTGTGGATGGCGGATGGAAATATGCAAGAATGCTGGCTGGCCTGTGTCACAGCCTGGACAGCACACGACCTCTTACACAGGCCTGCGATATGGTAAAGGCTGAACCGGTATCTGCGGATGTGCGATTTCTGGAACAGATTGACATCGTGGGTGTCAACTATACGGATCGATGGAGGGAACGCACGGAAACCTTCTATGAGGAAGAAAAGAGGGAACATCCGCACTGGCTGCTTCTGGGAACAGAGGATGTAGCTGTCAACGGTAGGAGAGGAGACTACCGCCTGGATATTCCGGACAGTGTCTGGGGACGGTCGCCGTACCATGCCCGGTCCCTGAAAGCGGAAAAACTGTGGAAGTTCATTCGCACGCGGCCTTATGTCATGGGAAGCTTTATGTGGACAGGGATTGACTATCTCGGAGAATGCTTCTGGCCTGACAGGGGTTCCAGTGCAGGCGTTATGGACACATGCGGCTATCTAAAGGACGGGTACTTTTTCTATCAGTCGATCTGGAGAAAGGATATCCCGGTACTTCATGTATTTCCGCATCTGAACCTGCCGCTTTCTGCAGGAACAATCTATCCGGTGGTGGCCTATACCAACTGTCCTTCAGTGGAACTGATTGTCGACGGGATCAGTTATGGTGTAAAGGCTTACGAGTTTCCCAACCAGGGCATGTCAGAGGAGTGGGCGCATTTCGAGCATCCTCTTGCGCCGGTGACAACCAATGACCTGCACCTGGCCTGGGATGTCAGAGCAGGTGCGAAAGAGATCGTGGCAATTGGGCGTGATCTGGAAGGCAGAGAAATCACACGCAGGGTGATTCGAAAAACAGGCGCACCGGACAGACTCAGTGTTGTGGCAGACCGCGCATCGGTGCCTGCGGATGGGCGCAGCGTGGTGCAATTGGAAATACAGCTGCTGGATGCAGAAGGACAGCTGGTTCCGGATGCAGATCGCAATGTGCACCTGAGCGTGCAAGGCGGAACACTTCTGGGAATGGACAATGGCTGTATGAGTGACCATACATTATATGGATGTCCAGTGCGTCGTACGGAAAAGGGCATGCTCTTTGCCATCATCCGTTCGGGACGGGAAAAGGGCACTCTGTTGGTTGCGGTACAGGCAGATGACATTCCCCAGGTAGTGTTTACGATTCCCGTTATGTAAAGGAGACAATGAAAATGACACAGTGGAAAGCCTATCTTGGGGATCGCGCATTTTACCGAAAAATGCTCTCAATAGCGCTGCCCATATCTGCCCAGCAGCTGATTACGGTAGGCGTCAATCTTATGGATACGGTTATGCTCAGCAGCATGGGGGATGCGCAGCTTTCTGCTTCTGCGCTTGGCGGTCAGTTTATCAATCTGTTCCAGATCTTCTGCATGGGGATTGGAATGGGGGCATCCGTGCTGACTGCGCGATTCTGGGGAATGAAGGAAAAGACGTCCCTGCAGAAAGCAGTGACGATAATGCTGCGCGTTGCAGTGGCAATGGCCAGCGTTTTTACCTTTGCCGTTCTTTTCTTTCCAGGGATTGTCATGCGGATGTATACACCGGAGGATACGATTATAACCTATGGGGTTACCTATCTTCGGTGGCTTCTGCCAACATATTTCTGCATCGGACTGTCGTTGAGCTGTACGAATGTTCTGCGCAGTGTGGGACAGGTCCGCATTCCGCTTCTCAGCTCGATTTTTGCCTTTTTCATGAACATCTTCTGCAACTGGGTGTTCATCTTTGGCCATCTTGGCGCACCGCGCATGGAGATTGCCGGGGCTGCGCTGGGAACACTGATTGCAAGACTGTTTGAACTGTTCTTTATATGCGGATACTTTTTCTTCAGGGATAATCGGATCGGATATCGTCTGAAACATCTTCGCATGCGGTGCAGGGACCTGCTGGGGGAGTATATCCGTATATGCCTTCCTGTTTTCATCAGTGATGGTCTTCTGGCACTGGGAAATAATGCCGTGGCCATGGTAATGGGCCACATCGGGGAAACCTTTGTGGCAGCTAATTCTGTGACAACCATTGTGCAGCAGCTTTCCTCTGTTCTGACACAGGGAATGGCGCATGCCAGTGGCATCATTACGGGGCACACTATGGGAGAGGGCAATATGGAAAAGGCACAGAGACAGGGCTATACCTTCCTGGGACTGGGCCTGGTTCTTGGATGTGTAGCTGCTGTCGTGATTCTTCTTGTGCGTGGGCCGCTGATCCAGTATTACAAGGTTTCGGAGGAAACCAGGGCGATTGCCTGGCAGCTTATGGACGCGATAGGCTTTATTGTGATTTTTCAGGCTATGAACTCTGTGCTTACCAAAGGCGTTCTGCGGGCTGGAGGCGATACCCGTTTTCTGATGGCAGGTGATATTCTCTTTCTCTGGGTTGCATCAATACCGCTGGGTATGCTGGCAGCTTTTGTACTGCACTGGACGCCTTTCTGGATCTACGCTATGCTCAAGATTGATCAGGTGATCAAATGCGTATGGTGTATCTTCCGGCTTCGCAGCAGGAAATGGATGAAGAAGATCCGGGCAAGCAATGCATAATAATGAAGAAAAACAGGAACGATTCCGGGCAGGAGAACGGAAAGCGCCCGATGCATGGCTGGCTGCCAGCATCGGGCACTTTTTGTGACGCGAGGGCGCATCAGTGTTTTCGGTTTTCTTCCTTAATCCAGAAATGCCATTTGGGTGCTTTGGGCATTGGCTCATGTCTGATCAGTGCGAGAATGACACGACGATGGGAAAAGCAGCAGCACACCAGAAGCAGTATAATGATCCATGCAATAGCAGACATTTTCTTATTCTCCTTCCTTATGTTTTTTCTTCTGTCGCAGAAGCATTTCTACCTGTTCCCGCTTCTCATGCAGGACACAGCCGCCGTTGTGATCATCCAGCAGGATACCGTCTTTCTGCAAGGCCAGGAAAAGCGGGGAGTGCAGTGCATCGCGAAGGGATGTATTCCTGATATTGACATCGGAATAGGGAGAGAAAGGACAGGGCTCTGCACCGCCGTGCGAGTTAATGTGGAAGAAACCACGTCCGGCTGCCACACAGCCTCCGGAGCTTTTTTCATCGCCCGGGAAGGAAATATAGACCATCTCGGGGTGATCGCGGCGCAACCGTGCGATTTCATCCTGCAGGTATGCACGCTCCGCATCGCCCGGTGCCAGTTCCTGACTTTCATCAGTAACCGGAACAAACTCAACGAATATCACAGCCTTGCAGCCGCGCTGAGAGAGCTTCTGCAGGAAAGCATCGGAGGAAACCTCCCTAATGTTCTCTGTTGTGACTGTAACGGATGCACCGAATATCAGCCCACGCCTTTGCAGCTCGTCCATGTTGGCTATCAGGCGGTCATAGATACCGGTTCCGCGACGGGCGTCAGTGGTGGCTTTTTCTCCTTCGATGCTCATGATGGGAATCAGATTACGACAGCGATCGAACAGTTCGAAATAGGGCCTGTCGATATATGTGCCATTGGTAAAGATCGGAAAAAGAATCTTCGGCTTACTGCCGGCAGCTTCGATAATGTCTCTGCGAAGCATGGGTTCCCCGCCTGCCAACAGAATAAAGCTGATACCCAGATCATCGGCTTCATCAAAGATGCGCAGCCATTCTTCTCCTGTCAGCTGACTGACGGGAGCAGTGTCCACCGTGGCATGATTGCAACGTGAATAGCAGCCGGCGCAGTGCAGATTACACTGGCTGGTGATGCTGGCAATCAGGAAGGGCGGGATGTGCTCACCGGCATTTTCGGCTTTTCGGCGTTTTTTGGAAGCCGCTCTGCTGGCAGCAGCAAACTGCACCATAAAAGCGCTCTCCCTTGGGTTTCGAAGGGTCGCTTTGAGAGCGTCGGACACAACACGCTCCACGCCATGTGTCATGTATTCCTGAATATCGAATGTGTTCGGATCCTGATTCATGATGCGATGCTCTCACTTTCTGGCCAGTGCGGCGCCCAGATCAAATGCTTTTTTGCACTCCAACGGGAATACCGTTTCATGTCTTTCGATCTTCTGCTGCGGATTGAACATGGACCATTCCCAGTCGGTTTTGCTGTAATCCTTTAGCTGGAGCGTGTTTCCACTGATCAGGACTTCCGTCGGTCCGACAAAACGGGACAGTGTCTGCTGATAGCTCTGTATAAGTCCGGTATAGCCTGTGTCAGGTGCGTTGCTGGTCATGATCAGGAGGACCGGAATGGGATGCGTATTGCAGCAGGGGTTTTCCAAGTTATAGGTCAGGTTCTGAAAGATCAGACGTTCGTACAGTGCACGAAACGAAGCTGTCAATTCGCTCAGATAATTGGGAGAACCGATGATCAAACCGTCTGATGACCGGATGGCATCCAGTACAGGCGTAAGGCCATCTCTGCACATGCATCGGCCCTGATTCCTGATCTTTTTGCATCCAAAACAGGAAATGCAGCCGGTATAGCGCTCCAGCCGGAAAAGATCAAACCGGTCTGTGACAGCACCCATGG
The DNA here is from genome assembly GCA_902764915.1 of uncultured Eubacteriales bacterium. Taxonomy (GTDB): domain Bacteria; phylum Bacillota; class Clostridia; order Christensenellales; family Aristaeellaceae; genus UBA2943. Next base: position 4,472 of record CACWXY010000001.1, on the reverse strand, counting down.
ATTCAGCGCCTCTGGCGGCTTCCGTTAGCAGGCTGTCTGTATTCCAGCCTTTTCTGGGGCCGGCGTTGACAACAATGATTCGCTTCTGGTTTTCCATTGTGAACATCCTTTCGGATTCTTAGGCACGGTTGAATTTTTCTTTGGGTTGTCTGCAGCGCGGGCATTTCCAATCCTCGGGCAGATCTGTGAAAGCAACACCGTCATGCTCATCAGGATCATAGACATAGCCGCAGATAGAGCAGATATACTGTCCGGTAGCAGCATGAGAGGTAAAGTCAAGCACCGGCCATACAGTCTCTACCGGGTGATCCAGGTCCATCACCCGCTTTTCTTCCAGGTTTTCGTAGCCCTGCGGGGTATGCGTGCCGCAGTAGACAGTGGGATTCTGGCGAATGAAATCACGCACGCGATCCATGGTTTCACGGGCTGCGGGCAGATCATCATAGACTACGGAGAGCTTATTTGCATACAGTGCTTCATCCACATAGGTAATATCACCGTGAATCATGTAAAAAAGGCCGTCATTTTCCACGATTACGATGCTGTTACCGTTTGTATGCCCTTTGGCTTGTATGAAGTAGATACCGTCCCTGATATTCTGGCAGGCGGGGAAATTGTGATATGCGCCGTCGGTAAAATGAACGGGAATAAGTGAATCGATTCCGAGAAGTTCATCGGCGGACATTTCATCGGCATTCACATATATTCTGGCATGAGGAAAGGAACGAAGCTCTCCGGAATGATCGCTGTGCTTATGTGTCAGAAGAATCCGGGTGACCTGTTCTGGACAGTAGCCCAGAGCAGACAGTGCTTCCATATAGCTGCAGATATCTTTCCCTGTATAAGCCAGGCTGTTCTCATCAGGGACTTCTTCGGGTGTGCCGGCAGGAAGACCTGTGTCAACCAGGATGACTTCATCGCCGGTATCAATCAGGTAGTTCTGAAGACTTCCGCGGTAGCGAATGTTTTTTGTCAAACGGGTCCATGCCTTCTTCTCCGCCGAAAGCGAAGGGCTGGGAATAGAAACCGTCTTTGCGGAATTTGACAGCCTTGATTGTCATATGTGTATTTTCCCCTTTCACAATAGTGACTTTACACATCCTTCCACATCTGCCATGTCTGCGGTGGGCTCAAAACGGGCCACAACCTGCCCTTTCCTGTCAATGAGAAACTTTGTGAAATTCCATTTGATATCAGACTTCTTGTCCCAGTCCGGATCCTTTTCTGAGAACATCTTCTCCAGAAGTGCTTTGTAAGGATGCTCGCTGAAACCTTCAAACCCCTTCTGTGATTTCAGATAGGTGTATAGAGGCAGTTCATTATCACCGTTTACGTCTGCTTTCTTCATCTGCGGGAAAGTGGTATTGAAGTGCATTGTACAGAATTCATGGATTTCTTCGTCGGTTCCCGGTGCCTGACCACCGAACTGGTTGCAGGGGATATCCAGGATCTCCAGGCCTTTTTCATGATAATCCCTGTACATCTGCTCAATAGGAGCATATTGCGGAGTAAACCCGCAGCCGGTAGCGGTATTGACCACCAGGATTACTTTGCCCTGGTAATTGGAAAGGGGGAGTGGCTCGCCCGTTCCTGTTGTAACAGTGTAATCGTAGATCATGTTTTTCCTCCATTTCTGTTAGTGCTTTATCCCATAACTGCTTGAATGGTTTCCTTGCAATTGCTGAAAAACCGAGACAGTCATGCATCGTGCAGGGAACAGCCAGTGCTTTCTTCTGCAGGGCTCTCTGAGGTTTCGTGAGAGAAAGAGTCTTCGTTCGTTGCTGACAGAATGGGTCTGCTGATATACCAGGCTTGTGGAACGGTTCGGGAAAATGACTGCCAAGTACCGGACTTCAGGTGAATGGCCTGCCTCATTCACCTTATTCATGGTAACGTACTCATATCATACCATCAATATGACATACTGTATATAGGCCGGACGACCGTCGTCAAGGTTTTTTGATATTCCAGGATGGTTTCCTTGAAGCAGGAATAGAAGAGAAAAACAGAATGGCTCTTTCATGCAGCCTTCAGTGCTGCGTCAAGCACAGACAGTCATTTGCTTTTCTGCATGCATTTTCCTTCTTCATCGGATGCGACCATGCACCTGTCGTCTGGCTTGCCAGGACTCTGTTGCCTGAGCATCTGTGTCTGAATGGCTTGCTGCTGTGAATTGTCGGGAGCAGCCTTTTACCCATGATTGCAGAAATGCATGACTTCCCTGATTATTCATTCCGATGGGTGCTGTAGAACGATGCGATCCAGCTCTGATTATAGGAGACTCGGATATGCCATCAATTCATAATCGATGAAGTATTCATTTGTTTCACTTACTTTTCAGCAGCAAAGAGCACAAAGGGAGAGGAAGGGCATCCTCATATGCTTGTGCGAGCGTATCCGCGGATATGTTGTACCGGCCCAGAATCCATTCACAGGTCAGACAGACGGTTCCCATACAGTACATGCGTGTGTGCAGATCCAGCGAAAGATCGAGCTCTTTCCGGCCGGTAACAGAGAAAAGGCAGAACCTGAGTACCTGATAATTGATTTCCGTCATGTGAGGGATAAATGCATCGTGGTTGGAAGTATGCAGAAGCAGGTTGGCTAGCAGATTGCGGTTTTTTCAAAGAGCCGGGCACGCTCCAGGAGGGTATTGATTCCTTTCATAACCGTCTCTGCCGATCTGATTCATGGCTTTTGCAACCATCTGTGTATGTGCCCAGATTATTTGTTTGTCTCTGAACTGGCGGTAGAAAGAGGCAGTCGAATTGCCGTAGTTATCTGTGATATCCTTCACGGAAATTCTATCAACATCCTTGCTTTCAGCGATTTCGCAGAAGGAGTCGACCAGAATTTCTTTCGCAGGTTTACGTTTTATGTTTTTGCGCCACATGAATAGTCTGTTCAGAGAGCAGGCAAAAACCCAAATGAGTGATTGGCGCATACGGGAAGTATGATCTGCGCTAGCCTGCGGTTCCTTTGATGCACCAGGCGGACGGAGAAGAGAAAGTTGACAGACAGCACTTTTATACTCATACGCTTCAATGAGAATTGTGCATCATTCTGAGATTGAATAAGGCAAAGAACAGGCAAAACAGGTTCAAGATGTTTATCATCAGGTCCTGCTAGCATATGCAAATGCTGCTGTACAACGCTTGTTTTGAATGCACGGGAATACATTTTACCGGGGTATTGGAACTTCATTATCATTGTATTGGCACATTATGCCAAGCACAAAAAAAGAACCGCAGATCTGCACTGCGGTTCTTTTCACAGATTGATTGTCACGTAGGGGTGCTTTCAAGAGCGTTCTTTTCCGGCAAGGCTCCCATAAAATGGAGAATCAGGCGGATCAGACAGGATCGCACATCTTGCTGCATGGGCAGGAGCAGGACTGCTGATACCATACTGCCGGAATCGTCATATAGCGAATCATTATTGGATGGATGGTCCATAGAGATCCTCCTTTCAGCATATATTACGATCAGCAGAAATGTTTACGATGAAATTGTAATATTTAATCCCAAATATGTCAACAACATTGACGTATTTGGGATTAAAATTCCCATATTATCGATGCACGCCTGCAAGCGAGAGACAGTACAGGTGTAGACAAGGTTGCGATTTTCGGCGCTGAGTGTGGCGGAGAAACACAGCTAAATCTTCTCCATAATGTCAATCTTTGTTCATGTATTCTGAACGACATTGAACAATGCTTGAAAATGAGAAGTTTCCCCGGGACAGAGATGCCTATTTCAGAAGACAAAAAACCTGAGAAGCTATTATTTTCAAAGCTTCTCAGGAATGTCGAAGTGCCTGGATTTGAACTGGTCCGATATTGAAGGCTACATGGTTCATATCAATGCAACTGCTGTCAAGGTTGCAGGCGTGGGAACTATCCGCAAGAATTCACCCAAAACCAAGGCAGGAATTCGAACCGTAAACCTTGCATCTATTGTCTGCATGCGTAGCGTATAATGGTTATACCGAAAATCGGAAAATATCCTTTGTCTCAGGGACCAACCTTAGACGAAGGAGGAAAGGAAATGCTCAACATGACCCAGATCAATCTTATCAGAGATTTGGCCAAAAGTGGATACAAAATTTCAGAAATCCACGAATTAACCAAATCTGATCCCAAGACAATCGTCAAGTACCTGGAGAAAGATGACTTCTCCCCGACACCGCCGGTCAAGATTGGACGCAGCTCAATAGTTGCTCCGTTCAATGACAAAATTCTGGGATATCTGGAAGAAGACAAGAAACACTGGAAGAAGCAGTGGCACACGGCAAAACGGATTTTCGAACGGCTGAGAGATGAGGAGGGATACACGGGAAGTTATGATGCGGTTCAGAAATATGTTAAGCGGCTTCGGAATGATAGCCGAACTACAGGGACACAGGAACTGGTCTGGGAACCCGGATGCGCGCAAGTAGATTTCGGCGAGGCAGATATGTATGAAGATACTGAT